>JBJKRT010000070.1:0-32807 GCA_046704545.1 Longimicrobiales bacterium
CCCATCACAATCTCCTCGACACCCCCAGCCCGCATCGACGCGGCGGGGGCCCCCGCCCCCGGGCGCCGCACCCCTCTCTCCTATCGTGCGGGCGGCCCTCGACCGGCCTCAGGCCACGTCCTCTTCCTTGCGCTTGCAGTTGATGCAGTAGCGCGCGTGCGGAAGCGCGTCCAGGCGGTCGAATCCCACGTCCGAGCCGCACGTGAAGCACTGCCCGAACTTGGCCGGCTCGTTGTAGAGGCGACGCAGCGCCTCCTCGAGCCTGTAGAGATAGCGACCCTCCTTGGTCGCGAACGCGGCGGCCTTCTCCCGCTCCATGGCCTCGGTGCCCTGATCGGCCATGTGATCGGTGTATGCCGAGAGGTCGGAATCTCCGGACTCGCGGTCGGCTTTCGCCATCTCGTCGAACAGCCCGAGCGCCTTGAGCGCGCGGGACCGCTCGTCGAGCAATCGCTTCTCGATGTGGGCCAGCTGTTTCTTGGTCAGCGCCATTGGTCTCTCACCAACCCGGGTTTGTGATAGCCGGAAAAGTTAACGCTTCGTTGGACAATGGTAAACGCGTATTGGAGCATCGGTCGTGCCACGGTTGCGTACCGCACGGTCACGACTCGTCGCGCTCACCACCGCACGAGCGCCGAGGCCCAGGTAAACCCCGAGCCGAAGGCGACCATGCACAGCAGATCGCCCCGCTGCAACCGTCCGTCACGCACCGCCTCGGCGAGCGCGATCGGGATGGTGGCGGCGGTGGTGTTGCCGTACCGGTCGATGTTGTCCACGAGCTTCTCTTCGGGCAGCCCGAGCTTCCGACGCACCATCTCCGAGATCCGATGGTTCGCCTGGTGCGGGATGAGAAGATCGACGTCCTGCGTGCCCAATCCGTTCGCGGCGAGTGCTTCCTCCACGACCTCGGGCATGCGTACCACGGCGTGCTTGAACACCTCCTTTCCCTGCATCGACGGGTAGTGTCGCCCCTCTTCGAGCATCCAGTGCTCGAGGCGGGGATGGTGCTTGCTGGACTCGAACTCCGCCCACAGCATCTCCGCATGGCGACCGTCGGCGTGGAGGTGCGTCGAGAGCACCCCACGGCCGTCCTCCTCCGTCGCCGTGAGCACGGCCGCGCCCGCGCCGTCGCCGAACAGCACGGCCAGATCGCGTCCGCGGGTGGACAGGTCGAGTCCGGTGGAATGGATCTCGACGCCGACCAGGAGAACCGTTCGGTACTGCCCGGCCCGGATGAATGCGTCCGCGATCGAGAGTCCGTAGAGGAATCCCGAGCACTGTGCGCGGACGTCGATGGCGGGAATACCGGGGACTCCGAGCTCGCGCTGCAGGAACACGCCCGTGCCCGGAAAGAAGTGATCCGGGCTCAGGGTCGCGAGCACGATGGCGTCCAGGTCCGAAGCCTCGAGCCCGGCCGCCACGAGCGCGTCTTCACTGGCACGTCTCGCCATCTCGGCGCCGCTCATGCCCTCCTCGACCCAGCGGCGCTCACGGATACCGGTGCGCTCGACGATCCACGCGTCGGAGGTGTCCATGAGCCGCGTGAGCTCCTCGTTGGTCACCACGCGATCGGGAACGTAGAAGCCGGTACCTGTGATGGCGCTTCGTGGCAAGGTATCTCCAGCGGCGACGGGCCTGCGGACCGATGACGAGCACCTCGCTCGGCATCCGGCCGGACCCGGGAACAAGACGGATCGGGGGAGGTCGGATCCGTCGGCGCACCCTCGGGTATTTGGCGGCCGAGCGGCACAGAAACTCGGCATACCCCGCGAACGCGCGGCCAAAGGCCATGAGGTAAGATACCATGAGTGACGAGACGATCCATTGCCGGCGATGCGGAAGCGACGCGCCTCGTCTCCCCAGACCCCCCTTCCGCAACGAGTTGGGCGAGCGTATCCAGGCCGAGATCTGCGCCAACTGCTGGCAGGACTGGCTTCAACACCAGACGCTGCTGATCAACCACTACGGACTCGATCCACGCGAGACCAAGGCGCGGGAGTTCCTCTACCAGCAGATCGAGCAGGTGCTGCTCGGCGGCGGCGACGGCGAGCAGGTCGACACGAGCAAGCAGGGAACGATCGAGTGGTGAGCGGGGCGTCTTCGGCCCACCGGAGCGCGTCCACCGGGCGCTGAATCCGACCTAACCGGCTCCCCTCCCCTTCAGCCCCAACGCGGCCGCACAGGCCGGGCCCCAGTCGAGCTTCACCAGGAGCTGCGGCGGCATGCGCGCCAGGATGTGCACGGATCCAGGACAACGCCCGTCCAGGAGATCGAGCGCCTTGCCGTGGATCTCACCGCCCTGCTCGAGCAGGACATGGTCGACGCCCGTGACCCACCAGGTCTGGAGCTGCTGCATGGGCGTGCCCCAGACGGGCGTGTCCCCGCCCTCCGCTCTGGGGGCGAAGCGCGCGCTGGGCACGACCTTCCACCCGCCGTGCAGGTAGAGCGCCGCCCAGAACTCGGGTGCGCCGACGACGGCGCTCGCGGGCGCGGTGCGGTCCAGCGCCTGGACGGCGGCGGCGAGCCGGCGGGCACGCAGGCGGTACGGTGCCACGGCCCAGCCGGTCGTGTCGCGCTCCGCAGACAGGGCCGAGTAGCCGCCGACCCAGAGGAACGCGAGCGCCACGACCAGCCCGCGCGCCCACGGACGGCGCCAGCGGCGCAGGAGGTCGAGTCCGCCGACGGCGAGCAGCACCACGACGAGCGGATGGATCGGCACCGCGAGACGGCGATCGAGGTAGGGCCACACCACGATCATCCCCAGATACGCGCCCACGATCCACGGGATGGGCGGGAAGGATCGTGCGAGCCGTACGACGCCCCACACGACCGCGAGCGCCAACGGGAACCCCGCTACCCAGACCATCAGCCCGACCAGTCCCGGCACGAGGAACGAGGCCACCTCGCCGAGCACGCCGAGGATCTGCCACGGCAGCGCCGTCAGGAACGCGGCCGGCGCGCCGAGCGTCTCGCCCGCCAGCCATCCTCCGTACGGGCCGAGCAGGTCCCTCAGGCTGGGCGGGATCAATTGTGCCTGGTGATGCGCCCACAGGCCCCACGCGAGCATGGCCAGCACGGCAGGTCCGGCAACCAGCCCGGCGCGGCGCACCCGACGCCGCACGAGCAGCGCGATCGCGAACCCCGCCACGAAAGCCACACCCGCGGAGCGCGTGAGCACGAGCGCGACGAGGGTGAGGGAGAGTGGGACCCAGCCCCATCGGCGACCCTCGTCCCGTGCCGGTCGCCAGGCGACGAGCGCGCATGCGCCGATTGCCACGAACAGCGCCTCGGAGAGCGGAATCAGCGCGATGCGCCAGAGGTCCGCGGAGATGAAGGCCAGGCCGGAGACCACGATCGCGCGGCGCCTGGGCAGCACGCCCTCGCGCACGAGCGCCCAGGCGAGCATCGTGCCGGCGAGCGCCAGGAAGGCGAGGTTCAGCCATTCCGCCGCCAGCGTGACCGGCCCGATCGAGCCGAACACGAGCCAGAGCACGGCCAGGACACCCGGATAGAGCGGTGGGAACTTGACTGCCGGAGGATGACCCGGCACCCCCGTGTAGCGGAGCCCACCCCCGGAGGCGAGGGACTTCGACACGAGCATGTAGACGCCGTCGTCGTGCCAGACGCCGGCGGGCACCGGCTGCCACGCGGACACGCCCACGGCGAGCAGCGCGAACCCGAGCAGGAGGTAGGGCCACGCGCGCGAAAGCGTCGCACGCGCACCGCTCCGGACCTCGGTGTGGGCGTCCGGCTCGCCGGGCATGGGTTTCGTCAGCCTCCGGAGTAGATGAGCTCGACCATGACCTGGCCGACCATCCCCAGGGTCTTGGCGCTCATGTGCGCCGGCGTGTCCTGGAGGGTGTGCCAGTACCGGTTGTTCGGGCCGTACTCGAAGTCGATGACGTCTACGGTCGGCAGGCCGGCCCGGTTGAGCGCGATGTGGTCGTCGTAGATCGAAGGACCCACCGTATTGGGAAAGTACTTCTGGAGGCCCAGGCGGGCGGCCGCCTCCCATACCTTCTCGACCACCACCGGCGCCGCCGAGGCGGAGTTGGCCTCGACGGGGAAGCTCGGATCGGCGTCACCGACCATGTCGAGCAGCACCCCGTAGATCGGCCGGTGCTTCGGGTCGAGCGACTTCGCGTAGCGCTCCGCCCCGAGGAACATCTCCTTGGTGCTGGGCCCGTAGTCCTCGCCGTCGACGAAGAGGAGGTCGATGCCCATGGGCGGCGGATCCTTCTTCAGGATGCCCGCCAGCTCGAGGAGCACCGCCGTGCCGGACCCCCCGTCGTTGGCGCCCGGAATCGGCTTCGAGCGGTCGGCCGAGTCGGGACTCTGGTCCGCGTGCGGCCGCGTGTCCCAGTGCGTGAGCAGGAGGATGCGCCTCGTGTCGTGCGGGCGAAACTTCGCCATCACGTTCGTCAGCGGGAGCGGACCCACGCCCGGTAGCGTGTCGGTGAACCGGTCGACCACCACCGAATCGGCGACGGAATCGAGACGCGAGATCATCCACGCCGCCTGCTCCTCGTGCGGCTTCGTGCCGGGCACGCGCGGCCCGAACGCGACCTGCGTATCCACGAGCGCCATCGCCTTGGCACCATCGAACGTCGGCTCGCCCGGTGTGGGCCCCGTCCCCCCCTGGTCGCCGGGCTTGCAGGCGGCCCACAGGAAGGTGCCGAAGAGGACGGATGCCAGGGCGAGCGGAGCTCGAACGCGGAGGGTGCGCATGCCGGTGCGATGGGAGGAAGTGGGCGAAGTGACCCGGCAATGTCATGCGCCACGCGGGAACCGGCAATGGCATCGCCGAGCTCAGAACGTGTAGCCGACCCCCGCCGAGAAGTCGCCGCCGTTGAAGCTCCGTCGTCCGGTGACGGGCGTCGAGAAATCCGTCATGACGTTGTATCCGACGTTGACGATCAGCTTGAACCGCTGGCCGAGGTGAGCGTCGATTCCCCCTCCGAAGCGGCCTCCGAACGCTGCCTCCGTGTGGGCTTCCTCGACCACGGTCGATGCGATGCGGACGCTCTGTCCGTTGCCGACGTAGGGGCCCGCGGCGGCCGAAAGGAACGGCCGTACCTTGGCGCCCGGCTTCGGGGAGGGAACGTAGTACCGCAGCCCCAGAAGAAGAGGAACGACCGTGCCGCTCTCTTCGCTGACGGTGCCCGCGCCGACCCTCACGTTCGCCCCGGCCGACAAGACGCCCGCGCTCACCGTGACCGCGACGTTCTCTCGCAGACCGTAGGCGTACAGGAGGCCTCCGACGAACGAGTTGACATCGGCGCTGGCCCGGACGCCCGACGCGCCGACTTCGTTCGTGACGCTCGCCCCGGTCCACATCCCGGCATGGAGCTCCAGCACCGACTTTCCCTCGAGCGTCGGCTCCTGCGCGCGAATGCCCGCAGCAGGCAGTGCGAGAATCAGGAGCGCGACGGCCGCACAGCGCAGCGTCTTCATGGTAGCCCTCCGGTCGAACGGTTATCCGAGGGCAGGAAGTTTCCAAGAACTTCACGCTAGCGCATCTAATACGCAATGCAAGACCGCTAGGAGTCTGTCCGAGTAATACAGTGGGCCGGACCCATGCTATCGCACGGGTGCCCGGGAGCTCCATGGCCCCAGATTCGAGGCGGTTCGCCGAAGGCATAGCCATAGCTACGTCGAGGCGGGCCAACGACGAGGGCACCGCGCCGACAGGCGTGGTCGGGGCCGTGCCGCCCCAACCCACGATCAGGTAAGGTCATATCTTTCATAGCGTTGGGCTCAGGGGGGTCGAGGGCGGGCACCGCCGCGAAGCGGTGGTCGCGTCGTCGTTCCTCCTCGCCGTAGCTTAGGCTACGACTCGTCGTCTCTTCTAGTCTGAGCCTCGCGAGACCCCTGAGCGCGGCCCACTGTATTACTCGGACAGACTCCTAGCGTGTCACCTTCACGTACGGGTCGAACCCGGCGTCCACGAGGTCCTGCGGAGACAGGTCCCGGGTGTTGCCCGCGGAATCCGCGAGGATGACGTGCTCGAGGGCCCAGGTTCCTGCGACGCCGGCGGCCGGGATGGTGAGGGTGCAGCGATACACCCCATTCGCGACGTTGCCTTCGGCGGGCACCGTCATCCTCTTCCCGACGGAACCGTTGTCGCTCGGACCGCCGATCAACGCTTCCACGTACGCGATTCCCAACCCGTCATCCGCGGCGCCGATGCTCACCTCGACGGTCGCAGCCGCGTCGACGAGGTGGACCGAGTCGGGCTGCACGGAAAGGCTCAGGAGGACCGGAGGAACGGTATCCGCGTGAGCGTCGGTGACCGTGATGCCGGTGTGCAACCCGGCCTGTTGCAGGTTGGAGGTCATCCAGGTCTTCGAGTTTCCGGTCGCGTCCCAGGCGGTGAAGCGCGCGACGTTCCATGTCCCCGGTCGCCCTCCCTTGGGGAACGTGACGGGGCAGCTCCAGATGCCATCCTGAACGCTCCCCGAGACCAAGCTCATGTTCAGGCACTCGACGAACAGGTCCGGGTTGAGCGCGTCGACGGCGAGTTGCGCCTGCTTGACGCCCGACACGCCGTCGTCGACGAGCCGCGCGCTGAACACGACCGTCGCGTCGGCGGTGTCCAGAGCTACAGAGTCGGGCTTCATGGACAGCGACAGGATCCTGGGAGGTAGGAGATCGGACGTGGCAGAGGATACCTGGACGGTCACGGGATAGCCCCGGCTCGCCAGCTGGGCCCCGGTCAGCTGCGTCTCGTTCCGCATGCGGTCCTGGAGGACGAGCAGGGAGACGTGCCACGGTCCGGGCTTGGCGTGTGCGGGGATCGCCAGGTCGCAGGGAACGGTGCGCTCGATGGAGTGGGCCGTGTCAGCTGACAGGTTCGAGCACATGGCGCCTCCGCTTCCCCCGGGAGGGGATAGGCGGACGACCGTCCAGTAGACGCCCGACCCGCTGTCCGCGGCCATGACCGTAAACCGCACGTGCACCGCAGTGTCCCCGACCTGGACGGCGCTGTCGCGGCGCTCCAGTCCGAGCAGCACCGGCGGCACGCTGTCCGGCGCCACGACCGCATAGAAGCTCAAGCTGTCGATCGGGTCCACGCGGGCCACCGCAGTGTAGGTGCCCTGATGGGCCGGCAAGAGCCAGGTCGCGGAAGCCCGGCCCTGGTCGTCGCTCTGGGTGACGGAGTCGACCACGCTGCCGCCGCCGGTTTCGACCCTCCATTGGATGGGCAGCCCCGACACGGGATTTCCGTGCGAGTCGCGGACCACGACGGAAGGCGTCAGGACGCCGTCCACCGTTCCCTGCAGAGACACCGCGGACAGGGCCTCGATCGTAGGATTCTGCTCGGGGCTGACCGCCTCCTTGGAAGTGCATCCGCACGCCAGGATCGTGGCAGCGGCCGCAGCGACGGGCCATACCCTTCGAGACTTCATCGTCGTCTCCTCCGTAGGCGCCACTCCTGGGAGCAACCTAGTCGCCCGAGCGAGCGTTGCCCAGGCTCCGTTTCGGAGGTCCGGAAATTGTCGAACGGGCTCCTCGAGCTACCCGGCTGGTCGCGGCGGTGTGTTCTGAGCCACCCTTTCCTTCATCGCCTCTGCCGTCGGCTCGACACCGAACGCAGCGCCAACGACGAGCGGCCCGACAGCGTGGGGGTGTCGGGCCGCTCGACCTGCTGATCGTGCGATGGGTCTATCCGCACTCGCTGTACCCGCACACGTGGCACTTCATGCAGCCTTCCTCGTAGGAGAGCTGGCCGGCACCGCACTCGGGGCACGCACCGAGGAAGCTCTCGGAGCGGCTCGCGTGGAAGGCGTTGACCTTCGGCTGCGCGCCCTCCGATCCGGTCGGGGGAGCGACGGCCAGCGGGAGCGCCTCCTGCACGCCGCTCTTCTCCTCGAGGTAGCGCTCGATGGCCTGGCCGATCGCGTCGGGCGCCGAAAGCACCTTGTGCGGCCCCACGCCCACGGCGCGATCGCAGGAGATGCCGCGGAGCTGGTCTCGAACGTCGGCGATCGGAATTCCGGAGCGCAGCGCCAACGAGATCAGACGGCCCAGCGCCTCGGCATCCGCCATGGCGGCGCCGCCCGCCTTGCCCAGCGTGCAGAACACCTCGAAGGGCCGGCCCTGGTCGTCCTCGTTGATCGTGACGTACATGTCCCCGAGCGGCGACATCATCTTCATCGTGTGACCGCGCAGCACCTGGGGCCGGCGCCGCTTGTGCCGCGATGCCTTGGCGCTGACGTCCTCCTCCTCGGCCCGCGTCCGCTCCTGCTCGATCTGGACGCGCAGATTGTGCGCCTCTTCACGGGCGTCGGCGAGCTGCTGCTCGAGCTCCGAGACCCTGCCCGGGGCCGCTTCGCCCGCCTCACCCTTGCCGGTCTTGCCGGTCGAGAGCACCTGACCCTGGCGCGATCCGTCACGGTACACCGTCACGCCCTTGCAGCCGAGCTCGAAGGCGAGCTGATAGATCTCACGCACGTCGTCTTCGGTCGCCTCGTGCGCGAAATTCGTGGTCTTGGAGATGGCCGAGTCCGTGTGTTCCTGGAAGGCGGCCTGCATGCGCACGTGCCACTCCGGCGTGATGTCGTGGGCCGTGCGGAAGACGCGCTGCACGTCCTCGGGAACCTCCGGGAAGTGGATGTGTCCCTCCTCGGCGATCCGCTCCATGAGCTCGGGGCTGTACCACCCCTGCTCCTCCGCGAGACGCACGAAGTCGGGGTTCACGTCCGGCATCATGACACCGGCCTGGTTGCGCATGAACGCGACGGCGAACAGCGGCTCGATCCCACCGGAGCACCCGGCGAAGATCGAGATCGTGCCCGTGGGCGCGACCGTCGTCAGATTGCAGTTGCGCAGCGCCCGCTCCGGTCGCACACGCGCACCGTCGAGGGGCCTCGGAGCCGAAGCGTCGGGCCCCCAGATCGACTCCTCCCACGCCGGGAAGACCCCACGGGTCTCTGCCAGCCGCTCCGACGCGTTGCGCGCCTCTTCGTTCACGAACCCCATCACCCGCCGGCCCATCTCCACACCCTCGGGCGAGTCGTAGGCGATGCCGAGACGCACGAGCATGTCGGCCCAACCCATCACGCCGAGGCCGACCCGGCGGATCTGCTGGGCGAGGTCGTGGATCGCCTGGAGCGGATAGCGGTTGGCGTCGATGACGTTGTCGAGGAAGTGCGTCGCCAGATGCACGACCTGACGCAGCCCGTCCCAGTCGATCGCTTCGTCCGGATCGGTGCCGGGGCGCGCGTCGGGCTTCACGAACTTCCCGAGGTTGATGCTGCCGAGATTGCAGACGTCGTACGCCAGCAACGGCTGCTCACCACACGGGTTGGTCGCCTCGTAGCTACCCAGCGCGGGCACGGGATTGTGCTCGTTGGCGCGGTCGATGAAGAACGTGCCGGGCTCGCCGGTGAGCCACGCGCCACGGATGATCATGTCGAAGATCTCGCGCGCGTCCTCCTGCCCGACCACCTCACCGTTGCGGGGGCTGAGCAGATCGTAGCTCCCGCCCTCCTTCACGGCCTCCATGAACGCGTCGGTGATCGCCACCGAGATGTTGAAGTTCGTCACCTGCGTCGTGTCGTTCTTGCAGGTGATGAACCGCCGTATGTCGGGATGGTCCACGCGCAGGATGCCCATGTTGGCGCCGCGACGCGTGCCGCCCTGCTTCACGACCTCCGTGCTCGCGTCGTAGAGCTTCATGAACGACACGGGGCCCGACGCCACGCCCATCGTCGAGCGCACGGTGTCGCCCTCCGGACGCAGCCGCGAGAACGAAAAGCCCGTGCCACCGCCCGACTGGTGCACGAGCGCCATCGCCTTCAGCGTGTCGTAGATGCCGCTCCGGCCGTTGGACAGCGCGTCGTCCACGGGCAGAACGAAACACGCCGAGAGCTGCCCGAGAGGCCGGCCGGCGTTCATGAGGGTGGGCGAGTTCGGCTCGAACCGGCCGTGGATCATCAGGTCGTAGAACTGGCGGGCGACCTCCTCGACGGCGGCATCCGACGCCCCGTACGCGGCATCCACCTCGGCGATCGTCCGGGCCACGCGCCAGAACATCGTTCGAGGCTCCTCCGTCGGTTTGCCTTCCGCGTCCTTCTTCAGGTACCGCCGTTCGAGCACGATGCGGGCGTTCTCCGTCAACTCGGGAACCGGAAGGTCGGCCGGCACCACGTCGTCGAAGAGGACCGTATCGGGCACGGGGCGGGGCTGATGGACACGCGGCATGGGAGGAGCTCCTGTGGACAACGCTGTGGAAAGCGCGTGTATACGCAGTTGAAAAGCGGCGGAAACCTTCTTCCGCCGAGGATCTATCTGTGGAAAGGCCCGTTCGGGACCACTGAATATTGCGGCGGACCCATATTACGGGCCCAACATGTAGGGGTCAAGCATCCTCGCAGGCCCCGACCGGCACCTCCCCCGGCGATCTCTTGTGGGACGCCGAATTCACCCCGGCAGCCTATATTGCTACACCGTCGGAGGCAGGAAGTTTCGGGATATCTTCGGTAAGGAGCAGCTCCCGTGAGATCGATCCGCAAGGCCGTCGTCGTCGTCCTGACCGGCGTGGGGCTCGTCCTCGTGGTGGGCGCCGCGCTCGTCACGCCCACGAGCCACAGCGTGCGGCCGCACCTCACCCTGGTCCTCGTCGGTATCGTCCTGATCGAGCTCGCCGGCTGGAGGCGCGCCAACCCCTTCCTGCCCAACGAGCGGCGCTACCACGACCTCCGCGAGGAGGTGAACGGGTTCATGGACCAGGTGCGCCGCCTCAACCGGGCATCCGTCGGAGCGGACGAGGCGGAGCGCGCCCGGATGATCGAGGCCCTGCACGCCTCCGTGGACCGCATGGGGCACGCGGCGGGACGCGAACACGGAAAGAACGAGCGAGACTCCTGAGCTCGGACCGGCGGGCGCCTCAGAACGAAAGGCCGACCCTGAAGTAGAGCTGCGCGCCGGTGCGGTAGACGAGCGGGAAGGCCACCCCGCCGCGGAGCAGGAGCCCGTTCGTCCAGAAGGTGAGCACGTCCGTGGTGAGCTCGGCGCCGACCGAGGCGAGCGTCGAGCGGCGCGGGTTCTCGTAGCCTGCGAACCCGAGCCGGGGCCCCCAGGCGTTGCCTGCGTCGGCAAAGAGGGTGCCCTGGACGCGGTCGACCGCGAGCGGCCAGGCGCCGAGCCCCCGATCGATCAAGAGGAGCGGAAACCGGTATTCCGCGGAGGCGGACCACGCGATGCGCCCGAAGCGGTCACCGCTCTGGTAGCCGCGCACCGGAAAGAGGAGCGGAGAGCCTCCGAAGAGCGTGTATCCGACCACGGTCTCGGGGCTCCCTGACGCTCCCCCCACGTCGAAGTAGCCTTCGTTGGCTCCGGGGCCGCGGGCGTATCCTCCGCTGAACCGGAGCGCCAGCACGTGCGCCGCGTAGCCCGGCCCGCGGAACGACGTGTAGGCGGCGGCCTGGCCGACCACGTTGTCGACCGCAGGGTCGTAGCCCGCCACGCCTCGGAGCGTGTCGGTCAACGAAAGCTGACGGCGCACCCCGGCCCTCACGAACGCGGAGATGCCCTGGGACGCGCCGAACTGGAAGGGATGCGTGCGCGCCGTGGAGTACGCCAGCGTCACGGACAGGTCGCCCAGGCGGCGGTTCGGCTGGCTGAACCGGTACACGGTCGAGGGTTTCAGCGCGTTGTTCAGGAGCTCGCCGTGCTCCGCGGTGAGCCCACCGCTGAAGGTGAGCGAGGCGCTCCTCCTCCACCGAGTGCGGTAGAACGACACCGAGCCGCTCACCGTGCGGTCGCGCAGGAGCGCGAAGAGCGTGTCGGGCGCCGACAGTGAATCGCGCTGGCCGAGGCGAGCGCCGTCCTCGTTCCACGACTGGTCGACGCCAATCGTGACGATCGGGCTGCCCAGACCGGCATACGAGTACGAGAGGCCGCCTTCGGCCTTGCCGCCCTTGGTGAAGACGCGCCCGTACGCCGACATGATGTTGCGTCCGACCAGGTCCCGGGACGAGGTCTGGAAGCCGAGCCCGGCACCGAGCACCTCGCGGCTGCGGATCCGCACGTTGCCCGCGCGCACGGCGGGCGTGCGGACCGGCTCGCGGTAGAGCGGCTCCCAGTACGTCGGCAGGAAGGTCGGAAGCGAGGAGTACGGCTTCACGGGCCCGGGCGCCTCCGCATCCTGGATCGAGTCGGGCCTGGGAGGCGCGTGGAAGCTCGCCCGCGCGGCCGGCGCGAGCGGCCAGCTCCCGGGTGAGAAGGGGATACGCTCCACGTCCCATCCGACGGCGTGGTAGCCCGAGAAGTAGATCCAGCGGCCGGAAGGATCGACCGACGGGTAGCCCGCACCGGTCTCCACGTTGGTGACGAGGTGGACCGGGCCGGCCCGCCCCGTCGCGGTGTCCACCGAAGCGCCGAGGATGTTGAGGATACCCGTGCGGTCCGAGTTCCAGAGGAGGTAGCGCCCGTCCGGGCTCCAGGTGGCGGACAGATCCATGGCGCGGTCGTTCGTGACGCGGGAGACGACCGAGCCCGCGGCGTCCAGCACGACGAGGTCCAGGTGCGCGCCGGGCGTCCAGCGCGACACCGCGATCCAGCGTCCGTCGGGAGACACGGCCGGCTGCGTCCAGAGCGTGTCCAGGCTCCGGTCCGTGATCGGCCGGATCGCACCCGTGCGTAGATCGACCCGTACGAGGCGGTTCGTGCCGCCCCCGTCCTGCACGGCCACCGCCCAGGTGCCGTCGGGCCCGACGGAGGGCCATTCGAGACGGGCGCCGTGCGTGAGGCGGTGCACGTGCCCGGACGGGCTCATCCGGTACAGGTCTTCGAAGGTGCGATACGGTCCCTGGTATTCGCCCTGTGCGAAGACGATTCCACCGTCGGGAAGCCAATCGAAGCTGGACGTGCCGTTGGTACGCACGAGCTCGTGGCTGTTCTCGGCTTGGAGGCCCGCCACCCGGATCTGCGGGTCGCTGCGACCATCGGCGTGTGCGTACGCGAGCCGCTTGCCGTCCGGAGATACACGGGGATAGAGGTCCAGGCGCCCGCCGGGGGTCAGGCGCTGGGCGTGCGTCACCGGCCCCTGCTTCGCGAGCCTCGCGTCGAGGTCGGCGTACTTCGCCTTCAACTCCTTGCCCCACGCGCGCCACTCGGCCGAGAAGGACGTGCCGAACACCTTCCGGCTCGCAGCGTCCAGGCGATAGGGGATCCACTGCCCGGCCACGTCCCTGGCGAACGCCCCCATCTTCTTCGAGCCGTGCTCGTCGAGGAGGTGCTGGAAGAAGAGGGAGCCGTACACGTAGTAGCGGTTACCCCCGGGCCAGACGGGAGAGTCGTCGGCCGCCTGGCCAAGACTCTCGAAGCGGCCTTCGAGCACCGCGGTGCGCAGGACCATGTCGTGGTACGTGCCCTTCAGCCGCCCCGAGTGGGTGAGCAGCGACTCGTACCAGACCGCCGTTCCCTCGGTGGCCCATCGCGGAAGAGCCTCGTCGGGGAAATACGGCCACGTGGTGGGCACCCTCCCGAAGATCGGGCGCAGCACCGACCCGACCCCGCCGGTGCGGTCCAGGTGGAAGACGTGTGTGAGCTCGTGCGTGATGACCAGCTGCATCCAGTCGTCGAAGAAGCCCAGGTCGAGATCGTCCACCGGAGGACGCGCGGTCACGGTGATGCGATCCGAAGGCGAAACCACGGTCAGCCCGTTGGAGAAATCGGTATCGTCGGTGACGAGCAGGTCGATGGTGGCCGACGGTGGAGCCACGAACGATTTGGCGAGCTCCCCGTACGCACGCTCGGCGCACGCCGCCGCTCGCCTGCCGAGCTCGACGTCGCCGCGCGGGAACGTCACGCGGAAGTGCGCGGTCTTCAGCGTGCTCCACGCCTGGTCGGGTGCGACCTGCGCGGACGTCGGGGACGCTCCGGCAGCGACCATAGCCGCCAGCACCGCGAGCGTGGCGGCCGAACGCTCGAGCACCCTGCGCGTCGCCTTGATAAAGGCGCGCCGCGTCGCCACCCTTTTCTGGAGCTTCCCACCTTCGGACGTCGTCACGCATGCCTCCCAACAAGAGCTTCTGGTATCGGGTCGGGTTCGCCCTCGAGCGGGCACGGCACTCCGCGCCGAAGGAGCACAAGCTCGTCGGCCTGCGGGAGCGTATGGAGGCCCGCCGCAGAGACGCGCACACGCGGGACCGCGAGGAGCGTGGCCGGCCCGAAACCGAGCAACTGCTCGCAACGGGTCTCGCGACGGTGGCGGCCCGTGCCGTGAGCGCCTGGCAACCGAGACGGCGTGGCGGCATCCTGCGCCTGCTTCGCGCCGGTGCGGCGGGCGCGGGCGGGGCGTTGCTCGTCGAGCTGGTTCGCCCACTCCTCGAGGGACGCGGAACCACTCGGTTGACGGACGGCGCGCTCGGGGAGCGTCTTCTCCTCGGTGCGGGCCAGGGCGTGGTCTACGGCGCCGCCGTCGAGCCGCTCGTACCGGGCTCGCCGCTCGTCAAAGGGACGATCTACGGAGCGGCCGAGTACGTCGCCGACCCGGTCGGAGGCCTGTCGCGGCTCCTGGGATCGCGCACGCCGCTCGGGCGCGTTCCGGCGCTCTCCAGGGTCCTGGAGGAGCTGGCCCCCGAAGACCGCAGCTTCGCCGAGCACGTGACGTTCGCCCTTGCGCTCGCGCTGCTCTACGGGTCCAGCCCGTCGAGCAGCGGAATCCTCGACGACGGCGGCGACGAGGCGTAGCCCGCCGCGCCTGCGGGTCCCCGCAGATAGGACGGCGGACACCCCTCGATCCGAACCCCCGTTCCCGGCGCGGTCTTCTGCTCGGGTCCGCGTTGGGCCGGCGGAAGCACCCCGAACATCCGCGTTCCCACCCTGGCCCCCTGGCTGAACGCACGCAGCGCGCAGTATGCGCCCGGCCTCTGGCGGATCGCCCCGCCGACGTAGTGTCCGGCCAGTCCGTCGATCTCGTCCAGCAGCTCGTAGCGGGCTCCCACCGAATCGGCCAGCGCCAGGTTCGCGGTCGAGCTGGTCTCGAACGGGAAGGTCCGGCTACGCACCCCGCTCAGGACGTAGAAGATGCGGGGCTTGCGGCTCAGCACGACCGCCTTGCGCGGAAGGTTGGATCCCGACCAGGTCGCCGCCTCCGCGAACTGGGTGAAGCCCGGTCCGTAGCACGCGAACGGTCCGCTTGTCTCGATCAGCGCTTCGCACGCCGAGGCCTGCCGCGTCGCCGTGAGCCAGTTGCCGAAGGCGGGCAGCACGACGACCAGGAGCGCGACGATGCCCGCCCCCACGGCGGCCGGCCCGCCGAGCTTGCGGGCGCCGTCCCACAGGGCCTCGAGGGCGAGCACGAAGAGCACGGGCAGCAGCGGGAGCGCGAAGCGGTCGCCGGACCAGACCTGGGGCCAGAGGAGGATGACCGCCGCGTAGAGCGGCAGGAAGATCTCCACGACCCCGATCCGTCGAACGCCTCGTCGGACCCACCCCACCACCGCCAGAGCCACCAGAGCGATGCCGAGCACGACCACCCCCGGACCCCCGCCCCGCCCCACGATCCCCGTGGGCAGGTAGGTGGCCGTGTACCCCTTGATGTTGCCCAGCACGCGCCCGATGAGCCCGCCGAGTCCGACGTGGCCGAGGGACGGGTTGTACGGATCGACCATCCAGAACTCGGACGCGTACTCGATGTGCCCGACCAGGCGCGCTCTCAACCACCAGAGAAAGACGGGAACGCCCACACCGATCGCGACGGCGACCAATGCCCGCCAACGCTTGCGCAGCGCGAGCCAGCCGGCGAGGGCCACCACCAGGGGCACACCTGCCGAGCGGGTGAAGTACGCGAGCGTCGCGGCGAGGGCGCCCACCACGAGCCAGCCGACCCCCGCTCCCTCCTCGTCGGCCCGGTCGAGCGCCCACAGGCTCACCATGGTGAACGCCAGGAAGGTCGGGTCCGAAAGAACCCAATGGCTGTAGTACACCACGGACGAGGACAGCGCGAGCGCGACCGCCACGCCCGCGGCCCGAGCGACGCCGAGGCGTCGCTCGGCCCACAGGTAGGTGAAGCCCACGGCCACGATCGTCGAGACGGCCGCCACGGTCTTGAGCGCCGTCCAGGTGCGGGCGCCCAGCAGGATCAGCACGGCCAGCAGCGCCGGAAAGACCGGCGGATACTTCGTGTGCGGCAGCCCTGCGGGATCCCACACCTCGGTGTAGCTGTGGTGCGCCACGAGCGAGTAGGCCAGCGACACGTATCCGGCGTTGTCGCCGCCGCTGTGCGGAGCGCGGTTGAACGCTCCTGCGACGATCAGCGCCGCGACCAGGAGCACCACCGCCAGCACGATCCATCGGAGGCGCTCGGCGGAGATCGCCGAGGAAGATGCCGCGTCCGACGCGGAGGCCGTGGCCGCTCGGGCGCCCTTCCCGCGGCTCCGCTCTTTGCGGCTCACGTGGACTCCCGGCCGAGCTCGCCCAGCACGTTCGAGACCACACCGCCCGCCTCGTCGAGGCGTCGTCGGGCCTCGTCGGCGTCGATGCCGAGCCGGCCCATCACCAGCGCGGTCTTCACGTGCCCCCCCGAGCGCTCGAGCAGCGCTCCCGCCGCATCACGGTCGATCGTCAGCGTCTCTTGCAGGATCCGTTCTCCCCGGTCGCGGAGCTTTGCGCAGGTCACCTGGAGATCGACCATCAGATTTCCGTAGACCTTGCCCAGGCGCACCATCGCTCCGGTCGTGATCGTGTTCAGCACGAGCTTCGTCGCCGTGCCCGCCTTCATGCGCGTGGAGCCGGTGATGACCTCGGGCCCCACGAGCGGCGCGATGACCACGTCGTGACGGGCCACCAGCTCGGGCGACGGATACGTGCACAGAAGGAAGCCCGTACGGGCGCCGTGCTCGCGCGCCCGCTCGAGCGCACCGTGAACGTACGGCGTGGTTCCCGACGTCGCGATCCCGAGAACGAAGTCGTCGGAGCCCACGGCGAGCTGCTCGATGGCCGCCGCCCCGTCCTCCGGGCGGTCTTCGGCCCCTTCCTGCGCGCGTACGAGCGCCCCGTACCCCCCGGCGATGAGGCCGCGCACCATCTCCGGGTCGGTCCCGTACGTCGGCGGCATCTCGGCGGCGTCGAGGACGCCCAGGCGTCCGGACGTGCCCGCACCGACGTAGATGAGGCGTCCTCCGGCGCGAAACGCCGACTCGGCCAGCTCCACGGCGCGGGCGATGGCCTCGCGCTCCTCGCCCACCGCGGCCGCCACCATCCGGTCCTCGGCGTTGATGAGGTCGACGATTCCGAGCGCGTCGAGCTCGTCGATACGCACGGAGCGCGGATTGCGCTGCTCGGTGAGACGTGGATCCTGCATGCGCTTGTGGGGCTTTCAAGAGCCTGAGTATTGTCCGTGGCCGAAGGACGAAGGTTACCCGAGCCGATGAGAGGCGGCAACGACGGCGATGAAGCTTCTGGAGCGCGCGCAGGCCTTCCACGACGATCTCGTGGCCCTGCGCAGAGACCTGCACCGGCACCCGGAGCTGGGCTTCAAGGAGACCCGCACGGCGGGTCTGGCGGCCGACGCCGTGCGCGCGCTCGGCTACGAGGTGCGGACGGGCGTCGGAGGCACCGGCGTGGTCGCGGAGCTGGCGAACGGCGGCGGGCCGGTGGTGGCGCTACGCGCCGACATGGACGCGCTGCCGATCCAGGAGCAGGCGGACCACGACTACGTCTCTGAGCACCCCGGCATCATGCACGCCTGCGGCCACGACGCCCACACGAGCGGGCTCGTGGGCGCTGCGCGTCTGCTCGCCGAGCTGAGGGAAGCGGGCGATCTCCCTTCCGGCACGCTGCGCCTCCTCTTTCAGCCCTCCGAGGAGTCCTCGGATGCCGAAGGCAAGAGCGGTGCGCAGCGCATGATCGAGGACGGGGCGATGCAGGGCGTGGATGCCGTGATCGGGCTCCACGTGGGCGGCCATCTCTCGAGCGGCAAGGTCTACCTGTCGGAGGGCGCGGTGATGGCCGGCTCGGAGGAGCTCGAGGTCGAGGTGGGCGGCAAGAGCGCCCACGCCGCCTATCCCGAGGCGGGCGTGGACGCGCTGGTGCTGGCCGCCCAGGGGGTCGTCTCCGTGCAGCAGGCCGTCTCCCGGCGCCTCAACCCGGCGGAGAGCGGTGTCGTGACGTTCGGGACCATCCACGGTGGCACCGCGCAGAACGTGCTCGCCGGAAGCGTCGTGCTCGGCGGCACGCTGCGGTACTTCGACCCCGACGTGCGCCGCCGGCTCGTCGAGACGGTGGAGGCGTCGTTCGGCATGCTCGAGCGGCACGGCGCGCGAGTGCGCGTGAAGGTCGGTCCGGGCTATCCGCCGACCGTGAACGACGACGATGCGGTCGCGGTGGTCCGGCGGGCGGTGCGCGAGATGCTCGGCGACGACGCGCTCGTCTCCGGGCATCCGTCGATGGCGGCCGAGGACTTCGCCTACTTGGCGAGAGAGGCACCAGGGGTCTTCTTCTGGGTGGGCGCCGCGCTTCCCGATCCGAGGGAGCACCACTCTCCGCGGTTCGACATCGACGAGCGCGTCCTCCCGCTGTGCTCCGCGCTCCTGGCCCGGGGAGCCGTGGCGCTCCTCGATCGACCCTCCTCTGCCCGCGCCACCCCGTAGACCCGATGAACCCGACCCGATGAACGCGCTTCGCTCCACCCTGCCCTACTTCAAGCCGTACCGACGGGGCTTCCTGCTCGGGATGGTGTGCGTCGTGCTCGCCAACGTCTTCCAGGCGGCGGGTCCGTGGCTCATCAAGATGGCCATCGACGGGATCGGCGATCCCAACGTGACGGCCGGCCGGATCGGCGTCCTCGGACTGCTGATCGTGGTGGCCGCGTTCCTGGGAGGCGCGGCGCGCTACGGCATGCGCGAGCTGCTCAACGGAATCAGCCGCAGGATCGAGGTCGATCTGCGCAACGACTTCTTCCGCCACCTGCTGCGCCTCGATCCCGCGTTCTACGGATCGTGGCGCACCGGCGATCTCATGAGCCGCGCCACGAACGACACCCTGGCGGTGCGCCAGGCCGTGGGCCCGGCCGTGATGTACGCGGTCAACACGACGGTCGGGTTCGTCTTCGCGCTCGCGCTCATGCTCTGGATCAGCCCGCGGCTCACGCTCTACGCGATGGTGCCGATGGTGATCCTGCCCCCGATCGTGCTCGGGTTCGGCAAAGTGATCCACCGCCGCTTCGAGGCGATCCAGGAGCAGTTCTCCACGCTCTCGACGATGGTGCAGGAGAACCTCACCGGCGTACGGATCGTGCGGGCCTACACCCAGGAAGCCGAGCAGGCGAGCCAGTTCGACGAGCTGAACGACGAGTACCGGAACCGGAACATGCGGCTCGCGATCTCGGCGGGCGCGTTCCACCCGCTGCTCATGCTCATCGCCGGATTCGCGATGGTGATCGTCCTATGGCTCGGGGGCCTGGAGGTCATCAGCGGCAAGATCACCGTCGGGGACTTCGTCGCATTCGGGTTCTACCTGGCGCTGCTGACCTGGCCGATGATCGCGCTCGGGTGGGTGGTCAATCTGTTCCAGCGTGGCGCCGCCTCGATGGGACGGCTCAACAAGATCCTCGGTACCGCACCGAACCTGGCCGTGCCGGAAGGCGGATACGTGCTCGAGGATGCCCGGGGGGAGGTCGAGTTCCGCGATGTCTCGTTCGCGTACCCGGGTACCGATCGCGTGGTGCTGTCCGGCGTCAGCTTCGTCGCGCGGCCGGGACAGACCGTCGCCGTCGTCGGGCCCACAGGCTCCGGCAAGAGCACGGTCATCGCGCTGATCGCGCGCCTCTACGACCCGACCTCGGGCGAGGTCCTCATCGACGGCGTGCCGCTCACCGAGGTCGATCCCGCGGAGATCCGCCGCCGCGTCGGGATGGTACCGCAGGACTCCTTCCTGTTCTCCGATACGATCCGCGCGAACATCGGCCTCGGGCTCGAGGAGCCCGATCCGTTCTCGATGGAGGAGATCGAGGCGCCGGACCCGGTCGTGCACGCCGCTCAGATCGCACAGCTCCACGATCAGATCGAGGAGTTCCCCGAGCGCTACGACACGCTCCTCGGTGAGCGGGGGATCAACCTCTCCGGCGGCCAGAAGCAGCGCGCGACGTTGGCCCGAGCGATCGCGCGCGACCCGATCATCCTGGTGCTCGACGACGCGCTGAGCGCCGTGGATACGCACACCGAAGCGAAGATCCTCGAGGACCTGCGCGCGGTGATGGCCGGGCGGACCTCGTTCATCATCAGCCACCGGGTGTCGGCGGTGATGAATGCCGACCAGATCCTCGTGCTCGAGGACGGACGCATCGTGGAGCGCGGGACGCACGCGGAGCTGATCGCGAGCGACGGGACGTACGCGCGGCTGCTGCGGCGGCAGATGCTCGAGGAGAAGCTCGAGGGCGAAGCGACGCCGGCTTGAGCCCCGTGGCGGGGCCCCCGACGCCCGTGTGAGCGCCCGGAGCCTTCGGCGCGCTCGGGATGGACGCGCGGTGGTCGCGGCAGACTTCTCCGCCGTGCCTCGGGATCATCCGAAGCGAATACCCCGGCCGGCCTCCCGGCCCCGCGCGGGAAATTCCCCAACGTCCGCGATTCGATCGCGAACCAGGGGACTCGGCCCGTCCAGGCGCGGCCGAATCCCCATGCAACCAAGGCCGACGAACGATCATGGGGACGAACCCACGCTCAGCGCGGCTCAGCAGGAAGACAACCCGGACGCGGAGGAACGTCGGGGAATTACCCGCGGGGCAGCAGGAGGGGAAACCGCATCCCCGACCGCGAGACTCCCCAGGCGGACGTTCCCTCGACTCCGGCGCCGCGCCTCCCCCGGGGGGCGTCCAGCGCGCTCGGTCCGGGCCCGGCGCCGCCTCCCCCGGGGTGCGTCCAGCGCGCTTGGTCCGGGCCCGGCGCCGCCTCCCCCGAGTCCGGCCAGCACGCCGGTCCGACTCCGGCGCCGCCTCCCCCGAGTCCGGCCAGCACGCCGGTCCGACTCCGGTGCCGCCTCCCCCGAGTCCGGCCCACTCTGGCCCCCGGGCCCGGCGCCCCCCCCGAGTGCGTCGATGCGCCACTTGGGCGAGGTGCCTCGACGCAGGGCACCGACGCGAAGCGTTGTCGGCAGCGCCATTTCAAGGAGGTACAACGAAGCATCCGGCGGATGCAGCGGCGCTCGAATGTCCGCGGCGGCCCGATCCGTGACGCCCACCAGCGCTCACCGTCGGCCCCCGAATGCCGCGGCACCGAGGCGGGGATGCATGGGGCGGTAGGGCGCGCGCGGCCAGGCCCGCGGCGAAACGAGAAGATCCGCGGACCCCAGGAAGCGACGCCCCCCCGATTCAGGTGAGCGCGGAGAGGGGAGCACCTCTCCGGACCCACCCCCGAACGGTCAGGTCTGTCGACTCAGGTCCGGTTGAGAATGAACGCCGGCTCGAACCGGCTCAACCAGCTGCTCAGGATCGTGAACGATCCGGTCATCAGCAGCAGTCCCAGGAACACGAGCAGCACGCCGGACAGGATCTCCACGGCGTGCATGTACTTGCGGAAGCGCTTGAAGGTCTGGAGGAACCAGTCGAGGAGGAGCGCGGACACCAGGAACGGAATCGCGAGACCGATCGAGTACACGGTCAGAAGGCCCACGCCCGCCCACATCGTCTGCTGCGAGAAGCCGTAGGTGAGGATCGCGCCCAGGACGGGGCCGATGCAGGGCGTCCAGCCCGCGGCGAACGCGGCGCCGACGCCGACCGTGCCGAGGTAGCCCGCCGGCTTGTCGTTGAGCTGGACGCGCTTCTCACGCATGAGCGGCGTGAGCTTGAGGATGCCGGTCAGGTGCAGCCCCAGCACGATGATGACCAGGCCGCCGATGCGGGTGATCCAGACCTGGTACTGGCGGAAGAACTGCCCCAGAAACGACGCGGACGCGCCGAGCAGGATGAAGACGATCGAGAAGCCGAGCACGAAGAGGAGCGAGTGGATGAGCGTGGTTCGTCGGTCCACTCCCTCCTGCAGGTCCTCGAGGCTCATCCCCGTGACGAACGTCAGGTAGCTGGGGACCAGGGGCAGCACGCACGGGGAGAGGAACGACAGGATCCCCGCGGTCAGGGCAATCAGGATACCCACGTTGTTCACGATATCGTCTCACTTGGTTCGTCGCCTGGATCGAGCAGATGCTCTCCGGACAACCGTTCTTCGATTCTGGCTCTGCGCGCCTGAACGTACGCGCGCACGCCGATGACGATCCCGAACCAGGCCGCCACCACTGCCACCACCCATCCCACGACGTCCGGAAAGAGCGCCGCGAGCAGGGCCAGGACCAGGATGGCCACGGACAAGGTCCCCAGCATCGTACGGTCCTCACGACCCAACGACCGGTCACCCGCCAACGCATCGCCGAGCGCCGTTCCGGCCCGAACCAGGGGCGCCATGCGTATGCGCCTCCCGGTACCCAGCGTGCGTAGCTGTTGCTCCAGCCGCTCCGGCAGCGTGCCCTCCGGATCCAGCGACGCCTTGGGCGTGTCGCCCTCTCCCCGGTACAGCTGACGCACCGGACGACGCGGCAGGGTGATCTCCACCGACGACGCCATGTCCGCCAGGAAGAGCCCTTCGAGCTGCGACGCCAGGCTCTCGTCCAAAACGCCTACGTCCAGCTCCCAGTTCCCCATCAGGCTCGCCGAGTTCAGGTTGCTCGATCCTACGCGGCACCAGATCCCGTCCACGACCGACGTCTTGGCGTGGATCATCGGGCCCTGCCACTCGAAGAGCCGCACCCCGTTCTCCAGCAGGAACCGGTAGCCCCCTCGAGACAGGCTGCCCACCCATGGCCAGTTGTTGTTGGCCGGCACGAGGATACGCACATCCACGCCCTGGTGCGCCGCGGCGGCGAGCGCTTCGGAGATCGGCTTCGGGGCCACGAAGTACGCGTCGGTGACCCAGATGCTCCGCTGCGCACGCACCGCCGCCAGGTGCAGCGTCCGGTAGACGCGGGCCCGTCCGGGCTCTCCCTGGATGAGCCAGACCGGTGTCGGCCCCGCTTCGGGTGGGTCGGGAAGGGTGTGGGCCAGGAACGACGGCTCTCCCATCTGGGCCCAGATGCGCTCGAACGCGCGCGCCGCCGCCTTGGCCGCCGGTCCACGGATCTCCGCGCCCGTGTCGCGCCAGGGCGCTTCGGGGCCCGCTCCTGCCCACTCGTCACCGACGCAGAAGCCACCGATGAACGCGACCTCTCCGTCCACGACGACGAGCTTCCGATGGTCCCGCTGAAGCACGCCGAACGGATCGCGCACGGAGGGACGGTTGAAGGCACGCACCTGGACGCCAGCCTGGTGGAACGGCTTCCAGTACCGGCGCGGCGTCGCCCAGCACCCGATCCAATCGTGCACCAGAAGGACCGGAACGCCCTGGCGCGCCTTCGCGATGAGCGCTTCGCGAAACGCGCGCCCGACCCGGTCGTCGCGTACCACGTAGTTCTCGAAGTAGACGAACCGCTCCGCTCCGTCGATCGCGTCCAGCCATGCCTCGAACGTGCTGGAGCCCTCGAACTGCAGCCGGATACGATTCCCCGGAATCGTGGCCGACCCGGTCGCTCGCTCCACTTCGTGATGCGGAAACGCCTCGCGGGCCCCCGGAGCCGCACGGCCGAGCTCGACCCCGCGCCTCGATAGAGGCACATGAAGGGGGTCTGGCTTGGAAACGTCGGGCATCAGTCGTCCGGTGCGGATCGGCAGGCGATTCGGGCGTGGTCCAAAGGTCGGCCCAGCCCGTGCGGCGATCAAGCCGCCAGGCCCCGCCCGCTGCCACCCCACCTCCCCTCAGCGGCCCAGACGCTCCTCGAAGCGATAGCCGAGCAGCTTGTAGACGAGCTTGGCCACGAGGAAGTCCGGCGCGTGCAGCCCCGGGACGGGCGCGAGCTCGACCACGTCCATCGCCACGACCTCCCGCTCGCGGAAGACGCGCCGCAGGAACCGCAGCGTGCGGTACCAGTCGCCGCCTCCGGGCTCCGGTGTGCCCGTGGACGGAACCAGCGAGGGGTCGAAGTAGTCGACATCGAACGTCAGGTAGACCTTCGGGCCGAGCGCCTCGAGCGCCCGGTCCATCCACCGGTCGTCCTCCCACATCTCGTCGGCCCAGACGAGCGTCGTGGCGTCCGAGCCGCGCACGAGCTCCATCTCCTCCGAGCTCACGGCGCGGATGCCCACCCCCACCACGTCCGCGTGCTCGACAACCCGCGCCATGGCGCTGGCATGCGAGTGCGGCGTCCCCTCGTATTCCGGCCGCAGGTCCGCGTGCGCGTCCATCTGCAGGACGCTCAGGCGCGTATCGTGGAGCTTCGCCTGGGCCCGGATCGCCGGAGCGGACACCGAGTGCTCCCCGCCCAGCATACAGAGGAAGCGATGGCCGCATGCCTCCGCCACCCGCGCGTAGAGGCGCTCGAGCTCCTCCATCGCCGAGGCGGCACCCGCGCGCGTCAGCTCGATCGTCGGAAGCGTGTGGATGCCGATCGACGACGGCTCGCAGTCGAGCTCCTGGTCGTAGAGCTCCACGAAGCGCGACGCCTCGAGGATCGCCCGCGGGCCGAGATGCGCCCCGCCCCCATAGGAAGTCGTGGACTCGTAGGGCACCGGCAGGAGCACCGCGGCCGACGTCGCGAAGTCGGCCGCGGCACCTTCGAGCCCGAGGAACACATGGGGAAGCTCGCGGGGAAGGCCCCGCAGCGCTTCCGGAAGGCCGCGCTCCGTCACCGGCGGCTCAGCCGCATGCCACCGCCGCGCTGATGACGGTCACCCAGTAACCGTCCTCGGGCGCCTCGGCCACCACGGTGTGGTTCATGCTGTTGACCACGTGGCCGGACAGGCGCCAGTGCTCCTTGCGCTCGTCCCACGCCTGCTCGGGATCGAACGGCGCACCCAGAACGGTCGCGAGCATCTGGGCCGCGAGGTCCTCGGCGTAGTCGCCCATGACCTTCTCGGACTGGCCGAACGCGTGATGCTCCGAGATGTAGCCGTACTGGGAGCGGTCGGCCGGCATGGCCACACCGACGGTCGCCCCCACCCGGCGGCTGGGCTCGTTGGTCGACGCCTCCGACAGCACGCAGAACACGACCTGACCGGGTTTGAGGAGCTTGAGGCCCTCCTCCCGTTCGACGATCTCGCAGTGCGGAGGGAAAATGGAGGATATGCGCACGATGTTGTGCTGCGCGATATGAGCGTCGCGGAGCGCCATCTCGAAGCTCGTCAGCTTCTCGCGGTGGATCCCGACGCCCTTCGTGAAGAACATCTTCTGGGGAACGTACTGGTTGCTCTGCGCCATGCGGCACCTCCCGAGAGAGAGGGCGTGTGAGTCCGGCGGAAGCCGGCATGTCGGTGGAAAAAAGCGCGCGAAACTAGACGGTTTCGATGGGACAGGTCAAGCCCGTGTCCGGAACGTCGACCCCGGCCTCCCGGCATTCGCGGCATAAACCGTAGATCTCGAGCCGATGCCGCACGGGAACGAAACCGTGCTCCACCCGAACCCGAGCCTCGACCCGCTGCACCTCGGTGGTCGTGAATTCGATGACCTTTCCGCACTCCACGCAGATCAGGTGCTCGTGCACGGGCTGTTGGGAGAGCCGATGCTCGTAGCGCTTGAACCCTTCTCCGAAGTCGTGCTCCTCGACGAGACGGCTGCGTACGAGAAGGTCGAGGGTGCGGTAGATGGTGGCCTTGCCGATTCGGTCGCCGCGGTTCCTGAGCTGGTGCTCGATGTCGTCCACGGAAAGGTGGTCGCTGGCGGTGAACACGACCTCGGCGATCGCCTCGCGCTGCTGCGTCACCGGAAGGCCCTGCTCGCGCAGGTACCGCGCGAAGAGCCGTATGAACGGCACCGTGGTGGGGGTGTTCTTCACGCCTGCTCCGTCTCGAGCAATCCTGGGTCGAACTCCGCCATCAAGGCGGTAAAGGGATCCGCGGCTCCTTCGATCCGCACCTCACGCGGCTCTTCCGTCTCACCGCTGCGCCGCACGACCCCTTCCATGACGCGCGGAAGAGACTCCGGCGGGGCATCCCCCTCGGGGGTGAACACCGGCTCCACGGTCAAGGACCGTCCGGTTCGCTCCGCCCGGTAGGAGACCGTGAACACGGCCCGGCGCTCGTCGTCCTTCCCGTCGAGAAAGACGCTCACGGCCACCAGACCCTGCTCGCGGCGGCCACGGCGTCGGGGCGGGAAGATCCACAGTCGATCCAGCGCCTCGACCCCGAAGCGGGCCTCCAACCGGGCGAGCGTCCGCGGCAGAGCCTCGGGCACGCCCGGATCCGCATCGCCGTCTACAGTACGTGGTGATGTCACACGGGTTCCCTCTCGATGTCGTCGATCACGCGCATCGCCGCGGCGCGCGTCGCTTCGACGACCTTGTGAACCGCTTCGTCCATCGTCCCCGACACCATGGCGCCCGAGGCCTTGATGTGACCCCCGCCTCCGAAGCGGCGAGCCAGCTCGTTCACGTCCACCGGACCGTTGGAACGGAGCGAGACCTTGACCTCTCCCGTGGTCGTCGGTCGGAACAGGAGCCCGACCTGCGCGCCGGCCACGCCACGCGGCACATCGACCATGCCCTCGAGGTCGTCGCCCGTTGCCCCGACCGCCTCCATGGCGCCCTTCGGGATGACCATCCAGGCCACGCCCGATTCCTCGTCGAGCTCCAGCGTCGCGAGCGCGAGCTCCAGGAGGCGGAACTTGCGCAGCGGGTACGCTCCGTAGGCTTTCGAGTGCATCGCCTCCGGGTCCACGCCCCGCTCGATCAGGTCGGCGACCACGCGGTGGCTGCCCGGCGTCGCGTTGGTGAAGCGAAACGAGCCGGTATCGGTGAGGATGGCGATGTACATCCCCTCGAGCGCGGCGCGCGTCCAAGGCCCCTTCGTGGCCGTCAGAATGTCGTAGACCAGCTCGCCCGTGGCGCACGCCTCGGGATCGCGCAGCGAGATGCCTCCGATGGGCTGATCGCTGGGCTGATGGTGGTCGATCACGACCGTGGTCAGGTCGCGAATGAGCGAGCGTACGCGCCCGATGCGGGGAACCTCCCCCGTGTCGAGCACGACGGCGAGATCGGCCTGTTCGCAAACGTCACGCGCCTTGTCCGAGCCGGCGTCGACGATCCAGTCCTCGTTTTCGACGAGGAAGCGGAAGGCATCCGGGAAGGGCGTGGGGTTGACGATCCAGGTTTCGCTGCCGTTGGCGCGCATCCACGAGAGGACGGCCGCCTCGGATCCGGCCCCGTCTCCGTCTGCGTTGATATGCGTCGTCAGCACGGCATGGCGTGCCGCCAGGAGCGCGTCCCTCACTGCCTTCACCGATGGCACCCGCGCTGCGGGCGTCCGGTAACTCAACAACAACTCCTGACCTGTCGGGTGAGACAAACGTGGGCAGCAACGGGGACGGTAGATCCGCTCGCCTTCGGAACATACCCATTCGGTAGCCGCGACCGCTACCAGGACCCCGACACGACCGGAAGGATCCCGTCCGTGGCTTCAGCGCCCTCCACCGAACGAGCCGCCGGGCAACCGCTTGCGCACCTTGGCCCACGTCGAGGCAAGGTGCACGAGGTTCGAGGCCGTCCGACCGTGCACCCGCGCCCTCGCCATCGCGCTCAGGAAGGCCTCCGGCTCGTTGGGGTGCCGTGGCACCTCGACCCATGCCCCTCCGAGCTCCGAGAGCGTGTGGGCATCCGAGCCCGCCCCGCGCAGCCGGCCGTGCCGCGCCGCGAGGTCCGCTGCGGGAGCGTTGAGACGCCCGGGGTGCAGGCGCGCGTTGAAGACCTCCACGACGTCCATGAGCGGGGCGAGCTCCTCGGCATATCGCCCGCCCCCACCCTTCCCGCCCGCGTACGGGTGCGGCAGGTACGGCACGCCGCCCTGGGCGCGGATCCGCTCGACGGTCTCGCGGGCCGGCGTCCCCTTGGGGATCTCTTCGTGGATGTAGAGACCGATGACGTCGATCCCTTCGCCGGTTCGCACCTCCTCCCCGGGGATGACGGCGTCGGGATGAGCCGCGGCCATCTCGAGCGAGACGTCCAGACGGTTGTGATCGGTCATCGCGATGCGGTCCAGACCGGCGGCCCGGGCGCGCTCCAGAACGCGACGGGGATCGGACAGGCAATCCCACGATCCGGCCGTATGCAGGTGCAGGTCCATGCGCAGCACGGTGCTCGACTCGCCGCGCTCGTTCAGAGCCTCCAGGGTCTCGAGCGCGCGCGCCTCCAGGTCGTTGACCGAGCCTTCGTTGTCGATGACCAGGTCGGCGCGGCGTCGCTTCTCGTCGGGATCCATCTGGGCGGCCATCATCAACCGTGCTTCCGGCTCGGAGAGTCCTCGGGTCTCCACCAGACGCGCGAGCCTCACGTCTCCGGGAGCGTCGACCAGCACCGTGACGTCGAAATCGCCTTCCCGGCCTGTCTCGAAAAGGAGGGGAATCTCCGTGACGGCGATCGCGGCCCCCTCTCGCCGGCGCTCGTCCAGCCACGCCGCCTGGAGCGCGCGGATGCGCGGATGCAGGATCGCCTCGAGCCGGCCCCGCGCTTCGTCGTCCACGAACACCCGTTCGCGCAGGCGGGCACGGTCCAACCGCCCGTCCGGGCCCACGACCGCGTCGCCGAACGTCGCCCGCACCTCCTCGAGCCCGGGCGTGCCCGGCTCCACCACGCGCCGGGCGAGATCGTCCGCGCTCACGACCGGGATTCCGGCGCCGCGCCAGACTTCGGCGACCGTGGACTTTCCGGCCGCGACGTTGCCGGTGAGCGCGACGCTCAGCATGGCGAATCCGTCGTGCCCGCGCCCGCGGCGCGGCGCGCCCTTCGCCGGGTGGCGGCCCGCACCAGGACCCAGACGAGGAGCAGAACGGCCACGAGCGACAGCGCGCCGCCCACGTTGAGCGTCCGGACGACGTGCCTCCAGCTCTCGCCGGCCAGACCGCCGATGGACACGTAGAGAACGGTCCAGGCCGCCACGCCCACGAGCTCGTACGGCAGGAAACGCCGGTAGGGCAGCGGGCTCATCCCCGCCGCCATCGGCATCACGGTGCGCACGAACGAGATCAGGCGGGCCAGCGTGACGGAGTACAGGGGGTGCCGGCCGAACCGGCGGCCGACTCCTCGCGACCCCCGAGCGAACATGGCGGCGACGCGACCCTGAGCCGTCACGAGGCGCCGGCCGGCGAGACGCCCGATCCAGAAGCCCGCGGAGTCACCGATGGCTCCGCCCGCCGCGGCGGCCACGACAACCGAGCTCAGATGCATCGTGCCGTTCAGCGCCAGGATCGCCCCCAGTGACACGGACATCCCGGCGGGAACCGCCAGGCCGGTCACGAAGCAGGTCTCCAGCACGGCGAAGGCGAAGATCAGCCAGGGACCGTAGACGGGGACCAGCGCGAGGAGCGCGGAGGTGGAAAAGCTCAAGAGCGGCGAATGAAGAGAAGGAGCGAAGCCGACGTGCGATCCGGAATGGGGCGCTCAGTGGCGCCCGATGCGCTCACGAGGCACGGTCACCATGAAGTCGTCGGCGGTGCCTCGCTTCCGGTCCGGGCCGTACGAGACGATCCCGATCGAGTCCGCGAACACCCTCAGCCCGTAGATCGTGCCCCAAGCGTCGCGCTTGGATGATTCCATCGTGTACCGGTAATTGAGCCACTGCCGCCAATTGCGTCGATCCGGGAGCTGCCCCGTCAAGCGCTCCTGGTCGGCCACGTCCTGGGCCACCTCGCGCATCTTCTGCCTCGAATTCCACTCGACGACCGGGACCCACAGCGCTTTGGTCTTGTCGACGAGCATGCGTCTCGAGTCGGGAAAATAGTAGGAGGCGACGAAACCCAGGATGATGAGCAGGACGAGTCTGGTCACCGGATTCCCCTCCTCATGCGGCGTCGCATGTCCGTCGCCCACAGGAGATAGCGCTCCAATTCCCCCGGGCCGGGCTGCGCGTCCGCATCGCCGTACGCCGTCTCCATGCGCCAACGCATGTAGGACGAGGACGGAATCGGCAGGAACGGTGGCCGCCGATACCACGTGCGGGCCCGGAACGTCCAGGCGGCCCGCAACAGGTGCGGAAGGAGTCGAGGATGGCGAAACGCCAGCCCGACCATTCGCCAGTACAGAAGCGCTGTCCTTTCCTGGGGAGGCCTGTCCGACCCAAACGGTGGACGAGACGGTTCACTTTTTGCAATCTAGGCCTCGATCCCCGAGCGAACAACGATGGCCTTCGCCACCGACTCGGACGCCGATCTCCCTATGAGGCTTCGGTTTTCGGCGACGAGGGTCTTCGCGCCCGCCGTCCGGACGCGATCCGAACGGGTCTATAATCATTTGTTTTCGCGACTCCGCGCCCCGGGAGCGAGCCTTACGCCTCCCCGGCGCTCCCGCTATGCTCGTGACGGACGGTGAACCCTCCCCGTGTCGCCCATGCCGAACCGCCTCTCCCGAGAGACCAGCCCGTACCTGCTCCAGCACGCCGACAATCCGGTGGACTGGTACCCGTGGTGCGCGGAAGCCTTCGAGCGCGCCCGCGAGGAGGACCGGCCGATCCTGTTGTCCGTCGGCTACTCGTCGTGCCACTGGTGCCACGTCATGGCGCACGAGTCGTTCGAGGACCCCGAGGTCGCGCGACGCCTGAACGAGGCGTTCATCAGCGTGAAGGTCGACCGCGAGGAGCGGCCGGATGTGGACCAGATCTACCTGCGGGCCGTCCAGGCGATGACGGGCAGGGGTGGCTGGCCGCTCACCGTCTTCCTGACCCCGGAGGGCAAGCCCTATTACGGGGGGACGTACTTCCCGCCGACGCCGCGGGGAGGCATGCCCTCGTTCCGGCAGGTCCTCGAAGCGGTGCTCGACGCCTACCGCACGCGCCCCGACGACGTCCGCGCATCGGCGACTCGCCTGGTCGAGGCCCTGCGCCGCAGCGTGGAGCGGCAGGATCCGGACCAGAGCCGGCTCGGTGCGTCCGTGCTCGACGATGCGGTGGCGGCGCTCACGTCGCAGTACGATACGCGGCACGGTGGGTTCGGCGGTGCGCCGAAGTTTCCGCAGCCGGTCACGCTCGAGCTTCTCCTGCGCCATTCCGTCCGAACGGGACGGAGCGAGGCGCTCGACATGGTGACGCAGACGCTCCGGGCCATGGCCGCCGGGGGAATCCACGATCATCTGGGCGGCGGCTTCCACCGGTACTCGGTGGACGACTCCTGGCTCGTGCCGCACTTCGAGAAGATGCTCTACGACAACGCGCTGCTGGCGCGTCTGTACACCGACGCCTACCGGCTCCTGGGAGCGGAAGATCTGAGGGCCGTCGCCGTGCGCACGCTGGACTGGATGGTCGACGACCTGGGAACGCCGGACGGAGCGTTCTACGCGGCATGGGACGCGGACTCCGAGGGCGTGGAAGGGCGCTACTACGTGTGGAGCCGCTCGGAGGTGGACGCGGTGCTGGATCGCGACGAGGCGGAGCTCTTCAGCCACTGCTACGACGTGCGCGATCCCGGCCCCTTCGAGGGTGCCAACGTGCTGCACCTGCCTCGCTCGGTCGAGCGCTCGGCCGTGGCCATGGGACTGGAGCCCGCCGAGGTGTCGTCCCGTCTGGCCGAGTCACGCCGCAGGTTGCTGGAGGCGCGGAGTGGGCGCGTACCTCCGCTGCGCGACGAGAAGGTCATCCTGGCGTGGAACGGATTCGCGCTTCGTGCGCTCGCGGAGAGCGGCAGCGTCCTGGACCGCCCCGACTTCATCGACCGGGCCGTCCGCGGAGCCGAATTCCTGGCCGAGGCGCTGCGTCCCGACGGGGCGCTGCTGCACACATGGAAGGACGGCGTGGCCAAGGTGCCCGCCTTCCTCGACGACCACGCCGCGATGGGCAATGCGCTGCTGTCGCTCCACGAAGCGACGCTCGATCCACGCTGGCTGGATGAAGCACGGCGGCTGTGCGACGAGATCCTCTCGGGATTCTGGTCGGAGGACGAGGGGATCTTCCATGACACGCCCAAGGACGGCGAGCCGCTCCTCGTGCGCCCGAGAGATCCGATGGACAACGCCACACCGTCGGGGACGTCGTTGGCCGTGGAGCTCCTGCTCCGGGCCGGCCACCTGTTCGGCGAGGATCGGTACGAGGAGTCCGCCCGGCGCGCGCTCGCCTCCGAAGCGGCGACGCTGGCCCGCTACGGCCCCGCGTTCGGCCGCCTCCTCTGCGCGCTCGACCGCTCGCTCGCCCCTCCCGTGGAGATCGCCATCATCGGCGAGCGTGCCGACCCGGCCACCCGCGCCCTGCTCGACACCGCCCTGGCCCGCTTCCTGCGCAACCGCACGATCGCCGGCCGGTCCCCGGGGGAGGAGGCCGGCCGCGTGCCGGTTCTCGAGGCCCGCGACATGCGCGACGGCCGCCCCACCGCCTACCTCTGCCGAGACTACGTCTGCCAGGAGCCCGTAACCACCCCCGAAGCCCTGGTCCTTCAGCTCGAGGAGATACGGGGAGCCTGAGGAAACGCCGGAATCCGAGGGAAGGCGCGAGAATTCCGAGGCCCCGAACAAGCCAGCCCCCTGTGCCCCACAAAGCCGCGGAGACGAGTGCCGCCGCACCCGTTCGGGGTGGGGTGGGTGGGCGAGCCCTGCCCGGGGACCTCCACGCGGCGCACCGCGGACGCCCCGACGCCACGAGCCCCCCCGACGCGCCGCGCGGCGGAGGCGAGCCCCGAAGCAATACCCACCGAAACGGCGAGCCGGCCCCGGGCAGGGCTCGCCCCCCCCCCCCCCCCCCCCCCCCCCCCCCCCCCCCCCCCCCCCCCCCCCCCCCCCCCCCCCCCCCGCCCCCCCCCCGCGCCCCCCCCCCCCCC
>JBJKRT010000071.1:0-9547 GCA_046704545.1 Longimicrobiales bacterium
AGAACATCTCGGATCCCGGGATCGACCTCGCCGGCAGCAGACATCTGCATTACCCGGCGACGGTCTCCACGATCACGTTGCCGTGCAGCAGCGCAATCAAGCCTGACTGGATCGTGCACGCGTTCGACCAGGGGTTCGACGGCGTCTTCATCGCCGCCGACGGGGACGAGTGTGCCTATCTGTCGGACTGCAGCACACGCACGGCAAGGATCGCAGCGCAAGCGCAGGAACGGATGAAGGCGGCTGGCTACCAGCCGGAGCGCGTGAAGATGGCCGCGCTCTGCTCGGTCTGCGCCGAGCCTTTCGTCGCCCACATGCGCGAGTTCGCGGAGCTGCTCGCCAGGCTGAATGCGGCGGGAGCGGAAGCTGCATGAAATACGACGCCCTGGTGATCGGGGCGGGCATCGGTGGGATGGAGTCGTCGCTCAAGCTGGGCGACATGGGCTACAAGGTCCTGCTCGTCGAAAAAGAGGCGAGCGTGGGCGGAAGGATGATCCTGCTGAGCAAGGTCTTCCCGACGCTGGACTGCGCGAGCTGCATCTCCGGCCCGAAGATGTCCTCGACGATCAACCATCCGAACATCACGACCGTCACGTACGGTGAGGTGAAGACCGTCCGTCGGGACGGCGCCGGGCGCTTCCATGCGACGGTGCGCCAGAAAGCGCGTTACGTCGACACCGCGGCCTGCACCGGCTGCCAGGAGTGCGAGCAGGTGTGCACGGTGGCGGTGCCCGACGAGTTCAACGCCGACCTCGTGGCGCGCCGGGCGGCCCACATTCCGTTCCCTCAGGCCGTGCCGAAGAAGGCGGTGATCACCCGCGAGGGCACCTCGCCCTGCACGAACACCTGCCCGGCCGGTATCAAGGCGCACGGCTACGTATCGCTCATCCGCAGCGGCAAGTACGAGGAGGCGTTCCAGCTCGTGCTCGACGCGACGCCGCTCGTCGGCTCGCTCGGCCGGGCCTGTTACGCACCCTGCGAAGCCGACTGCACCCGCGGCGATCTCGAGGGTCCGATTCCGATCCGGCGGCTCAAGCGGTTCATCGCCGAGCGCCATTATGCCACGCACGACGGTCCCGGGGTCCAACCCGGGGAGTCCAACGGCAAGAGCGTCGCGATCGTCGGCTCGGGGCCGGCCGGGCTGACCGCGGCCTGGCAGCTCGCCCGCAAGGGCTACCGGGTGAAGATCCTCGAGGCGGCACCCGAGCCCGGCGGATTCCTGCGCCAGGCGATCCCCGTGTACCGCCTGCCTCAAGAGGTCGTCGAGCAGGACATCCGCAACGTGACCGCGCTCGGTGTCGAGATCGCCTGCGACACGCGCGTCGACGACCTCCACGCGCTCGAGCGCGAGGGGTACGACGCGGTCCTCCTGGCGACCGGGACCCCGAAGGCGAGCAGCCTCGGCGTGCCCGGCGAAGAGACGGGCGGAGTGGTCTCCGGCCTCGACTTCCTGCGTGACGTCCGGTTTGCGGAAGCACCTGACCTCGAAGGGAAGCGCGTCGTGATCGTCGGTGGCGGAAACGTGGCCATGGACGCGGCGCGCACCGCTCGGCGGCTGGGCGCGGTCGATACCCTCGTCGCGTATCGTCGCGGGCGGGAAGCGATGCCCGCGCACGTGGCCGAGCTCGAAGACGCCGAGAAGGAGGGTGTCCGGTTCGAGCTCCTGGTCTCCCCGGTGGCCGTCGTCAGCGACGCGAACGAGAAGATGACCGGCCTGCGGTGCACCCGCATGAAGCTGGGCGACCCGGATGCGTCCGGACGGCGGCGCCCGGAGCCGATCCAGGGCTCGGAGTTCGTGATCCCGTGCGACCTGGTGATTCCGGCGATCGGGCTCGTTCCCGACACCGGGCCCTTCGACGGCCGTGTGGCCGTATCCAGGAGCCGCGGGATCCAGGTCGACCCCACGACGCTCCAGAGTGAGGTCCCCTGGCTGTTCGCCGCGGGCGACGTCGTCAGCGGCGCGTCAGACATCACCCACGCCGTCGGGCAGGGACGTCGCGCAGCCCACATGATCGACCGCTGGCTCGCTGGTCGGGAGCTGGACGGATTCGAAGCGCTCGACGACCGGTTGGCCGAAATCGACAGAACGAAGGTGCTGGCCCGCCAGAAGAGCTACGCCCACCGTGACCCGGTTACGCTCGACGTCTCCCATGCGCCGGCGCCGCGTGACTTCGCGGAGATCGAGCCGGTGCTGACCGAGGCCGAGGCGCACTCGGCCGCGGGCGGGTGTCTCGACTGCGGCGTCTGCTCGGAGTGCGGACAGTGCGTCGCGGCGTGCCCGGCCGACGCGATCGACCTCAGCCAACACGAAGAGACCTTCGAGGTCGACGTCGGCGCCGTCGTCATCTCGACCGGCTTCAAGCTCTTCGCCGCCGACGCCAAGCCCGAGTATGGCTGGGGCAAGTACCCCAACGTCATCACGGGCATGCAGATGGACCGGCTGCTGGCGCCGACGAGGCCCTTCAACACGGTGCTGCGCCCGAGCGACGGCAAGGTCCCCGACCGCATCGCCTACATCTCCTGCACCGGCTCGCGCGACAAGACCGTCGGCAATCCGCTCTGCTCGAAGATCTGCTGCATGTACTCGATCAAGCAGAACCAGCTCATCATGGGCGCCCTGCCGCTGGCCGACGTGACCATGCACTACATGGACATGCGCGCAGCCGGGAAGCGCTACGACGAGTTCTACGAGGAGTCCAAGGAGCTGGGAGCCGCCTACATCAAGGGCCGGGTGGCGAAGATCACCGAGAAGCCCGACGGCAACCTCATCCTCCACTACGAGGACATCGAGAACGGAGGCGGGCTGGCCGAGGCCGAGTACGACATGGTCGTGCTGGCGGTCGGTGTCCAACCCAATCGCGACGTCGAGCGCCTGTTCGACGGCGAGCCGCTGGGCCTCGACGAGTTCGCGTACGTCGCCGAGCCCAACGACGACCTGAACCCCGGGCAGACCAGCATTCCGGGGGTGTTCGTGGCCGGCACCGCGTCCGGCGCCAAGGACATCGTGGACTCGATCACGCATGCGGGTGCGGCGGTCGCCCAGGTGGCCGCGCATCTCGAGAAGGCCGCCCATACGCGAACGGTGGTCATGGAGGTGGCACGATGAGCGAGCGACGCATCGGCGTCTACATCTGCCACTGCGGCGGCAACATCTCCGACTACGTCGACGTGGCGAAGGTGCGCGAAGCGGTCGCGAACGAGCCGGGTGTGGTGCACGCCGAGACCACGATGTTCGCGTGCTCGGACGGCGCGCAGCACGACATGATCCAGAAGATCCAGGACGAGCACCTCGATGGACTGGTGGTCGCCTCGTGCTCGCCCAAGCTGCACCTGTTCACGTTCCGTGGCGTCTCGAAGCGCGCAGGGCTGAACCCCTACCAGTACACCCAGGTCAACATCCGCGAACAGGACTCCTGGGCCCACGGCGACGATCCCGTCGGCGCGACCCGCAAGGCGGTCGGTCTCGTCCGCGCCGGCGTCGCGAAGACGGGGGCCTCGGTCCCGCTCGATCCGATCGGCGTCCAGACGACCGGACGCGCGCTGGTGGTCGGCGGCGGCATCGCCGGGTTGCGCGCAGCCATCGGGCTAGCGGACCTCGGCCTCGGCGTCACGCTCGTCGAGCGGGAGGCCGAGGTCGGTGGCTGGGTGGCGCGTTTCGGGCCGATGTTTCCGCACGAGCGCTCCGGCCACGACCTGATCGCCAACCTCGTCGCCGAGGTTCGGAAGCGTCCGAGCATCACCGTGTTCACCCGCGCCGAGCTGGTCGGCAAATCCGGCAGCTTCGGCAACTACACCGCCGAGCTGCGCGTAACGTCGCCGGACGGAGCGGAGTCGGAGACCGTGCACGCGGCGGTCGGGGCCATCGTGATCGCCACAGGCTTCGACACGTACCAGCCGGAGGCCGGCGAGTACGGCTATGGCATCGACGGCGTGCTGACGCTCCCGGAGTTCAAGGAGCTGGTCGACGGCACGACGGGACCGCTCCGCTACCAGGACCGGCCGGTTCGGACCATCGCCTACATCTACTGCGTGGGCAATCGGCAGGAGGGGGGCAACGCGTACTGCTCGAAGTACTGCTGCTCGGCCGCGGTCCACGAGTCGATCCAGGTTTCGAACCACGACGTGGACGCGCGCCAGTACCACCTCTACCGCGACATCCGGACCTACGGCCGCTACGAGCTGATGTACGAGGAGTCGCGCAAGCGCGGCTCGGTCTACATGAAGTTCCCCGACGATACGCCGCCCTCGGTGGAGCGGGGCAAGGACGGCAAGCTCCTCGTCACCACCGTCGACGCGCTGACCGGCGGCGAGAAGGTCTCGCTGGAGGCGGACCTGGTCGTGCTGGTCACCGGAATGGTCCCCCGCGAAAACACCTCGCTGACCGACCTGCTCAAGCTGCCGCTCGGAAGCGACGGCTTCTACAACGAGATCCACCCCAAGCTGCGCCCGGTGGAGACCGTGGTCGACGGGGTGATGATCGCCGGGGCCTGCCAGGGCCCCAAGACCTCGTCGGAGTCCGTCTCCTCGGGCCTCACCGCGGTGACCCAGTGCGGGGGCATGCTGATGCGGGGGACCGCCGAGCTCGACCCGCTGGTCGCGACCGTGAACGCCGAGGCCTGCACCGCGTGCGGTGAGTGCGAGGAAGCTTGCCCCTACGGAGCGATCCGGAGGGTCACCACGGACGAGGGCGAGCGGGTCACGATCGACGCGACCTCCTGCAAGGGTTGCGGCGGCTGCGCCCCGTACTGCCCCGAGGACGCGATCGATCTCCTTGGCAACACAGACGAGCAGATCCGCGCGATGATCGACAATCTGCTGGAGACGTCGGCAGCATGAGCACCACCCGGGAACCGCGAGAGATCATCAGGGAGGAGCCGCTCATGCACGGCGACATCCTCCAGGCGTTGAGCGACGGACCCCACACCGTTCCCGAGATCGCGGCGGCGATCGGGAAGCCCAGCGAGGAAACAGTCTTCTGGGTGATGGGCATGCGCCGGTACGGAAAGCTGGTCGAGCTCGCCGAGCCGACTGACGAAGGGTTCTTTCAGTACGCCGCCGTCAAGAAGGCCGGCGGAGAGGACGCTGCCCGATGACCCCCATGACCGTTGACGAAGTCCAGGTCGAGCCCCCCGAAGCGGCCGTCGCGCCGCACACGGTCCGACTCGATCCCGACCTGCTGCCCGACATCAAGCGCTTCGGCGCCGCCGATGTCTCGGCCTGTTTCAGTTGCGGCAACTGCACGGCGATCTGTCCGCTCACCGACGACGACGGCACCTTCCCGAGGCGGATGATCCGGTATGCTCAGCTCGGCATGAAGGACGCGCTCGTCTCGAGCAAGGAGCTCTGGTCCTGCTACCATTGCGGGACCTGCTCGGAGAGCTGTCCGACCCAGGCCGACCCCGCCGGCTTCATGGCCGCCACCCGACGCTACGCCATCGCGAGCTACGACCGGACCGGGTTGGCGCGTACGCTGTCCATTCGGCCGGTGCTCGGCACCATCATCGCGGTGGCGGTGGCCGCGTTCTTTGCGCTGTTCATGTACGCCTCGCACGGGGTGGAGCATGCGGGCCGGCTGGCGCTCTTCGACTTCATCCCGGAGCCGCTCATCCACCTGACCGGCGTGGTCGTCATGAGCCTGGTCGGACTGGCGGGGCTGGTCGGTGTGGTGTCCATGGCTCGCGGGATCGCGCGGCGTGAGGGGATCCACCTCCGAGACGCGATCGGTGGACCCGGCGCATGGAAGCGGTCGCTGCACGCCCTCTGGGAGGCGCTCGGCATCGAGGCCATCGGGCAGCGTCGCTACCGGCAGGACTGCGGCGAGGCGCAGGTGACAGAGCCGCTGTATCGGCGCCGCTGGCTCCTCCACGCGCTCACGCTCTGGGGCTTCCTGGGCCTGTTCCTGGCGACGATCCTGGACTACGGCTTGTCACTCGCCGGCGTGAAGGCGATCGGCGCGCCGGTCCCCGTCTGGTACCCGACGAGACTGCTCGGCACGGTCGCGGGCGCCGCGATGGTCTACGGCACGACCCTGCTGATCTGGAACCGGCTGCGCCGCGCCAACCGCACGGCGAGCGAGTCGACCTTCTCGGACGTGCTCCTGCTGGCGCTGCTGTGGGTGACGGGCGTGACCGGCTTCAGCATCGAGCTCGCGCTCTACCTGCCGCACGCCCCGACGTGGGGCTATTGGGTCTTCCTGGTCCACGTGGCCGTGGCCATGGAGCTAGTACTGCTGCTTCCCTTCACGAAACTGGCCCACGCGATCTACCGGCCGGTCGCGTTGTTCTTCCACGCCCTGGCCGGCAGCCGGACCGCCGCGTCCGACTGATAAGGAGACACGCATGGCTGACCTGACCAAGAAGACGATCATCGTCTTCAGTGGTGACCTCGACAAGGTGCTCGCGGCCTTCGTCATCGCGAACGGCGCCGCGGCGATGGGCGACGACGTTACGATGTTCTTCACGTTCTGGGGGCTCAACGCCCTGCGTAAGCCAACCGGCCCGAAGGTGAACGGCAAGAGCTTCCTTCAGGGCATGTTCGGGCGCATGATGCCGCGCGGGCCGGGCAGGCTGGGCCTCTCGAAGATGAACTTCGGCGGCCTGGGCGCGAAGATGATGAAGACGGTCATGCGCCAGCAGAACGTCTCGACCCTCGAGGAGCTCATCGAGACGGCGCGCGAGCAGGGCATCACGATGATGGCCTGTACGATGTCCATGGACGTCATGGGCCTGAAACCCGAAGAGATGGTCGACGGACTGGAGTACGTCGGCGTCGCGAGCTATCTCGGCGAGGCCGACGAGGCCAACGTCAATCTGTTCATCTGAGCTCGGGGCGGCGGTGCTGCCGCCGCCGTCGTAACGCGGGTTCCAACCTCCGACACCTTCGCGCTGTCCAAACCGTAGTGAACGTCGATACGGCTGGCACGGGCTACGGTCCCGAGCGCGAAACGAGGAGGACCCATGTTGGGCAAGGTGACGAGGTTCGGGATGGCGGCTGCCGCGCTGGGCGTGCTGGCCACCGCGGCGGCGGCGCAACAACAGAATCCGTTCCGGTGGTCCGGAACGCTGGGATCGGGCCAGACGCTGCGGGTGCATGCCGTCTCGGGAGACATCGACGTGGAGCCCGCGACGGGCAACACGGTGGAGGTGGTGGCAAAGAAGCACGGGCGGACCAGCGACTTCGACAAGGTCGAGGTCCGGGTGGTGAAGGACGGGGACGGTGTCACCCTCTGTTCGGTGTACTACCCGAAGGACAATCCAGACGGCTGCAACATGCGTGGACACCACGGATGGGGCGACCACGATGGTGCCCGCGTCAGCGTCGACTACACAGTGAAGCTTCCGGAGGGCGTCGACTTCAGGGCCAACACGGTATCGGGCGACGTGAAAGCACGACATCTGCGCTCCAACGTGAGGGCGTCCTCGGTATCGGGTAACGTCACGATCTCCACGACCGGCCGCGCCCGGAGCTCCACCGTGAGCGGTGACATCGATGTGGAGATGGCGAGCCTGGACTGGAAGGAGCTGAGCTTCAACACGGTGAGCGGCGACGTGACGCTCAGGCTGCCCAAGGCGTTCGCGGCGGCAGTCGAGTTCCAGTCCGTGTCCGGTGATCTGAACACGGATTTCGACATCACTCTCGAGCACCCTGGACACCGTTTGTTCGGCGCGAACGTGCACGGGACCATCGGTGGTGGCGGCGATCGTACGCTCAAGGTGAAGACGGTGAGCGGCGACCTGCGCATCGAAAAGATGTGACGTGCCGCCCGGCTCCCGAGCGGGTCGGAAACAGCGTACAGGCTGGCGACCACGGAAGGCTGCGAATTGGTTGTGCACCAGTTCGCAGCCTTTTCGAATCTCGGGCAGACGCGATTCCCCATCCGCCCTTCCCGACGCAACTATTCCCGGAGCGGCTCCGTTCCATAGTTGTGGAAGCGGGACACGACCCGCTGGACGATCCGAGCGAGGACGAACGGGAGTGGCGGTCACGAAAGCGGAAGCCCGCGGGATCAAGACCGGCAGCACCCAGGAGGCAAGGCTGATCGAAGCGTGCCGTCAGGGGGACGCGTCGGCCTTCAATCTCCTGGTTTGGCGGTGGGAAAAGCCGCTCTTCAACTTCGTCTACAAGTACGTGGGCGACGCCGCGCTCGCCCAGGATCTGGTCCAGGAGACGTTCCTGCGGGTGGTGAAGTCGATCGCCCGGTACTCGCACCGTGGAGCCTTCAGCACCTGGCTCTATCAGGTAGCGGTCAACCTGTGCAAGGACCACCTGAGGAGGAAGCGGCTCCGGGTCGTCTCCCTGCACGATTACTACACGACCGCGTCGGGCGAGCGGGTCTACGTGAAGGACCGGATCGCGGACGAGGGAGCCCGAACCGACGCGGCGGCCGAGTCGGCCGACCGGGAGGAGCTGGTGCGAAGACTGTTGGCCGGCGTCTCGGAGGAGCAACGGACGGTGATCCTCCTGAAGGAATACCAGGAGCTCACGTTCGCCGAGATCGCGGAGGTGCTCGAAGTGCCGGAGAGCACGGTGAAGGCCCGACTCTACCGGGGGCTGCGCGCCATGCGTGCGCAACTCGAACGGGAGGAGGCGCCGCAGGACGATGGACCAGGAGGAGTGTCATGAACGGTGAGTGCGCAAACAGGGAAGAGCGGCTGATCTCTCTGCTCTATGAAGACGGCGATCCGGAGGAGTTGGCCGAGATCCGCGCTCATCTCGCCACCTGCACGGCGTGTCGGGAAGAGTTCGAGCGGCTGACCTCGACGCGTGCGCTTCTGGCGGAATGGCCCAACGTGGTCAACGCCCCTCGGATGGTCTACGTCGAAGAGCCCGCGGAGCCGGGCGGCCGGATGCGGGGGAGGGCGTGGAGAACGGGGTGGAAGGGAGGCGGGGTCGGATTCGGATCTCTCCTGCCCTCCCTCGTGACGGCGGCCGCCGTGGTGCTCTTGTTCGGCCTGGCCGCCTCCCTGGTCCGATTCCGGATCGGCCCGAACGGAACCCTGCACATGGCGCTCGGCTCCGGGCCGGCGTCCACGCCGACCTCACTCGTGACACGTGCGGACCTCGACCAGAGTCTCGCACGGACGGCGGCGTACCTCGAGGCGACGATGCGAGACACCCGGGCGCAGGACCGGCAGGCGATTCTCGCCGTGGTGGACCAGACGCTCCAGGCTCAGAACGCCTCGTTGGGAACACAGATGACGAGCGCGATCGACTCGGCTTTCGACGCGATGGACCGTCGGCGCCGCGCCGATCTGCATGTCGTGCTGTCGTCGATGAACGACCTCCAGGTGATCACAGGTACCGAGCTACAACGAATGAGCGCGATGCTGGCGTCCACGACGCCCGGCCCCGCCGAACAGGAGTGACGAAGATGTTCATGACTTCCGGACGTATCGAGCGCGCGTCGCGCCTGAGTGGGCTCGCGCTGGTAACCCTCTGCTGGGCCGCCGGCGGCGCGGCGGCCCAGCAAACCACCGTCGTCATTAGAGATTCGGCGGTGGTCGCCAAGGCCCTCCAGGAGGTGCGAGGGGCCTTGCCCGTGGTCGAA
>JBJKRT010000072.1:0-55805 GCA_046704545.1 Longimicrobiales bacterium
AGACTCTCATTCAGGGATGGAGCATCACGGGGTGTCTCATCGACCGTTCAGGCTCTGGCTTCTCGGCCAGGCGCGCTGGCTGTTGCCTGCCTGTGCGGTGGTCTTCATCGGGGGCGTGGGCTTCGTCCTCTGGTCGAGCGTGCGCCGCAACCAGGAACGAGCCGAGCTGATCCGCCAGCGGCTCGCGGTCACGGCCCAGATCCAGTCGCTGCGCATCAAGCTCCAGCAGGACCTGCTGGACGAGGTGGGCGGGTTCGTCTCGACCCGGTCGTACCAGGTGGACGACGTACGCTACCAGCTCGTGGAGGCGCAGAACCTCGGGGGATTCCTCGACGCGGAGACCAACGAGCGGCTGCACGAGCTCTCGGTGCTGCTCGGCAACTCGGGGGTCGTGCCCGGCTCGACGCTCCTGGCGGCGGTGAGCTTGCTCCAGGGCGTGCATCAGGCTGAGGTGAACGCACAGCAGAACCTCCTCGACCAGATCCGCCGCGACGGACGCCGGGAGGAGCAGGCGGTGGTGGGGGCGCTGGCCGGGCTGCTCCTGCTCGCGCTCGTCGGGGTGTGGCTCGCGCGTACCCGTGTGCTCAAGCCGATCGACGAGCTGCGTGTGCTGCTCGACCGCCTCGGCGAGCGCGACTTCGCGAGGATCGAGACGCACGGCGTCGACCCGCTGCTCGCGCCGCTGTTCGCCAACTACAACGACATGGTGACCCGGTTGGCCGCCCTGGAGGAGGAGCACCGCCATCGGGCGCGCTCGCTCGAGCGAGAGGTCTACACGGCCACCCGTACGCTGCTGGAGCAACACCGCAGCCTGGCGACGGCCGAGCGACTCGCGGCCGCGGGCGTGACGGCGTCGGCCGTCGCACACGAGCTCCGCAACCCGCTGGCCGGGGTGTTGATGGCGCTCGAGAACCTGCGCCGCGACGTCGAGGACGAGACGGTGGACGAGCGCATCACGCCGGTCATCGGCGAGGTGCAGCGCGTGAGCCGACTCCTCAACCAATACCTGGCCGATACACGCCACGAGCCGGAGCCTCCGGAGCCGGTCGATCTGCGTGCCCTGGTCGAGGACCTGCTCGCGCTCCTGCGACACCAGGTCTCCGAGGGTGTGGATCTGGTGGCGGAGATGCCCGAGGAGATGGTGTGCGAGGTGCCTCGTGACCGGATCCGCCAGATGCTGCTCAACCTGATCCTCAACTCGATCGAGGCGCTCGGCTCCGAGCCCGGCCACGTGTGGGTGCGCGCGTCCCGTGCCGAGGGGCTCACCCAGATCGTGGTCGCCGACGACGGACCGGGCTTCTCCGACGAGATGCTGGCGCACGGCGCCCGTCCGTTCGTGACCGGCAAGCCCGTGGGAACGGGGCTCGGTCTCGCCATGGTCGAGCGCACGGCCTCCGACCTGGGCGGCAAGGTCTCGCTCGAGAACGCCGAGACCGGCGGGGCCGTCGTCCGCGTCTCCTTCCCGAGCCGGCCATGAGCGGACATATGCTGGTCATCGAAGACGAGGATCTGCTCGGCCGCGAGCTCGTCCGCCACTACGTGGACCAGGGGTGGGAGGCGGAGCGCGCGGCCACCCTGGCCGAAGCGCGCGCGCGCCTCGCGGAGATCGATCCGCTCGTGGTGATCTCGGACATGAGCCTGCCGGACGGCACCGCGCTGGACCTCCTGGAGGAGCGGCGGAGCCAGGCGACCACGTCCGTGTCGGAGTGGGTCTTCCTCACGGGCTTCGGGACGGTGCCTGACTCGGTCAAGGCGATCCGCCTGGGCGCCTACGACTTCCTGGAGAAGCCGTGCAGCCTGGACCGACTCGACGTGGTCGTCGCCGGCGCCCGCCGGAGCGCCGAGGCGCAGCGCGCCCTGCACGACCAGGCGGCGCGGGGCAACCGGCGCTTTCCGCTGGAAGCGTTCGTCGGCGACAGTGAGGCCGCCCGCGGCGTGCGGGAGCTGCTGGGCCGGCTCATGGCGGCGCCGGTCGGGGCGCTCGTGATCTCCGGAGAGACCGGAACGGGCAAGGGCCTGGTGGCGCGTATCCTCCACCACGGCGGCGTGCGCGCCGAAGGGCCGCTCGTCGAGGTGAACTGCGCGTCGATTCCCGGGGAGCTTCTGGAGTCCGAGTTGTTCGGCCACGAGGCCGGGGCCTTCACCGGTGCGTCGGGCCGCCACCGCGGCCTCTTCGAGCAAGCCCACCGTGGCACGCTCTTTCTCGACGAGATCGCGGACATGGGGGCGCCGCTGCAGGCGCGCCTGCTGAAGGCCCTCGAGGACGGACGTGTGCGCAGGGTCGGAGGCGAGCGCGACATCGAGGTGGACGTGGCCGTCTTCGCCGCGAGCAACCGGAACCTTCCCGGGCTCGTGGCCGACGGCGCGTTTCGCCAGGACCTCTATCACCGGCTCGCCGTCGTCACGGTGGAGCTGCCGCCGCTGCGCGAGCGGCTCGAGGACCTGGAGCCGCTCACCTGGAGGTTCGTGACCGAGCTCAACGCACGGACGGGCAAACGGGTCAAGGAGATTCCCGAGAGCGTCTGGCGGCGCATGCGCGCCTATTCGTGGCCGGGCAACGTGCGTGAGCTCCGCAACGTCGTGGAGCGCTGCATCCTGTTCGCCGAATCGGAGGTCTTCCCGGAGCGTTGGCTCCAGCTCCCGGAAGCGGGTGTGGGTGGCGCGATGGCAGCCGGAGCGCCGGCGGCGTCGGCCGACGGCGCGGACGGTACGGAGACGGGCGGGGGAGTGCGGGACGTGGCCCGCGCCGCCCTGAATGACGCCGCCAGCCTGGAAGACGTGGAGTCGGAGCTGATCCGGGCGGCGCTGGCGCGTCGGGACGGCAATGTGGCAGCAGCGGCGCGCGATCTGGGGATCACCCGCCAGACGCTACGGTACCGGATGCGCAAGCACGGAATCGAGCGCGGAACAGAATAGCTCGCCGGCTCGTAAGGACTGACGAGGACAGACGCTTACACAGGGGGACGCATGTTCGAGCTCATCGCAGCCGGGATCGCCGGAGTCATCGGGGTGGGCGGCCACATCAAAGCGCGGCAGTTCGTCGCCAGGAAGCTGCGCTACACCAACATCGTCGAGAAGCCCCTGCTCGGCCTCTGGGCCGGTCTGGCCACGACCGTGATCGCCGCGCCTCTGGTGGCGGTGCTTCCCATCGTCGGGGCGGGGACGGCCATCTTCGTCGGCGCGGGGGTCGGCACCGGAGTCGCGCTCGGCGTCAAGGACACGAAGGGGCCTCCGCTCCTGGAAGACTGAGCGCGGCGTGTAGCCTCCAGGGCGCCGCCGCGCGCTCACCGGACGCGACCCTCCCGGCTTTTGTCGTGTAGGCAGAACGTATTCCGACAACACGATACGTCGGCCTTCATGCCGAAGCCGGGAGGATTTCCATGACCGACCACCTCTCGCGTCGCGACTTTCTCGCGTCCACCGCGGCCGCCGCGGCCGCGGTCCCCTTCACACGTTTCACGGGGGCGCTGCCCGCCTCCCCGACGCAGGTACCCGAGCACGGTCCCGAGACCGGGTTCGTCGTTCCCGTCGGCGGGGAGCCGATCACCGTTCGCGCCCATCCCTTCGATCTCCATCTCGTGCGTCTGCGACCCGGCGTCCAGATGGACGGGCTCGACGTGAATCGTCGCTTTCTGACGAACCTCGATCCCGACCGGCTGCTTCACATGTTCTACGTCACGGCCGGCCTGCCCTCGAACGCGAAGCCGTACGGCGGGTGGGAGGCGCCGGACAACGAGCTGAGGGGCCACTACACCGGCCACTATCTGTCGGCATGCGCGCTCTTCAGCGCGCAGACGGGCGAGGACGCCCTGAAGAAGCGTGCCGAGGGGATGATCTCGAAGCTGGCCAAGATCCAGAAGGCGCACGGCAACGGCTACCTGAGCGCGTTCCCCGAGACGCTCTTCGAGCGGCTGAAGAAGCACGAGCCGGTGTGGGCGCCCTTCTATACGTACCACAAGATCATGGCCGGCCTGATGGACAACTACAACCTGCACGACAACGAGCAGGCGCTGGACGTGGTCCGGAAGATGGCCGACTGGGCCATCGCGTATGCCAAGCCGATCTCGCCGGAGGACTGGACGAAGCTGCTGATGACCGAGTTCGGCGGGATGAACGAGGTGCTGTACAACCTCTATTCCGTGACGGAGGAGGAGAAGTACGCCGAGCTCGCGCACCGCTTCGACCACCCCTGGCTCTTCGATCCGCTCGCCGACGCCGAGGACACGCTCACGGGCGTGCACGGGAACACGAACATTCCGAAGGTGATCGGCGCCGCGCGGCGCTACGAGCTCATGGGCGAGCCGCGCTACCGCAGGATCAGCACCTACTTCTGGGACGAGATCACGAAGCGGCGCGCCTACTCCACGGGCGGCACCACGAGCAAGGAGCACTGGCTCGGCAAGCCCGGCCACCTGGCGCACACGCTCAACGGCTACACCGAGGAGACGTGCCCGACGTACAACATGCTCAAGCTCACGCGGCACCTGTTCACGTGGGAGGCCGATGCGCGCATCGCCGACTACTACGAGCGGGCGTACTTCAACGGGATCCTGCCCACGCAGCACCCCGTGCACGGCGACAAGCTGTATTACACCCCGCTCGCCTCGGGCTTCTGGAAGCTCTTCGGTCAGATCGGCTACGACTTCTGGTGCTGCACGGGCACGGGCTCCGAGAACTTCTCGAAGCTCGGTGACAGCGTGTACTTCCACGACGACGACGGCGTCTGGGTGAACATGTACGTGCCTTCTGAGGTGCGCTGGCCGGAGAAGGGCGTCCGGCTGGTGCAGGACACGAAGTTCCCGGCCGAGGGCGCCACCTCCTTCGTGGTGCACGCGGGCAAGCCGGTGAAGATGGCGCTCCGCGTGCGGGTGCCGTGGTGGGCCACACAGGGGGGCTCGGCCCGTCTGAACGGCCACGACCTCGACACGTTCGCCGGGCCGAGCAGCTGGTTCGTGGTCGACCGGACCTGGCACGACGGCGACCGGCTCGAGATGACCGTGCCGATGTCGCTGCACATCGATCCGATGCCGGACGACGATTCGTCGCAGACGGTCATGTACGGGCCGCTCGTGCTCGTCGGGCGCATGGGCACGAAGGGACTGACCAAGGATAACCTCAGGGCCGTGAAGACGCCGCCGCGGACCGTGCCCGAATACGTGCACCCCGACCCACCCCCCACGCCCGTGATCCACACGGACCGGCCGATGGATCCGACCAGCTGGGTCGAGCCGGTTCCGGGCAAGCCGCTCACGTTCCGTACGCACGGGCAGGGCGAGCCCATGGATCTCGTGCCGCTCTATACGCTCTTCGACGAACGGTACGTGACCTACTGGAAGGTGCTGAAGAAGGCCTGAGGGCCCTCGGTGGGCCCGGTCGCCGATCCTGACCGGCGCGACCGGGCCCGCGTTCGTCAGCGACGCCCGCCGGCCGCCTCCGTGGCGCGGTGGAGGGCCTCGGTGGCGGTGTCGAAGTGCTTCGCCAGGTCGGTGATCTCACGCGCGGTACGCGCTTCGTCGCCGGCGCGGATGGCTTCGTTCACCGTCGGGAAGACCATGTTCGCGTAGCCGTTGTTCTCGTCCGCCACGTAGATGAGGTTGCGGTACCACGGCCGGCCCACGAGCCCCTGCGGCCTCGTGAGCGAGCGCTCCACGTCGAGCAGCGCGGCGTTCGTGCGCACCAGCGTCTGGTGGTGCGGCTCACCCTTCAGGAGGTGGTTGCGCGCGGCGTCGAACGCCCTGGCCTGGGCGTCGAAGCGCTGCAGCGCCTGGGACAGCGGCGCCAGCGACGTCGTCCATCCCCTGGCCTTCAGCCTGGCCTGGATCGCCGGGACGTAGCCCTCCATGGTCTTCGCGTACTCGACGTAGTCGTAGGGGAGGATCTCCGCGTCCGCGATCCGCAGCACCATCGCGGCGGCGATCCGGGCCGCGGCGGCGTGGTACTTGTAGCCCGGGTCACCGAACTTCGACATCCACTCCAGATCGTCATACTGGGAGTGGTAGACGCCGCCCGGCCCTCCGAAGCCCCACTCGGCGATCGGGATCCCGAGGTGGCTGTAGAAGGGCGCGAAGTCCGAGCCGCCGCCCGGATCGCCCATGCGCGGCTCGGCCGAGTCGGGCACGTTCGACATCGTGCGCCACACGTCGTAGACGCTCCCCTTACCGCTGGGGTCGGGCACCAGCTTGGCCACGGCGCGCAGGGTCGAGCGTAGCGAGGGCGAGCCACCGGCGCCGAACCGCACGCCCTGGGCGGCGACGTCCTGGTTCAGATAGGCCGCCGCACCCTTCAAGAGCCGGAGCGAGTCGTCCTCCACGTACTCGGTGGAGCCGATGAGCCCCCACTCCTCCGCGTCCCACGTGGCGAAGACGATCGTACGGCGCGGCCGGTGGCCCTTCTTGAGCTGCTCCGCCACGGCGTGCGCGGCCTCGAGCACGCTCACGTCGCCGCTCACGTTGTCGGCCGTGCCCGGGCCCCACGCGTCGCGGTGTCCCCCGATGATGACCATCTGGTCGGGGAACTCCGTGCCGCTAATGATCCCGAACGTGTCCCAGAACTTCTTGTAGCCGGTCGTGGCGCGGTCGTCCTGTACCTGGATGCGGGCCTGCACCGGGCCGGGTCCGACGTGGTAGCGGAACGGCATGCCGCCCTGCCACGACTGGCTCGGGATGGCCGCCCCGCGCACGCCCTCGAGGAGCTTCTGGGCGTTGCCGTATCCGATCGGGATGACCGGGATGTGCGGCACGTCCATGCTGTCCAGAGGCAGATGGTGGGCGTCCTTCGTGCTCGGCCAGCCGGGCGTCGACGGATCGCCGTCCACGTTGAGCACGCTGCCGCGCTGCACGCCCCCCGCGGGCCGGTAGCGGCCCTCCGGATAGACGTCACCGCGCACGTAGCCGTCCTGCTGCGGATCGCTGTACATGATGAGCGCGATGGCACCGTGCTTCTCGGCCTCGCGCGCCTTGATGCCGCGGTAGCTCCGCCCGTAGCGCGCCACGGCGATCTTGCCGCGGACCGAGACGCCCATCGAATCGAGGCGCGCGTAGTCCTGGATCAGGCCGTAGTTCACGTACACGAGCTGGCCCGTGACGTCGCCCACGCCGCTGTAGCCGTTGACCGTCGGGTACTGCGGAAGCGTGGTCGTCGAGTCGCCGGGCACCGGTGGCTCGGCCAGCGAGAGCTCGGTGGTCTTTCCGCCGGCGAGCAGCCACAGGTGCACGGACGTCGCGTGCGGCATCCAGACGTCGTACTCGCGCACCTCGGTCTTCAGGCCCCAGCGCTTCATCTGGTCGATCACGTAGTCGCGGGTTTGTGCCTGGGCGGGGGTGCCGGCGACGTGGGTCCGGCTGGACAGCGCCCGGGACTCTGCCTCGGCGGTCGCGGGCGACGGTACGGCGATGGCGGCCGCCTCGACCGCCCGCTCCCGTTTGGTCAGCAGGGCGCTGTAGCCCGGAAGCTGCTGTGCGGCAACGGGAGACGCGACCAGGAGGCCGACGACTGCGAGTCGACGAATCTTCACGAAATGGCTCACGGCAAGGGTCCGAAATCTGAATCGACAAAGGGAGGACGGTACGGCCAGGGACGGACCCAAGCAATCCTCGGGCCAGGGCCCGTAGACCGCGGTCCACGGACCCCGGGCACCTCCGGAGGGCCTACCCGACCGCCGCCACCTGGTACTGCTCCAGCTTCCCGTCGTCGGTCTGGTACGTCCACACCCGCAGCGTCCGGTCGCCGAACGTGGCGCGGAAGACGCGCAGCAGCATGCCGCCGCGCTTCGCCTCGCCCACCTGCACGAACGATCTGGGAGCGCCGAGCGGCGCGAGGCTCGAGGCGAAGTCCGCGATCGCCTGGTCGCTGAAGTAGGCGTTCGCGTCGGAGGTGAAGAGCGAGCGGTCGATCGTGCCCTTCTGGAGCCCTTCGAGGATCTGCTTCGCCTGCGCGGTGCGGCCGGCCGTGGCGGTGTCCTGCGTCGTGAAGAGCATCCCGCCGATTGCCCGGGCGATGGCGCTCGCCGCGCTGGATGCGTCCTCGTTGGTCAGCACGACCACGGCGGCCCGGTCGTCGGGATAGACGTAGTTGGCCGAGACGAATCCGGAGACCTCACCCGTGTGCGAGATGAGGCGATGGCCGGACGCCATGCCGACGTCGACGCCGAGGCCGTACCCGCTTGCCACGCCGTTCTTCAGCAGCACCTCGCGCTCCATGTCCCGATAGGAGGCGGGCTGCATGAGGCTTTCGTCGATCATCGAGATGTCCCACTTCGCCAGGTCGCTCGCCGTCATCGCGAGCTCGCCGGCCGCGAACATCCACCCCGGCCCCTCGTTCGGGGCCGTGCGCAGCGGGCCGAGCGCGTAGCGCACGTAGCCGGTCGGATCCGACGGGGCGGGATGGTTCTGGTCGACGTCGAACGCGCTGTGCATGCCGAGCGGATCGAGGATGCGGGTGCGCACGAAGTCGAAGAACGGCATTCCGCTCGCCTTCTGCACGATCAGCCCCACGATGACGTAGTTCGTGTTGCTGTACTGCCACTTCGTACCGGGCGCGAAGTCGAGCGGCTTCTTGGCCCACCGATCGACGATCCTCTGCGGCGTGGTCGGCTTCAGCATCTCCGGCGGCACGTAGTCCTGCGGCCAGTAGTCCTGGTAGCCCGACGTGTGCGAGAGGAGCTCCCGAATCGTGACCTGGCTCGCGTCGGTGAGGTCGGGAAGAAAGCGCGCCACGGGGTCGTCGAGCGAGAGCTTGCCTTCCTGCTGAAGCATCAGGATCGAGGCCGCGGCGAACTGCTTGCTGATGGAGCCGATCGCGTAGCGCATGTCGGTGGTGGCGGGCTCCTTCGGCTCGAGCCGGGCGTCGCCGTAGGCGTGGGCGTAGGCGAGGGCCCCGTCGCGGACGACGGCCACGGACGCGCTCGGCACCCCGGTCCTGGCGAGCACGGCCTCGGCCACGGAGTCGACGCGGGCGGAGAGCGCCTGCTGCGCCCCGAGCGCGCGGGGAGGCGCGAGGACGGCGAACGCGATGAGCACCAGGGCGGACGACGCTACCTTTGGACGCATGGGATCGACCTCTGAAGACGTGGATGCCGCCGGGGCCTCCGAACGACGGCCCGGCGGACTCCCGGACATTGAGGAGACGGACGAGATGGAGCAACAGGGGAGCTTCTGGGAGAGCCCGGACGTGGTGCGCCGCTTCGCCGAGCGGGACCCGGACCATCGCCTGCAGGAGCTGGCGCCGACGCTTCGGCCGGGCGAGACGCGCGTGCTCGACGTCGGCTGCGCCGGCGGGCGCAACACGGTGTTCCTGGCGGAGCGCGGCGTGTATGTGGAAGCGCTGGACGCTTCGGCCGGGATGGTCGAGGAGACCCGCCGGCGACTGGCCGCCGCCGTGGGCGAGGAGGAGGCCCGGACGCGTGTGCGCCAGGGACGGATGGAGGACCTGTCCGCCTACGCTTCGGAGTCCTTCGACCTGGTGCTCGGCCTCGGCATCTACCAGAACGCGGCGAGCATGGAGCAATGGAACCGCGCCATCGCCGAGACGGCCCGTGTGCTTCGGCCCGGCGGGCGGGTGCTGGTGGCGCACTTCACGCCCGATCTGGACATGACGGGCGACGGCGTCGAGGCGGTGCCCGGCGAGGAGCACGTGTTCACGGGCCTGGCCGACGGCCGTGCGGTGCTCCTCTACCAGGACGAGCTCGAGCAGGCGGTGGCGCGCCACGGGCTCGTGCCGGCCGTGCCCAGCCGGACGGTGGTCGTCGAGACGAATCCCGGACGACGCGCGACGGTCAACGCGGTGTTCGAGCGCACCGGCTGATCGGTGGTAGCGGGGGGCGCCGCGCACGCCCGCCGACCCGGGTTGCGCGCATAGGCTCGACGCCAGAGAATGCCACCTCATGAGCGCAATCCTCTTGCTGGTCGTCGGTCTGGCCGCGTTTCTCACCGGCTACCAGCTCTATTCCCGGTACATCGCCCGTAGGGTCTACCGGCTCGACCCGGACTACGTCACCCCGGCGCACCAGTTCGAGGACGGCACGGACTACGTCCCGACGAACAAGCACGTGCTGTTCGGACACCACTTCACGTCGGTGGCCGGCGCCGCGCCGATCGTGGGGCCCGCCATCGCCGTCATCTGGGGATGGCTGCCCGCGTTCCTCTGGGTCGTGCTGGGCACGATCTTCGCCGGGGCGGTCCACGATTTCGGCGCGCTCTGGCTGTCGGTGCGCCACCGGGGGCAGTCGATCGGGACGGTGACGCAGGGGGTGCTGGGCTCGCGCGCCCGCGTCCTCTTCCTGCTCATCATCTTCTTCCTGCTGCTCATGGTGAACGCGGTGTTCGCGGTGGTCATCGCGAACCTGTTCATCGCGAACCCGGGCGCGATCTTCCCGATCTGGATGGCGATGCCGACGGCCGTGGTGGTCGGCCTGCTCGTGTACCGCACGCGCGCCGGCATCCTGGTCCCGAGCATCGTCGCGTTGATCCTGCTCTACGTCTATATCTGGCTCGGCCAGTACATCCAGCCGCAGATCCCCGACCTGCTGCACTTCGCGCCCACCCTGGCGCAGCTGCACGCGGCGGGCGGCAACGCCGCGGCGGCCCACGCGGCCGCGGTGACCGACGGGCTGCGTGCCGAATGGGTCGTCATCATGCTGGTCTACGGCGCGCTGGCGTCCACCTTGCCGGTGTGGCTGCTGCTCCAGCCGCGCGACTACATCAACAGCCACCAGCTCTTCGTGGCGCTCGCCGTCATCTTCGTCGGGATTCTCGTGGTGAACCCGCCGGTGGTGGCGCCGATGGTCAACCATCACCTGCCGGCCGACAGCCCGAGCTGGTTCCCGCTCCTCTTCATCACGATCGCGTGCGGCGCGATCTCGGGCTTCCACGGCCTGGTGGCGTCGGGCACGACCTCGAAGCAGCTCGACCGGGAGACGGACGCGCGCTACGTCGGCTACGGCGGCATGGTGGGGGAGGGGACGCTGGCGCTGACCGCGATCCTGGCCACGACCGCCGGCTTCGCGCTGTATGCGGGCACGGACGGTTGGCACCGGCACTACGCGTCGTTCGCCTCGGCGTCGTCGGGCGGCGTGAACGCGTTCGTCGACGGGGTCGCGTCGATTTGCGAGGGAATCGGGATCCCGCACGCCGTGGCCGCCATCTTCGCGGCCGTCGTCGTCATCTCGTTCGCGGTCACGACCATGGATACCGGCGTGCGCCTGCAGCGCTACATCGTCGAGGAGCTGGGCTCGCAGTACCGCATCAAGCCGCTCCGGAACGGGATCGTCGCCACGCTCGTGGCCGTCGCCACGATCGGCGTGCTCGCGCTGGGCGTCGACCGCGGCGCGGGTGGCATGCGCATCTGGCCGCTCTTCGGCACGACCAACCAGCTCACCGGCGCGCTCACCCTGCTGGTCGTGAGCGCGTTCCTGTGGCGCCTGAAGCGCAACGTCGTGGTGACCGCCGTGCCGATGGTCTTTCTCTTCGTGATGACGACCTGGGCGATGATCGACCAGCTGGCGGGCTTCTTCCGTCACCAGTGGCTCCTGTTCGGGGTCGGGGCGCTCATCTTCGCGCTGGAGATCTGGCTGATCCTCGAGGCCGTCGTCGCGTTCCGGAAGATGCTCTCGGGCGAGCCGGTCGGCACCCCGGAGGAGAAGGTCGTGTACGACACCCTGGGCACGAAGTAGGAGCGCGCGAGCACGGAGGCGGAGAGCGACACTGATGTGGGAACGGATTCGACGGGGGCTCCGGAGCTTCCGCAACCTGTACGAAGCGCTCTACATCGCCCCGTATCGCGCGCAGATCCACCGCGAGTACGCGCGCCAGCAGGACCTCTTCCTGCTCCTGACCACGTCCGAGATGCTCGGCGTGCCGAACCCCGTCGAGTTCTACACGCTCGAGCTGCTGCCCGAGGTGATGGAGCAGTTCCATGCGTGGCACCTGCGTATCGGACTCGAGCAGGCCCCCGAGGGCGGCTTCCGGTGCTGCTGAGCGCAGAGCCGGGGGCGGCGCTTCCTTCCACGCCCATCGTCTTCTTCGGCGGCAAGGGCGGCGTGGGCAAGACGACGATGGCGGCTGCGTTCGCGCTCCTCTCCGCGGAGGAGGGCGCCCGCACGCTTCTCGTCTCCACGGACCCGGCGCACTCGACGGGCGACATCCTCGACGTGTCGCTGGGCGACGACCCGAGGGCGGTGCAACCCGGCCTGACGGCGCTCGAGATCGATCCGGAAGCCGAGGCGGAGCGCTACATCGCCGACGTGAAGACACGCGTGCGCGAGGTGGCTTCGCCACGGATCCTCGACGAGGTCGAGCGCGAGATCGACCTCGCCCGCTCCTCGCCCGGTGCGGAGGAGGCGGCGCTGCTCGACCGGTTCGCGGAGCTGATGCGGACGGCCGGGGCCGAGTACGACCGGGTCGTCTTCGACACCGCGCCGACGGGACACACGGTGCGCCTCCTCTCGCTGCCCGAGCTCATGGGCCGCTGGATCGACGGGCTGGTGTCGCGCCGTCGCAAGGTGCGCTCGCTCGGCCGCATGTGGCGCAACGTGGCCGGGGCGGCCGCGGGCGACGCTGGTCGCGACGACGACCCGGTGCTCGAGGCGCTCGAGCTCCGTCAGGAGCGCTTCCGTGCCGCCCGCGAGATCGTCGGGGACGCGCGTCGCACCTCGTTCGCGTTCGTGCTCACGCCCGAACGCCTTCCGATCCTCGAGACGCGCAAGGCGGCGGCCGCGCTCCAGCGATCGAAGATTCCCGTGTCCGCCGTGATCGTGAATCGGGTCCTCCCGCCCGACGCCGAAGGCGCCTTCCTGGCGCGTCGACGAGCGCGGGAGGCCCGCTACCTGGACGAGATCGACCGCGAGTTCGCGGCGCTTCCCAGGCTGCGCGTGCCCCTCTTCGACGCCGACGTCCAGGGACGGGACGCCCTGCGCCGCGTGGCCGCGGCGCTGACCTCATAGAGAGAAAGGAACGCAGTCATGGAACCGTTTCGTCATCACGTCTACGCGTGCGATCAGAAGAAGCCCGAAGGAGCGCCGTCGTGCCATGCCAACGGCTCGGCGACGGTCATCGCGGCGCTGCGGCGCGAGCTCGTGCGGCAGGGTCTCGTCGACGAAGTGCAGGTCACCACGTGCGGCTCGCTCGGGCTGTGCGGGCGGGGGCCGAACATGGTGGTCTATCCCGAGGGCGTGTGGTATTCGGGCGTGGGGACCGATGACGTCTCCGAGATCGTGCGCGAGCACTTCCGCGAGGGACGCCCGGTCGAGCGGCTGCGGAGCGGCGAGGAGCCGGCCGTGCGCTCGGAGATCGAGGAGAACAAGACCCGGAGGCTCGCCGCCTTGAAGGCCCGCGACGAAGCGGGCGCGCTCCCCGACGACCTGACCGAGGCGCTCAACGGCTTCCGGACGAGCCGGGTGCTCCTCACCGCCGTGGAGCTGGACGTGTTCAGCGCGGTGGGTGAGGGGGCCGACGCGGAGGCGGTGGCCGGCGCCGTCGGTACCGATCCGCGCGCGACCGAGTCGCTTCTGAACGCCCTGGTGGCCATCGAGGTGCTCGCCAAGAAGGACGGCACGTTCACGAATACGCCGGCGAGCGCGCGCTACCTGTCCGAGGGCGGGGAGCACGACTCCCGGGCGGCGCTGATGCACACCGTGCACCTGTGGCCCCGGTGGTCGACGCTGACCGCGTGCGTGCGCGAGGGCACGTCGGTGACCCGCGACCGTCCCGGCGGTCCCGAGTCCGAGGACGTGTGGACCGAGGCGTTCATCGCCGCGATGCACAAGAGCGCGTCCGTGCGCGCGCCCCAGATCGTGCGGGCGGTGGGCCTGGACGGCGTGCGCCGCGTGCTGGACATCGGCGGTGGATCGGGGGCCTACTCGATCGCGTTCGCGCAGGCGGGTGACGGGGTGACGTGCGAGATCCTCGACGTGGCCGACGTGGTGCCGATCGCCGAGCGCCACATCGCCGAAGCGGGCCTGTCCGGGCGCGTGAAGACGCGGGTGGGCGATCTGCACGACGATGCGTACGGCGAGGGCTACGACCTGGTGTTCCTGTCCGCCATCTGCCACATGCTCGGGCCGGACGAGAACAAGGCCATGCTCCGCAAGGCACACGACGCGCTCGCGCCCGGCGGCAGGGTGGTGATCCAGGACTTCATCTTGAACCCGGACAGGGCCGGTCCCCGGACGGGCGCGCTGTTTTCGCTGAACATGCTGGTCGGCACCCGCGCGGGAAGCTCGTACAGCGAGGAGGAGTATGCGGCCTGGCTCGGTGAGGTGGGATTCGAGGCGCCCACGCGCGAGCGCCTGCCCGGTCCCACGGGCCTGATCGTCGCCCGCCGTCCGGCGTAGGAGCCTGTCCGGGTCATGATGTGGGCCGCCGGGCCGGAGGCGCCGCGCGCCCCGGTCCGGGGCCCGGCGGTGTGGGATGCTCGCGCCGCTCGGGCGGTCAGTGCAGACGGATGATCAATGCCGCGATGACGACGGCCGGAATGAGGAGCTTCTTCCAGAACGAGTCGAAGTTCAGGTTGCCCTTGCCCGCGGGCCGCGTCCAGAACAGCACCACGCCGCACTTGCCGCTCCCGCCCGCGAAGCGTACAGGCACCTCCGACGCCTGGTAGACCTCGACCGTCTCCAGGTCGGAGGGGCGCAGGAAGAGATCCACGTCCTGGGCGCCGGTGCGCGCGCCGTCCACCCAGATCGTGGGCTTGCAGCCACCGCGGAGCCTCAGGCTGTACCCGAGATCCTCGTCGGGCACGACGCGCACACCCGCCATCGTACGGAAGAGGTCGGAGACCTCGAACGGGTGGATGTCGTCGATCTTCTTACGGTCGAGGATCGTGCCCAGCCCTCGTCGCTCTCGCGCCGCGAGGCCGGGAACGGGCCCCGCGCGGGGGGTCGGTTGCCTGACGACCACCAGCACGGGATCGAGCTCCACCGGATACGACGACAGCTGCAGGCGGAGCTGCAGCTCCTGGCCCGGCGGGATCTCGATCGAATCGTTCAGGTTCCGGTACCCGAGCCGGCCCGCGACGAGCGCGTAGCGCCCACCCGGTAGGTTCGAAAAGAAGAAGCGACCGTCGCCGTTCGTGACCCGGGTCCGCACGTCCTCGGAGCGCCCGACGCCGGTGATCAGGCGCACGATGGCACCCTCGATGGGCTGCCCGGTCTCGTGGTCGGTCAGACGCGCCGAGACGTTCGACGTCGAATCCCGGTCGGCCTTCGACGCGCGCGTCTGAGCGCACGCGAATCGAGGCACGGCCGCGATCAGCGCGAAAGCGAGCAAGGCCCGTGTTGCGAGGTCTGTCATCGAGGCACCCCCGGGGAGTCCCGACCGGAGCGAGAGGGTCTTCGGCGACTCCTTTCTCAACGTACCGGAGAGACATACGAAATGTCAGGGGGATTATTGCGGGGTGCCCGTTCGGGCCGGCGCGCTCAGTGCATCTCCCATTTGATGAACGGCTCCTTCACGTCCACCATCGCATTGACGATGAGCTCCACCAGGCCGCCGTACGTGATCCCGCTCTTCTCGAGCGCTCCGTAGTACTGGAGCATGTCGCGGATCTGGCCCTTGCAGTTCGAGCAGGGGGCGCAGACGTACTTCTTCACGTCGGGGCCCGGCTGGTCGGCGAAGGCGTCGAGGATCTGCTTGAACTTCATCCGGCCGGCCACGCTCACCCGCCAGTCCGTGAAGTTGTTCGACGACATGACCGCGAAGCCGCTTCCGCCACCACAGCAGTAGTTGTCCACGCCGTGCGGGGTCATCTCCCTGAACTGCGGACAGAGGTAGCGCAGGATGCGACGCTGCGGCTCGACGATGCCCAGGTTCCGCACGATGTTGCACGGGTCGTGCAACGTCACGGGAAAATCGTTCTTCGACGGGTCGAACTCGATCTTGCCGCTGAAGACGATCTCCTCGAGAAACGGCATGCAGCTCTCGCGCTGGACGCGCATGTCGCCGGTGAGGATCCGGTCCGCAACGGTCATGAGCGCCTTGTGCTGATGGCCGCACTCGCCCATGAGGAGCTTGCCGACCTTGAGCTTCTTGGCGGCCTGCACGTGCTTGAGCGCGACGCGGGCGAGCTGGATGTCGTCGTAGAAGAGGCCGTAGTTGACCCCGTCGTAGGCCACGCTCTCCGACGAGAGCGTCCAGTCGATGCCCGCCGCGTTCAGGATGATGGCGAACGCCCCGGGATTTTCCGGCCACGAGAGGATCTCGCCCGCGTTGTGGATCAGCAGGACGTCGGCGCCCTCCTTGTCCCACGGGGTCTTGACCTCGACCCCGGTCTCCTCGCTCAGGTCCTCGTCGATGAACTCGACGTTGTCCTTGACCACGACCTCGTTCATGCCGGTGGACGAGCCCACCTCGAGCTGCAGCACGGTTCCCTTTTCGTGCAGCTCGCGGGGCGCCCACCCCAGCTCCTGGCTGAAGAGCTTCCTCAATTCGTGGGCGATGAGGCCGTTGTCGATCCCGATCGGGCACACCTGTGCGCAGCGCCGGCACAGGTTGCACCGATAGGCAAGCTCGTAGAGGCGGGTGACCGAGGCCCAGTTGAGATCCACGTCGGCACCGGTGAGGGGCGCGGTGAGGCGGCCGCCGGCGCGCACGTACTTCCGCACCAGGCGACGCCAGACCTCCGACCGGTAGGTCGGCCGGTAGATCTCCTTGCCGCCGCTGGCTTTGAAGATGTGGCACGCCTCGCTGCACGTCTGGCATCCCACGCAGTACTCGAGCGCGAGCGTGAGCGGCTGCAGGAACGTCCAGTTGTTCTCTCGCGTCAGGAGCTTGTGCAGGCCCTCGGCAAACTGGTCCACGAAGGCTTGCTCCTCCTCCGGGGTCTCCGGCTGCGGAAGGCTGAGCGCCACCACGCCGTCCAGGTTGCAGACCATCCGGTTGCGGGCGTCCGCCGACATCTCCTTCCAGGCGGGCTGCTCCTCGGCAACGTCGTAGGGCGGGGGAAGGGGGATGAGCTCTTCGGTGCTCACCGGCGAGAGCACCTCGTCCCGCCGCTTGCCGATGTCCTTCACGCGCGTCCGGGTGCTCATTTGCCCACCTCCGTCGCGATGTCGATCCAGTTCTTGTGTCCGTCCGCGCCCACATGCGGTCCCGCCCAGCCCACCGGCTGCTCGAGCAGTCCCTGGATCTCCCGCTCCATCGCGCCGCCCGGCTCCAGCGGGCGATCGTCCCAGCGGACCTGGTGGTACGTGAAGTACTTGGCCACGAAGTGCATCATCTGGCTGAACGGCAGGTACGCCAGGAAGACCAGGCTCACCACGACGTGCGCGCCGAGCGCCGCCGGTGCCGCCGGTGCCGAGGCGGTGAGGAGCCCGTGGGCGAGCCCGACGCAGCGGGCGCCGAAGTTCCCGACCGTCAGCACGGCCACGCCGCCCGTGACGAACACGGCGAGCAGGAGGAGGAGGTTGAAGACGGCGACCGGCGTGAGCGTCGCGCGCAGATCCGCGCGCGCGAGACGGTTCACGAGAAGCCCGAGGGCGCCCACGGCTCCGAGTCCGTAGGCCACGCCCGCCACCCATGGGAGGCCTGCGCTCAGAACGCCCCAGCCCGGTCCCGCGACGCCCACGAGACGCATGAGCCCGCCCAGCGCGGCCAGGCCCACGGCCGCTCCGAGCAGGTACAGTCCCACGTGGAACGGGAACGACCACCACCAGAGCCGCCTCTGGTGCTTCCAGAGGGCCTTCAGGAAGAGGATCTCCTCGAGCATGTAGAGCAGCTCGGAGAGCGCGGATTCCTCGCGCGGCTTCTTCCACCACTCGTACTCCTCGAGGTACGAGCCGCCATAGCGGCCGCGGGTCTTCTCCTTCGGAACCGGGGCCAGCTCCCAGCGGAGGTGGACGGGAAGCCGCGCGATCCTCACGGACCTCAGGAGTCCGGCCACCAGGAAGACGGCGAGGAGAACATACGCGAGCGCCAGAAGGGTCGAGCCGGACATGGTGACCGTCCTGTCTGGGGCATTCCCGGCCGTGCGCGCGCCGTCGACGGACCGGCGGCGATGCGCGTGCCGGACCCACCACGATCTGCAATCGTGGCAAATTTCACGATTAACGTTGCAGCAGAAGGCTCCCCCCCGTCAACCCCGGCTCGAGGAAGACGCTGTAACGCCGCGCAGGTGTTGGGCGTCCTGCGCCGACGTTGTACTTTCGAGCAGGGCCTGCCCGAGTCGAAGCTCCCACGAAGGGGCCGCGCATCCCGTGGAACGTTTGCGACGGGTCGTGCTCGATCGGCTGATCCGGTATTACCGGTACCTGGTCGATCTTTCGGCTGTCCAGGAGGTCCGGACCATCACCAGCGCGCGCATCGGCGCGGCTCTGGACATCGATGCCAGCCAGGTGCGCAAGGACTTCGCCGCGGTCGGCCTGGTGGGGATGAGCAGGATCGGCTACGACGCGTGCGAGGTGTGCCGCACGATCCGCCAGGTGGTGGGGTTCGACCGGACCTACGAGGCCGTTCTGGTCGGGGCGGGCAAGCTCGGCGTGGCCATCCTCTCTCACCCCGATTTCGAGCGGTACGGGCTTCGGATCGTCGGGGCGTTCGACAGCGACGCGTTCAAGGTGGGACGCCGCATCAACGGACACCCGATCCTTCCCGTGGACGACCTGCCTGCGTGCGTGCGCGAGCGCGGCGTCCGGATGGGCATTCTCGCCACACCTCCGCACGCCACCCAGGCCATGGCCGACTTCCTCGTGGCGTTGGGCGTACGGGCCCTCTGGAACTTCACGCCCGTGAGGCTCACGGTGCCCGAAGGCGTGGTGGCGCGCAACGAGCGGCTTACCACCGGATTGGCCGAGATCGCCTACCATCTGAGCCATCTCGAGCGCCTCCGCAGGGAAGCCGAGGCGGGCCCGGACGAGGACGTGGAGACGGCCGCCGATGAGGCCGCCGTAGGGGCTGGAAACGACCTTGACACAAGCTCTTTCGACCCCTAGAATTAAATCGTGACAAAAATCTCACTTATCCCCGCACCCCGGGACGGGGCAAGGGATGAGGGGGGTCCTGCCCGAGCACGTGTGACGATCTTCACGATGTAGCCGGGCGCCCCGCGGACCTGGAGCCGGAGGCGCATCGACCTCGCAGGCGTCCTGCCGTAAGAGGTTCCAGGCGTGGCCATCATCACCATCTCTCGGGGATCCTCGAGCGGGGGCCGTGCCCTCGCCGAGCGGCTCGCAGACACGCTCGACTATCCGCGTGTCGCCGACGAGGTGCTGCAGGAGGCGGCCGAGAGGCTCGGCGTTTCGATGGCGGCGGTGCAGGGGAAGTTCGAGACCGCGCCCGGCCTGTGGTCCCGACTCAAGAACGAGCGCGAGCGTTACGTGCTCGCCGTGCGCTCCGCCCTCGCGGACGCGGCCGTCGGCGGGCGCCTCGTCTATCACGGTCTGGCCGGCCAGTTTCTGCTGCGCGACCTGCGTGGTGTGCTGCGCGTCCGGCTCATCGCACCGATGGAGGCGCGGATCCGCGCCGTGATGCAGTCGGACCAGGATATGACCCGCGCGGGGGCGGAGGAGTTCATCCGCAGCGTCGATCACGACCGGCGCAGGCGCGTGCGCATCATGTACGGGGAGGATGTCGAAGATCCCTCTCTGTACGACCTCACGGTGAACCTCCGCACCCTCTCGCTCGACGCAGCCTGCGCGGTCGTCGTGGAGGCGGCGGACGAGCCTGCGTTCGCCGTCACCCCCGACGTGCAGGAGGAGCTGCAGGCGTTCGCGTCCGCGTGCCGCATCCGGCTGGATGCCGCACGGGTCGGAGGCGACTGAGCCGTGGCGATCGTCTGCCTGTGTCGGGGCACGCGGAGCGGGGGCAAGGCCGTGGCGGAGTGTCTGGCCCGGCGTCTCGACTACCCGCTGTTGGGCCGGGAGGTCGCTCAGGAGGCGGCTGCCCAGCTCGACGTACCGGCCGACCTCCTCGAGGTCAAGATGACCGACCGGCCGGCGCTCTGGAGTCGTTTCTCCACGCTGCGCAGGACGTACATGGTGGCGGTGCGGGCCGCGCTCGCCGCGCACGGCTCCTCCGGCAACCTGGTCTACCACGGGCTGGCGGGCGGCCTGCTGCTCAGGCGGCTCCCCGGCGTCTTCTGCGTGCGGCTCATCGCGCCGATGGAGCGGCGGATCGAGGCCGTGATGGCCGAGTCCGACATGGACGCGGCCACGGCCGACCAGTACATCCGCGACATCGACGAGGCCCGCGCGCGCTGGGTCAAGGTCCTGTACGGCGAGGACATCGAAGATCCGTCTCTCTACGACCTCGTGCTCAACCTCGAGAGCCTCTCGATCGCGCGGGCGTGTGCGATCATCGCGCGGGCCGTGGAGCAGCCGGAGCTCGCCGTCACAGAACGGATGGTACGCAGCCTCGCCGACTTCAACACGGCGTGCCGGGTCGAGCTGGCGTTGGCGGCCGACAGCGACCTCAGGCCGCTCGAGCTCGAGGCCGAGGCCGAGCGCGAGCGCATCGTGATCCGCGGCGCGGCACCCCTCCACGGAACGGACCGGACCGAGCGTCGCATCGTCGAGCTCGCCCGCTCCGTCCCGGGGGTCGAGGAGGTCCTTCTGAACGTGGAGTGGTTCGATCCCTACCCATGAGCGTTCGCCCTGGCTATGAGCTACCCGGATCCGAAGGTCTTCCGGCTCGTGCGCATCGGCGCCCTCGCCGCGGCGGTGGCCGCACTCCTCGTTCTCCTGGCGGGCCCGCTGGGCGCGCAGGAGGCGGCGCCGATGTCCGGGACCGACACCACGGCCTGGTGGGTGTGGCCGCTGGCCCTGTTCGCCATCACGGTCGTGATGGGCATCCTCGCCGCCGTGGGGGGGGTGGGGGGCGGCGTGCTGTACGTGCCCGTGGTCAGTGGGTTCTTCCCGTTCCATCTGGATTTCGTGCGCTGCACCGGGCTCCTGGTGGCCCTGTGCGGGGCGCTCGCGGCCGGACCGGGATTCCTGCGGATGAACCTCGCCAGCCTGCGCCTGGCGATGCCGGTAGCCCTGATCGCGTCGGCGTGTGCGGTGGCCGGGGCGATGGTCGGGCTGGCGTTGCCGACCGACGTGGTACAGACGGCGCTCGGCGCCGCGATCCTGGGCATCGCCGCGCTGATGATGCGGGCGAAGCGATCGACCTTTCCCGTGGTCCGGGAGGCGGATCCGCTCTCGCAGGCCCTGGGCATCCACGGCATCTACCACGAGGCAAGCCTCGACCAGAAGATCGACTGGAAGATCCACCGCACCCTGCCCGGGCTCCTGCTCTTCATCGGCATCGGATTCATGGCCGGGATGTTCGGGCTGGGCGCGGGGTGGGCCAACGTGCCCGTCCTCAACCTCGTCATGGGCGCACCGCTGAAGGTGAGCGTGGCCACCAGCAAGTTCCTGCTCTCGATCACGGACACGTCGGCCGCGTGGGTCTACCTCAACGAGGGGTGCGTGATTCCGCTGATGGTGGTGCCGTCCCTGGTCGGCATCATGCTGGGCTCGTTCATCGGCGTGCGGATCCTGCGGGTGGCCAGGCCGGGGTTCGTTCGGTGGCTCGTGATCGCCCTGCTGCTCTTCGCGGGGGGAAAGGCGATCACGAAGGGCCTGGGGCTTCCCTTCATCGTGTAGGAAAGAAGATGGGCGCGGCGCGGGCACGGACCGATGTGAGCGAGGAGCAGCTCCTGTACGCCAGGATCCTCGCCGCCGGCATGTACACCGGCCTCGTGATCCTGCTCGCGACGTTCGCGCTCTACCTCACGGGGCTGATGGAGCCGGCGGTGCCGATCGAGCACCTGCCCGACTACTGGACGCTCGACGTGGAGCGGTATCTCGAGCTGGTGAACACGCGGTACCTGGGCCGCGACCACGCGCTCCAGGGATGGTGGTGGGTCACGGCGCTCGGCCACGGCGACTACCTCAACTTCGTGGGCATCGCCCTGCTGTCGACGGTGACCCTGGTCTGTTTCGTCGGAATCGTTCCCACGCTCCTGCGCAAGCGCGATTGGATCTACGTGGGCCTGGCGGCCGCGGAGGTCGTGATCCTGGCCCTCGCAGCGAGCGGCATCCTCACGGCGGGGCACTGATGCGCTTCCTACCGCTCGGCGTGGATCTCACCGGACAACGGTGCGTGGTGGTCGGAGGCGGGGCCGTGGGCACGCGCAAAGTACGGACCCTGCTGCGAGCGGGTGGGCTCGTGACGGTCGTGGCACCGGCCGTCACGGCCGAGCTGGCCGAAGAGATCGACGCGGGACGGGTCACGTGGCGGCGGGAGCTCGTCCGCAGCGACCATCTCGTCGAAGCGTCCCTCGTGGTGATGGCCACCGACAACTCCGAGCTGAACGCGCTGGGCGTCGGCATCGCCCGGGCGGCCCGCGTCCTGGCGTGCGACACCTCGTCGGCGCGGGGCTCGCGGGTGATCTTCGGAGCCCTCCTGGAGGACGACGGCGTGACCGTCGCGACGTTCACCGACGGACACGATCCCGGGAGGGCCCGGCGCGTGCGCGACCGTATCGCGCAAGCGCTCTCCGAGGGCGCGTCGGAGCGGCATGATCCGGCGAAGTTGGAGGTGTCGTGAGCCAGATCGTCTGCATCTCGCGAGGGTCGCTGTCGCGCGGCAAGGAGCTGGCCGAGCTGCTGGCCCGCAAGCTCGACTACGCGGTGCTCAGCCGCGAAGATCTGATCGAGGCCGCCATCCGTGAAGGGATCCACGTGGGCAAGCTCGAGACGAGCATGATGAACCCACGCGCGTTCAACGAGCGCCTCGCCCGTGAGCGCGACCACTACCTCGCGTTCAGCACCGCGTACCTGTGTGACCGCATCGAGGAGGGCCCGCTCGTCTACCACGGGCGCACCGGCCACCTGCTCCTGCGCAACGTCGGCCACGTGATGCGCGTACGCGTGGTCGCCGACGAGGAGTACCGCGTAGGTGCCACGATGCGGAGCCTTGGGATCGACCGGGAGGCGGCACGCCGCTACCTCACCGCGGTCGAGGAGGACCGGCGCAACTGGGTACGCTCGATGTACGGCGTCTCGTGGGAGGACGCGGTGCAGTACGACGTCATCGTCAACGTCGAGCGTATGGCGGTGGAGAACACGGCGTCGGCGCTGGTGAGCATGGCGCAGCTCCCCGACTTCCGCATGACGCCCGCATCCCGGCGCGCGATGGAGGATCTCCACCTGGCGGCCAGGGTGCGACTGCGGCTCGCCCGCGACGCGCGTACCGCGCGCTCGGCGTTCACGGTGGTGGCGCACGGTGGCGAGGTCACGGTCACGTATCTCCCGCACGACATGGGGGTCGCCGACGACGTGGCGCGCGCGCTCGAAGGCCTCGATGACATCGTCGAGCTGAGGGCCACGATGGCCTCGACGACGATCCTCTGGGTCCAGGAGTCGTTCGATCCGGCCTCCGACGCCTTCCGGGAGGTCGTGGAGATCGCGGGCAAGTGGAATGCCGCAGTGGAGCTCGTGCGCTACATGCCGGCGGTCGAAAGCGCCGAAGCCCCCGCCACCGTGGGCACCGTGGCCGCGGCCGCCGCGCCGCAGGTCGTGGCGGGCATCGAGGACGACGTCGAGGAAGAGCTCTCCGGCGACGACGGCGGGCTCAAGCGCACGCTGGACGAGCTCGCCCGGGTCGGACGCTCCGGGGGCGGACGGTACGTCCACGGCGAACGCAGCAGCCTGCTGACCACGTGCTGCGGAACGGTCCCGCGCTCGCTCGTCGTGCTCGGAAGCCTGTTCGAAGGGCATGATCCCGCGGCCAAGCTCCGGCTGACGCGGGAGTTGCGTGAATCGCTCGCCGGGCGCATACGCGTTCCGGTGGTGACGACCGACGAGCTGCGCACCCAGTACTTCTTCGGCCGCCGCGACCTCGTGCGGCTGATCGCCTTCCTGGCGCTGGTGGTTGTGACCTATGTGCTGGTGCTCACGCACCAGGATGCCGTGCTCGGCTTCTCCCACGCCGAATGGTCGGGGGGAGGCACTCTCACGAAGCTCATCGTCGCGGTGGCGGTGTTCGTCTTCGTGCCCATCGTCGCCTTCTCCTACGGGAGCGTGGCGCGCTCGTTCATGAAGCTCATCAGGATGGAATGAACCGATGGAGCCTCTCCTGCTTTACGACCACTTCATCCAGCTCGATCTCTGGGTCGCGGTTCAGGTCGTGGTGCTCGGCGTCGTCGGCGGCATCCTGTCGGGCTTCATCGGCAGCGGCGGCGCCTTCTTCATGACCCCCGGGATGATGAACCTCGGCGTGCCGGGCGTCGTCGCGGTCGCGAGCAACATCACGCACAAGTTCGGCAAGGCGATGGTCGGGTCGCGGAAGCACAGCGAGCTCGGCAACGTGGACAAGCGGATGGGGATCTACCTCATCGCGACGTCGTTCATCGGCATCCGCATCGCGGTGTGGATCAACAGCACGCTCTTCGCCGAGGGGGGCGACGGACACGGAACCGGGGGATCCGCCGCCGCCGACCTGTACATCAGCGCGGTATTCGTGTGCATCCTGTCCGTGGTCGCGGTCTCGATGCTGCGCGATGCGCTGAGGCCGCGGGACGCCGACGAGGAGGAGGCCGGTCCGTCGCGGCGCATCGCGGAGGCGCTGGCCCGCATGCGTCTGCCGCCCTACGTGAGCTTCCCTGTCTCGGAGGTGCGCGTCTCGCTCTGGGTCCTGATGGCGGTGGGGCTCGCGACCGGATACCTGGCGGGCACGATCGGGGTGGGCGGCTTCATCGGCGTGCCGTGCATGATCTACGTGTTCGGCATGCCGACCGCCGTGGCCGCCGGCACGGAGCTCTACCTGGCCATGTACATGGGCGGATGGGGCGCGCTCAAGTACGCGTTCCAGGGCTTCGTTGACATCCGGCTCACCCTGCTCCTGTACCTCGGCTCCCTGATCGGCATCTACATCGGGGTCTTCGGCACCAAGGTGGTCAAGGAGATCCTGATCCGGATCGTCACCGGCGTGGTGATCCTGCTGTGCGTGGTGAGCCGGGGCGTGGCGATGCCCGCCTACATGCGGCAGCTCGGGTGGATCGACATCGACCCGTCGTGGGATCCCGTGTGCAACACGGCGAGCAAGGCGCTGCTCTTCGCCGCGGGCATCGCGGGGTGCTCGCTCATCCTCTACCACGTGATCCGTTCGTACCGGCAGCGCCTGCGCGTGCGCCACCGACTCGACGAGGCGCGCACCGCGACCGGCGGATGGGCGGAGGCCGGTGCGAGGAGGCCCGCTCATGGCTGACCTGAAGAAGAAGATCGAAGACTGGATGGTCCGGGTCTCGTTCGCCGAGGCCGGAGCTGACGATCAGGGTTTCGAGCTGACGGGGGTCGACCTGAACCGCAAAACGCAGCTCGCCCTGGATCGTCTGAGGATCGTGCGCAACGAGAGGCTGTCGGACAGAGGCACGGGGGGCGACATGAACGAGGACGAGAGACGACGCGACGAAGGCTCCGGTGACCTCAACGTGATGATCCTCGACGACGAGCCGATCGTCGGGAAGCGGCTGAAACCGACGCTGGAGAAGTCGGGGTTCACGGTGGAGTGCTTCGAGGACCCCGTCCTGGCGCTCACGCGCCTGGAGGAGAAGTCGTTCGACATCGTGGTCACGGATCTGCGCATGGAGGGCATCGACGGGATCAAGATCCTCGAGCACGTAATGGCCCGGGGAGACCGCACCCGCGTGGTCCTCATCACCGGCTACGCGACCGTCGAGGTCGCGCGCGAGGCGCTGGTGAAAGGTGCGTTCGACTTCATCTCGAAGCCGTTCAAGCCCCGGGACCTGCGCGCGGTCATCAACAAGGCCGCGCTCTCCCTGGGGCACAAGGCCGTCCTGTAGAAAGGCCGTCCCGCGGGAGGGGGACGGCAAGGGAGGGGGCAGCGTGCCCCGTTCACCGGACGACGCCGGGGGCTCGACGCTGGCGAGCGTCTCCGAGGAGGCGCAGCGGGCGCTGAGGGACCGGCCGAATCTCTCCATCCGGAGCCGGCTCAGGCTCGGGCTTCTGCTCTGGGTCGCGCTCGGCTTCACGATCACGCTGATGTCGATCGTGCTGCTCGGACGGGTCCAGGCCAAGCTCGCGATCCTGGGCGCGGTGGACCGCTACACGTTCGAGATCCAGCAGGCCCGCCGGTACGAGAAGAACTACTTCCTCTACCGCACCAACCTGGGCGATGCGCTCGACCAGGTGCGCGCGGCGCGCGAGATCCTCGAGTTGGAGAGCGGCGCCATGGCGTCGGTCATCGGCGAGGGTGCGGTCGCGACCATGCGGGAGCGGGTGCGGAGCTACGAGATGCTCCTGGCGGGCCTGCGGCCGCTCGATCCGGTCCGGGACGGTGCGCGCATCGGGGAGATCGAGGCCGAGCTGCGCGTCCACGGTGCGGCGATGGTGAGCGAGGCTGAGGACCTCGCCACGGGCGAGCGGCGCTCGGTGGAGGCCATGCTCACGATGTCGCGCCACATCGCCGTGGGCTCGTTGGTGGCGCTCGTGGCCGTGATCGCGATTCTGGCCTGGTTCATCAGCCGGCAGATGCTCGCGCCGCTCCACCGGATCGTGATGGCGACGCGCCGCATCGCCGAAGGCGACCTCACACCGATCACGCCGCGCAGGAAGTACAACGACGAGTTCTCCGAGCTCGCCACGGCGGTCAACCACATGACGAGCGAGCTGGTGCGCCGCCAGGAGCTGCTGGTGCGCGCGCACAAGCTCCAGGCGATGGGCACGCTGACCGCGGGGGTGGCCCACGAGCTGAACAACCCGATCAACAACCTCATGCTGTCCGCCGCGGCGCTCCAGGAGGACTACGCCGAGCTGGACGACGCCGAGCGCCTCGACATCGCGGCGGATCTCGTAGGCGAGTCCGAGCGCGCCCGCGACATCGTGCGCAACCTGCTGGACTTCGCCCGGGAGAGCGACGTGGAGCTGGCGCCGCTCGACGTGGAGCAGCTCGTGGGCGATACGCTCCAGCTCGCCGCCAACCACGTGAAGCTGGCCAACGTGAAGGTACGCGGTGAGGTCGAGGAGAACGTGCCGCCGGTCTACGGTGATCGACACCAGCTCACCCAGGTCTTCCTCAACCTCGTGCTGAACGCGCTCGACGCGATGCCGGAAGGAGGCGTGCTGACGATCTCGGTGGAGAAGTCGGACGACCGCAGCTTCGTGCGGGTGGGGTTCACGGACACCGGCGTGGGAATTCCGGAGCAGCAGCTCGGCAGGATCTTCGACCCGTTCTTCAGCACCAAGAAACAGGCCCGGGGCACGGGCCTGGGGCTGAGCGTCTCGCTCGGCATCATCGAGCAGCACGGCGGGGATATCCGGGTGGAGAGCGAGATCGGCCGGGGCACGACGTTCACCGTGTCGCTGCCCGTCGCCCGCGTGCCGGCGGTCATGGGCGCCGTTCGGGCTTGAGCCGCGCCGCCCGCCGCGTGCTATCTTCTCCATCCGCACATCGCGAGAACAGAATCCGGCCGCAGGGTCGGACCCGACCGACCGAGGAGAGCACCGTGAGACTGCGCCGCCTCCCCTTCGTCCTGGCCATCGCCTCGATCCTCAGCGCGGGCGGACTCTCCGCGCAGGCGAGCGCACCGGCCACGACCGTGGACCCCTCCATGTACCAGGGCCTCCGCTACCGTCTCATCGGCCCGTTCCGCGCGAGCCGGACCGTGGGGGCGGTGGGCGTACCCACGCAGCCCAACGTCTTCTACATGGCGTCGGTGGACGGGGGCGTCTGGAAGAGCGACGACTACGGCCGTACCTGGAAGCCGATCTTCGATCACGAGCCGACCGGCTCGATCGGCGACATCGCCGTATCGCCGTCGAATCCGAACGTCATCTATGTCGGGAGCGGGGAGGGGATGCACCGGCCCGACCTGAGCGTGGGCGACGGCATCTTCAAGTCGACGGACGGCGGCAGGACGTGGAAGCACGTCGGGCTGCCGGACGTGGAGCAGGTCGGCCGCATCATCGTGGACCCGAAGAACCCGGACGTCGTGTTCGTGGCGGCGATGGGCCATCCGTACGGGGCCAACGAGCAGCGCGGCGTCTTCCGGACCCGTGACGGCGGCCGCACCTGGCAGAAGGTCCTGTACGTCGATCACGACACGGGCGCCCACCAGGTGGCCTTCGACCCGAAGGACACGCATACGCTCTACGCCGCGATGTGGGACCATCGGATGGGCCCCTGGGAGAACGGCGCGTTCTCGGGTCCGAACAGCGGGCTGTACAAGTCGACCGATGGTGGCTCCAGCTGGCACAAGCTCGCGGGCGGGCTGCCGGAGAAGGGCGTGGGACGCATCGACTTCGGGGTCGCGCCGAGCCGGCCGAGACGCATCTACGCGGCGGTGCAGGCGCGTCCGGGCGGGGGCCTCTACCGCTCGGACGACGCGGGCAAGACGTGGACGCGCGTGAGCACGGACCCACGGGTCGGCAACGACATCCGCGTGAGCCCGGCCGACCCGGACCTGGTGTACTCGGCGAGCCGGGGCGCATCGCGCTCGCGCGACGGCGGCCGCACGTGGGCGGCGTTCAAGGGTGCGCCGGGCGGCGACGACTACCAGCGTATCTGGATCAACCCGCTGCACCCCGACATCATGATCTTCACGGCCGATCAGGGGGCCACGATCACCGTGAACGCGGGGCGCACGTGGAGCTCCTGGTACAACCAGCCCACCGCCATGCTCTACCACGTGACCACCGACGACCAGTACCCGTACTGGGTCTACGGCGGCCAGCAGGAGAGCGGGGCGATCGGCATCTCCAGCCGCGGCAACGGCGGGCAGATCTCGTTCCGCGACTGGATCGGCGTGGGGGCCGACGAATACGGGTACGAGGCGCCCGATCCGCTGCATCCCGACATCGTGTACGGCGGGCGCGTGATGCGCTTCGACAAGCGGACCGGCACGGCCCAGAACGTCGCGCCGGAGGCGCTGCGCTCCGGGAAGTACAGGATGCTGCGGACCGAGCCGCTCCTCTTCGAGCCGGCCGATCCGCACGCGCTGCTGTTCGCGACGAACGTGCTGTGGAAGACCACGGACGGCGGCCAGCACTGGAGCGTCATCAGCCCGGACCTGTCGCGTCCCCATCCGGCGGTGCCGGCGAGCATCGGTGACTTCCGTACGCCTGCGCTCGACTCCATGCCGCGCCGGGGGGTCATCTACGCCGTGGGACCGTCGCCCAAGGACGCGAACGTCATCTGGGCGGGCACGGACGACGGGCTCATCCACGTGACCCGCAACGGCGGCAGGACGTGGAAGGACGTGACGCCTCCCGCGGTCACGTCGTGGGACAAGATCTCTCAGCTCGACGCGGGGCACTTCGACACGAAGACGGCCTACGCGGCGGTCAACGCGATCCGCAAGGACGACATGCACCCCTACATCTACCGGACGCACGACGGGGGCGCGAGCTGGGTGAGGATCACCCACGGGCTCCCGGCCGACGGTCCGGTGAACGTGGTGCGCGAGGACCCGAAGCAGCCCGGGCTCCTCTTCGCCGGCACGGAGCGGCAGGTCTTCTTCTCGGCCGACGACGGAGACCACTGGCACTCGCTGCGCATGAACATGCCGGCCACGTCCGTGCGCGATCTGGTCGTGCACGACAGCGACCTCGTGGTGGGCACGCACGGCCGCTCGATCTGGATCCTGGACGACATCGCGCCGCTGCGCCAGATGGCCGCCGTCGCGCACACGAACGGTCCGTTCCTGTTCGCGCCGCCCACCGCCGTGCGCGTCCGCGGCGACGTGTTCACCGACACGCCCCTGCCGCCCGAGGTCCCGACGGGGCAGAACCCTCCGGACGGCGCCATCCTCGACTACTACCTGCCGAAGGCCGCCCAAAAGGTGACGCTCGAGATCCTGGACCGGAGCGGCGAGGTCGTGCGCCGGTACGTGAGCGGCCAGGTCCCGCCGACGCCGGACACCACGTCCTGGTACTACGCCACCTACTGGATGAAGCCCCCGCAGGTGTTGTCGAGCGCGGCGGGGGAGCACCGCTTCGTGTGGGATCTCCACTGGACCCCGCCCGCGGGCGCGCACCGCGAGCTGTCGATCGCGGCGACCCCGCACGACACGCCGCTCGGACCGCGTGGGCCGTTCGTGAGCCCGGGCACCTACACGGTGAGGCTCACGGTGGACGGGCAGAAGCTCGAGCGCCCGTTACGCGTGCGGCTCGATCCCCGGGTCACGATCAGCGCCGCGGATCTGAAGCTCCAGACCGACCTTTCCATGGAGTGCTACCGCGCCTACCAGCGCCTGCAGGCGCTGCGGGACACGATCGACAGGGTGGTGGCGCGAGGAGCGAGCGGGGCTCGCGCGTCCGCCCGTGCGTCGGCCATGCGCCGGCTGCGCGGACGGGGTGAGCCGGCGCTTCCTGACCTGTTGTACGGGAGCATCACGGCGACGCCTCCCGACAGGGAGACCGTCGTCGGGCTCCAGGAGAAGCTCCTCTTCATGCTGGACCTGTTCCAGAGCGCCGACGCGCGGCCGACCTCGCAGGCGCAGCATGCCGTCCGGGAGCTGCGGGCACTCGTACCGGTGCTCGAGCGCCGTTGGTCGAGTCTGAGATGACGGAACGGACGCCGACCGGTCCCGCCGCCTCCCCGCCCGGCCCCACGCGGAGCCGGACGTGGGAGGCTCCGGGCGTCGTCCGTGAGAAGCGCTCGGCCGCCCTCAGCTCGGTGCTGGCGGCCATCTTCCTCACGGGCTTCAAGCTCGTCGTCGGCCTCCAGACGAACAGCCTCGGCATCCTCTCCGAAGCGGCCCACTCCGCGCTCGACCTGATCGCGGCGGTCATCACGTACGTCGCGATCATCCTCGCGTCGAGGCCACCCGACGAGGAGCATCAGTACGGCCACGGCAAGATCGAGAACCTGTCGGCGCTCGTGGAGACCGTCCTGCTCTTCATCACGTGCTCGTGGATCATATGGGAGGCCGTCCGGCGTCTCAGCACGCACGCGACGCACGTCGAGGCCAACGGGTGGAGCTTCGTGGTGATGGGGGTCGCGATCGCGATCGACCTCGGCCGCTCCCGCCACCTCGGCAAGGTCGCCCGACGGCACAACAGCCAGGCCCTCGAGGCCGACGCGCTCCACTTCTCGAGCGACGTGTGGAGCTCCCTGGTCGTCATCGCGGGGCTGATCTTCGTGTCCTTCGGCTTTCCGGCCGTGGACTCGATCGCGGCCATCGGGGTGGCTCTGCTCGTGCTGTTCGTGAGCTACCGGCTCGGTCGCCGAACGGTCGATGCGCTCGTCGACCGCGTGCCGTCCGGCCTCTACGAAGAAGTGCTCGCCGCGGTCCGGGGGGTCGAGGGCGTCGAGGAGGTCGACAGCATACGGCTGCGTCCGTCGGGCCCGAAGGTGTTCGTCGACGCTACCGTCGCCATCAAGCGGACGACGCCCTTCTGGCGGGCCCATCGGATCATGGACGCCGTCGAGCGCGCCGTGCACGGCGCGCATTCCAACGTCGACGTGATCGTGCACGCCGAGCCGATCGAGAGCGCGGACGAGACGATCGCGGACAAGGTCCGCATGATCGCCCTGAAACGGGGATTGCGGGCGCCTCACAACCTCGAGGTGCACTACACGGGCGGCCGTTACTTCATCGATTTCGATCTCGAGTACCCTCGCGGCACCTCGTTCGTCGACGCGCATGGGATGTCGGAGGAGATCGAGCGCGAGATCGGCTCGGATCTCGAGGGCGTGGAGAAGGTCACGATCCACCTCGAAGAGTACCAGCCCGCCGAGGAGGAGCTGCACGAGGTGACCGACGGGGAGCGCGCGCTCCACGACGGAATCGAGGCACGGGTCCTCCGCGACGAGCGCGTCCTCGGGTGTAGCGACGTGACGATCCTGCGCATGGGCCGCGCCTACAACGCCTCCGTCACCTGCCAGGTCGGTGCGTCCCGCACCCTGGCCGAGGTCCACGGGGTCGTCGCCGAGATCGAGAGTGGGCTCTACCGCCAGTTCGGCGAGCTCCGCCGGGTGACGATCCATGCGGAGCCGGCCTGAGGAAGGCGGCCATGGCCGGACCTCCGTTGAAGCGGTCGGTTCGGGCGCTCGTGGAGGGGCGCCGGCTGGACGAGCTCGCGCTCCTCGCCGAGGGAAGCCGGAGGGTCCTCGGACTCCTCGTCCCCCTCACGTTCGATCCGGACCCGACCGTCGCGTGGCGGGCGATCGAAGCGATGGGGGCGGTGGCCGAGCGTGTCTCCGAGCACGATCCTGAGGCCGTGCGCGAGCACCTGCGGAAGCTCTTCTGGCTCATCACCGAGGAGTCGGGCGGCATCTGCTGGCGGGCACCCGAGGCGATGGCGGAGATCGTCGCGCGCCGGCCGGACCTGTACGGCGACTACGTGCCGGTCGTGACGCACCTCATCGTCGAAGCGGCCGAGGAGGATCTCGCTCATTTCCGCGCCGGCATGCTCTGGGCCATCGGCCGGCTTGGTCGCCTGGCGGCGGAGGAGGCCGAGGACGTCCTCGACACCGTCGTCTCCGCCCTCGATCATCCGGACGCGCAGGTGCGCGGCATGGCCGTCTGGTGCCTCGGTCGGTTGGGCCGAACGGACGGTCTGGCACAGGGGATCGGACTCGACGCCGACGATGGCCCGGTCGAGGTGTACGAGGCCGGAACGGTTCGGAGCACGAGCGTGCGCCGCCTCCGCGAGCGGGCGCTCGCGGAGGCGGCGGGGGCCGGCTGAGCGCGGCCGGGACGCTACACGGACGTCGGCGTGGCCGCCAGGAGGTCCGGCTCTTCGACGGGCGCCGGACCGGCCGGGGCCGTGCATGCCTCCAGGATCGCCTCCACGAGCGCGCCCGTCGTGCGGGGCTCGGCCTCCACGGACGGAGCCCGGCCGAGCTCGAGAAGCGCATGCGACGCGACCGGGCCGATCGAGGCGAAACGGACCGTGTCGAGCGCGCCTCCGTACAGGCGTGCCAGGGAGTGGGCCACGGCTCCGCTCGTGATCACGACCCAGTCGATGTCGCCGGCCTCGAGCGCGGCCCGGACGTCGGGGTCGGGCTCCTCCACACCGACGCTTCTGTGTGCCACGACGTGCGTGACGGCGGCGCCGGTGGCTGCGAGCGCGTCGCCCAGCGCTCCTCGAGACGCGCTCGCGCGCACGAGGAGGAAGCGGCGGCCGGGACCGGCGTGCAGCACGCGCACGAGGGACTCCGGGGCATACTCTCCCGGGACGAGATCGGCCCGCACGCCCCGGTGCGCGAGCGCCTCCTGGGCACCGGACCCCAGCGCCACGATCTTGGTGCTCTTCAGGTCGCGAACGTCCAGGCCTCGCGCGAACAGACGGCGCAAGAACGCGTCGGCGGCGTGCGCGCTGCCGAACACGATCCAGTCGAGCCGGTCGAGCGCGTCGAGCGCGCGGTCGACCTCGGTCCAGTCGGACGGGTCGGTGACGCGCACCACCGGGCTCGAGACCACCTCCGCGCCCAGCTCGGCCAGTCCGCGGGTGAGCCGTCGCGATGCGGCGGGCGACCCGGGCACCAGCACGCGCGTTCCGAACAGCGGGCGCGCGGCGAACCACGACCGGTCCGGCGCCCGGTCCACGACGCTGCCGACGACGAACACGGCCGGCGGACGGAGCGCGCGCGCCGCGACCTCGTCGACGACGGTGGACAGCGTGCAGCGCACCATCTGCTGACGGGCGCGCGTGCACCAGCGCACGATCGCCACCGGCGTGTCGGGAGACTTGCCGTGGTCCACGAGCGCCGCGCTCCACTCCGCTACGCGCCCGACGCCCATGTAGAACACGAGCGTGCCCGGAAACGCGGCCAGCCCCTCGTAGTCGAGGCTGGAGCCCGATTTGTCGTTGCGCTCGTGACCCGCGACCAGCGCCACCGCGGAGGCGTCCGCGTGCTGGGTGATGGGGATCTCGCAGTAGGCCGCCATGGCGAGCCCGCTCGTGACGCCCGGGACGATCTCGTATGGTACGCCGGCCGCCCGGAGCGCGTCGGTCTCGTCCGAGCCGCGTGCGAACACCGACGGATCTCCTCCCTTGAGGCGCGCGACCGAGCGCCCGGCGAGGGCTTCGGCGATCACCCGCTCGACGATCTCGTCCGGCGTGAACCGCCGCCCGGATCCGGGACGGCCGAGCGGCACGAGCTCGGCTCCGGGCGCGGCGTGCTCGAGCGCCTCCGGGTTGACCAGGTAGTCGTAGAGCACGACGTCGGCGCGGCCGAGGCACTCGACGGCGCGGAGCGTGAGCAATCCGGGATCACCCGGCCCGGCACCCACGAGATAGACCGTTCCCACCGGATGGGCGGCGTCTGCTGTCATGATGGCCTCACACGCTCGGCGATGCGGCCGAGCAGCTCGATGAACTCGGGTTGTTGTCCCATGGGATCCAGCAGCTCGACCCGCACGAACTGCGGGACGATGCGGCGTACTTCGTCGACGAGCGGCCGGACGTCGCGCTCGACGTGTCCCTCCTCGGCCAGGAAGAGCGGGAGGACGAGAAGCGTGCGCTCTCCCCGTGCGACCGCCTCGGTGGCCACGTCCACGAGGGTGGGCGGGGTGCAGTCCATGTAGGCCAGGCGGACGTCCGGGCGCTCCGCCTGGCCCTCCACCGCGTCGACCACGCGCTCCACGGAGGCGCGCCACCGCTCGTTGCGGCTCCCGTGCGCGACCAGGATCAGCATGGCGCCTCCCGTGCGGCCGCGACGTGGCGGGCGATGCGCTCCTCGGCCTCGTCCAGGGCCTCGCGGAAGTCGGCGCGGGCGGTCATGATGGCCGTGTGCGCGGCGACGGCACCGTCGAGTGCCCTCGCGTTCCACACGGTCACGCGGGAGGGCAGGGGCCCCGCGCCGATCGATCCGTTCGAGTTGAAGTCGAGCACGGTGAGCGGACGGGAGCGGAAGTCCCGGAGACCGGCGAGAGTCGCGGCATCGAGGACCGGGTCGGGCCGATCGATGCCGAAGTAGACCACGTCGGCCGCCGCGACCCGGGCCAGAACGCACTCGTCGTCGTATTCGTGCGCCTTGAGCGCCGTGCCTTCGCCCACGGCCGCGCGGAGCTCCCGCCGATGACCGTGGTGCCTGCGGAACACGACGGTCAGCCGTTCGTCCGGCACGGCGTGGTCGCTCCGCAGCGTGCCGAGGACCGAGCGCGACGTGGTCGATCCGCCGACGACGACGTGCGTGAGCTCGGGGGGGCGGGTGCCGTCGACCTCGTAGACGCGTGCGAGCGCGGCGGCGCAGTAGCCGGTCGCGAAGGTGCCCCAGCCCGTCCGGCTCCGCACCTCGTGCGCGACCGCTCGTGCCTCCGCGACCATCCGGATCGAGCGTGGTCCCGCCGATCCTGCCGAGCGTGCGCTGCGGCATGCGGTGTCGAGCTGCGCCGCCACGTCCCGGTCGCCGGGAAGGTCGCTGTTGAGCCCGCAGGCGGTGCGCAGGAGGTGATGGCGTGCCTCGTCGTCGAGCAGGACGTTCACCAAGAGCCCCGGGGGCTCGTCGCCGAAGAGGCCGGCGCGCAACCGAGCGACCAGAGCCTCGAGCTCGGAGCTCGTGCACCCGCCCGCGATCCACCCGTAGAGCTCCATGCGCTGGCAGGTGCTCCACACGAAGGCCTCGAGGACCCGCGGGTCGCTACGGAGCCCCTCGAGGAACGCCCGAACGCCGCCGTGGGACCGCTTGACGCGTGCGAACGCGGCGGCCTCGCTCCGGCGCACCGAGGGCCCGTCACCGGGGTCCGCGGGGCCACCCGTCGACACACCCACCGACAGGAGCACCGGGGCTCCGTCGGAGCGCCAAACCGCCTGCGGGCCGATCATCGGCCCGTTTCTCCGGGCGCCAGGGCTTCGGCTTCCGAGCGTTCGGACCGGCGCATGGCGGCCGCGCGCACGAGCGCGGGCGCCCAGAGGTCCGTGCCGAGGGCGTGCACGTGCGTGTAGCACGCGAGCACGTTTCGGTAGCAGAGTCCGTCGCGCAGACCGTCGAAGCCGTGCCCTTTGCGAATACGGAGCGCGAAGGTGACATGCTCCGCGATCACGGATCGCAGGAAGGTGTAGTGGAACTCGTGCCCCGTGAGCTCGGTGCCGACGGGGTAGAAGGGGTTTGGCTTGACCGTCTCGACGACCGTGTATCCGTGGCCGTTCGGTCGCGCGCCGAAGCCGTAGACGGCGGGGACCGCGGACGACATGGGGATCTGGCGCTCGTCCACGACGAGCTTCTCGCCGAGGTAGACGGCACCACCGCACTCGGCGTACACCGGGAGGCCGTCTTCGACGGCTTCTCGCACCGATTCCCGGAACGACACGTTGGACGCGAGGCGGTCGGCGAGCGTCTCCGGGAACCCCCCGCCGATGTAGAGCGCGTCCACGTCCGGAAGCCGCTCGTCGGCCAGCGGAGAGATCCACGTGAGGGTGGCGCCGGAGCGCTCGAGCGCCTCCAGGTTCTCCGGATAGTAGAACTGGAACGCCGCGTCGCGGAACACGCCGATGCGCACGGCCTCACGCTCCCCGTTCGAGGGCGCCGGTCCGTCCGGGAGCACCGCGTCGAGTGCCGGGGTCGCGAGCGGCGGCGCGTCGTGCGCCACGCGCCAGAGCGCGTCGAGGTCCAGATGCGCTTCCGCGATGGCCGCGGCCCTCGCCACGGCGGCCCGTCCATCCTCGCTCTCGACCGGTGGCACGAGCCCGAGGTGCCGTTGTGGGAACGGATCTTCAGCCAGCTTCGGAATCGCGCCCAGCACCGGCACCCCACAGGCGTCTTCGATGGCTTCGCGCAGCACCGAGAGATGACGAGCGCCCGCGACACGGTTGAGGACGACACCCCGCAGAGGCACGTGCCGGTCGAGGCGCTGGCACCCGAGCACGAGCGCCGCCGCCGTGCGGGTGCGCTTCGTGGCGTCGACCACCAGCACGACGGGGGCCTTCAGGAGCTTGGAGAGCTCCGCGGTGCTGAAGCTTCCGCGAGCGTCCGTGCCGTCGAAGAGCCCGCGGTTGCCTTCCACGACGGCGACGTCCGCCGCTCCGGACCATGTGGTGAAGGAACGCATGATCGCGTCCCCGGACATGAGGAAGAGGTCCAGATTACGGCACGGCGCGCCCGCGGCCTGGGAGAGCCACGCGGCGTCGATGTAGTCCGGTCCCTTCTTGAACGCCGCGACGGTGCGCGCCCGTCGGGCCCAGGCAGCGGTCAACCCCACGGAGACGAGCGTCTTGCCGCCTCCGCCGCTCAATCCCGCCACCAGGACCCTGGGCGCGTTCACCGTCCACCTCCTCAGCGGTGCATCAGGTCATCTCGATGAACCCGCACGGGCAGATGTCGGCGCACTTCGCGCAGCCGGTACAGTTTCCGACGTTGAGGATGTAGAGCATCCCCTTCTTCTCGGGCTTTCCGACCGCGTTGTCCTGGCAGTACATCCAGCACTTCTCACAGTCGAAGCACATGCCGCAGCTCATGCACCGCTCGGTCTCCCGGATCGCTTCCTCCACCGTGAAGCCGAGGTTGACCTCCAGGTCCGGCGTGGCCATGCGCGCGCCCACGTCCAGCGTGGTGGGCTCCAGGCGCTCGATCGTCTTGTAGTGATCCAGCTGCATCTTGTCGGTCCGGATCACCTTGCGCGTGTCGACGACGGGATCGGTGCCCAGGAAGCTGCGCTCGATGGCTTCGGCGGCTCTGCGGCCGTGGCCCACCGCGTCGGTGACGAGGGCCAGGTTGGTCACGTCGCCTCCCGCCCAGACTCCTTCGGAGCGGGTCAGGCCGTGCTCGTCGACGTCGATCCACCGCTTGCCGTCCACGAGCTCGCTGAATCCGGAGAAGTCGGGGCGCTGGCTCACGGCGGAGATCACCGCGCTCGCGGGAATCTCGAACTCGGAGCCCTCGATGGGCACGGGGCGCCGGCGTCCCGAATCGTCGGGCTCGCCGAGCTCCATGCGGATCGCGACCATGGCCTCGACCCGGCCGTTTCCGCCCTTCTTGAAGCCGACGGGTGCCGCGAGGAACTCGACGGTCACTCCCTCGCGGATGGCCTCCTCGACCTCCTCCTTGATCGCGGGCATCTCCGCGAGCGTGCGGCGGTAGAGGATCGTCACGTTCGCGCCCAGCCGCCTGCAGATGCGCGCCGCGTCGATGGCGGTATCGCCGCCGCCGACCACGATCGCGACCACGTCCTTGCCCAGGTCGAGCTTCTCGCCGTGGTGGAAGCGGTTCAGGAAGTCGACGCCGCTGAACACGTTGGGGGCGTCCTCCCCATCCACACCGAGGCTCACGCCCTGCTGCGCGCCCAGCGCCACGTAGACCGCGTCGAACTCCTCCTTGAGCTCGGCGAGCGTGAGGTCCGTTCCGACCTTGACGCCGCAGTGCAGCTCCACGCCCAGGTCGAGGATCCGCTGGATCTCGGCGTCCAGGACCTGCTCCGAGAGCCGGTACCCGGGGATGCCGTACCGCAGCATCCCGCCGGGCTTCTCGTAGGCCTCGAAGACCTTCACGCTGTAGCCCCTGCGCGCGAGCTGGTAGGCGCACGACAGGCCGCTCGGGCCCGCGCCCACGACCGCGACCCGCTGCGGCCTCCGCTCCGGGGAGCGGCGCACGAGCGCCAGCCCACGCTCGATGCCGAAGTCTCCGATGGCGCGCTCCACCTTGTTGATGTTGACCGCCCCCTCCTTCTCCCGGCGGTTGCACTCGGTCTCGCACGGAGCGGGGCACACGCGCCCGAGCACGGCGGGGAAGGGGTTCGTGTCCGTATAGATCTCCCAGGCCTCCCGGAAGGCGTCGTCCGTGGACTTTCCGAGGTGCTCGGCCTGGGCGATCGTGGTCAGGAACTCACGGATCCGATTCCCGCTCGGACACCGATCCGTGCACGGGGGTCGCTTCTCCACGAAGGTGGGGCGCAGGGGAGACTGCTCCCTGGACGGACCTCCCCCGAACCCCCGCTTCGTGCCGAAGGACTTCTTCTTCTTGACGACCTTCTTCACGGGCATGGGATCACCTCGCTGCGCCTTCCTCGTGAGGCAGCTCGATGTAGCTGCCTCCGAAGTAGGTGTAGACGCACCGGTCGGAGTCGATGAGCGACCGGATGGCCGACTTGCACATCTTCTTGTCGCATCCCTGATCCCCGAACCGCTGGATCATCGCCTTCGTGAGGTCCATGGCCTTGAGCTTTTTCTTGCCCTGGACCTCCTTCACCATCTCGTACATGGCGTCCGCGACCTGCTCTGTCGTGATGGACATTCTGGACACCTCGTGTGTGATGGGGCGCGGGCGTGCTCCGTGGGCCCGCGCCCCGTTCTCTCAATGCCGGAGCTGTGCGGACCGCTTGAAGGTCAGGCCCGCGTACCGGTAGTCGTCGATGTGCTCCTTCTGGAACTCGATGCCGGTCAGCTCGAAGAACTTCGGCCACCCGATGCGCTCGATGAACTCGCCCATGCGCTCGTGTGGCCTCGCGCCGTCCGCCCACACCTCGACGATGTTGTGCACGTGCCGAACGACCTCGGGCCAGCGCGGCGGATCGTTCTCGATGAACGGCACGGCGAGCTTGCTGAACATCGGCTCGTGCCGCGCGTTCGAGACCTTGCCGCCGACCCAGATCGAGATCCCGTCGTTGAGCGCGTCCGCCATCGGGAGCGCCGGGCAGACCGAGAAGCAGTTCGCGCAGAACATGCACAGCTCCTCGTCGATCTCGACGCTCGGGTTGCCGTTCGTGCTCGCCGGCCGGATGGCCGCCGTGGGGCAGGCCGCGATCACGTTCGGGATCTCGCACACCTTATTGAGCCCTTGCTGCACCTTCGGAGGCCGGCGGTGGATGCCCAGAATCGCGATGTCCGAGCAGTGCACGGCGCCGCACATGTTCAGGCAGCACGCCAGCGCGATGCGCAGCTTGCCGGGTATCTGCTTCGAGCCGTCGAAGTACTCGCCGAGGTCGTCCATGACGGCCTTCACGACGCCCGAGGCGTCCGTGGCGGCGGAGTGCGAGTGCACCCAGCCCTGCGTGTGCACGATGCTCGAGATCGCGGGCCCGATGCCTCCGACCGGATGGCCGAGCGCGGCCAGGTCCGCGATGAGCGGCTCGATGTTCTCCTCGTGCGTCGTCAGGAACTCGACGTTGTGGCGACTGGTGAAGCGCAGGTAGCCGTCACAGTACTTGTCGGCGAGCTCCGCGTACGCGCGGATGCGCTTCGTGCCCAGCAGCCGCGGCGAGCCCGCCCGCACGGTGAAGAGCTTGTCGCCCGATTCACCGACGTGGACCATCACGCCGGGCTTGAGGATCTCGTGGTATTTCCACTTCCCGTAGTTCGCCTTGATGACCGGCGGCAGAAACCTCCTGAAATCCGGAGGGCCGATGTCCGTTCGTCTCTGCGTGTCCATCTGATCTCGTCTCCCTGTATTCCGAAAAGTCCTCTGATCGACGTCGCTGGAATCGAGGTGGTCCTCCGCGGGGCTACGTGGTCGCCGCCATCTCCTGATCGGCGCCTTCGCCCTCCTCGGCCTCTTCCTCCTCTTCCTCGTAGTACTCCTCGTAGAAGACGTACGGGTTCTCTCTCGGGTGGGCGATCATCTCGGGAATCGGCTCCACGTCGATCGCCTCGAGGAAGTTCCCTAGCCCCACCCTCTGGATGAGCTCGCCGACCCGCTCGCGGTTCTTTCCGTGCTCGCACCAGAAGTCCCAGATGCGCTCGGCGAGGTCCTTCAGCTCCTCGTAGGGCGGCTCGAGCTTCATGAACGGAATGAGCACGGACGAGAGCTGAGCGCCCTGGACGATCGGGGCCTTCGCGCCCAGCAGGATGGTGGCGCCGGTGTCCGTTCCCGGGCGCAGCGCCTTGGGCATCGCGTTGATGCAGTGCATGCATTTCACGCAATTGCTGTCGTCGATCTCGAGCTCGTTGCCGTCCCACGCCATGCACTTGGTCGGGCACTGGCCGCAGATGTCACGCTCGATGTTCGTGCCGGCCTCGGCGTAGGCGCGCACTTCGTCCTGATCGATGCGGATCTCGTCACGCCACGTTCCGATGATGGACATGTCGGAACGGGCGATGGAGGCCACGCAGTCGTTCGGACAGCCCGCGCACTTGAACTTGAACTTGTACGGGAACGCGGGGCGGTGGAGCTCGTCCTGGAACGTCTGGGTCAGGTCGTTGCAGAGGTCGAGCGTGTCGTAGCACGCCCACTCGCATCGCGCCGGTCCCACGCACGCGCTCGGCGTGCGCACGTCCGATCCCGAGCCGCCCAGATCGAAGTCGGCCTCGGTGAGCGCCTGGAAGGTGGGCTCGAGCTCGTCGGTCGTCGTCCCCAGGAGGATGATGTCGCCCGTGGACCCGTGCATGTTGGTGAGCCCCGACCCGTGCTCGTCCCAGATGTCGCAGATCTTGCGGAGCACGTCCGAGGTGTAGAACCACCCCGTCGGCATGTTCACGCGCAGGGTGTGGAAGTGCGCGATGGCCGGGAACTCTTCCGGCAGGTCGTTGTAGCGGCCGATCACGCCGCCGCCGTACCCGTGCACGCCCACGATGCCGCCGTGCTTCCAGTGCCCGATCTTCTCCTTGTACGAGCGCTCCAGCAGCGCCAGGAGCTGCCTGCACTGCTCTTTTCCTTCGTCGGCCATCTCCTTGATTTGCGTGACGAAGCTGGGCCAGGACCCCTTTTCCAGCTCGTCCAACAAGGGAGTGCCGTTGCCGTCCGAGTCTGCCATCGTTCTCTCCTTGTCGTGTGACGTCACGCCGCCCGCGCCACACTCTGCGTTAAGCCAACTGCATCTCCTCTCTCACACTCAGGACCAGCTTGTACAGGGCCGTCAGAACCAGCCCGCCCACCGCGTAGACTCCGAACGTGATCGCGATCTCCGTGTGCGTGGGCACGTATTCCGTCACGTGCCCGAGCGGGGTGGGAATGAAGCCGGCGACCACCAGCTCGAAGCCCTTCTCGATCCACAGCGAGGCGATCACCCCGCCGCAGAGCCATGCAAGGACGTGCTCGCGGTGACGCACCCGCGGAACGATCAGCGCGATCGTGCATCCGATGGCGAGAAGGTCGCCGACCCACGTCCAGGGTCTCATCACGTTGTGCCCGCCGAGGCCCGCCAGCAGGTAGGTGAACGTCTCGGTCTCGTGCGGAACGGCGCTGTAGAGCGCCGTGAACATCTCCACCAGCACGAAGAACACGTTCACGACCATCGCGTAGGTGACGATGACCGAGAGCGCGCGGATCGAGCGCGTTCCCACGTCGAAGCCGCCGTACCTGCGCACCGCGAGCGCCAGCAGGATGAGCAGGCTCGGGCCCGCGGCGAACGCGGACGCCAGGAAGCGGGGGGCCATGATCGCCGTCATCCAGAACGGTCGGGCCGCGAGGCCCGCGTAGAGGAAGGCGGTGACCGTGTGGATGCTCACGGCCCAAGGGATCGACAGGTAGATGAGGGGCCGCACCCATGCGGGGGGCTTCACGTCCTTGCGCTCGGCCTCGATCGCGGTGCCGGCGATCACGAGGTTGAGGAGCAGGTAGCCGGTCAGGACCGCGAAGTCCCAGAACATCACGGAGTTGGGGCGCGCATGCAGCAGGACGTTGAGCACCCGGCGGGGCTGCCCCATGTCCACGAAGATGAAGAGCATGCACACCAGGACCGCCGACACCGCGAGGAACTCGCCCAGGATGACGGTCTTCGCGAAGGCCTTGTAGTCGTGCAGGTAGTAGGGGAGCACGACCATCACGGCAGAGGCCGCGATACCCACCATGAACGTGAACTGCGCGATGTAGAGGCCCCACGACACGTCACGCCCCATGCCCGTCACCATCAGCCCTTCGGAGAACTGGCGGCTGTAGGCGAGCGAGCCGACGAAGATCAGCACGCCCCACAGGGCCATGAGGCCCCAGTAGCGCTTGCCACCACGGAACACCCGCTGGATCATGGCCTCACGCCTCCCCGTCCCCGACCGGGAATGCGGCGGGGAGGATGTAGTAGACGTTGGGCCCCGTGCCGAGGCTCACCTTGCGGCAGACCGTGTTCCGCTCGCGCAGGACGCGGCTGACGTCGGAATCCGGGTCGTTCACGTCGCCGAAGACCAGTGCTCCCTGTCCGCCCGGAACCGCGTTCGCTGCTTCCACACAGGCCGGGAGGCGACCCTGGTCGATCCGCTGCGCGCAGAACGTGCACTTCTCCACGACGCCCTTGGTGCGCGTGGGATAGTCCGACAGGAGCTTGCCGTCCGCGTCCTTCGGCACGTACGGGCGCGGGTCCCTCCAGTTGAAGCTCCGCGCCTCGTACGGGCAGGCCGCCATGCAGTACCGGCACCCGATGCAGCGATGCTCGTCCATCATGACGATCCCGTCCGAGGAACGCTTGAACGTCGCGCCGGTGGGGCACACCCTGACGCACGGCGGGTTGGTGCAATGGTTGCAGAGCACGAGCACCGGCGCCCGGCGCATCGTCTCCGGGGTGTGGGCGTGGACCTCGTCGGCGAAGATGTCCGCGTACGGCTCGCTCCACGTCCACTCGACCACTTCCTTGGGATCGGGGATCCGGGGCACGTTGTGCTCGAGGTCGCACGCCTCGATGCACGCGCGCCGCACTTCGTCGCGGAGGCACTTCTCCACGTCGACGACCATCCCCCATTGGCGGGTCGTCGGGGGGAGGGAGGTCGGGGCGGCGCCGGGTGCCGTCGCGAGGTGAGGGTCCTTCGCGGCCCGTTCCACGTGATCGAGCAGCGGGAACCCGATGCTCGCGCCGAGCGCGGTGCAGCCCAGCTCCTTCAGAAAGCGACGTCGACTCTCGCTCATCGCTCCACCTCCTCGGGCGCCACGTGGCAGTCCCAGCACGTGGGCGTCACGTCCGCGTAGGTGTGGCAGCGCTCGCAGAAGTCCTTGCGGCTCGTGTGGCACTGCATGCACGTGCCCGTCAGGCTGATGGTCCACTTCCGGCCGGACTGCGACACGTACGTGCGGTCTCCGTCCCGGATCGCGCTCGTCCGCCATTGGTTCAGCAGCGCCTGGTGGTGTGCCCGCATCCAGAGCGTGTCTTCGACGCACCCGATCGAGTCGGTGGCGCGCGCCAGCTCGGGTACGGCGACGGGCGTCGGGCGCGCCAGCGCGTTCCAGACGGGGTAGGCCGCCACCCCGAGGAAGACCACGAGGCCCAGGACGATGCGTGGCCGGTCATTCATGGGCCATCACCTCCTCGGGCGCGGGGGCGTCTTCCCCGGCTTCGGCTTCCTCCATGCCCGGAATCGGCTCGAGGCGCAGGTTGTGGGTGCGCCGCTTCTCGCCCGAGAAGACCGTGGCGTTGGCCACCAGCTCGCTGGTGCCCGTCACCTGCACGCCCGGCGCCCAGTAGTCGCACACGGTCGGCAGCGTCGCGCGGTCGATCGCGCACATGGCGGCGAGCTGATTGACGCCGAAGCGCTCCTGCACGTACCGCACGGCGTTGCCGCGGGGGAGTCCACCTCGCAACCGCATTTCCATGTTTTCGTCGGTGCCCAGGCCGGCTCCCCCGCCGCAGCAGAAGGTCTGTTCCCGAATGGTGTTTTCGGGCATCTCGAAGAAGTGGTTGCAGACGTTCCGGATCACGTAGCGCGGTTCCTCGAGGATGCCCATCGCGCGGGCCGGATTGCAGGAGTCGTGCAGTGTGACCCGGATGTGATCGTTCCGGGACGGATCGAGCTTCAGCTTTCCGTGGTGGATCACGTCCGCCAGGAACTCCATGATGTGGATGGCCTTGGTCGAGCGTGCGTGCTCGAAGACCGTCCCCGTCACCGGCGAGGTCGGGACCTCGAGGAAGTCCGCCGGTCCGTTCATGGTGTCCATGTACTGGTTCACCACGCGCCACATGTGGCCGCACTCGCCGCCGAGGATCCACTTCACGCCGAGACGCCTGGCCTCCGCGTAGACCTTGGCGTTGAGGCGCTTCATGGCGTCGTGCGAGGTGAACAGGCCGAAGTTGCCGCCGTCCGAGGCGTACGTGCTCCACGTGTAGTCGATGCCGAGCTCGTGGAAGAGCAGCATGTACGACATGCACGTGTAGATGCCGGGCTCCGCCACGTAGTCGCCCGAGGGCGTGAAGAACAGGATCTCGGCGCCCTTCTTGTTGATGGGCAGGTCGACCCGGATGCCCGTGGCCTCCTCGATGTCGTCGACCATGAACTCCAGCGTGTCGACCATGCCGTGGGGCTGGATGCCCAGGTGGTTGCCGACCCGGTAGCAGTTGGCCACCGGCTCGATGACCCAGTTCACGTACAGGCCGAGGAGCCCGAGAAGCTCGCGCGCCATCATCGTGATCTCGGCCGTGTCGATCCCGTAGGGACAGAAGACCGAGCAGCGCCGGCATTCGGTGCATTGGTAGAAGTAGTAGAACCACTCCTTGATGACCTCGGGCGTGAGCTCGCGTCCTCCGGCGAGCTTCCCGAACACCTTGCCCAGCGCGGTGAAGTCCTTGCGGTACACGGAGCGGAGCAGCTCCGCCCGGAGCACCGGCATGTTCTTCGGATCGCCGCTGCCGATGAAGAACTGGCACTTGTCCGCGCACGCGCCGCAGCGCACGCACACGTCCATGAAGAGCTTGAACGAGCGGAAGCGCTTGAGGCGGTCCGCCATCCCTTCCAGAACGGTCTTCTTCCACCCCTCCGGAAGCTTCCAGTCCTCGTCCGTGACCGCCCACTCGTGCGCGTTCGGGAGGTCGAGGACCTTCAGGTTCTTGGTCTTTCCAGGGTAGATGTACGTTCCGCGCCGGAAGTCCACCGGCGTCTCCGTCCACGGCGTCTCGGGCGGGTGCCCGTCGACGTCGAGGAGCTTCTCGTGCTCGTAGTATCCGGGTTCGTCGGGGCTCGCCATGGCGTCTATTCCTTCTCCACCGGCAGGCCGGCCCCGACCATCTTGTCCCTGAACTCGTCCTCGTACTCCTCGTAGGAATGGACGGGAACCGGGTAGTCCCAGGGGTTCACGTGCCGTACCGCACGGTTGTTGTTGGCGAGGTTGCGCGTGGGGCTCAGGAACACGCCCGGGGCGTGCACGAGCTTGCCGAGCGGGAAGTAGACGAGCAGCACCCACACCAGGAACAGGTGGGCATAGAAGAGCGGGTGGATCGAGGCGGGCACGACCGGTGCGAAGTGCACCAGCCCGAGCGCCAGCTCCTTCACGTCCGCCACGGCCGTCCGGCTCAGGTAGCGGAGCCAGATGCCGCTGCCGGCGATCGCCATCAGCAGGAAGAGCGCGAAGTAGTCGCCCACCAGCGAGATGTAGCGCACCTGCGGGTTCGTGAGCCTGCGCAGGAGCAGGTAGGTCAGCGCCGCCAGGAACACGAACGACGATGCGAACAGGACGGGCAGGCCGACCTCGGCGAAGCCGTCGAGGCCTTCCAGGAAGGTCACCACGCCCGGCACCGGCTCCGTGAAGAAGCGCAGGTGCCGCACGAGGATCACGGCGAGCGATACGTGCATCGCCCACGCCCCGGCCCACAGCCGGAGGTCGGTGGTGTATACGATGCGGTGGTCGGGGGTCATCCTGCTCCGCGTGTTGCGGAGCAGGGACCGGAAGAAGAGGATCTCCAACGCCATCCGCCCCAGCACCTGGGGCAGCGTGTGCGGGTTGTCCAGCTTCTGTTGTCGGATCCACGGGAGCGACCGCTCCTGGCCGCACGTGGTCGGAATCCGGAACGGCACCGGAACGCGGGCCCAGCTCAGGATGCGCCAGACGAGGCCCACCACGAAGAGCGTGACCGCGATGTACGGCAGCACCACGCCGAACGTCCACGTGAATCCCAGGCTCGCGCCGGCGAGCCCGATGAGGAAGAGCCCGGCCACGACCGTGGCCGCGATCAGGGCAGTCACGTGCCACCTCCCTTCAAGGACTCCGGCGTGGCCCGTGTGCTCGCCCACGGGATCGTCCGCTTCAACTCGCGGACCCGCACCTCGTACAGTCGTTGGCGGTGCGCTTCGTAGCAGTCGAACGCGATCAAGCCGGCCTCGTCCACGCGCGACTCGAGGTCCGCCATCTCGTTTCGTGCCGCGTCGCTCGGGTGCCGCTCCGCGAGCATCGTCTTCAGCACCCGCTTCAGGGCGGGGACGAACGCGAGCGCCTCGGCGGGCCTGAGCTCCTGGACGGCCCGGATCCGCAGGATGTCGTCCAGACCGCGGCGCATCGCTTCGGAATCGGTACCGTCCAGCAGCCAGTCGACGACGGCCTCCATGCCCACCCTGAGGCTGTGGCCCACGGGGTTGGCGAAGGGGTCGCGCTCGCGCGTCCACGCCTCGGCAGCGCGCTCCGAATACGGCGCGAGCGCATCTTCGAGCCAGGCGCGGACGATCTCGCCCCTACGCTGCTTCAACAGCTCCTGAAGCATGGCCGACCATCTCCTCGGGCGTCCTCAGACGCACCCGGTCGGCTTCGGCAGACCCGCCACCTTGCAGGCACCCTTGGCCGGTCCGCTGGGGAAGAGATCGTAGATCTCCTTCAGCTTGAAGTCGGTCGCCTTGCAGAGCTTCCGGATCATCGGCGCCATGTTGTACTCGAGGTAGTACTCGCGCAGGTACTTCACGAGCTTCCAGTGGTCGGGCGTCATGTCGTCCACGCCCTCCGTCTTGGCGAGGTCGGTGGCGACCGCCTCGTCCCAGGCTTCGGGGTCCTGGATGAACCCGTCTTCGTCGACGTCCATCATCTTTCCGCCGAGCTGTACCTTTTCCATCGTCTCCTCCCGATCCTCGGCCGTGCGGCCGTCCTCAAGCCGGCAACGGCTGTGAGTGGTGATTCACGAGGATGTCCACGTCCACGCGGGGTGGATTCCTCAGGGTTTGCTGGATGACGGCCGTCTCGGCGGCGTGCCGTATCAGCTCGTGCTTGTCTTCCGGGACCTCCGGGGGCACCTCGACGTCTACGACGATCGCGCCGATCCTCCGTGGGTTGCCCATGAACTCGAAGGCGAGGCTCACCGAGACGTGTCCGTGTACCTTCGGGCACTCGTCGCAGGCGCTCTGGACGGCCATCGCGATGCACGCGCCCAGAGCCCCCGCGAAGAGTTCCGCGGGCGTGAAGCCCGCTCCCTTTCCGCCGTCCTGTGGAGCCATGTCGCACTGGACGTGACGGTTCCGCACGCGCAGGTCGAAGACCAACCCGTCCTTGTGGTTGAGGGTGATGAGGTTCATGGCCCGATCTCCTTCGAGGGATCGTTCCACGCCCGTCCGATCAGGCGCCGGTCGCGGCGTGGTGCAGCTTGATCTCGACCTTGTTCTCCAGGTGCGCGTAGTAGTCCTTCAGGATGGCCAGCACCTCCGGGCGGCTGAAATCTTCCGGCGGGTCTCCGCCTTCGGAGAGCGTCTTGCGGAGCACCGTGCCACTGAGCAGGAGGCGGTCATCCTTGCCGTGCGGGCACGTCTTCATGGAGGCCATGCCCCGGCACTTGTAGCAGTAGAACGTCCAGTCGATCTTGAGCGGCTTCGTCTCGAGGCTGCCGGCCGGCACTTCGTCGAAGATCTCCTGGGCGTCGAACGGTCCGTAGTAGCTGCCCACGCCCGCGTGGTCGCGGCCCACGATGAGGTGGCTGCACCCGTAGTTCTGCCTGAAGACGGCGTGCAGGAGCGCCTCGCGCGGCCCCGCGTAGCGCATGTCGAGCGGGTAGCCGCCCTGGATGACCGAGTTCTTCACGAAGTAGTGCTCGACGAGCGTGTCGATGCACTTCACGCGCACGTCGGCGGGGATGTCGCCGGGCTTGAGCTTGCCGACGAGCTGATGGATGAAGAGCCCGTCCAGGGTCTCGAGCGCGATCTTGGCGAGGTACTCGTGGGAGCGGTGCATCGGGTTGCGGAGCTGGAGCGCCGCAACCGTCTTCCATCCTCGCTCCACGAACAGCGCCCGGGACTCGGCGGGACGCATGTAGACGTCCTTGAACTCCTCGGGGAAGTAGCTCTCGCTCAGCACCTTGATCGGGCCACCCAGGTTCACGTCCTTCTGGCCCATGACCATCAGGACGCCGGGGTGCTCGGGGTCGTCCGTGCGGAAGACTTCCTTGCACTCGAGCGTCTTGTCGATCGTGTACTTGTCGTGGACGGTCATGATGGCCATGTCCGTGCCGGTCTCTTCGTCGAAGAGCGTCACGTCCTGGCCCTCCTTGATCCCGCCGGCGACCTCCTCGGTGACCGAGACCGTGATGGGAATCGGCCAGAAGGTCCCGTCCGCGGTCTTCATCTCGGTGCAGACGCCCTTCCAGTCCGCGCTTCCCATGAAGCCGGTCAGCGGCGTGAAGCCCCCGATGCCCATCATGATCGCGTCGCCGGTCTCGCGGGACGTGATCGGGATGCGCGTGAGCGTCTTGGCCCTGGCCCTTTCGTTGGCCAGCTCCGTTCCCTGGAGGAGCAGGGGCTTCAGGACCCCGTCCTTCCCGTGTGGCTTGACCAGTTGATCCATCGTCCGTGCCTCTAGCGGGTTGCGGCTGTCACGCCTGGGGTGCGGAGCGCCGTGCCGGCCGCGGACGGCAGCCGAGGGGCCGGCCGGTACCGGCCGGTGTGCTCCGCGTAAACCATCGCCACCGTCCGGTAGAGGACGTGGGCGAACTTCGAGTAGGGCAGGTAGACGAGCAGTTGGAAGACGAGCACCAGGTGCACGAAGTAGACCGCGTAGGCGAGCGTGCGGAGCGACGACTCCGGATTGGTGCCCACCGTGAATCGGAAGACCTCGACCGCGAACCCCGTGACGCCGATGCCGAGCAGCACCGATACGAAGATCCAGTCGAACGAGGTGCCCGACCGCGCGCCGGGCAGGGGGTGGCGGCGGTCGATCATGATCTTGAAGGCACCCCACACCAGGGCCAGCCCGCCGAGGTTCGCCAGGATCTTCATCGGGTTGGCGAGCCCGAACGGATAGCGCGAGGGGATGCCGAACACGGTCGGGTTCACGTACAGGTCGAGTACGGCCCAGGTAGTCACGATGAAGAGCGCCGCGAAGCCGTAGAACACGGCCAGATGGGCCAACCTGCGGGGGTGCTCCCGCTCGCACAGCGCGAAGCGCCCGTGCGAGAGGACCGAGCCCACCACCAGGGCCGCGCTCGAGGCAACGCCCGTGCACGGCGTGAAGACGCACCCCTCCTCGTCGGCTGCGGCCATGGCACGCCAGAAGCGCCAGAGTCCCACCCCCGCCAACACGAGCGCGAAGCCCGTGAACGCGGAGAAGAATCCGATCAGGAGCCAGTGCGGGAAGAAGGCCGCGTAGAAATGCGGGTCGGGCTCGACGCCGAAGGCGGCCTGGAGCGGATCGCGCGCCAGGAGCGCCAGGGCGATGAGCACGACCGGAATCAGGAACGTGATCGGGACCATGCGCGCGTCGTTCACCCACCGCGCCAGGAAGCGCGGCCATGCGTAGTGCTCGACGGTGCGGCGGCGCACGGCGGCGAGCACGTCTCCGGGACGCGCGCCGCGCGGGCAGCGCTTGGAGCAGTCGTTGCACTGGTGGCAGAGCCAGACGTCGGGATCTGCCAGCAGCCGGTCCTTCAGGCCCCACTGAGCCCACGCCATCTCCTTGCGCGGGAAGGGGCGGGCCCCGCCCGAGAGCTCGCACACGACCGTACAATTGGCGCACTGCATGCACTTCTTCAGGTCGCCGCCGCCGGCGGAGACCAGGTCGTCCACGAAGGCCCGGTCGGGCTTGACGAGCGGCGCTTCGACGACGGTAGCCATGGCGGAGTCTCCTAGAATCCCTTGAACGGATTCATGCCGATCTCCTCGATCTGGGCCGCGAACTCGTCGATGATCTCCGGGAGGCGGTCGAAATCGGCGATCGTGAGCTGCTCCAGGCGGACGCGCTCCTCCTCGAGGGCGAGCTGCTTGAGCTTCTCGCGAATGTTCGAGCTGCGCGTCTGCATCAGCTCGCTGCCACGGATGAAGTGGCACTGGTAGTCATCGCCGGACTTGCAGCCGACGAGCAGGATCCCGTCGAAGCCGCGTGAGAGCGCGTCGGCGATCCAGACGATGTTGACCGACCCGAGACAGCGGACCGGGATGAAGCGGATGAAGGCGTTGTGGCGGATCCGGCGCATCCCCGCGGTGTCGAGCGCGGGATAGGCGTCGTTCTCGCACAGGAAGCCGAGCAGGCGGGGCTTCTCCTCGAACTCGTCGGGGATCTCGACGGACTTGATCATCGAGCTGACGATGTCGACCGAGTAGTCCTTGAACGAGATGATGCGCTCGGGGCAGGCGCCCATGCAGATCCCGCACCGGCGGCACCGGGTCAGGTTCGGCTGCGGCGTGCCTTTGACGTCCTCGTTCAGCGTGCCGAACGGGCACTCCTCCGTGCACCGCTTGCACTGCGTGCACCGCTGGAGGAAGAACTCCGGGAACGACATGTCGCCCCAGCGCGGATGCACCGCCGAGCCTTCGCTGGCGAGTTTCAGCGACTGGATCGCCTTGAGCGCGGCCCCCGAGCCGTCCTCTCGCGAGAGTTGGGAATCGAGGGGCGCGCGCACGGCGCCCGCCGCGTAGATGCCGGTGCGCCGCGACTCGTACGGGAAGCAGATGAAGTGCGAGTCGGGGAAGTCGTAGCGGAGCGACGGCAGATCCGGCCCCTGACGGTAGTCGAGGTTGAGGATGGCCGTGCCTTCGACGCGTGCCAGCTGCTCGACGGTCTCCTTCGCCGCCTCGAGCTGGGCGCCGGCTTCTCCCTTGGCCACGATGGCCTTGGCGTCGTTGTACTTGCGCAGCAGCTCGCCGTCCGCGGCCGTGGGCACCATTCCGGTGGCGAGGACCACGAGGTCGGCCTCGACCTTGATGTGCTCGCCCAGGAGCGTGTCGTCGGCGTGAACCACCGGGTCGTGGGCGTCGTTCTCGTCGACGCCCGTGACCACGGCCTTGGTGAAGAAGATGCCCGTGTCTTCCTGGGCCTTCCGGTAGAAGTCCTCGTACTGGCCCGGCGTGCGCATGTCCTTGTAGAGGACGTACGCCTCGGCGTCCGCGTCGAGCTGCCGGGCGAGCATCGCCTGCTTGATGGTGACGGCGCAGCAGACGCCCGAGCAGTAGGGCAGGTGCTCGGCGTCACGGGAGCCCGCGCACTGGACGAAGGCGATGCGCCGGGCGGGCTTGCCGTCGCTGGGGCGAACGAGGTGGCCGGAAGCGAGCATCTCCTCCATCTGGACGTTCGTGACCACGTTCGGGCACTGGCCGTAGCCGAGGTGGCCGAGCCGGGTGGCGTCGTAGGGCTTCCATCCGGTTGCCTGGACGATCGCGCCCACGCGCAGCGTCTGCGTGGAGCCGTTCGTGCCCAGCGTGACGTCGAACTGACCGGGCTGGCCCGTGATGCGCTGGATCGTGGTGCCGGTGTGGACGGTGATGCGCTCGTGGCTCGTCACCTTCCCGACCTGCAGCTGCACATCCGACGCCTGTGGGTCCCGGTATGGCGGCTTGTGGGGGATCTGGTGGCTGAACCGGGCCATCCATCCTCCCAGCTCCGCCTGTTTCTCCACCAGCACGACGTCGTGGCCCGCCCGCGCGGCGTCGAGCGCCGCGGTCATGCCGGTCACGCCGCCGCCCACCACCAGGAGGGTCCGGTCGATCTCCTCGTGGAACGGCTCCGGAAGCTCCGCCTTCCGGGCCCGGGCGACGCCCATGCGCAGGTAGTCCTCGGCGAGCATCTGCGTGTCTTCGTCGTTGGGCTCGTGGCTCCAGACGACATGCTCGCGCAGGTTCACGCGCTCCGTGCGGCATCCGTCGAAGGTGAACGCGTCGGGCATGAAGCGGACCGAGCACGCGGCGACGACGGGCGCGTCCACACCGTCCAGGACGTCGCGGCGGATCAGATCTCGGCCTTCCTCGCCGCACAGGCATTCGTGCACCCGGCACCGTTCGATCCCGAGCTCTCCCGTCGCGACACCCGCGAGCGCGTCGATGTCCAGCGAGGCCCCGATGTCGCAGCCCCTGCATACGTAGACGGCAACGTTCTTGTCCAAGGCGCTACTCCGTGCAGAACTGGAGGGCCTTCATCACGGCGCCGGTGGCGTCGCGGACGCAGGTCGCCACGTCCGCGGGCCGCGCGGCGCACCCCGCCACGAGCAGGCCGTCCGTGGGCTGCTCGCGGGTGAGAAAGCCGTGCTCGTCGGTTCGGAGGCCGCCGTCGACGCGGATGCCGCTCGCATCCGAGGGGACGATGCCGGTGGCCAGGACCACGAGGTCGACACTCTGCGCCACGCTGGTGCCGGAGAGCACGTCCTCGGCCTCGACCACGAGCCGCCCCGTTCCGTCCTCGGGGCCGATACGGGCGACCTTGCCCTTGATCAGGTGCAGCTTTTCGTCCTGCTGGCTCGCGGCGAAGAAGTCCTCGAGCCGCCCCGGCGCGCGGATGTCGATGTAGAAGACGTAGATGTCGGCGTCGGGATGCTGCTCGCGGACGTAGCGCGCCTGCTTCAACGAGGCGAGGCAGCACACGCCCGAGCAGTGCTTCAGGTAGTTCTCGTCGCGCGATCCCGCGCATTGCACGAACGCCACGGAGGCGGGGGCCTTGCCGTCGGAGGGGCGTACGATGCGGCCCTCCGTCGGTCCGGTGCGGGCCGCGATCCGCTCCATCATGACGTTCGTCACGATGTCGGGATGCGTGCCGAAGCCGAGCCCTTCGATCCGCGAGGCGTCGTACGGCGCCCATCCGGTCGCCACGATCACCGCCTGGGCGTCGATCTCGACCGTATCGGGCTTCATCGCCAGGTCGATCGCGTCGAACGGGCAGGCGGTCATGCAGGCGCCGCACTCGGTGCCCAGGCACGTGGTCTCGTCGATCGCGAAGCGCATGGGCAGCGCCGCGTCGTGCGGGAGGTAGATGGCCCGGGTCGTGCCCATGCCAAGGTTGAAGTCGTCGGCTCGCTCCTCGGGACAGACGTCCACGCACGCGCCGCACACCGTGCACTTCTCGTTCACGTAGCGGGGACGCTCGGCGATCGTCACGTGATAGGCGCCCGGCCCGCCCTCGATCTTCTCGACCTCGGCCAACGTGAGGCAGCGGATCCAGGGGCTCGTGCGCACGCGCCGCAGGTTGATCTCGAGACCGCACTGGGGCGGGCACAGCTTCGGGAAGTACTGGTGGAAGCGCGCCACCCGTCCTCCGAGCGACGCGTCCTTCTCGACCAGCACGACCTCCAGCCCCGCTTCCGAGGCTTCGAGCGCGGCGGTGATGCCGCTGACGCCGCCGCCGATAACGACCACGGTGCCCCGTGATGCCCGAGCGATCATGGAGCCGCCTCCCGGGTGGCTCCACCCGCCACGGCGGCGGCGCTCCCACCGCTCGTCTTTCCCTGCACGGCCGCGATGGCCTCTTCGCGCGGCCGCATCGTCCGTTCGCCGAAGAGGCTGAAGCGGAGCCACAGGAACGCGAAGCGCAGCAGCGCCTCGTCGTCGTAGCTCATCTCGTGGATGAAGTCCTCGTCCACGTCGAAACGCTCGAGCAGGGTGCTCTCGAACACGAACCGGCGGAACCGATCCAGGTCGTAGCACGCCGTGAAGAACATCTCGAGCTTCTCCGGCCGCAGCTCCCCGCCGTGGTCGAAGAACTCGTGGAGCGTGAGTTCCTTGTAGGCGTCACCCCACTCCTCGTAGGCATCCATGCCCTGGTCCGAGAGCCACTCGCGCACGGTCCAGTCGCGCTGCTCGTCGAAGCCCTTGCAGCCCCGCTCGCGCAGGAGGAAGTAGAAGCGATCGCCGCGCCATCCGTCGGCTGTGTCCCGTTGAGCGGCGAGCCCCACCGGGTACATCCGGCAGGGCCAGGGGCGATCCTCGTAGACGCTGCAGCCCGCCTCGGTGACGAACGGACAGCTCCGGTGTGCGTCGTCCCTCATCTTGAGGACGACCACCGGGGTCTTCATGTCCTTCTGGACGGGCACGAGCGCATAGCGCTCCAGGAACTCCGTCGAGCTGATGCCGAGGCGTCGCCTCAGCCGCAGGACGTCGTAGGGGGAGAGGAAGATGTTGACGTCGCTGCAGCAACGGTTGAAGCAGGAGATCCCCGGTCGACACTCGAACGTGAACGGGTCGTCCGGGCCCAGCCGCGGGTGGTCCGCCAGGATCTGCTCCTTGAGCCTTGCCCGTGCGTCGTCTCTCTCGGGCGCATCGTCTCGGTCGGTCATGACTCGCCTTCCTCGTCGTCTTCGATCATCTGGCGCGCGGCCGAATCCGACCACACGGGAATGGGCAGGCAGGTGTCGTTGGAAGGGTCGAGCGCGTACCGGTAGGAGGCCTTCTGGCCGAACTGCTCCATCATCCACGTCCATCCGTCGCGGTAGTACGAGCAGTCGTCGTTGAAGCAGACCAGGAAATGCTCCACGTTCCAGGTCGCGCCCTGCGGCACTTTCCACTTCTTGAGCCGGGAGCCGCAGTGAGGGCAGGATCGAGCGGGGCTCGGCATCTCAGGATCTCCAGGCATGGCCCCATGACCGGTTGTCGGGATCCGGGTCGGGGGAGGCCGGGGGCCGGCGGGTGACCCGCGGGCTCCCCCGAACACCGGAGTGCTACTGCGTCAGGTACTTCACGGGGCGGCGCTTCATCTCCCACTCACCCGTGTCCTTGTGATAGACGCAGTTGCAGAACGCCAGCCAGCTCTGGTTGTCGAGGGCGGGCCTGTCGGTCCGGAAGTAGTAGCCCGGCCAGCGCGTCTCCTCGCGGAAGAGGATCGAGCGCATGTGGGCCTCACCCTGATACGTCCTGTGGATGTCCTCCCAGCACCGCATCAGCTCGTGCAGGTTGGACGCGGCCAGCAGCTTGGCGTCTTCCTTGAGGAAGTCCATGAGCTCCAGACCCTTCTCGAGGAGGCTCCCGCTGGTCTTGAACTGCGTCGAGACGCCACCCGCGTACTCGTCCATGATCTTCTGGAGACGGTACATGTACTGCTTCGGGCGGATGTAGTTCGGGTTGACGTCGGGGTCCGTCGTGGCACCCTTGAACTCCTCGAAGACCGTGAGCGGCTTCAGCATCTCTTCCTTGAGAGCGGCCACCTCGGCCT
>JBJKRT010000073.1:0-47989 GCA_046704545.1 Longimicrobiales bacterium
CCGTCGCATTGCCCCGTGGTGTAATTGGCAACACGTCTGACTCTGGATCAGAAGAGTCCAGGTTCGAGCCCTGGCGGGGCAACTTGACTTGGAGGGATGGCCGAGTGGCTTAAGGCGGCGCCCTGCTAAGGCGTTGGGTCTTGTACCCGCGTGGGTTCGAATCCCACTCCCTCCGTTGAGGAAGATCCGGGTGGCGCTGTGGGTTCGAACCCACACGAGCTCCGAAGGAGATCGTAGCGTGGGTTTGGGCCGAGCGTCGGACGGAGCGGGCGCGATGCGCCCCGAGGTGGTGGTTCGCGAGGCTGGTGAGCGAAGCTCAGCACATCCCACTCCCTCCGTTGAGGAAGATCCGGGTGGTATTGTGGGTTCGAACCCACACGAGCTCCGAAGGAGATCGTAAAGTGGGTTTGGGCCGAGCAAGAGGAACGGCGCGGTTCTGGGATTCCGCCGTCGCGCCAGGCCGCGGCGCCATGGAGTTGGACGGGTGGCCGAGTGGCTTAAGGCGCACGATTGGAAATCGTGTGGGCGAAAGCCCGCGTGGGTTCGAATCCCACCCCGTCCGTAAGGGAAGGACCGACAGAGTGATGTGGGTTCGAACCCACGTGAGCTCCGAAGGAGATCACAAAGTGGGTTTGAGCCGAGCGCCAAAAGAGACGGGGCGCGATGCGCCCAGAGGTGCTGACGCGCGAGACCACCGAGCGCAGCGAGGTGAATCCCACCCCGTCCGTAAGGAACTAAGGAAGTAAGGAAGTAAGGAAGTAAGGAAGTAAGGGTGTCGCGGGGCGTGGCTCAGTCCGGTAGAGCGCTGCGTTCGGGTCGCAGAGGTCCCCGGTTCGAATCCGGGCGCCCCGATTGAAACCCAGCCGGCAACGGCTGGTATGATGCATCCACCCGGCACGACGGTGGAAGTCAAGTCCGCCCGGACGTCACGGCTTCGCCGTCGGCCGTCCGGGCGTCGTTGTTTGGAGCGCTGGCAGAATGGTATTGCACTCGCCTCGAAAGCGAGCGCCCGAAAGGGCTTGGGGGTTCGAATCCCTCGCGCTCCGTCGCCGGTAGCATGCGCCCCCCGGATCCCTCAGGGTCCGGGGGGCTTCTTCGTGCCGACGCGATCCCGCCTCAGTCCGCCTCCACCAGCCCGAGCTGCGCCTCGTCGGCTTGCACCGTGTGCCGCTTGAACCAGCGTGCGCCCTGCTGCTGCCACTCGTCGAGGTAGGTGTAGACGACCGGCGTCACGTAGAGCGTCACGAGCTGGCTGAATGCCAGGCCGCCCACGACGGCGATCCCGAGCGGTCGCCTCGACTCTGCACCGGCACCGGTCCCGAGCGCGATGGGCAGCGTCGCCATGAGCGCCGACATCGTGGTCATCATGATCGGCCGGAACCGGATGCTGCACGCCTGGAGGATCGCGTCCTTGGGAGACTTTCCTTCCGTGCGCTCCGCATCCAGGGCGAAGTCGATCATCATGATGGCGTTCTTCTTCACGAGACCGACGAGCATGATGATGCCGACGAACGAGTAGACGCTCAGGTCCGTGTGGAAGATCCAGAGCGTCAGCAGCGCGCCGAACGCGGCGAACGGAAGTCCGGAGAGAATCGTTATGGGGTGGATGAAGCTCTCGTACAGGATCCCGAGCACCACGTAGATCACGAACACGGCCAGCGCGAGCAGCAGGAAGAGTCCCTTCTGCGTGTCCTGGAACGCCTGCGCGGTTCCGGAGAACTGAGTGGTCACCGTCGAGGGTAGCACCTGACGGGCCGCGCCCTCCACCGCCGATACGGCGTTCCCGAGCGAGACGCCCGGCGCCAGGTTGAACGAGAGCGTGACCGAGGGGACCTGGCCGGAGTGGTTCACGGCTACCGGACCCACACCCTTCGTCAGGGTCGCGACCGAGCTCAGCGGCACCAGGCTTCCCGTCTGCGACCGGATGTAGAGCATGTTGAGCGCGGAGACGTCGGCCTGGTACTTCGGCTCGAGCTCCATGATCACCCAGTACTCGTTGTTCTGGGTGTAGATCGTCGAGACCTGCCGCGCTCCGTACGCGTCGTAGAGTGCGGACTCGATCTGCTGGGCGGTCACGCCCAGCGCCGACGCGCGCTCACGGTTGATCTTCACGTTGACCTGGGGATTGCCGATCTTCAGGTCGGACGTGACCTCCGTGAGCTGAGGCATAGCCTGCAGCCGTTGCAGCAGAATGCGCGAGCTGGCGTAGAGCGTATCGATGTCCGGGCTCTGCAGCGTGAACTGGTACAGGCTCTGTGAGAACCGTCCCCCGACGCGGATCGGCGGCGGGTTCTGCAGGAACACCCGCATTCCCGTGACGTTCTGGAACTTCCGGCGCAGCTCGTCGATCACCTGGTCCACGCCGAGGCGTTCATTGCGGGGCTTCAGGTGCATCATCATGCGGCCGGTGTTGCCGCCACCGCCGCGTCCTCCTCCCACGAAGGACATGTACGCCTTCACGTTCGGGTCCTTCGCGATGATGCTGTCGATCTGCTTCGTGTGCTGAACCATCGACTTGAAGGAGATCCCCTCGGCGGCTTCCGTGGAGCCGGAGATGCTTCCGGTGTCCTCGCTGGGGAGGAACCCCTTCGGGACGACGATGAAGAGCCCGACGGTGCCCAGCAGGATGGCGCCCGAGAAGACCAGCGTCGCTCGGCGGTGCTCCATGACCCGCGCGAGGCTCCGCTCGTAGGCGAGGAGCACGCGGTCGTATACGCGCTCCGACCATGCGTACACCTTGCCGTGATGGGCTTCCTTGCTCGGGCGCAGAAACCGGCTCGCGAGCATGGGCGTCAGCGTCAGCGACACGACACCGGATACGAGGATCGCCACGCCGATCGTGACCGCGAACTCGTGGAAGAGTCTCCCGAGGATGCCGCCCATGAAGAGGATCGGGATGAAGACGGCGGTCAGCGAGAGCGTCATCGACAGGATCGTGAAGCCGATCTCCCTCGCGCCGTCGAACGCGGCCTGCATCGGCCGTTTTCCCATCTCGAGGTGGCGGACGATGTTCTCGAGCATGACGATGGCGTCGTCCACGACGAACCCCACCGACAGCGTAAGCGCCATCAGCGACAGGTTGTCCAGGCTGTAGCCCATCAGGTACATGACCGAGAACGTGCCCACGATCGACATGGGCAGCGCGAGGCTCGGGATGACCGTGGCGGAGATGTTGCGGAGGAAGAGGAAGATCACCATCACCACGAGGCACAGCGTGAGCAGGAGCGTGAACTTCACGTCCTGAACGGAGTGCTCGATCGACTCGGACCGATCGTGGAGCAGCGTGATGTCGACGCCCGCCGGAATCTGGCTCCTGAGCTTCTCCACCTGCTTCCGGACCGCAGTGGCCACGGCCACCGTGTTCGTGCCCGGCTGACGCTGGATCGCCAGGATGATTCCCGGCTTCCCGTTGAAGTACGAGATGTTCTTGTCGTTCTGGACGCCGTCGATGACCGTCCCGATGTCGCCGAGGTGCACCGGGGCCCCGTTTCGGTACGTGACGACGAGCTTACGGAACGCCGCCGCGTCGTGGAGCTGACCGCTCGCCTGCACCTGGTAGGATCGGTCCGGACCCCAGAGCACGCCGGAGGGCAGGTTGACGTTGCCGTCCGCGATGGCGTTCGCCACCTCGTTGATCCCGATACCGCGCTGGGCCATCGACGAGGGATCGAGCTGGACCCGCACGGCGTACTTCTGCGCGCCGAAGACCGACACCTCGGCCACACCCGACACCGTCGAGATGTGCTGTGCCAAGACGGTCTCGGCGTATTCGTCGAGCTCCGAGAGCGGCATCACGTTGGTCGTGAGCGCATAGAAGAGGATCGGGAAGGCGGTCGGGTTCGACTTTCTCATCGAAGGCGCGCGGATCCCCTGGGGCAACCGGCGCAAAGCGCTGCTGATGGCCGACTGCACGTCCTGCGCCGCTCCGTCGATGTTGCGGCTGAGCGCGAACTGGAGCGTGATGCTCGTGGAGCCCAGCGTGCTGCTGGACGTCATGTCGTCCAGCCCGGGGATCGTGGCGAACTCCTTCTCGAGCGGGGTCGCGACCGCCGCGGCCATCGTCTCGGGGTTCGCGCCGGGCAGCGACGCCGACACGGAGATCGTGGGGAAGTCCACGGTCGGGAGGTCGTTGACCGGCAAGAGACGGTAGGAGGCGATCCCGAAGATGAGGATCGCCACCATGACGAGCGTCGTCATGACCGGTCGGCGGATGAAGAGTCCCGAGATGCTCATGGGCGTTCTCCGTTGCGGCCTCCGGCATGGCTGGAGTCCGTGGCCGCCGTCTTCGCCTCTCCCTTGATGACGACGGACGCGCCGGGATAGAGGCGCGACTGGCCGTCCGTTACCACGCGCTCACCGGGCTTCAGGCCGCTCGCCACCACCACGTGGTCGTCGAGGCTGCGCGCGATGACGACCGTCTTCCGCTGAGCCTTCCCCGCGGAGTCGATCACGAACACGAACGCTCCGTTCTGCTCGGTGACCGGTGCCGACGAGGGAACGATCACGGCGTCCTGCTCGATGTAGAGCTGGAGGCGGGCGCGCACGTATTCGTTCGGCCACAAGGCTTCGTCCGTGTTGGCGAAGCGTCCCTTGAGCACCACGGTGCCGGTCTGGGGGTCCACCGCGTTGTCGATGAAGGTGAGCTTGCCCACCTCCGCCCCGGCGGAGTCGCCTTCCACGGGATACACGAAGACCTTCAGCGAGTCCTTCGATCCGTACTTCTGGACGAGCGGCAGGTCACGGCCCGGAATCGAGAAGCGCACGAGGATCGGGTGGATCTGGTTGATGATCACCAGCGGCGTGGTGGCGTTCGCGCGCACCAGGTTGCCCGCGCGGACGAGCAACGAGCCCGTGCGTCCGGTGATCGGTGCCCGGATCGTCGTATAGGAGAGGTTGAGCCGGGCGGTTTCCACGGCGGCGCTGTCGGCTTTGACCGCCGCCGCCTGGGCCCGCGCGGTCGCCGTGGCCTGGTCGGCCTGGGACTGCGTCACGTAGTCCTGGGAGGCGAGCTTCTGGTAGCGCACCGCGTCGCGCTGGCTGTTGGCGGCCTGCGCGGCGTCGCGTGCGAGATTCGCCTCGGCTTGCCGCAGCGCCGCTTCGTAGGGGCGGGGGTCGATGTGGAAGAGCGGGTCTCCCTTCTCGACCTCCTGGCCCTCGGTGAAGTCGACGGACGTGAGCACGCCGCTGACCTGGGATTGCACCGACACGGTCTGAAGCGGCTCGACGGATCCGTCGGCGCTGACGACGTACGGGGCCGGTCCCTGCACCACGGTCGTCACAGCGACCGGAACCGGCGGACGTGCCGGCGGGCCTTTCGACCCTCCGCAGGCCGTCATGAGCAGAACGAGCCCGGCAGCGGCCCAGCGGAGCTTCGGGAAGGAACGCGATGCGATCGAGTCGATGTACATGGGTCGTATGCCTACCGGGGCGAGGTGCCGGTGGAGTCCTGGGAGACGGATAGATCCGCCGATCCGTCGATGCCGAGCACGCCGACATCGTGCGACAGCTGAGCGAGGGACACGAGCCAGCTCCATCGGGCCTGGCTCTGCTGGGCGCGGGCGTTGGCGAGCGCCTGCTGTGCCGTGAGGAGATCGAGGATCGTGCCGACGCCCTGCTTGTAGCGTCCGCGGGCCACGTCCTCCGACTGCTGGGCACTCGCGAGAAGGTCGTTGGTCGTGTGGACCCGCTGCGTGGCGGTCTGCAGCGTGTAGTACGATGTGAACACCTGCTGGATCACCTGCTGGCGTACGCCCTGTGCCTGGGCCTGGGCGGCCGCAGCGTTGGCCTTCGCCGCCGCATCCGCGTACAGGTGTGCGCCTCCGCTGAAGATCGGGAGCGAGAGCGACAACGAGAGGCTGTAGCTGGCGCCCGTGAACTCGGAGACGTCCGAGTAGACCTTTCCCCCGTTCCCGGTGAGCGAAAGCGACGGGAACATCTGGGACCGGGTCGCGCGGGCCGAGGCCCAGGCTCCGCGGGCCCGGGCGTCCGCCGCGGCCAGATCCGGCCGGTTCCGGACCGCCTGTGCGATGAGCGAGTCCACGTTCTCCGCCACGGAGCCGACCGGCGTGGAGTCGGGAGGAGGCGCGACGTCGAAGGGGATGTTGGCCGGCAGCCCCATCGACACGGCGAGCGTGGCCTTCGCGGCCTGAAGCGTGCCCTGGGTGGTCTCTGCGGCGAGCTCCGCCTGGGAGAGCGCCGTGCGTGCCTGAAGGACGTCGGCGATGGTCGCGAGGCCGACGTCATGGCGGTGCTGGGCCGCCTCCAGGTTGGCCCGCGCCTCCGCGACCGAGGCTTTTTCCGCGGCGAGCAGAGCCCGATTGGCCATGTATCCGAAGTACGCCTGCTCGGCCTGCAGAACCGTGTTCTGGATGACCGCGTCGTGGTTGAATCCGGCCGCGAAGAGGCCCTCTTTGGCCGCGGCACGCGCCCCGGAGCGTCCCCCCACGTCGAAGAGGAGATACGAGAGCGTCACGCTGGGAGAGAGCTGATTGCGTCTCCCGCCGAACCGCACGGTGTTCTGTACCTGCTGGTTCGTCAGCGCGTTCACGTTGGCGGTGATGGTCGGGAGGAGCGCCGCCCGCCGCTCTCCGTACGTGGCCGCGGCCGCCTGGGACTGCAGCCAGGCCGTTCGCGTGGCGGGGTTGTTCCGGAGCGCGAGCGTCACCACCTCGCTCATCGTCAGGTTGCGCGCCTCCTCCGCCAGGTTCGCCGGCAGCTCGGACGCCTGGACCGGCGCCTCGTTCTTCGCGGCGGGGCGAGCCTCCGCCGGAGGCTTCCACGGCTGATGGGGTGAAGGAGCCGCGCCGGGCATCCCGGCCACGCTCGGCGGCCCGGGGGTGCATGCCGCCGCCAGGGCCGCGAGCGCGAGGACGAAGCCGCGCGGTGTGACGGCGCACGGCCGTGACAGCGGACGTCCCTTCAGGTCAAAGATCGGCATGTAGCGTCTTCCAGAAAGACAGAAACGACCGGGGCCGCCAGGGCCCCGGTCCGCCGTGTCGACTCGTGGTGGAACCGGTCCGTAGGACACCCGAGCCGAATCGAATGTTGCGGCGTCAGGAGGTCGGTCTCCCGCCCAGGGCCCGGAAGAGGTAGCTCACCTTCACGAAGAACGCGTCGTTCGTCCGTCGCAGGCGATTCATGGCCAATGCGTCGGGCTCGGTCATCGTGTTCCCGTACCCCGCGAAGAACACCGTGCCGGGATTCGGTCGGTAGGAGAAGAGCCAGTCCGCGCGTAGGGTGTTCGCCACGCTCGCGGCCGCGAGCGTGTACCCGCCCGCTCCGTTCGAGATCAGCAGCACCTGTCCGCTCCGGGGATCGCGCAGCGGCTGGCGCATGTCCGCCGTGTACTGCGCCACGAGGCGAACGAACACCGACGGGGTGAGCTGATACTCGACCTTCACGCGCGGGATGCGCGTGAACAGGGTACGCTCCCCGTTGCTCAGGCGTGTGAACTCGCTGCTCTGATACGTGGCGTTGATGCGGAGCTGCTGAGTCGGGCGAGCGTCGAGGCTCAGGCTGTAGTCGATGCGACGCACGCGTGAAGTCTCGAGGAAGTCGACGTCGTGGCCCGCGTTGACCGAGGCGGAAGCCGAAAAGGTCGAGAACTGCGGCGTCGACACGCTCAGCCCGGTCATGAAGGTCGTGATCCTGGACGAGGGCACGAACGGCTCGGGTGCCTGGGGCGTACCCACGAAGTCCGACGCGTAGTCGGCCGGATCGAACGCGTAGCTCGACAGCGCGGGGGTCAGCCCGACCTCCCATCCTCCGCGCAGCCTGACGCTGCTGCGGACCTGGAGCTGGTCCTCGAGGGGCGCCTGGCCCGCGAAGAAGTCGTCGTACTTCCAGACGTTGCTGGTCGACGCGAAGACCTGGAACTGCTCGAAGCGGGCGCCGGGGCGCCCGTACAGCGTGAGCCGGTCGGACGTGCTGGCCTGCACCATGTCGGTGCGCCGTACGAAGCCGTTGTCCGCCGCGAAGTTGGCGCCGGTGCCCATGAGCGCGTAGTGGAAGCCGAAGCGCCGGCCGGTGCCGTCCACGTCGGCGTTCCACATCGGCGCGGTGGTGGTGGTGCCGCCCTGGCTGGTCCTGCTCAGGACGCCCTGCGCCTCGGCGAAGTACTTGCCGCCGAATACGTAGTGGACATCACCGTCCACGACGTGATTGGACCTGCCTCCGCCCGTTCGCCCGCTCCACAGCACCCCGGCGGTCGACTGGCCGCCGAAGGCTCGAACGAGCCGGACGATGTCGACCAGAGGACGTTGCCCGTTGGGCGTCGTGCTGCCGTCGTCGAGCGCGGCCAGGACGGCCACGTCGGTGCGGCCGACCTTGCCCGTGAGCTTCGCCGCGGCCGCCGGCCGCACGATCGATCTCGTGTAGACCAGCGTGTTGGGGGCGTTGAACTTGTCCATCCCCTCCGTGAAGAAGGGCCGCTTCTCGGGGTAGAGGATGGCGAAGCGCTCGTCGGCGGCGATCTGGGTCGCGTCGGCCTCCACCTGGGAGAAGTCGGGCTGGACCGTGCCGTTGAGCACGAAGTTGCTGCCCGCAGCCCAGCGGATGTTGCCCCCGAAGCGCGGCTTGGACGTGTAGTGCCAGCCTCCGGGAGAAGACGCGCAGCAGGGCGCGCCGTTCGCCGTGTTCGTCACCTCCGGGTTGAGATCGACGATCTGGCCGTGATGCATCCCTCTCAGCCCGACGAGCAACCCCTCCTGATCGATGAACGAGGCCGAAGCACGTCGCGCGGCCGTCCACGTCTCCTCGTAGCCGCTGTATTGGACCTTGCGCTGGATCTGGATGCCCCAGTCCTGCACCGACTTGGTGGGATAGCGCAAGCTGCTGAACGGGATCCGGATCTCCACCTGGTAGCCCCAGGAGGTGACGTGGCCCTTGGACGTCCACAGGAAGTCCTGGCTCAGGTCGTTCTGTCCGGGGCGGATGTTCGAGCCCGGGATGTAGCCGCCGGTCTCGTTCTTCGTTCCGTCGGCCTGGATGCCGAGGGGGTTCACGATGAACACGAACGCGCGGTTGCGCTCGTTGTAGGTATCGAGGAGGATCTCGACGTTGTCGTCGGACCCCACCTTGTCGCGATCGGCGAGCGTCGCGTGCACGGGTCCTGCGGACTGGTACGCCCGGATGCCGAAGTAGATCGCCTCGCGGGAGTACCACACCAGCACGTCGGTCGAGTCGGGCGCCGGCCGACCGTCGGCCGGCTGGTATTCGGAGAAGCCGGTGAGCACGGCGGCCCGACGCCACACGGGCTCGTCGAGGTTGCCGTCGACCTTGATCGTCTGCTCCATGCGGGGCGCGTGGACGGACGTGTCTCCGGCCCGGCCGTTGTAGACGGCGGGCGGACCTTGTGCCGTGGCGAGCTGAAGCGCGCCGATGAGAGCGAGAAGCATAGTCCGGGAAATATGGCCGAGATCGGGTCGAAGGGGGACCGCACGGTACGAATACGGCCCGGGGCCAGATTCATGTCCGCGCTTCGGCGGTCAGCGCACGTGCAGGCTCTGGAAGGCCGACAATCCCGCGTAGTAGCCGCGCACGGTCCATCCGAACGGTCCGGTGAGCAGCTCCAGAAGCGACCGCACGTCGAGCAGGGGGGTGAGCGCGATGAGCCAGAACCGGACCTTCTTCTCGGGGATGGGCGCCACGAATGCCGGGAAGAGCAGGATGTACCAGAACTGCGCGAGCGTGCTCACCTTGATCAAGACGAGGAAGCCGATCGCCCCGACGTAGGCGACCGGCTCGCGTGACTTCCATGCCCTCCATGCCAGGAAGCCGATGGCCCCGTAGGTAGCCAGGGCGTTGCACGCGACCAGCCAACCCGGGTTCCACTTGAAGATCCCGCGTGCCGCGACGTTCCAGTAGTAGGGATTGTAGCTGAGCGTGCCGAACGTGCTCCGGATCGCGTCGACGACCGGGTAGGAGAGCGACGCGGCGGCGGTCGGCAGCAGGGCGAGCGCGAATGCCGCCAGCGACGCACGTAGCACGCCGGGTTCCTCTCGGAGGGCCTTCACGACGAACCACGGTGCCAGGAGCAGCGCGGTGAGCTTGACCTGGACGGCGAGCGCGAGCGCGGCGAACGCGGCCGGCTTGCTGCGACGGAGCAGCAACAGGGCCACGAGCATGAACAGCGCCTGGAGCGGCTCGAACTGGCCTTCCCTAGACACCCACCAGATCGACACGGGTGATGCCCAGTAGAGCACGCCGAGCCAGCGGCTCCCGGTCACGCGTGCGAGCAGCCAGGCGTTCACGCCTTCGATCAGCGTCAGCGCCAGCTTGGCGGCGAAGAGCGTGGGGCTCACCGCGGCCACGGCCACGAAGAAGAAGAGGGCGAGGGGGGGGTAGTTGTAGGGGGCGTTCGCCCAGCTCACCGTGGCGAGCCCCGGGTCGAGACGCGCCAACGGGACGCCGGCCGTGGCGAGGCCGTGCTTCAAAACGAACAGCCCGTAGAGGATGTGGCGCGGAAGGTCTCCGCTGTTGACCGGGAGCAGCGTGCAGAACCATCCACGCAGGACGCCCGCGAGCACCACCACCGCCACCATGAGGGCCGCTCGCCTTGGACGGGAACGGAGTGCGGGGGTGTCGGCCGACGGATCGGGCACGCTGGCTCCGGGCTCGGGAGGAACGACGACCCGGCCAATCTACGCACGAGGGCCCGATCCGGCGCCACCCCCGAACGAACGCGCCGTTCCCCACGACATTGAGGTAGTCGATGTCGATGTGGTTCCCGTTGCCGGCTCCGGCGCCCGGACGTCATCGCGCAGCGGCGTGCCGTAGACGCCCCCGCCCTCCTGCATCATCTTCCGGCCTGACCGGACCGTCCCGACGCCAACGCACCGCAGCCGCCACGTGACTCAGAGACGCTCTGCCCGCTCGATCTTCCTGTTCTGGGTCCCGCTCGCCGCGACCTGGCTGATGATGGCCGTGGAGGGCCCCTTCCTCGCGGCCGTCATCGCGCGCCTGCCCGACGAGCGGTACAACCTGGCGGCCTACGGGGTGGCGTTCGCCTTCGCCGTGCTGACCGAAGCACCGGTCATGATGCTGATGAGCGCGGCAACGGCGCTGGTCCAGGATCGCGACAGCTACCGCCGTCTGCGCAACTTCTCGCGCGTCCTCGGCGCGGGCGGTACCGCGCTCGTGCTCGTGATCCTGATCCCACCGCTGTACCACTGGCTGATGCTGTCGGTCATCGAGGTACCGCGGCGCGTGGCGGACCTGACATACGGGGCGCTCTGGTTCTTCCTGCCGTGGCCCGCGGCCATCGGATACCGGCGCTTCCTTCAGGGCGTGCTCATCCGCTCGAACAAGACGCGCCTGGTCGCCGCCGGTACGGTGATCCGTCTCTTTTCCATGGGGGGCACGGCGCTCGTCGGGGCGCTCTTCCTGCACATCCCGGGGGCGTGGGTCGGCACGCTTTCGCTGGCCGTGGGTGTGTGCGCGGAGGCCGCGACCGTCCGGGTGATGGCGGCCTCGTCGGTGCGCGAGCTCCTGGCGTCATCGCCCGCCGAAGAGCCGAATCCGGCGTCGCGAAGCTACCGGGATATCGTCCACTTCTATTATCCGCTGGCGCTGACGTCGCTGATGGGCCTCGCGGTCCAGCCGATGCTGACGTTCTTCATGGGGCGTGCGCCCGAGCCGGTGGACTCGCTTGCCGTCTTTCCCGTCGTCCAGGCCCTGTCGTTCATCTTCCGGTCGCTCGGCCTGAGCTTCCAGGACACCGCGATCGCGCTGATCGGCGACCAGCACGAGCACTTCCCCGAAATCAAGGAGTTCGCGCTGGGGCTGGGCATCGCCACGGCCTTCGGCATCGGGGCGGTGGCGTTCACGCCGTTGGCCCACGTCTGGTTCGGCACGATGTCGGGGCTCTCGCGTGAGCTGCAGGTGGTGGCGCTGGTGCCCGCGCGGGTGATCGTTCCCCTGCCGGCCCTCTCCATGCTTCTCTCGCTCCAGCGGGCGATCCTCGTGAAAGGCCATCGAACGCGCCCGATCACGTTGGCGACGGCCACGGAGGTGAGCACGATCGCCGTGGTCTTCCTGACGCTGGGGTGGGGACTGGGCGTGGTCGGGGCCACCGCCGCGTTCACGTCGTTCACGGTCGGGCGGGGTGCGGCGAACCTCTATCTGATGCCGCGCGTGCGTGCGGTGCTCAAGGAGAGTCGTTCAGGGGCCTGAAGCGATCGTCGCGCGACGGCTCGGGCCGTCGCATGGCGTCACTCCGACGTGTCTTCGCGCACGAGCCCTCGCAGGTCCGGCTCGAGCGCCATCGCGACGCTCCCGGAGCCGGCGGCTCCGACCGCCAGCACCTCGTGCATGGCGTCCGCGACGACCTGGGCGCGCGACGGCTCGCACAGGGCGAGGAGCCCGGATCCGCTGCCCGAGATCGTCACGCCCCATGCCCCGGCGTCGTATCCGGCCGACAGCGCATTGAACGCTCCGGGAATCAGGGGCAGTCGATGGGGGACGTGGAGCTGATCTTCGATGCCGATGCGGATGAGGTCCGGATCTCCGTCCGCGAGACCGCGCAGGAGCGCGGTGAGACGTCCGAGCTCCTGCACCGCGATGGCGTGCGGGACCTTGTCGGGGAGCGCCGAGCGCGCGGCCGCCGTCGAGATCCCCGCGGCCGGAGCCGCATACGCGAACCCGACGTTCGACGACAGGGTCAGAGGAAGCATGCGGGGACCGTCGGATCCGGGCAGGACCGCGCACAGCCCGCCGAGCAGGCTCGGCGCCGCGTTGTCGCCGTGGCCCTCGTGCTCGTAGGCGGTACGGAACGCCCGGTCCGGATCGGGCGGGAGGCCCAGCGTCGCCCGTGCGAGGTCGTAGCCCGCGACGATGGCCGCCGCCGACGAGCCCAGACCGCGCGCGAGAGGAATCTCCGATTCGACGAAGAGGGACCCGCCGGTGGGCGCGCCCGCGGACTCCATCGCACGCTTGAACGTGCGGGCGAGAAGGTCGTCGTCCACGGACTCCATGAGCGCTTCCACCGTGCCGCTCCGGGTCAGCGTGAGGATCGTGCCGCCCGGCTCGAACCGCGCGTCCAGGTAGCGGTCCAGGGCCAGACCCAAGGTATCGAACCCAGGGCCGAGGTTCGACGTAGAGCAGGGTACACGCACACGGGCGATTCGCGGTGTCGCCATCACATCAGCTCCGCCAGGGCGGACAGCTCCGGGGGCATCGTAACCGAATGCTCCTCGCCCCGTAGCGCCCGCGCAAGCGCCTCCGGAATCTCGAGTCGGCGGCCGATGGCCTCCTCGACCACCTCGGGGAACTTCGCCGGATGGGCCGTGGCCAGGACCACGGCCGGTGCGGCGCCGAGTTCTCCGCTCTTCTCGAGCGCCCGATAGGCGACGGCCGTGTGGGGATCGAGCACGTAGCCGGTGCGCCGATGAACGTCGGCGATACAGGAGCGCGTCTCCTCGTCCGAGCACCAGGCGCCGGAGACCGTTTGGCCCAGGAGGCCGATGTCGTCGCCGAAGAGCATCCGGATGCGCTCGAAGTTGCTGGGGTCCCCGACGTCCATCGCGTTCGAGATCGTGGGCACGGACGGCCGTGGATGGAACGCGCCGGAGTCGAGATACTCGGGAAACACGCGATTGGCGTTGCTCGCGGCGAGGAACCGGCGTGCGGGCATGCCGAGCCGGTGGGCCAGCAGCCCGCCCGTGAGGTTGCCCAGATTCCCGGAGGGCACGACGAACGAGGCGGGCGCGTCGCTCCATCCGAGGCGCACGGCCGCGTGCACGTAGTAGAACGACTGGGGAAGGAGTCGGCCGACGTTGATGGAGTTCGCAGAAGTGAGCCCGTGTCGCGCACGCAGCGCCTCGTCCGCGAACGCCGCCTTCACCAGACGTTGGCAGTCGTCGAACGTTCCCTCTACGGCGACGGCCGTGACGTTGCCGCCGAGGGTGGTCATCTGGCGGCGCTGGCGCTCGCTGATGCCGTCTTTCGGAAAGAGCACCACGACTCGATAGCCTTCGAGTCCGTGGAACGCGCGCGCGACCGCGCTTCCGGTGTCGCCCGACGTCGCGACCAGGATCGTGTGCCGGCCACCATCGCCGGGGTGGAGCTCCGCCATCGCCCGGGCCATGAAGCGGGCGCCCACGTCCTTGAAGGCGAGGCTCGGTCCGTGGAAGAGCTCGAGCACGTATACGCCGTCTTCCACGGGCACGAGGGGCACGGGAAAGTCGAGGGCCTCTCCGACGATGCGTTCGAGCACCGCTTCATTCACGGCGCCCGAGAGCAGCCTCCGGGCGGTCCACAGAGCGGTACGCCCGAACGCCGCGTCGGCGTCGGGTGGCGCGTCGTCCAGACGCTCGGCGTCCTCGGGAACGTAGAGCCCGCCGTCCGGTGCGAGGCCCCGGAAGAGGGCTTCGGAGAACGAGACGGGAGGGGCGCCTCGGGTACTCGTAAAGGTGACCATAGGGCGCGGAATGTAACCTCTCCACCCACCCCGATCACCCCGGATGTCGGCGCCGACCGGCAGTACCGCGAACGGCACCGCCGGTCGGCGCGAGTCTCAGCTCGAGCGCTTCTTGCGGTCGTACACCTGGCGAACCGTTCGGCCGCCCAGCGGGTCGCCGCTCACGCTGACCTCGACGATGAGTCGGTCCCGGTTCGGGGTGAGCGAGAACTTCTTCACGACCGATCCCCCCTTCGAGACGGACCGCTCGACCACGAGCTCGTTCTTGTCGGGGTCGAACCGGGCCTTCGTCTCGAGCGTGTGCCCGTCCGGGAGCTTGACCTTCACCGTGTTGTTGTCGAGGCGGGCCGCGACGCGCTCTTCGGCCTGGCGGCCGGCCCGGATCTCGACGGTGGAGTCCCTCAAGGCGATGTCCATCTGCGGCGACGGCGTGACCATGTGCATCAGGTCTTCCATGGCGAGCCGGTCGTGGTGCCCACCGCTCTGCCGACCTTCGGGCATGCCGCGTCCTTCGCCACGCTCGCCGCCCTCGCGCCCTTCGCCGCCCTCGCCTCCCTCTCCACCTTCGCCGCCCCGGCCCGGGAAGTCCCCTCCCATTCCACCGATCCGGCCGATCCGCCCGGGGAACCTCCGGTGTCCACTCGCTTCCTGGCGAGTCCTCAAAGACCTCGTCACTTCGCGATTGAGCACCCAGGTGCCGGTGAATCCTTTTCTGTATGCCGGGGGGACCGGCATCAGATGTGCCGCCCCGCATCCGGTGAGGAGAAAGACTCCACCGAGGACGGAGGCGGTGAGTATCGAAGCGCGCATGACTGCGTTCTCCAGCATGAGCTTTGATCGAGACGGTTCGACATCAATCCTGGTGTGAGACACCGGACGGTGGGCCGATGTTACATGAGGGACATTCCCGGCCGTGACTGACTTCACACGAAGACGAAGGCGCCGGCACCCGCCCGGGTGCCGGCGCCTTCTGGCGCTGCGGCGTGACGACCGAAGGAGGTTACTTCTTCTTGGCCGGCGCCTTCTTTTTGGCCGGAGCCTTCTTGGCCGGAGCCTTCTTGGCCGGCGCCTTCTTCGCGGCCGGCTTCTTCGCGGCCGGCTTCTTCTTGGCCGGGGCCTTCTTGGCCGTGGCGGCCTTCTTGGCCGGCGCCTTCTTCGCGGCGGTCTTCTTGGCGACCGGCTTCTTTGCAGCGGCCTTCTTCTTGGCCGGAGCCTTCTTGGCCGTGGCGGCCTTCTTGGCCGGCGCCTTCTTCGCGGCGGTCTTCTTGGCGACCGGCTTCTTTGCGGCGGCCTTCTTCTTGGCCGGGGCCTTCTTGGCCGTGGCGGCCTTCTTGGCCGGCGCCTTCTTCGCGGCGGTCTTCTTGGCGACCGGCTTCTTCGCCGTCTTCTTCACGGCCGCCTTCTTCTTGGCGGGGGCCTTCTTGGCAGCCGGCTTCTTGGCCGCGGTCTTCCGTCCCGGACGCTTCTTCGCACCCTCGGCCTTCTTCGTCTCGGGCTTCTTGGCGGTGCTCTTCTTGGCCGTCGCCTTCTTGGCAGTGGTCTTTTTGGCGGTCGTCTTCTTGGCCGTCGTCTTCTTGGCGGCTGGCTTCTTGGCGGCGGGCTTCTTCGCCGCAGCCTTCTTCTTGGCGGGGGCCTTCTTGGCCGCCGTCTTCTTGGCCGTCGTCTTCTTGGCGGCCGGCTTCTTAGCTGCGGGCTTCTTCGCCGCAGCCGTCTTCTTGGCCGCCGGCTTCGCGGCCTTCTTTGTGGTGCGCTTCTTGGTCGCCACGGGACGCCTCCGGAAGCAGAGTACAACCGACAACAACGTGAGTTCGCGAACGACTTCTATGTAGCGTGATTATCCGTCGATGCGCAATAGTCGTAGATCCACCGCTCCACCGCATGTCGTGGGTACAATGCCATCCGGCACCGGATACGGGGGAGCCGCGTGAGGGAGGTCAGGTGCTCATCGACAAGGTCGACCGAGGGGGGGTGCGCGAAGCGCCTCGTCTTGCCATGATAGGGCGATGTGGGTGCAGCCGGGACCGACGACGTCCGAGGAGGGGATGCGCGCTCGTTCGAATGAGGAGTTTCTGAGGGAGCTCCGCGCTCGTGGTGCTCGACGGCTGAAGAAGGTCACGTTCCGACCCAATCGAAGCACGATCTGGTCGCTGACCCAGGACGCGACCGTCCTCAACCTCCATGTGGCCTATCGGCGTGCTCCGTCGGCGTTGCTGGACGCGTTCGCCACCATCGTTCGTGGACGAGGCCGGCGCACCGCCGCGGTGAAAGATGCGTCTCGAGTCGTGCGGGACTGGCCGGAGCTGGTCCCGGTCATGGACGCCGTCCGCAAGGCGCATGCACAGCGTCGCCGGGCGGCCCGCGCTCAGTGCGATGCGCCCGAGGAGGTTACGCACTGCTGTTCCACGCCTCGCCAGCGGGCGTATCTGAAGGCCCTCTACGCGTATTTCAACGAGACGCGATTCGACGGCCTGCTGCCGAAGCGCGTGCCGGTCCGGTTGAGCAATCGAATGTCCTCTTCGCTCGGCCACATGATCCCGGGCTACGACCGGACGCGTGGGCGATACGTGGTGGAGATTGCGCTCAACGTGGACCTCATGTTGGAGGGCAACGGCCCGGAGCGCATCGACACGCTCCTGCACGAGATGGCGCACGTGGCCGACTACCTGCTGGAAGGAAACCGTGGTCACGGTCCTACCTGGAAGGCTTGGGCGCGCAGAGCGGGCTGCCGGGACGAGACGCGCTACGAGCGTTCGGTCGTCCGGCGCCGCCGGCGTCGAGAGGTCGTGACCCGGGTGCCGCCGTTGCCGGCCGCGCTCCGCAACCGGGCGGCTTGAGCGCGTGGGCGGCGAGCCGCCCGGCGGCTACGACTCCTCGATCAAGCTCCGCGCCGCCGCCGCCACCGCATCGGGTGTGACCCCCAGCTTCTCGTAGAGAACCTCCGCCGGAGCCGACGCTCCGAACCGGTCGACGCCGATCGAGCGTCCCTTCCGGCCGACCCAGCGCTCCCACCCGAACGTCACCGCGGCTTCGACCGATACGCGCGCCGTCACGTCGGAGGGCAGGACCTCTTCGCGGTAGCGCTCGTCCTGGTGCTCGAAGAGGAACCAGCTCGGCAGGCTCACGACGCGCGTGGCCACGCCCTCACCCTCGAGCTTCTCCCGTGCCTCGAGCGCGAGGCCGACCTCGGATCCGCTGGCGATCAGGATGACGGTGGGCGCCCCGCCGTCGGCTTCCGCGAGCACGTAGCCTCCGCGCCTCAAACCCTCGGCGGAGGCCAAGCGGGTGCGGTCGAGCACCGGGACCTTCTGCCGGCTGAGCGCCAGGAAGGAGGGACCGTCCGTGCGCTCCATCGCCACGCGCCACGCCATCGCGGTCTCGGCGGCGTCGGCGGGCCTCAGGTCCTGGAGACCCGGGATCGCGCGCAGCGCGGCGAGCTGTTCCACGGGCTGGTGCGTCGGGCCGTCCTCGCCCAGGCCGATCGAGTCGTGCGTGAACACGTACGTGACCGGAAGCTCCATGAGCGACGCCAGGCGCACCGATGGCCGCATGTAGTCGGAGAAGATCAGGAACGTGCCGCCGAACGGGCGAATCCCTCCGTGCAGCGCCATGCCGTTCAGGATCGCGCCCATGGCGTGCTCGCGGATCCCGAAGTGCGCCACCCGCCCCCCCGGGCTTCCGGGAAGCAGGCTATCAGCTCCCGCGATGTCCGTCTTGTTGGACGGCGACAGGTCGGCGGATCCCCCGACCAGGTTGGGCATCCCCTTCGACAGCCCCTGGATGACCTTTCCCGACCAGTTGCGCGTGGCGTCCGCCTTCTCCACCGAGGTCAGGGACGGGACGTGGACATCCCAACCCACCGGCAGCTCGCCTCGCGTCGTGGCCAGGAACTGCTCGGCCAACTCGGGATGCTCGGTCTTGTAGATCGCGAACCGGGCCTGCCACGCCTCCTCGAGGCGCTCCCCCTTGCGCGTGCACTCCGCCCAGTGGCCGCTCGCTCGCTCGTCCACCCAGAACGGATCCATCGACGGATAGCCGAGGTTCTTCTTCGTGGCCTCCACCTCGTCCTCGCCGAGCGGAGCCCCGTGCGCGCCGGCCGTGCCCGCTTTGTTGGGGCTGCCGTACGCGATGGTCGAGCGCATGACGATGAACGTAGGACGCTCGTTCTCGGCGCGGGCCTCGGCCAGCGCGAGGTCGATCGCCTCGAGGTCGTTGGCGTCGTGGATGTGGACGACGCGCCAGCCATACGCCTCGAACCGCTTCGCCTGGTCGGTCGACATCGCCAGGTTCGTGGAGCCCTCGATCGTGATGTGGTTGTCGTCGTACAGCCACACCAGCTTGCCCAGCTTCTGATGCCCCGCCAGCGCGGCGGCCTCGTGGGAGATCCCCTCCATGAGGTCTCCGTCCGAGCAGAACGCGTAGGTGTAGTGGTTCACGATCTCGTGGCCGGGCCGGTTGAAGTGCTCGGCCATCCAGCGCTCGGCCAGAGCCATGCCCACAGAGTTCGCGATCCCCTGACCGAGCGGTCCGGTCGTGGTCTCCGCGGCGGGTGTGAGCCCGTACTCCGGATGGCCGGGCGTGCGCGAGCCCCACTGCCGGAAGTTGCGGATGTCCTCTTCGGACAGGTCGTAGCCGCTCAGGTGCAGGAGCGAGTACAGGAGCATCGACGCGTGCCCGCACGACAGGACGAACCGATCCCGATCCGGCCAGGAGGGGTTCGCGGGATGGTGCCGCAGGTGGCGATGGAAGAGAACGTAGCCGGCGGGTGCCAGGGCCATCGGCGTGCCGGGGTGTCCCGAGTTGGCTTTCTGGACCGCGTCCATGGAAAGGACACGGACCGCATCGACGGCGAGCTTTTCGATCTCGTTCATGTGATCACGAAGTTCACGAGGCGATTCTGGATGAAGACGACCCTGCGCTCGGTAGCTCCTTCGAGCCAGCGGGCCACGTTCTCCTCGGCGCGAGCCAGTGCGACGACTTCCTCTTCGCCGGCACCGGCCTCGGCCTCGACGGTTCCACGGAGCTTGCCGTTGACCTGCACGGCGATCTTCACGGCGGTGTCGCGAGCCTTCTCCTCATCGTAGCTCGGCCAGCGCGCGCCGTCGAAGATGCTGCCTTCGTGGCCGAGGCGCTCCCATAGCTCCTCGGCGAGGTGGGGCGCGAAGGGCGAGACGAGCACGACGAGCGGCTCGACTTCGGAGCGCACCGCGTCCCGACCACCGGCACGGACCACGTTCAGGTACTCCATCATCGCGGCGATGGCCGTGTTGTACTGGAGCTCCGGGATCTGATCCGTCACCTGACGGATCGTCTTGTGCAGCTTACGCTCCACATCGGGATCCGGACTCCCGTCGGAAGCGGACAGCACGGTGTCCCAAAGCCGGTGCAGGAACCCGAACGGACCCTGGATGCCCTCGGGCCGGTAGTCGCCGCCTTCCTCGAACGGCCCCAGGAACATGAGGTACGTCCGGAACGTGTCCGCTCCGTACTCCTCGATGATCGGGTCGGGCACGACCACGTTGCCCTTGCTCTTCGACATCTTGGCGCCCTCGGAGATGATGAGCCCGTGGGCGCGGAAGCGTGTGAACGGCTCGTCGAAGTCGACATGGCCGAGGTCGTGGAGCACCATCGTGAGGAAGCGCGAGTACATCAGGTGCAGCACGGCGTGCTCGTTGCCCCCGATGTACGTGTTCACGGGCAGCCACGCATCGGTGATGCCGGCGTCGAACGGACGGTCCTCGAAGTCCGTGGACGGGTAGCGCAGGAAGTACCAGCCGCTGTCCAGGAACGTGTCCGAGACATCGGTCTCGCGGCGCGCGTCGGCACCGCACCGGGGGCACTTCGTTCGATACCACGACTCGACCCGCGCGAGCGGGCTCACGCCGCTGTCGTCGGGCTTGAAGTCGTCGATGCGCGGGAGCACGATCGGGAGATCCTCTTCGGGCACCGGCACCGGCCCGCACGCGTCACAGTGGACGATGGGGATCGGCGGTCCCCAATAGCGCTGGCGCGAGATGCACCAGTCGTGGAGCCGGTAGTTGACCCTCACCTCTCCATGGTCCCGCTCCGCGAGCCATTCGGTGATCTCGCGGATGGCGGCCCGTGCGTCGTGTCCGTCGAACGAGCCCGAGTTCACCAGCGTGCCCTCGCCCGTGTACGCCTCGGCCAGCGGGGTGTCGGCGTCGTCGTCCGGGCCGGCCACGACCCGCACGATGGGCAGGCCGAACTCGGTGGCGAACTCGAAGTCGCGTTCGTCGTGACCCGGCACGGCCATGATGGCTCCGGTGCCGTACTCCATGAGCACGTAGTCGGCGATCCAGACCGGGATGGGCTCGCCCGTGGCGGGATTGCGGCACATGCCCCCCGTGAACACGCCCGTCTTGGTCTTGTCCACCTTCTGGCGGGCCACCAGGTCCTTGCGGGACGCTTCCTCCCGGTACGCATCGACTGCGGCGCGCTGCTCGGGCGTCGTGACGTCGTCGACCAGCGGGTGCTCCGGCGCGAGCACCATATAGGTCGCCCCGAACACCGTGTCGGGGCGCGTGGTGAAGACGTCGATCACGCGTCCGCTGTCGGCACCGCCGCCGTCCAGGATCGAGAAACGCAGCTCCGCTCCCTCGCTCCGGCCGATCCAGTTGCCCTGCGCCTTGCGCGTGGTGTCGGACCAGTCGAGATGCTCCAGGTTGTCGAGGAGCCTCTGGGCGTAGCGCGTGATCTTGAAGAACCACTGGGCGATGCGACGCTGCTCGACCGGGGTGCCGCAGCGCTCGCACGCACCCGCGATCACCTGCTCGTTGGCGAGCACGGTCTTGCACGACGGGCACCAGTTGACCGGAGCCTCCTTGCGCTCCGCCAGCCCGGCCTTGAAGAGCTGGAGAAAGATCCACTGCGTCCACTTGTAGTAGGCCGGATCCGTGGTATCGACGGTATGGTTCCAGTCGAACATCCCCCCGATCCGCTTCAGCTGGCGCGTGAAGTTGGCCACGTTCGCGGGGATCAGATCCATCGGATGGATCCCGCGCTTCAACGCGAAGTTCTCGGAGTGGATCCCGAACGCGTCGAAGCCGATCGGCTCGAAGACGTCGAAGCCGCGCAGTCGCTGGTAGCGGCCGTGCACGTCCGCGCCCGTGAACGCATAGATGTTGCCCACGTGGAGCCCCTCGGCGGAGGGGTAGGGGAACATCATCAGGTTGTAGAACGGGCGCTCGGCCTGCTCGAGCTCCTCAGGCGCGTAGCGGTTCGTGCCACGCTCTTCCCACAGGCGCTGCCACTTGCCCTCGACGTCGGAGGGGATGTACCCGTCTTTCTCTTCGTTGCTCATGGTACTGTCTCGATCCTTCTTCGGATCCCCGGCCACGCGGCGCGGGGGCACGCGATCGTTCCCTGAAGGGACCCGCGGCGACCTGCAAAGCTACAGGGGTGGGGGGTCTCGCCCAAGGGCTCGCTGCGCAGGATCGGCCGCGCCTCCGGAGCGGGCGCTTTTCCTACCGGGAGTGGGGCTCCGGCTGGAACGGGTGCGTCTCGGTCGCCGTGGGGAGCACGTCGAAGGGGTCCTTCGCGGAGGGGGCTCGCTTCCGGAGATACCGAAGGACCGCCCGAAGATCTCCGTGATGGGCATCGAGCAGCGCCTGGAAGTCCGGCAGATGGTGGAAATAGCGGATGCGCGCGAGCAGCGTCGCGTTGTTGAGCGGTGTATCCACGAACGACTGGAAGCTGTACGCCTCGAACGTGGGTTGGACATCGCGCTTGAAGTGCTCGATGGCCCTGCGGAACACCACCTGACGCCGCTTCACCTTCTGGTCGAAGGTGAGCGTGGAGTCGCCGTACACGCTGTCGAGCTGCGCCACGAGGCCGTCCACGAAGACGCTGAAGCGCTGGAAGTCGCGCCAGCGTGCCTCCGCCCGGTGGCACCAGACCGTGTCCGGTCCGCCGCCTTTGCGGGTGCAGAAGAACTGTTCGGCACCTACGTGGCCGATGAACGTCGCGTAGCTCTCGTTGAAGCCGACCTGGCCCGGCACGAACAGATAGCCGTGGGCGAGCTCGTGCAGCACGGTGGTCACGACCTCGACGCCGTCGCTGGTGTTCAGCACCGTGGACAGGATCGGGTCGTTGAACCATCCGAGCGTGCTGAACGCCGAGGTGGGCCGCAGGTAGGTGTCGAGATCGTCCGATTCCAGCTTCTTTTGCGCCGCGAGCGCGTCGCTCTCGCTGAAGAATCCCTTGTAGGGGACGTTCCCGACGATCGGGAACCACCAGGTCTTGTTGACGAGCCGGTCCTTGTACGCCGCCGAGAGCACGAGCGCGAGCGTATCGTGCTTCAGGTGGACGTAGGTCGTGTACGAGCCGCCGGGCTTCATGCCGAGGTGGTCGGCCGCGAACCGCCGCGCTTCGAGCACGAGGGAGAGCTTGTTGCGCGTGGCGGCGTCCGTGGTCGAGTCGGCGATGACCTCGGCGATCGGCCGCCGGGCATGGAGGATCTTCGCCTCGGCGATTCCCGCCTTGATGACGTAGACGGGAGAGCAGGCCCACGCGCCCGCCGCGACCGCCAGCACCGCGGCGACGACCAGGCCCCGGATCACCCACCGGAGTCGCGAACGGGGACCGTCCTCCGAGCCTTGCCCGCTCACCCGACGTACGCCCGGTTCTCGGGATCCACCGCGATGCGCAACTCGACCAGGTCGGCTTCGGCCGCCACCTCGTCCGGCATCGACTCCGCCGCGAGGCGCAGCGCCTGGCGCGCGTCCGGGGCTTCGACGACGTACGTGTGATAGTGATGTCGGCTGCCGCCGTATCGGACCGTGATCTGAAAGTTCATGACCGTGATACGCACGGACCACCCCTTCCGGTTCCGGCCCCGACCTGTACTCCGAGGCCGCGTCGCTCTATCCTCGGGCCATGCGTGCCGGACAGACTCTCTACCGCGTGGTCCAGGAAGCAGTACGGACGCTCGTGCCCGTTCTCGCTCGTGGCGACTCCAAGATCGCCCGGGGCCTACGCGCCCGGCGGGACGCGCACGAGGTTCTGGCCCGTTGGGGAGAGGCCGAGCGCGACCCACGCCGTCCTACGCTCTGGATGCATGCTCCATCGGTGGGTGAGGGACTTCAGGCGCGGGCGGTGCTCGAGGCGCTCCGCGTCCGGCGGCCGGATCTCCAGGTGGTCTTCACGCACTTCTCGCCGTCCGCCGAGAAGCTCGCCGCCGACATGCCGGCCGAGGTGAGCGGCTACCTGCCGTGGGATCTCGAGGCGCCCATGGGCCGCGTGCTCGATGCCGTGCGGCCGGACGCGGTCGTCTTCGCCAAGACGGAAGTGTGGCCCGTGCTCGTTCGAGAAACGGGAAGGCGGGGCGTGCCCTGCGCCCTCGTGGGAGGGACGCTGACCGCCGAGGCGGGACGGCTCCGCTGGCCCGCGCGAGACTTCCTGCGTGCCACGTGGAGCGCGCTCGACCGCGTGGCGGCGATCGCGTCGGACGACGCCGACCGTTTCGTCCGACTGGGGGTCGCCCGCGAGCGAGTCGTCGTCACCGGCGATCCGGGTGTGGATTCCGCCGCGGCGCGGGCGCGTGCGGCCGAGGCGGCTGCGCCCTACCTCGCCCCGTTCCACGCCGATCCACGTCCCACCGTGGTGGCGGGATCGATCTGGCCCGCCGACGACGCCGTCCTCCTACCGGCGTTGGAAACGGTGCGGGCGGGTATGTCCGACGTGAGGGCCGTGCTCACGCCGCACGAGCCCCACGATGCGTACGTGAGCGAGCTCCGGGCCCGACTGGAGGGCAACGGGTGGCGGGTCTCCACCCTGTCCGAGGTGGAGCGCACGGGATCGGCCCGGAGCGTGGATGCGGTCGTGGTGGACCGGGTGGGCGTGCTGGCGGCGCTCTACACGGTGGGGACGGTCGCGTACGTCGGCGGTGGATTCCATCGGGCGGGCCTGCACTCGGTCCTCGAGCCCGCGGCGGCCCGGGTGCCGGTCTGTTTCGGGCCGCTGCACGCCAATGCGCGCGCCGCCGGCGAGCTTCTTGCTACGAAAGGAGCCCGTGAAGTTCACGATGCGCGGGGCCTTGCGGATACGCTCCTCGGATGGCTCGGGGACGAAGAGGCGCGCCACTACGCCGCCACGCGAGCCTTTGGCTATATTGACGGCCACCTCGGAGCCGCCGCGCGCACGGCGGGTCTCCTCGACGAGATTCTGCGCCGAACCGACGAGTTACGCCGGACATGAACCTGCCCGCCGACGTGCCGGAGATCACGGCCGCCGACCTGAAAGCGAGACTGGACAACGGTGACGCGCCGCTGCTCGTGGACGTGCGCGAGCACTTCGAGCGTCGCATCGCCGACCTGCCGGAGCGTGGACAGCTCCGCATTCCCACGGGCGAGATCATGGCACGAATGAGTGAGATCGACCGCGAACAAGAGGTCGTTCTGTACTGCCGCTCGGGCAGCCGGAGCGCATGGGCGACGCGGCTGCTCCTCGATCGGGGCTACGAGCGGGTGCTCAATCTCAAGGGCGGCGTGCTCGCGTGGCGCGACGATGTCGACCCCACCCTCCAGGCGTACTGAAGCGCTCTTGTCGCACTCCTCTCGCCTTCGACAGTCGATCCTTCCGGTGCTGCTCCTCCTGGTGGGGTGCAAGGCGGGTCCCTCCGCATTCGACAAGCGTCCGGCGACCGACACGGCTCCGGCCGTGGCGAGGTCGGCTCCGGCCGTGGCCGACAGTGCGAAGCCCGTATCCGACAGTGCGACGGCGAAGCCCCGTGCGGAGGAGGAGGCCCATCGCACGGCGAGGGTGGTCGAGCGATCCACCCGGCCGCCGGACACGACGAGCTCCGAAGCGGTGGCATCGGACGACGGGAGGACCGCCGCGTCCGTCACGAACGACGCTCCGCTCCCGGCCGGCAGACCCCACTTCCAGCGACCGAAATACGTTCGCGGGATCTATCTGAACGCGTGGACCGCGGGCTCCACGGACAAGGTGGACACGTTGCTGGCGCTAGCCAAGCGCACCGAGATCAACAGCTTCGTCATCGATCTCAAGGACGCGAGCGGCTACGTGAGCTACGCCAGCAAGGTGCCGTTAGCGGTGAAGTCGGGCGCGACCGGACAGCTCCGCATCCACGATCTCCCGGGTCTCCTGCGGCGTCTGGAGAAGGCCCATATCTACCCGATCGCGAGGATCGTCGTCATCAAGGACCCGATCCTGAGCAAGGCCCGGCCGGACCTGGCGATCCAGGACACCGCGGGCGGGGTGTGGGTGGACGACAAGGGCTTCATCTGGCTCAACCCCTACAACCAAAAGGTCTGGGACTACGCGGTCGACCTGGCCAAGGAGGCCGTGCGCTACGGGTTCCCGGAAATCCAGTGGGACTACGTCCGCTTTCCGGACGCACCCGACTCCGTGCTGGCCCGTGCCACGTATCCCGGAGCGGACGGCCGCTCCAAGGCCGACGCGATCCGAGGCTTTCTCCAGTACTCGCGCGAGCAGCTGGGGGCGATGGGGGCGCAGGTGACCGCGGACGTGTTCGGCGTCACGGCTTCGGCGTCGCACGACGTCGGTATCGGGCAGGTGTGGACGAAGTTCATCAGCGCGGTGGACGTCGCGCAGCCCATGGTCTATCCCTCGCACTACTGGACCGGAAGCTTCGGGTTCGCGAACCCGGACGCATACCCGTACCAGGTGGTCCGACACGCGCTCACGGATGCGCTGCGCCAGTCGGCGGAGGTGAAGGGGGCGGGCAAGACCCGTCCCTGGCTCCAGGACTTCACGCTGGGCAGGCCTCCGTACGGAGAGCCCGAGGTACGCGCGGAGATCCAGGCGACGTACGACGTCGGCATCCACGAGTGGATCCTGTGGAATCCCGGAAGCCGCTACACGGAGGGGGCCCTGGAGCCCGTAGGGGGATTCAAGAAGGAGCCGATGATCCGGGTGGGGGGCAAGGTCGTGCCGGTGTCCGATCGGTTCCGGGTGCTGGGTGAGACCGCCGACGGCAAGCCGATCCCGAAGGCGAAGGATACGGCCGCCGCGAAGAAAGGCGCCGCGGTCGGCACCGCCGAGGCGAAGAAGCGCTCCGGCGGGGCGAGCTGACGCTTCTCAGGCGCCGCTGATCGACGCGAACTGGAGCTCGTGCAGGCGAGCGTACAGCCCGTCCTGCAGCAGAAGCTCCTCGTGCGTGCCCTCCTCGCAGAGCTTCCCGTGGTGCAGCACCAGGATCCGGTCGGCGTTCTGGACCGTCGAGAGCCTGTGCGCGATCACCAGGGAGGTCCGGCCCTTCAGCAGCTCGTCCGTGGCGCGCTCGATATGCTCCTCGAGCTCCGAGTCGACGGAGCTGGTGGCCTCGTCCAGGATGAGGATCTCCGGATCGAACGCGAGGGCGCGCGCGAAGCTGACCAGCTGGCGCTCGCCCACCGACAGCGTCGATCCGCGCTCGCCCAGCTCCTGGTCGTAGGCGCGGGGGAGCCGCTCGATGAACGGCGCCGCGCCGATCCGCTCGGCCGCGGCACGCACCCGCGCCTCGTCGATGCCGGGTGAGCCCAGCCGGATGTTGTAGCCCACGTCACGGCTGAACAGGAAGACGTCCTGCAGCACGAGGCCGATCCGGCCGCGGAGGTCGTGCAGACGGAGGCGCGTGAGCGGCACGCCGTCCAGCAGGATCTCGCCCCGAGGCACGTCGTAGAAGCGCATCAGCAGGTTGATGATCGTGGTCTTGCCGGCGCCGGTGTGGCCGACGATGGCCACCTTCTCACCCGGCTCGACCCGGAAGCTCACGTCCTGGAGGACCCAGTCGGGCTCGCCGTCGTCGCGCTCGCCATAGGCGAACCAGACGTTCTTCAGCTCGATCCGTCCACGCGTGCGCTCGGGGAGCGCCACGGGCTCGGCCGGATCGGCGATACGGAGGTCCTGGTCGAGGAGCTTGAAGATGCGCTCCGACGACGCCATGGCCGCCTGCAGGAGGTTGTACTTCTCCGAAAGATCCTGGATGGGCCGGAAGAACCGACGCGCGTATTGGAGGAAGGCCGCGACGACGCCGACCGTGACCGCGCCGTGCAGGATCTGGATTCCGCCGTACCAGATGATGAGCGCGAGCGCGATGGCCGTGAAGAACTGGATGACCGGAAAGAACAGCGCGTAGTACGTGATCGAGCGCAGGTGGGCGTCGAGATAGTCCGCGTTCAGGCGGTCGTGCTCGCGCGAATCGGCCTGCTCCCGGTTGAAGAGCTGAACGACGCGCATGCCCGTGATGCGCTCGTGGAGGTAGGCATTGAGGCGCGCGAGGCGCACGCGGATGTCCCGGTAGGCATCGCGGATCCGGGCGCGGAACAGGAACGCGGCGAACCAGACGAGCGGAAGCACGCTGAACGTGACGAGCGCGAGCTTCCAGTTCATGTCGAGCATCGCCGCGACGATGAAGAGGAGCGTGAAGATGTCGCCGAACATCGTGACGACGCCCGAGCTGAACAGGTTGTTCAGCGTCTCGACATCGTTCGTGATGCGCGTCATGAGGCGGCCCACCGGGTTCTTGTCGTAGAACCGGAGGTCCACGCGCTGGAACTTCTCGAAGATCTGGCTGCGCAGGTCGTACATCACAGACTGGCCGAGCCAGGTGGTGATCAGCCCCTGGCCGTACTCCAGGAAGAACCCGGCGACCAGCGTGCCGACGAAGAAGATCGAGAGGTTGACGACGTACTGCACGTCGTGCTGCGGGATGCCCTTGTCGATGATGAGCTTGGTCAGCCACGGACCGACGATCTGGGTCGCCGAATCGAGGATGAGCAGCACGATGGCGACCAGGACCTGCCACCAGTAGGGGCGCAGGTAGCGCAGCAGCCTGCGCATGAGGCGGGCGTCGTACGCCTTCCCGAGAGCTTCCTCCTCGTGGAATGCGTTCGCTTCCGCCATGGTCGTCCGTGTTGGGGTCCGGGTCGGGCAGGGGTCGGGATCGTGCCGCCGGTTTCCGGATCTTGGGCGGCGGCCGGGTCGGTACCCGCCGCCGCGAGGCGGGGTTCCGGTCGTGTCGGTGGGCGAGGCGCCGTCCGGGCTTCCGCGTCGGGCTACCGTGCCCGGCGCGCCAGCTCCTCCATCACTGCGGCCGCATCGACGCCCGCCGCGCGTAACCCGACCAGCACGTGATAGTTCAGGTCCGCCGCCTCTTCGGTGGCGCGCGGCGCATCGTCCGTGGCCAGCGCCAGCACGAGCTCGGCCGTCTCCTCGCCGAGCTTCTTGAGCCTGAGGTTGCGGTCGTCGAGCAGGCGCACCGTGTAGCTACCTTCCGGACGCTCGACATGGCGGGCCGCGAGCGTGGCGTCGAGGCGCGCCAGGACGGGCGCCGCACCCTCCCCGAAGCAAGTCGCTTCGCCGGTGTGGCAGGCGGGGCCGCTCGGGCGCACGCGCGCGAGCACGGTGTCGCCGTCGCAGTCCGCATGAAGCGACACGATCTCCAGCACGTTTCCGCTCGTCTCGCCCTTCTTCCAGAGCGCTTCGCGCGAGCGCGACCAGAAATGGAGCTCGCCGGTCTCCAGGCTCTTCTCCATGGCGTCGCGCGTGGCGAACGCGACCATGAGCACGCGCCCGTCGCGGGCGTCCTGGGCGAGCACGGGTACCAGGCCGTCGAGCTTGTCGAAGTCGAGGCCGTCGAGGTCGTCGGCCCCGCGCAGCGTGCGGTCGGTCATGATGGTGTCTCCGTCGGGGATGTGCGGACGGGAATGCCCCAACCCGTGAGTGAGCGCTTGAGCTCCACCACGGTGGTGAGCCCGTCGTGCAGGATACCCGCCACGAGCGCGGCGGCGGCGTGGCCCTCGGCGAACGCATTGCGCAGGTGGGCCGCTTCGCCCGCGCCGCCCGAAGCGATCACGGGAATCGGAACCGAGTCGGCGACCGCGCGCGTGAGCTCGAGGTCGTAGCCGGTGCGGGCCCCGTCGCGGTCGATGGAGGTCAGAAGGATCTCGCCGGCCCCGAGCTCGCGGCATTCCGCCGCCCAGGTCACGGCATCGAGGCCCGTGGGCTCGGAGCCGCCGTGCGTCCAGCAGCGCCACGCGTCTCCTTCGCGCGCGGCGTCGATGCTGGCGACGACGCACTGGCTGCCGAACCGCTCCGCGCCCGCCGTGATGAGGCCGGGGTCGCGCACCGCGGCGGTGTTCACGCTGATCTTGTCCGCGCCGGCCCGCAGGAGCGGCCCGATGTCGTCGGCGGAGCGCACGCCGCCTCCGACCGTGAGGGGCACGAAGAGGGTCTCGGCGGTACGGCGCACGACCTCGAGCAGGGTGCCGCGTCCCTCCCGGGAGGCCGACACGTCGAGGAACACGATCTCGTCGGCGCCCTCGGCCTCGTAGCGCGCGGCGAGCTCGACCGGGTCGCCTACGTCACGCAGCCCCTTGAACTGCGTGCCCTTCACGACGCGCCCGTCCTTTACGTCGAGGCAGACGATGATGCGGGGACGAAGCACCGGCTCAGCCCTCCCCGCCGGTGTCGCCCGGTCCGGCGTCCAGGCGCTCGATCCGCACCGAGCCCTTGGTGCTGAAGACCGCGTCGCCTTCCACGAGCGCTTGACGCAGCGCGAGCCCCACGGCCTTCAGGGCCGCCTCGACCACGTGGTGGGGGTCGTCACCGCGCACCACGCGCACGTGCAGCGTGGCGCCGAGATTCGTAGCGAACGAGTGCAGGAAGTGCGCGTACAGCTTCGAGGGAAGCCGGCCGGCGTACCAGGGTCTGCCCCCCACGTCCACGGCGGCCTCGACGAGCGCGTCGTCCATGGGGACGACCGCCCAGCCGTAGCGTGCCGCGCGCTCGGGGACCTCGTCGGCGAGCGCGAGCCCCAGCGTGATGGCCACGTCCTCCACGAGATGGTGGCGCAGGTCGCCGTTTGCGCTCATCCGTACGTCGAGACCGGCGTATCGCCCGAGCGTCTCGACCATGTGCGTCAGGAACGGCTCGTCGGTCTCGATGTCCGTTTCCCCGGATCCGACCTTGACCGCGGCCTCGATCTGCGTCTCCCGTGTCTCCCTCTTCAGCGTGCTCATCACGTTCCTCACGTAGGTGTGTTCCGCGCGTGCGAGGTAGGCTCCGTGCGGCCTCCCCAGCGTCGACCCACTTCGTCGGGATCCAGCTTGCCCGTGTAGAGTGCCATCCCCAGGACGGCGCCCGCCGCCCCGCACCGCTCCAGGTGCTCCAGATCCGCGACGGTGCTGACTCCGCCGGAGATCCACACCGGATGCGCGCTGGCGCGCACGGTATCCGTCGTCCTCGTGGCGTCGATCCCGCCCAGGCGACCCTCGCGGTCGACATCGGTCGACAGGACGCCCGCGAGCGGGAGCGCACCGAGCCGGGCCAGAAGCTCGGCGACGGTCGTGCCCGTCCCTTCGGTCCAGCCCTTGCGAAGCACCTGGCCGTCGCGCACGTCCGCCGCCACCACGACCCGGTCGGGATGCCGCCGCGCGAGCCGGGCCAGCCAGTCCGGGTCGTCCAGCGCCCGGGTGCCCACGACGATACGGTCCGCACCGGCCTCCAGCAGGGCTTCGGCCCGTGCGTCGTCGCGGATGCCGCCGCCCACCTGCGTCGTGGCGGGCGTGGCGGCGACCAGCCGCCCGAGAACCTCGAGGTTGTCGCCCGAGCCGAGCGCGGCGTCCAGGTCCACGAGGTGCAGGGTGGCGAACCCTCGCGACCACCACTCTTCCGCGACGGCCACGGGGTCGGGGAGCGAGACGCGCTCGTCCTCCGGACGCCCGCCGACGAGCTGCACGCACCGCCCGCCCTTGAGGTCGACGGCCGGGACCGCGACGAAAGGACGGGAGCGGTCGCCGGAGCGAGGCCCCGCGACGCCGCTCACGAACCCTCCCGCACGGCCGCGACGAAGTTGGCGATGATGCGTCGGCCGAGGCTCGAGCTCTTCTCCGGATGGAACTGGACGCCCCACGTCCGGGCGCGGCGCACGCCGGCCACGATCCGGCGTCCTTCGTACTCGGACCAGGCGATGGTCGTGTCCGGGTCGTCCGGCTCGCATACGTACGAGTTGGCGTAGTAGGCGACGAGGCCGTCGGTGCCGGTGAAGAGCGGGTCGTCCGCGGTCCGCACGTCGTTCCAGCCCATCTGCGGCACCACCGCCGCTTCGAGCCGGAGCACGCGGCCGGGTACGAGGCCGATGCCCGATCCCTCGGACTCCTCGCTCTCCTCGAAGAGCAGCTGCATCCCGAGACAGATGCCGAGGCAGGGCAGGCCGCCCTCCAGGGCGTCGCGCACCCGCGACGGGTCGGCCGGGAGCGAGCGGGCCGCGTGCCCGAAGGCGCCGACGCCGGGCAGGACGAGCGCGTCGCCCCCGAGCGCCGCGTCCCAATCCGACGTGACCGTCACCCCGGCACCCGCACCCTCGAGCGCTTTCGCCAGCGAGTGCAGGTTGCCTGCCCCGTAGTCGTAGAGCGCGATGTTCATCGTGACCTCACCCGGTCCAGGGCGGTGAGGAAGGTCTCCATCATGGGCCACGGGCCGACCGTCACACGGAGCGCGTCGCCCAGGTCGGGAACGCCCGTGAACGGCCGGACCGCGACGCCCTCGGCGCGGAGCGCGAGCGCGTCGTCTCCGGCCGAGCCCGTGAGCGAGCGAACGAGCAGGAAGTTCGCGCTGGAGGGCCGCGGCGGCAGGCCGCGCTCCGAGAGAGCGGCGGCGAGGCGCGCGCGGTTGTCGATGCACTCGGCGACGGTGCCCGCCATCCACCCCTCGGCGTCGGCCACGGCCGCGGCGCCCGCCTCCGAGCCCAGCCGCGTGATCTTGTACGGCCCGCGGCTCTTCTCCACCTCCATCACGGTCGCGGGCGCGCCCACCGCGAAGCCGACCCGGAGGCCGGCGAGCCCGTAGGCCTTGGAAAGCGTGCGTGCCACGAGCAGGCGTGGATGCTCCGGGGCTCGGGCGATGACCGTCTCGCCGGAGAAGTCCGCGTACGCTTCGTCCAGCAGCACCAACGGACCGTCCTCCCCGACCAGGTCGAGGAGCCGCTCCACCCAGGCGAGCGGAGCCGTCTCGCCCGTCGGATTGTTGGGGCGGCACACGTACACGAGAGCCGGGTCTCCGTCGAGGAGCCGCGCGGGATCGGCGAGCGCGCCGGCCCACGGGACCGGACGGGCCTGCATCGCGTTGACGTGGGCGAACGGCTCGATGAGCGAGAACGTTGGCGCGGCGTACGAGACGAACGCTCCAGGACCCCATACGGCCCGGAAGGCCGAGTCGAGCACGTCGTCGGACCCGCATCCGGTCGCCACGGACTCCCGTGGCACGCCGAACCGGGCGGCGACCGCATCACGCAGTGTATCCGCGTACAGCTCGGGATAGCGGGCGAGGTCGTCGGCCGAGGCGTTCCGGATCCGCTCGAGCGCGGCGGGGTGCGTGCCCCACTGATTCGTGTTGTCGCTCAGGTCGACGGCGACGGGGCGACGGTCGGGCGCATAGAGCGTGAGCGAACGGAAGTCGTCGCGCGGGAAGGGGGTCACCGGTCTCTCCTCGCGGCCGCCGCGGCCGCATGCGCCGGAAGGCCCTCGGCCGTGGCGAGGGTCGTCACGTCCTCGGCCAGCGCGGCGGCGGCCTCCCGGCTCAGCTCCTGCACGGTGTAGGAGCGCATGAAGTGCAGCGTGGAGAGGCCCGAGAAGCTCCGGGCGCGCCCGGAGGTGGGCAGGACGTGGTTGGCCCCCGTCAGGTAATCTCCGAACGCGACCGAGCTGCTCGGGCCGAGGAAGATCGTCCCGGCCGTGGGAACCTCGCGCGCGTCCCGTGCCGCGTCGGCCGTCATGATCGACAGGTGTTCGGGGGCCCATGCGCGCGCGAACGCCAGCGCGTCGGGAAGCGTGTCCGTGATCACGATGGCCCCGGCCCCCGCGAGCGCGGCGGCGGCGACGTCGCGCCGGGGTGCGGTCTCCAGGAGGCCTGCGAGCGCGCTGCCCGACGCGTCGGCCACCTCGGCCGACGGCGTAACCAGGACGCAGGCCGCGTCCGGATCGTGCTCGGCCTGGGCCAGCATCTCGTGCGCGACGAGGCTCGGGTCGGCCTGCGCGTCGGCGACGACGAGCACCTCGGACGGCCCGGCCGGAGAGTCGATCACGACGCGGCCCGCGACCTGACGCTTGGCCTCGGTGACCCAGCGGTTGCCGGGGCCCACGAGCGCGTCGACCGCCGGCACGCTCGCGGTTCCGAAGGCGAGCGCACCCACCGCCCCCGCTCCGCCCAGCGCGAACAGCCGGTCGGCGCCGCCGAGCGCACAGGCCGCCATGACCTCGGGTGACGGCTCGCCGGACGGTCCGGGCGGGGAGCAGACTACGACCTCCCCTACGCCCGCGGCGCGCGCCGGGACCACGCCCATGAGCACGCTGCTCGGGTAGGCCGCACGTCCGCCGGGCGCGTACACGCCCACGACGTCGAGGGGCGTCCAGGTGCGCGTGACACGCACGCCCGGCTCCACCTCGACGGTGACGTCGGACGGGCGCTGGGCCTCGTGAAAGCGACGGATGTGCGTGGCGGCGCCCACCCGCCCGCCGCGGACCTCGGGATCGAGCGCGGCGGCCGCGGCCTCCCACCGGGCGCGCGGCACCTCGAGGCGCTCCAGGTCCACGCCGTCGAACCGGCGCGCCATCTCCCGCAGCGCGTCGTCGCCACGCGCCCGGACGTCGGCGAGCATGTCGGCGACGGCCGCCGACACGTCGGGCGCGTCGGCGGGGGCACGCTCCAGAAGCCGACGGCGCGTGTCCTCGTCCATGTCGGCGAGTCGACCTTCCCAGAACAGCTTCGGTGCGGCGCTCACGGCATCAGCCTCTCGATCCGCGTGACCAGAATGCCGGCGGCGCCCAGCGCCTTCAGGTCGGCGATCGTCTGGTAGACCGAGTCCGCGTCGACGACGGCGTGCGCCGCCACCCAGCCGCCGCCGTCCAGCACCTCCACGATCGTGGGCCCGCTGATCCCGGGAATGACCTCCCGCACCTCGTCGAGGCGGGCGCGGGGGACGTTGGCCATGAGATAGCGCTTCTCCTCGGCGCGCAGCACCGACGAGAGCGCGAGCGCCAGCTCCTCCACGGTCCGGCCCAGCCGGTCGTCTTCGAGCGCCGCGGGATTCCCGATCAGACGGGCCGTAGAGCCCATGATGGTGTCGAGCTCGCGCAGGCCGTTGACCCGCAGCGTCGAGCCCGTGGACGTCAGGTCCACGATCACGTCGGCGACGCCCAGGTGCGGTGCGATCTCGGTGGCTCCCGTCACGGGCGCGATCTCGATCGGAATCCCGAGCGAGGCGAAGAACGAGGAGGCGACCCGGGGAAAGGACGTCGCGACCCGGGTGCCTGCCGGAAGCTCCTTGGCGGAGCGGACCGGCGATTCCTCGCGCACCGCGACGATCAGCCGACACGCACCGAAGCCGAGATCGAGCACCTCGTTCACCCGGCGTCCGCTTTCGGACACCAGGTCGGCGCCGGTCACGCCGAGCTCGGCCGCTCCGTCGGCCACGTACTCCGGAATGTCCGCGGCGCGCACGAAGATGGCCTGGAAGTCCTGGCCCAGCGACGCGACCAGCGCGCGGTCGGCGCGAAAGGCCGCCCGCAGGCCTGCTTGCTCGAAGAGTGCCAGCGCCTTTTCGGAAAGGCGGCCCTTGTTGGGCAGGGCGATACGTACGCTCATGTCCTCGTCTTCGTTCGTTGTACAAAAAAACCGCGGCCCGTCCGAAGACGGGCCGCGGCGGGATGCTGTCGCAGGACTCACGTCCTAGGCACGCACCTCCACACCGCCGCCCGTCGGGGTGGCGTGATGGTGATGATGATGGTGCCGGACGTTGGTCGACTTGTTCATGATTGAAGGAAGGTGACGGAGGGGTCCGAGGTCGTCAAGGCCGGGCGCGACGCTCAATTGGCCGCCAGCGCCTCCACGCCGCCCGTCCCCGGTCCGGGCACGGCGGCTTCCTCTTCGCGCTCGATGACGTAGTCGCCCGGCAGGGTCTCGTCCGTGCCCCGGGGTGCGCCCGCGAGGTCGAGCACCACGGTCCCGACCACGGCGAGTGCCAGGTTCGCCAGGAGCGAGTAGAGCGCCGCGTACCCGGGCACGGTCAGCGGCCCGACGTGCAGGGGGTAGATCGAGCTCTGGAAGTGCTGGGCGCCGGCCATGAGCGTGCCCACGAGCATGCCGCCCGCCCAGCCGATGAGGAGCGCCCTCCCGTGGAACCATCGCGTGTAGAGCCCGATGACCAGCGCGGGCAGGGTCTGGATGATCCAGATGCCGCCGAGGAGCTGGAGCTGGATGGCGTACTTGGTCGGCAGGAAGAGGATGAACGCCAAGGCTCCGACCTTGACCACCAGCGAGATGTTTTTGGCCGCCCGCGCCTCGGCCGCGCCGCTCAGCGTGCGGTCGAAGAGGTCCCGGTAGATGTTGCGCGTGAACAGGTTGGACGCCGCGATGGACATGATGGCCGCCGGCACGAGCGCGCCGATGGCGATCGCGGCGAAGGCCACCCCGACGAACCAGCTCGGAAACTGGTCGAGGAAGAGCGCGGGCACCGCGAAGTTGGGTCCGTACCGCTTGAAGAGGGCGGTGTAGGCCGGGTTGGACTGGACGTGCGCGGCGTACGCCATGTAGCCGAGAACCGCGATCAGGCCCAGGGCGATCGAATAGGCGGGCAGCAGCGCCATGTTGCGCTTGATGACGTTGCGGCTGCGCGCGCTCAACAGCCCCGTGACGGCGTGCGGGTAGAGGAACAGCGCGAGCGCCGACCCCAGGGCGAGCGTGGCGAAGGCGCTATACTGGCCCAGGGTGCCGGCGTGGGGCGGCGCGAGGTAGAGCTTGTCGTGGGGGATGCTGGAGAAGATGGCTCCGTATCCTCCGAGGTGCGCCGGAATCACGATCACGGCCGCGATCACCGTGATGTAGATCAGCATGTCCTTGACCAGCGCGATCAGCGCCGGGGCTCGCAGCCCGCTGCTGTAGGTGTACGCGGCGAGGATCGCGAACGCGATGATGAGCGGCATGTCTCCGGCGATGCCGGTCGCCGTGAAGCCCATGCCCGCGATCACGACCTCGATGCCGACGAGCTGCAGCGCGATGTAGGGCATCGTCGCGAGGATGCCGGTCACCGCGACCGCCAGCGACAGGCCCCGATTGCCGAAGCGCCCCTCCACGAAGTCCGACGCGGTGATGTAGTGGTGCTTGTGCGAGACCGACCACAGCCGCGGGAAGACCAGGAACACGAACGGGAACACCAGGAGCGTATACGGGAGCGCGAAGAACCCGATGGCGCCGGCCCCGTACACGAGCGCGGGCACCGCCACGAAGGTGTAGGCGGTGTAGAGGTCCCCGCCCAGGAGGAACCAGGTGACCACGGTGCCGAACCGGCGTCCCGCGAGTCCCCACTCGTCGAGGCGGTCGAGGTCGCCGCGGCGCCAGCGCGCGGCGAAGAACCCCATGACCGTGACCAGCCCGAAGAGCGCCGTGAAGACGATCGTCGCGGTCCAGTTCATACGCGTAGCCGGTAGGCGATCGCGGTGGCCACGGCCGTCACCACGATCCAGAGGAACTGGAACCAGTAGAAGAAGGGGATGCCCGCGAGCGAGGGCCCCGCGCGGTTGTACAGCGGGACCCAGAGGGCGACGACCGCGATGACGAGGAACACCGCGTAGACCGTCAGGCGGACGGCGAGGGTCGGTGGGCCGTGTGAACGCTCAGGCGGCATGGCGTACTCGGGCAGTAGCCGTTTCGCGGGTCGGCGAGCCCGGGGCGAGTCCCCGGACGGTCCCGGGAACCGACAATGCGCGGCCCGTTCCGCGCGGCGCAAGGGTGGCGTTCGCCGGGGGGGCGCTCCCAAGGCGCTCCCCGGCGCCGTCAGTCCGTGTCCACGACCTCCACCGTGAAGTCCGTTCCCTCCCACCGGTCGGCGTCAGTCCAGTGGAAGGTGAACGTCACCGCTCCGTGCTCGGGGGCCTCGAGATCGACCCAGTGCACCCCGAGGCCGCTGTCGTTCGTGGCCACGTCGACGACGGTCTGCCAACCGTCGGCACTCCAACGCACCGTGGCCGCCGCGAGGACCTCGATACGCAGCGTGGCGCCGGCTGGCATCCCGAGCGCCTTGTGGTTGAAGCGCCACGGCCGGCGTGTCGATCCGGTGCCGTTGCGCACGTAGCGCTCGTAGCCGTACGGCGGCATGTCGAACACCGCGCCGTCGCGCAGGGAGCGCACGAGCTTCACGTACTCCGCGTGTGCCCACACCAGCGGCATCGCCGAGCCCGACGGATGTCCGAAGAACAACTCCCGCTCGGGGAGGTCGTCGCTGTCCCAGACCTGCTCCGGGATCATGCCGCCGCCGCTCGCGAACGCTTCCATGGCGCGGAGCAGGCGCCGCGCCTCGTCGGCGTCGCCCGCCGCCAGCTCGTAGTGCGCCCGCTCGCCGGTCAACAGTGGCCAGGCGCGCCCGACGCCGGTGCCGTCGAAGGGGCTTCCGTCCTCGTGCTCACCGTAGCCGTCGTCGTTGTAGCGGTGCCACGACGATCCGCCGGGCGTCTCCACCCGAAGCAGGGCGTCGATGACCTTCACCGTGTCGAGGATGTGGGGATCGTCCGGGGCGCGCAGCCCGAAGCGTACGAGCGCGAGCGCGTCGGTGCTCACGATCTCGTCGGCCGGCTCTTCGCTCTCGCCGGGCGGACGGTTCTTGATCGGTACGAACCCGTCGAGCGGGGACGCCGCATCACCGCGGTCCGGCGCGGCGACGCGCACGTAGTACCCCGCGACGCCGGTGCGCTCGGCCAGCTTCGTGCCCTCGGCGTAGATCCACCGCTCGATATGGGCATTCCACGTGTCGGCCGTAGTGCGCAGGTAAGACGCCGCGTCACTGTCACCCATCCGGTCGGCCAGCGCCGCCGCCGCGAGCAGCGCAGTGATCTCGGCCGCCAGGGTGAACGGAGTGTAGCCCGGATCCTCCTCCCAGCGGTCCTGCTGGGTCACCGGACCGTTCTGCACGATGAACGAGGCGGCCCGACGCACCATCGGCCAGTGGCGCACGAGCGCTCCGTCGTCGATCACACCTCGACGCCATGCCTGGTCGACGAGAAGGATGGGCAGGGCCGTCTCGTCCATCTGGACGCCGGTCCAGTAGGGCTTGCCCTCGATCCACATGTTCTGGGGCCACGATCCGTCGGCCTGCTGCGTGACACCGAGGTACGTCAGCGCTTCGCGCACTTCGCGATCGGCGCCGATCGCCAGGAGCCCGCCGGCGGTCTCGACCATGTCGCGCGACCAGACGAGGTGGTAGCCGCCCAGGTCGTCGTCACCCTTCGAGAATCCCCACGGAATGGCGAGGCTCGCCACCGTGGCGCCGTCCAGGGTCTTGTCTTCGTGGACCTTGAGGACCATGGCGCTCGGGGCCCACAGGCGCGCGTCACCGTCCGGCGATGCGTGCAGCTCGTGCCAGCCGCGCCACGCGGCCACGTAGTCGTCCGGGTCCGCGTCGCGGAGCGCGGCTCGTGCCTGTAGCCCCGCTTCCGAAGGATTGGCGCCGAAGCCGAGGGCGAGCGTCGCCTCGGAGCCGTTCGCCAGATCGAGCTCGCCCACCATGGCCACGTTGCCGTGCGGTGCCTCGTCGTACGCCCACGTCAGGTGGCCGTGCGCCCGCAGGTCCTGCCATCCGTCGCTGGCGCCGACGTAGCCCACCGAGCGCGCTCGCCATCCGGGATCGGCGAAGAGCGCGAGAGAGATGCCGTCGCGACGCGCGAAGAATCCGGGCACGCCGTGATCGTCCGCGAGCCATGCGCTGTTGTCGGCACCGTGGTTCTGGATGTGCGGTGCAAGGAGCGCGTGCACGCGGTAGTCCGAGGCGTCTCCGGCCAGGGCCTCGAAGTGGATCCGCACGAGGAGCGCCGGTCGCTTCGGATCGGTCCAGAGCGTCTTGACGATCCGGTACCGGCCTTCGCGGCACGTGTTGGTCAGGCGATAGAAGGGCACGCCCGGATCGGGCCGCTCGACCTCGCACGTCGTGTGGCGCTTCTCCTCCGAGAAGAAGCCGTGGCCGTCCGTGACCACCAGGCCCAGGTCGCGGATGTTCGCGAGATCGGGCCTCGGCCAGTAGACCTCGTCCACGATGCCGTGAGAAAGGGTGAACCAGACCGGGCTGTCGCCCGCCAGCGCTGTCCCGACGCCGTCCTTGGCGGCCGAGGTCCAGCGGGGCTCGATGCCCGGAGCCCCGAACGCGGTGGCCAGCTCAGCCTCCCTTCCGGAAGTCCGGGTAATCGGTCATGCCGCCGTCGACGAACACGGTCGTCCCGGTCACGTAGCTCGCGGCGTCGGAAACGAGGAACGTGGCCATGTTCGCGATGTCGTCGGTGTCTCCGATGCGATTCATCGGGATCTTGTCGAGAAGGTCGGCGCGCATCTTCGGGTCGGTCCAGACCGACTTGTTGATCGGCGTCTTGATGGCTCCGGGTGCGAGCGACAGCACGCGCACCCCGTGCGGCGCGGCCTCCTGGGCCAGCGTCTTCGTGAGCATGGAGAGGCCGGCCTTCGCGCTCGTGTACGCGCTGTAGCCCGTCCAGGCGACGACCTCGTGCACGGAGGTCAGGTTGAGCACGGTGCCGCTTCCCGCCGCGACCATGCGCCGGAGCGCTTCGCGGGCGCAGTAGAACGCGCCGAAGAGGTTGATCTCCAGCACCCGCCGCCACGCCTCGGGATCGGCCTCCCATCCGAGCGCGCGGTCGCCGTCGATGCCCGCGTTGTTGACGAGCACGTCCACGCCGCCCCACGCCTCGTCGACGGTCGCGAACATGGCTGCGACCTGGTCCGGGTCGGACACGTCGGCCTTCACGGAGAGCGCCGTGCCTCCTCCGCTTTCGATGGTCTTCACGACCTCGTCGGCGGCGTCCGGGTGCGAGATCCAGTTGATGGCGACCTTCGCGCCGGACTCGGCCAGCGCGATCGCGATCGCCTTGCCGATGCCCGAGTTGGCCCCGGTGACCAGGGCCCTTCGTCCGTCCAGACGTACATCCATGCATGGTCTCCTGTCGGCGGGAGATCGATGGGTACACCGTGGACGCACGGAGGTGTCGGCGGCGGTGGAGCGCCCCCGGGCTCAGGACCCGGCGTCGGCCGTCTCCTCGGTCTCCTCGGCCTGCTCCTCCTCACCGGTGTCCACGCCGAGCTCCTCCAGCCTGCGGTTCCGGCGCCGCTCCGCCCACTTCACCAGCCAGATGCTGACCTCGTAGAGGAGCAGCAGCGGCGTGGCCATGAGCATCTGGGTGAAGACGTCGGGTGGGGTCAGCACGGCCGAGATGACGAAGATCGCCACGATCGCGTAGCGGCGCGTGTTGCGGAGCATGTCCGAGTTCACGATGCCGACGGTCGCCAGCACGAGCATGACCACGGGCGTCTCGAAGACGATCCCGAACCCGAGGACGAGCTTGAGCACGAACCCGAGGTATGAGCCCACGATCAAGTTCTGCTCGAGGCTCTGCTTCTGGAGGTACAGCAGAAACTTCAGCCCGACGGGCAGCACGCCGAAGTACGCGAGCGAGCCGCCGCACAGGAACAGAAAGAACCCGAAGTAGAGCGCGGGCACGACGGCGCGCTTCTCCTCGGGCAGGAGTGCGGGCGAGAAGAAGCCCCAGATCTGGTAGGCGACGAACGGGAAGACCATGAGGACGCCCACCGTGATGCCCAGCTTCATCGTGATGAAGAAGGGGTCGGCGGGGCTCAGGTACTTGAGCTTGCTCCCGTTCAGGTACGGCTGGACCGGCTTGATGAGCAGGCCGAGCACGTTGAAGTGCATGACCAGCAGGAAGCCGACCACGGCGCCGATGGCGAGCGCGATCAGGCTCTTGAGGATCCGCCAGCGCAGGTCCTCGAGATGGTCCAGGAAGGGCATCTCGTCGGGCTGTCCCGGTCGGTCCCAGAATCGGATCATCGATGTGCTCTCATGTGTGGGCAGGACCCCCTGGTCTTCGTCGCTCCTCACATACCCGGAACCCTTCACGATAGCACGCCACGTCGCGGGCTCAACGGGGGCGGCGGGCTTTTCCTCCTTTCGCTGCTCGCTATCATCCTGCCATGGACGAGCCCATCAGCATCCGCGGCGCACGGCAGAACAACCTCAAGAACCTCGATCTGGATCTGCCCAGACGGCGGCTCACCGTCATCACCGGCCCTTCGGGCTCGGGCAAGAGCTCGCTCGCGCTGGACACGCTGTTCTCCGAGGGCCAGCGCCGCTACGTGGAATCGCTCTCCACCTACGCGAAGCAGTTCCTCGAGCGGATGGAGAAGCCGGACGTCGACCGCGTGGACGGCATCTGCCCCGCCGTCGCCATCGAGCAGAAGAACCCGACCAAGACGAGCCGTTCCACCGTCGGGACCGCCACCGAGGTCTACGACTACTGTCGCCTGTTGTGGTCGCGGATCGGTCGTACCCACTGCCCGGAGTGCGGGCGGCGCGTGCGTCCCGACACGGTGAGCGGTGCCGTCGACCGCACGCTCGAGCTCCCGGAGGGCACGCGCATCCAGGTGGCGTTCCCGCTGCCGCGCTCGCACGAGGTCACGCACACGCAGGTGATCGGCAACCTGCGGGCCATGGGGTTCGTCCGGGCGCTCGTCGACGGGGAGCCCTTCGACCTCTCCGACCCGGGTGCCGAGGAGCCCTCGGAGGTGGACGTGACGGCCGCCCGCGAGGTGCTCGTCGTCGTGGACCGCATCAAGGTGAGCCCGGAAGGAGCGGACCGGCTCGCCGACTCGCTCGGCACGTGCTTCGCGGAGGGTGAGGGGGAGGCGGTGATCGTCGTGGCGGACCGCGCCGACGGACTTCCGGAGCGCCTGCGCTTCACGGAGCGGTTCCGCTGTCCCGAGCACCCGGACATCGACTTCCCGGATCCGACGCCTCAGCTGTTCTCGTTCAACAGCCCGTACGGCACCTGCTCGCTGTGCACCGGGTTCGGCGCCACGCTCGAGTACGACGTCGACCTCATCATTCCCGATCCCGGCCGCTCGATCGCGGACGGCGCGGTCGACCCCTGGACCAAGCCGCGTTACCGGAAGGAGCGCGAGCGGCTGCACACATACACGAAGGACCGCAAGGTCTCGCTCTACACGCCCTGGCGAGAGCTGCCGGAGGACTTCCGGGAGGCCGTGCTCTACGGCGCCAAGGGGTTCCGCGGGGTGATCCCGTTTCTGGTGTCCCGCGAGAAGAAGCGCTACAAGCAGTACATCCGGGTCTTCCTGCGCCAGTACCAGAGTCCCCGCACGTGCCGCGAATGCGGAGGGGCACGCCTGCGGCCGGAGGCGCTGCATGTGCACGTGGGAGGGCGGACGATCGCCGAGGTGAGCGAGCTCCCGCTCGAAGAGCTGGCCGTGTGGGTGGACGAGCTCGATCTCGCCGACATGGAGCGCGAGATCGCCGAGACGATCCTGCGCGAGCTGCGCTCCCGGGTGTCGTTCCTCGTGGACGTGGGATTGGGCTATCTGACGCTCGGGAGGCAGACGCGTACGCTCTCGGGTGGCGAGGCACAGCGCATCAGCCTGGCCAACTCGCTCGGCTCGCGCCTGGTGGACACGCTGTACGTGCTCGACGAGCCGACGATCGGGCTGCACGCACGCGACACCGGGGCGCTTCTCGACCTGCTCCGCCGGCTGAGCGAGGCCGGCAACACCGTGGTGGTCGTGGAGCACGACAGCCAGGCGATCCGCACGGCGGATCACGTCGTCGAGCTGGGGCCCGGCTCGGGCGAAACGGGGGGAAGCCTCGTGTACGAGGGCCCCGCCGACACCCTCGGGGACCAGGATACCGCTACGGGACGGTATCTGTCGGGGCGCTCCGCGATCGAGCTTCCGGAGCGGCGGCGCAAGGTCGACGGCCCGGCGCTCGCATTGCGGGGAGCGCGGCTCCACAACCTCCAGGGCGTGGACGTGGACATCCCGCTCGGCACGCTCACGGTCGTGACCGGTGTGTCGGGATCGGGCAAGTCGACGCTCGTGCACGACGTCCTCTACCGCGCGATCGAGCGCGCGCTCGGCGGCGAGACGAGCGCCAAGGAGTACCTCGGCGAAGAGGTCGGGAGCTGGGACGCGCTCGACGGGCTCACGCAGATCGAGAACGCCGTGCTGGTGGACCAGTCGCCGATCGGACGCACGCCCCGCTCGAACCCGGTGACCTACATCAAGGCGTGGGACTACGTGCGGAAGATCTTCGCCGACCAGCCTCTGGCCCGAGAGCGGGGCTACTCGGCCGGCGACTTCAGCTTCAACGTGGCCGGCGGACGCTGCGAGGAGTGCAAGGGAGCGGGTCAGGTGGAGGTCGAGATGATCTTCATTGCCGACATCTACGTGCCCTGCGAGGCGTGCGGCGGAACGCGCTACCAGCGCGATATCCTGGACGTGAAGTTCCGCGGGAGGAACATCGCGCAGGTGCTCGAGCTGACGGTGGACGAGGCCATCCGCTTCTTCATCCGCGAGCGCAAGCTCGGCAAGACGCTCTGGCAGCTCCAACAGGTCGGACTCGGTTACCTGCGGCTCGGGCAGCCGGCGACCACGCTGTCGGGGGGTGAGGCGCAGCGGCTCAAGATCGCGCGGGAGCTGGCCGGAGCGGCCGGCAAGAAGGGACGCAAGCTCTACATCCTCGACGAGCCCACCACGGGGCTGTCCGGCGAAGACGTGCGCAAGCTGCTCTCCGTGCTGAATCGCCTGGTCGAAGGCGGCAACACCGTGCTGGTGATCGAGCACAACCTCGACGTGATCAAAGTCGCCGACTGGGTCATCGACCTGGGGCCGGGCGCGGGGGTGAAGGGGGGGGAGGTCGTGGCCATGGGCCGGCCCGAGACCGTCGCCGAGGTGCCGGAGAGCCTCACCGGGCGCTACCTGCGCTCCATGCTGTGAGCGCGGATTCGAGGAGGCCCGGCGGCGGCGCCTCCCCGCCCGTCTCGGTGCTGCTTCCGGTGCGCGACGGAGCGCGCTGGCTCGCCGAGGCGGCGTCTTCGCTCGAGCGCCAGACCGACGCGGACTTCGAGGTCGTGGCCGTGGACGACGGATCCACGGACGCCACGCCGGACCTGCTGCATGATTGGGCGCGGCGCGACGCCCGGGTCCGCGTCGTACGCCAGGAGGCGAGCGGCATCGTCGTCGCGCTCGAGCGCGCCCGCTCGCTCGCCGCAGGGCGCTTCCTGGCACGCATGGACGCCGACGACGTTGCCGAGCCCGAGCGCTTCGAGAGACAGAGGGCGCTTCTGGAGCACGATGCGTCCGTGGCGCTGTGCGGGTGCCGGGTCCGGTACTTCCCGCGGGACAGCGTACGCGAGGGTGCACGCCGCTACGAGGCGTGGCTCAATTCGTCGATCGAGCACGAAGCGATCGAGCGCGACCTGTTCGTGGAATGTCCGCTCGCCCATCCCACGTTCTTCATGCGGGCGGGTGCCGTCGAGGCCGTGGGAGGATACCGGGACCCCGGCTGGCCCGAGGACTACGATCTGGTGCTGCGCTTGTGGGCTGCGGGGGCACGCTTCGCCAAGGCGCCCGAGGTGCTGCTCCGATGGCGGGAGTCGGGCGGTCGCCTGTCACGGCGCGATCCGCGCTACGCTCCCGCGGCGTTCAGGCGCTGCAAGGTCGACCATCTCCGCCGGACGCTGCTGGTCGGAGGCCGGGGCGTGGTCGTCTGGGGCGCCGGACCCGTGGGCAAGTCGTTCGCGCGGGCGTTGGCTTCAGCGGGGACGCGGGTGGTGGCGTTCGTCGACGTGGATCCCCGCAAGATCGGTCAGGAGATCCACGGAGCGCCCGTCCTCGACACCGCGGCGGGCCTCGAGGTCGGGGGTGCGCTGCACCTGTGCGCGGTGGGTCAGCCGGGTGTGCGGCGTGAGCTCGGGGACGTCCTTCGTGGAGCGGACCTCCGGGAGGTGCGGGACTTCGTGGCGGTGGCCTGAAAACCGTTGAGCCAAGCGGCTTTTGCTGGTTGCCGCATTGCCCCTGGAGGAGTTATTTTTCCTTGTCTATGAGGCTCGCGCGGGCCCGGTGCTGGACGGGTCTTCCGAGGGGTCGCGCAGTCTCCGTTTCCCGACGCAGAGCGTCGCGACCCCCGCACGACCGCATGGAGGAGTGACCGCGTGCCGCAAGCCGGCAGGAACGAGCCGTCGCCCTGGGAGGGTGCCCGGTAGTGCGCCGTCTCCTCGGGTTCGTGGCATTCGTGCTCGTGGCGCTCGGGCTCGAGCTTTCCACCCAGACCATCACCCTCACGATCTCACGTATGTCGGCGGGGATCCAGGCGGTCCTCGGGGGTGTGGATTTCTTCCTTCCGAAGAGCCGGTTCGTCATCGGGCTGGTCTTCGTGGTCGCGGGGCTGGTCCTGGCCGTTCTTCTGCTCTGGGCGGGGCGGGCTCGCAGGTCGGTCGGTACGGTGGGCAGCGCGTGCCCGAGCTGCGGGGGCCGGACCAGGCGGGTGCGGCGCACGCAGTCGCAGCGGCTTCTTTCCGTGCTCGTGGGTCAGCGCATCGCGAGGCGGAAGTGCGAGACGTGCGGCTGGATCGGACTGGCGCTCAGAGACTGAGCGTACGCCTGTCCGGAGGATCGGGTGACGATGGACCGCGGAAGCCGGGACGGCTCCCGCGTTCGGCGGGTTACTGCACTTCTATCACGGGTTGATAGGTATGGAGAACCACCTCGGTCTGGGGGACGGGAGCGGCGAGAGGGTCCTGACCCGGCTCCTCGAGGACGAGATGAGGGAATCGTTCATCGACTACTCGATGAGCGTGATCGTCCAACGTGCGCTTCCGGACGTGCGCGACGGCCTCAAGCCCGTGCATCGGCGCATCCTGTACGCGATGAGCGAGCTCGGGCTTTCGCCCGGCCGTGCCTACAAGAAGAGCGCGACCGTCGTCGGAGAGGTGCTCGGCAAGTACCACCCGCACGGCGACGCAGCCGTCTACGATTCCATGGTGCGCATGGTGCAGGACTTCTCCCTGCGCTATCCGCTCGTGGACGGCCAGGGCAACTTCGGCTCGATCGACGGGGACTCGGCGGCGGCCTACCGGTACACGGAGGCGCGCCTCACCCAGCTGTCCACGGAGCTTCTGGCCGACATCGAGAAGGACACCGTCCGGTTCGTTCCGAACTTCGACGGCCAGAAGGACGAGCCCACCGTGCTGCCGGCGCGGTTCCCGAACCTCCTGGTGAACGGATCGTCCGGAATCGCCGTCGGGATGGCGACCAACATTCCGCCGCACAACCTGCGCTAGGTGGTGAGCGCGGTCACGGCGCTCGTGGATCGGCCCGACCTTCCGCAGGAGGAGCTCGAGCAGATCGTCCGCGGCCCGGACTTCCCGACCGGCGGCTTCGTGTGCGGCCTGGACGGCGTCCGCGACGCGTACCGTACGGGGCGCGGTCGCATCGTCATGCGGGCCCGTGCGGAGATCGAGGAGATGGAGTCCGGTGGCGAGCGCATCGTCGTGACCGAGCTTCCCTTCATGGTCAACAAGTCGCGCCTCATCGAGCAGATCGCTCAGCTCGTGCGCGACAAGAAGCTCACCGAGATCCGCGATCTGCGCGACGAGTCCGACCGCCAGGGGATGCGCATCGTCGTCGAGCTGAAGCGGGACGCCGTACCCCACATCGTGCTGAACCGTCTGTACAAGCACACGCAGATGCAGAGCACGTTCGGCGCGATCCTGCTCGCGCTGGTCGACGGCGTGCCGACGGTGATGTCGCTGCGCGAGATGATGAAGCACTTCATCGAGCACCGGCACGTCGTCATCGTGCGCCGCAGTGAGTTCGACCTCGCCAAGGCGCTCGACCGGGAGCACATCCTCGAGGGTCTGAAGATCGCCGTCGACAACATCGACGAGGTCATCAAGATCATCCGCGCGTCGGCGGATACCGACACCGCGTCCACGGCGCTGCAGGAGACCTTCGAGCTGAGCGAGCGCCAGGCCAAGGCGATCCTCGACATGAGGCTCGCACGCCTCACCGGCCTCGAGATGGAGAAGCTGGAGGAGGAGCTGGCCGAGGTCCGGGCCGTCATCAAGGAGCTCCGGGAGATCCTGGGCTCCGAGGAGCGCCGCAAGGAGATCCTCAAGGAGGAGCTGCAGGCGATCGCCGAGAAGTACGGCGACGATCGGCGCAGCGAGATCACGGGTGGGATCGGCTCCTTCGACGTCGAGGATCTGATCGTCGAGGAGGACATGGTCATCACGCTGTCCCGCCAGGGGTACGTGAAGCGGCTGTCCGTCGATACGTACCGGGCCCAGCGGCGCGGGGGCCGTGGCCTCCAGGGGATGGGCACGAAGGACGAGGACTGGGTCGAGCACCTCTTCGTGGCCTCCACCCACGACTACCTGATGATCTTCACCCGACGCGGCCAGTGCTATTGGCTCAAGGTCTGGGAGATTCCCGAGGGACACCGCCATTCGCGCGGCAAGCCGATCGTGAACCTCCTCAACCTCGGCGACGACGAGGAGATCGCCGCGGTCGTGCCCGTCCGGGAGGTCGCGGAGGACAAGTACCTCCTGTTCGCGACGCGCCTGGGCGTGGTGAAGAAGACCGCGCTCTCCGCGTACGGCAACGTGCGCGTGGTGGGGCTGAACGCCATCAACATCCGTGAGGGCGACCAGCTCATCGACGTGCAGATCACCTCGGACGGCG
>JBJKRT010000074.1:0-2689 GCA_046704545.1 Longimicrobiales bacterium
TGCTGTTCTTAATGGGTCACCTCGCTATGGATTGTACTTGGGGGTATTGGTTTGGAATCCGCGGGCGGGGCCGCTCGGTGGAGCGGCTCGGCGGTGATCCGTGCGCGAGCCGCACCACCCGGCCGAAGGTCACACCCGAAGAGTGTGGGCGTAACCGACCGTCACGTGGGTTACTGCGTGCACTTCATCTCGCCCGGCTCGGTCGGCGTGGTCGGCGTCGTGGGGGCGGTCGCCGTGCCGTAGTAGATCGCGCAGCCCTGGGCGGCGCCGAGAGCGGCGTGCGTCGCGTACGCGGCCCAGCCACTGGTCGTGGGAGCGGTGGGGAACGTCACGGTGACACCCTGCGAGTGGACGAACTGGATCGCCGTGGTGTCACTGGAATACGTGTAGTTGTCCGCGTAGTAGATCTCTTCCTGGGTGGCCAGGTTCTTGAGATCGGACTTCATGGCGGCGAAGTACGCCTTCTCCCGGGTAGCCGAGAACTTCGGAATGGCGATGGCAGCCAGGATTCCGATGATCACGACCACGATCAGGAGCTCGATGAGGGTAAAACCCTTGTTGTCCCGCATGGTCCCCACTCCTCGTGGAAATGGAACTGAGCCCTTCGACGAGCGGCTCATGGAGCAATCCAGGGTCCACAAGGAGCATCACAAGCAGTAAACGGGCTGACTGCAACCACTTAGCGAGTATTCCACACCCCACCCGAATCCCGCCCGGCGTCCGGAAGGTCTGGGATTCTGCAAGCAGTCTGCTGTTTCACAACATCTGTTCCCACTACCGCTCCTTCCTGGGCTGGGGCCCCAGGAGGGCCTTTTCCAGCGAATCGATGCGCGTCAGGGCGGGTCGGCCCCGGGCCCTGGCGACGGCCGAGTCGAAGGCGACGCGCGCCGCGGTCGTATCGCCGTCGTGCCACTCCAGGTAGGCCAGTGACTCCCACTGCTGCCAGTAGTCCCCCTGCCCGCGCGCGATGGCCTCCTTGCGTGCCCTGGCCGCCAGCTTCCACTCGCCCTGCGTGGCGTACGCCCACGCGAGCAGGTGGAAGTAGACGGCCGACTCGTTGCCCAGCCCGATGACGATCTTGCAGTAGCGCTCTGTGGCCTTGGCGTCGCCCTGTTCCGAGGCGATCACCGCGAGGTCGCCGGGGGCGGACGGGAGATCCGGTCGCTCCTTCCACGCGACCTCCAGGAGCACCTCGGCGGCCTTGTAGTCCTTCAAGGCCATGAGCTTCCGGGCGATCGACGTGACGAGCGAGTAGTGGGTCCCGAGGATGGCGATCGCCGCCCGGTACGCGACCAGCGCCTGGCGGACCCGTCCCTGGCTCATGAAGAGGTCGCCGAGCACCCATTGGGAGCGGCCCGACTCCGGATGGTCCCTGATCATCGTCTCGAAGACCGTGTTGTTGGTCTTCCAGGTCGGCGTCCGGGTCCATGTGCGCCACCCCAGCAGTCCGAGGCATAGCACGAAGACCGCGGGCGTCAGGCGCGGCCGCACCCGCGCGTAGCGGACGAACAGCCAGCCGGTCGCCGCCGCCAGGCCGACCGAGGGGAGGTAGAGCGTGCGCTCCGCGAGCAGCACCCCGCAGAGGAAGAAGACGTTGGCCACGGGCGAGATCGTGATCATGAACCAGACGACCCCGAACGCCGCCGTGCGGGCGGTGTCCTGCCCCCTGCGCATGGCCGCACGGCGCCAGAGGATGAGCGAGATCGTCAGGATCGAGAGTGCCAGGGCCGCCCCGGCGACGTTCACGGCGTTCCATCCCAGCGAGATGGGGATCACGTTGGGGGAGTAGTCGGCCGACAGGTCCAACGGGAACACCCACAGCCGCACCCAGTGGCTCCAGACCGTGGCGAGCGTCCAGATGCGGGGAATCTGTCGGAGGAGCTGGGCGCCGAGGGGACCGAACGGATGCGCGATGGTCCCGAGGACCTGGAAGCGCGCGACGAGCATCGCCGCAGCACCCACGGCGGTGGTGACGTAGACCCGCCACCGATCACCCAGATAGGCCTTGAGGTCCCGGAACCCGATGGGCCGGCGGACCGCGTCCAGGAGGAAGAGTACCCCCGGCAAGGTCACGGCCCCCTCCTTGACCCCGAATGCGACCACGTAGAGGACGCCGATCAGGGCGGCCCGGGGCCACCGGGTCCTGTCGGGGCCGCGGACGTGGACGAGGCAGGCGAGCAGAAAGAAGAACGCGGAGCCCATCTCGGAGATGCCGACGACGTTCGCGACCGCTTCGACGTGGACGGGATGGATCGCGAAGACCAATCCCGCCAGGAAGGCGCTCGCCGTCGACATGAGCTCCGCGAGCAGGAGCACGACGAGCACCGTGACGCCGGCGTGCGCCAGGACGTTGACCACGTGGTAGAGCGTGGGGTTCTGCCCCGAGACCGCGTACTGGAGCCCGAGGTACAGCGTCGTGAAGGGACGCCACAGGCCGAGCTGCTTCGCGAACTCCCCGGGCCAGTACGGCTTCAGGATGGCGCCCGGAAGCGTCGTCAGCGACTGGATCGCCGGATTCTTGGTGATGATGTTGAGGTCGTCGTACGCGAACCCGTTGAGGATGGAATTGGCGTACGCGAGCGCCGCGAGCGCACCCGCGATGACGGCGGCGCTGCGCGGGCTCCTGAAGGGCGACTCGAAGACCTTCATGGGGCCGTCTCCGGCTGGCCCGGCCGGACGGTGAGCGCCT
>JBJKRT010000075.1:0-5578 GCA_046704545.1 Longimicrobiales bacterium
TGGTGGATCACGATGCTCGTCATTGCCGTGGTCGGAGGGTTCGGGATGGGTACCAGTATCGACTGGTACATCGAGGCCCAACGCATCCAGTCGGCCAAGACCGTACGCGACAGCGCCTACGGGATCTGGTGGGGCGGCGCGATCACGCTGCTCCGCAACGGCATCTGGGCCGCGTCGATCCTGGCGTTCTTCGTCATGGTCCCGCACATCGCCAACCAGAGCGTCTACGAGCTCGGCTGGTACCAGATGGGCTTCAAGCTGCTTCCCGCGGGTCTCGTCGGGATGTTCTTCGCGGCGATCCTCGCCATCCACTTCTCGACCGTGTCGAGCCACATGAACCTCGGCGCGCTCTACTTCACGCGTGACCTCTACCAGCGCTACATCCACCCGCAGGCATCCGAGCGCACGCTCGTGTGGGTCGGGCGCATCGCCACGGCCGTGCTCGTGGGCGGCTCGTTCTTCTACGGGCTGATGATGCAGAACCTCACGCAGTGGCTGATCTTCGCGCTCTGGCTCATGATGGCCGGCATCTGGCTGCCGAACATCCTCCAGGTCGTCTGGTGGCGCTTCAACTCGTGGGGCTACCTGGCCTCGTGGATCTCGAACCTGGGCATCGCCTGGCTGGTGGTGTGGGTGCTGCCCGAGTTCCACGTGATTCCCGTGCTGCCCGACTACCTCCAGTTCTGGTCGCTCATGGCGCTCGGGATCCTGGTCTTCCTGCCGGCGACGCTCCTCACGCCGGCGGAGCCGATGGAGCACCTCGTCCACTTCTATTTGCAGACGAGACCGATCGGCTGGTGGGGCCCGGTGCGGAAAGAGGCGCGGCGGATGGGGCTGCTCGCCGACGATCCGAGGGAGAAGGCCGCGAACGCGGCGACGTCCGCGGCCCGCCCGCTCATCCGCAGGACGTGGACGGCCGAGGAAGCCGACGCGTGGAGCCGCGAGGACTGGATCGCCATCGTGCTCTCGCCGCTCTGCATGGCGTTCGTCATGGTCGGCGCGGCCAACGCGTTCCTCTTGCAGCCGCAGGCCATCTGGCAACTCGGGATCGGAGTCGTGAGCGCAGTGTTCTTATTCTGGGTGATCGACCCGAAGCTTCGAGCCGTGAGCGTGGACTACGAAGAGAAGCAGGCCGAGTACCTCACGCGCCTCGAGAAGAAGATGCATTGGAGCGAGACGGCGGAGCGACTCACCCCGGGGCCGGAGGGCGTCTGATGGAGAAAGGCTATGTAACGCTCATCGGGATGAGCATCGCCTACGTCGCGTCGTTCCTCGGACTCTGGCTCGCCTGGTACGGGTGGAAGAAGCGCCGCAACGAGGACGTCAAGGCACCGGTGAATACGGGATTCGTGGCGCTGGAGCTCGCCGTCCTGTTGGCCTGGTACGTCTGGGGCCATCGGCGTCCAGCGGAGTCCGCGGGGTTCGGGATGCCCGTCGCCTTCGTCGCCCTGATCGCGTTGATCGCCGGCGCCTGGGGTCGGTGGGCGATCCGCTACGGACGCAACCACGGGAAAGGGGAGGCAGCATCATGAGCGGAGTCCTCGCGGCGATCGCCGCCCTCACGCAGCTCCCCGCCAGCGCGCAGCCGCAGATTCCGGCCAAGCCTCCGATCGGCGGGCCGCTCTGGACGGTTGCGGTGCCGGCCGCGCTGCTCGCGATCTCCATCATCGGCACCTGGCTGCTCTACCGGCACTTCGCGGGGGAGAAGTAGCTCCCGGCGGGGGGCGGCGTCGCCTCCCCCCTCAATACTCCGCGAACGCGTCGTCCGGGTAGCAGTAGAGCCAATGCTCGCCCGGCTCCGCCGAGGCGATGAGCGGGTGCCCGGTCGCATGCGCGTGCTTCGTCGCGTGCCGGTTCGGCGAGCTGTCGCAGCACAGCGTGACGCCGCACTCCTGACACGTGCGCAGGTGCAGCCACGCCGACCCCGTCTTCACGCATTCGGCGCACTCGTGGCGCTCGGCTGTGCGGAGGGTGGCCAGGTCGTCCATGTGCGTGCAGCCGCCGTTCGTCTTCATGACGCGCTCCCGGGAGGAGGATACGTGGTCGGGGCACGTCTATTGTGTCGCGCCTCCGAGCGATGAAATCTACAGGCTTCCGTCGATGCTCCCCGGCCCCGTACGACCATGACCTTCGAAACGACGCTGGTACGCCACCCCATCTACGGGGGCATTCTCCTGGCGGAGCTCGGCGCGGCCCTCGGCCAGACGGTCTTCTGGGCGCTGGTCGCCGTGCCGTCCGGTCTCTACTTCCTCTACAGCGCACGTCAGGAGGAGCGGCTCATGGCCGAGGAGTTCCCCGATCAGTATCCCGCGTACCGGAAGCGCACGAGAATGCTGTTGCCGTTCGTGCTGTAGGCAAGCGCACCGAACTCCGCGATGACGACGCTCGACGGATGCGTCCACCTCGCGCTCTACGGCGCGATGGTGCTCCTGACGTGGGTCATCCTCTGGATCGTGCTCACGGCGGTGGGACGCGCAATCCTGCGCACGCTCCGGATCGAGGGCTCATCCCCCCCTGCCGTTCTGCCGGCATGGATCGGCCTGGCCGGGCTGATCGGATACCTGCAGCTCTGGAATCTGGCCGAACCGACAGGACCCGTGGCATGGGTGCCCGTGCTCGCCCTGGCCGCCTGGGAGCTCCTGCGGCTGGGCGGAGCTCGCCGATTTCTGGAGTCACGGCCCACGGCGCCGCGATGGCTCGATGCAGTCCTGGTTCTCGTGACCCTCTGGCTGGTGGAGCGATCGCTCGGCCCCATCGGCAACTTCGACACCGGGATGTACCACCTGCCCGCGATGATCTGGGCAGAGCGGTACCGCATCGTGCCCGGACTGGCAAACCTCCACGGGCGTCTGGCGTTCAACAACGCCGGCCTTCTCTTCGCGGCGCTTCTGGACAGGTCCCTGTGGTTCACCGGCGCCAGCCACGTCTTCAACGGATTCTTCCTCTTTCTGCTCCTGCTCGAAGCGTACCGGGCCTCCGCGCGCGCTACGCGCTCGACGTTCTCTCGCGCGGCGTTCGCCGTTTCGTTTCTGGGACCGATCTTCGTGCTCGGCTCCGATCCGGCCATGGTGTCGAGCCTCGCACCCGACGTCGGTGCAGGCGCCGTGGTCCTCGTCGGCCTCATGGTGCTCGTCCGCGCCCTCGCGCAGAGCCACGACACCGATGCGCGCTACGCCGACCTGACCATCGCGGCCATCCTTCTGAGCCTGGCGCCCTGCCTCAAGCTCAGCACCGGCTTCGTCGCACTCTTCGCATGGCTCGCAGCTCTGAGCGTTCTCCTTCGCCGCGGCAGGAGACGAAACCTCGTCATCGCGGGCGCGTGCAGCCTGTTGATCGGTGGGCCCTGGCTGATCCGTGGAGTGATCTCGAGCGGATACCTGCTCTATCCGAGCCCGCTGCTGTCGTTGCCGGTATCGTGGCGGGTGCCCCTGGAGCAGGCGCGAGCCGAGTCGGCCTGGGTCACCTATTTCTCACATTGGGGCCCGCACGACTCGGCATCCACGGTGTTTCGTCGCCTGACGACCCATTCGTGGAACTGGCTCAGGCCATGGAAGGTGCGTCTCCTTCACAATGTGCGCTTTCGCGGAGACATCACTGATCCGTTCCTGTTGTCTGTGCTCCTCTTCGCCGACGCGGCGATCAGCGGACGCGATCGGCGAGGGCTCCGGAGGGCCTTCAGGATGTGGCCGGCGGTTCTCGCGCTGGCCATCGGCGGCGTCGCCTGGTTCTTCATTGCGCCGAGGGCCAGGTTCGCGCCCTTCATCTTCTGGGGGATGGTGGCGGTGGCCGCAGCAAGCTGGAGCTACGCTCGGCCGAAGACGCTGGCACCACCCCTCCTGACCATCGCCCTGCTATGTGCCGGCGTCGGCACGTTCCAGATGGCCGACGGCATCTACACGGCCCTACGTCACGGAACGCCGGCCCTCACCGCGGTCGCGCAGTCGGTCTTCGTCGCACCAGCCCAGCGTCGCCGGCCGGCTCCCGCCGAGGTGTCGCGCTACACCACCGCCTCGGGGCTTCGGCTGTACGTGCCGGTGAAGGACAACCGCTGCATGGCCGCCCCATTGCCGTGCACACCCCATCCCCAGCCGAGCTTGCGGTTGAGAGGCGCCGGCCTCCAGGACGGGTTCGTCGCCGGGCCCGAATGGGAACCGCTGGACTTCCCGAACGTGAATACCGGCTTCCTCGAGGGGTGGCGTCGGGCGCAGGCACATCTCGCCCGGTGAAACGGACTCACGTCGTCCGGGACGAGCTCACCGGGCGATCCGGCCCCACGTGCTCGGTCACGAACGGCTGCGGCCGTGGCGGTCCCCTCCGCTGCCTACCGCGGCCCGTCACAAAGCGTCCAGGATCCGGCGCTTGGCCCGCTTCGTCTCTTCCGAGGGCGGCACGCCAAGCGCGTCCGCAATGGCCGTCCGGCACTGCTCGTAGACCGCAAGCGCAGCGGCCGCGTTGCCCGATGCCGAGTGGGCATCCATGAGGAGGCGGTAGGTGGACTCGCGGAGTGGCTCGATGGACGAAGCTTCCCGCGCGGCCTCGACCGCGAGGTCGTGCTCGCCGTTCAGGAGGTAGACCCGGGAGCGGCACTCGAGCGCCCTCACCAGGGTCCTCCGCAGCTTGAGACGACGGTGCTCCACCCACTCCGACTCCGATCCGGGCAGGAACGGTCGCCCGGCGATCTGCCGTGCGATGGCAGAGGGGCCATAGGCGGCGTGGAAGTCGTCGGCACCCAGCGCCGCCTCGGCCTGGTGAATGGCCTGGAAGGCGACGGCGTGGTCGATCCAACTCCCCGCGGGAAGGCGCAACTCGTAACAGCCTCCTGAGAACCGCAGTACCTGAGCCCCCTCGAGCCCGATATGATCGAGCAAGCGTCGCAGCTTGCTGATGATCGAGCTGAGAGAGGCCTCGGACGAGGCGGGCAGGTGCTCCCCCCAGAGCGCGTCGAGCAGCGCGCCACGCGTGACCGGCATGCCCGCGGCGACCACCAGAAAGGCGAACGCCTCCCGTCCTTGTTGGCCCGGGAAGTCCGATGCCTCCACGCGGCCGACCTCGGACTCGAGGGTCAACTGTCCCGAAAGGTAGACTCTGATCATCGGCACCCAATCCATCGCCAAGCCTGGACCCAGGCGACACCAACCGGTCCTGCTATATATGCGATATGCATCAGGCGAACCACGAACGGAGCGGAACGATGACCGACAAGACAGCTGACAAGAGAGTATCGTGTGATTGCGGCGCCACGATCCAGGAGTCATCTGACAGGGCGCTCGTCGAGGCGGTACAGAAGCACGCCAAGGAGGTTCACGACATGGACCTCACCCCGGACCAGGTGCTCTCCATGGCGGAGCCGGTCCCAGGCAAGCCGTGAGGCGGTGAGCGAACCCCTTCACATCCCCGTCATCGTGTACCGCACCAGCCACGGCACGTCCATCGAATCGGGCTGCGAGGCCCAGAGCGTGTCGTGCCTGCTCCAGAGCGGGCGCACAGCCGACGGCAGGTCCACCTCGGCGAACGGCATACCCTCGCGGGACAATACGACCCAGCGCGCGCCGCCCGAGGTCGCGCCGGCATCCTCGCG
>JBJKRT010000076.1:0-35826 GCA_046704545.1 Longimicrobiales bacterium
CCGGACCCCGCTCCGACCGCCGCTCCCGCTTCGGCGCCCCCACCTGCTGCCGCACCGGCTCCGCTGCCTGACTCCGATCCGGCACCTGCGCCCGCCCCGGCTCCGGTGCCCGCCCCGGCACCTGCCCCCGTTCCGGATCGGGCGCCTCCCTGAGCACCCGCCGCCTTGCCGGAGCCGCCACCCTCTCCCTGGCCGGCCGATGCCGCCGCCGGCTCCGCCGCTCCGCCTCCGGCCTCGCTCGACGCTGCTTCTTGTCCTCCTTTCGCGTCGCCCGCGCTCCCCTCCTTCTTCGCCTGCTTGCTCGCCTGCGGCTTCCCGCCGTGCTTCGCGACTTCGGCGGCGACGATGGCTTCGGCGCTCGCTACGTCGGCGCGCGCCGACTCGGTCTGGGCGTTGGCGACTTCGACCTGAGCCCGGGCCTGCTGGATGAGCTTCGTTCCCTGATCCCGCTTGGCGGTCGCGTTCGCGTATGCCTCATCGGTCTTCGAGCTCACTTCGGCGGATGCCCCGGCCACCGACTGCTGGAGCGCGCTGGAACGCTTTTCGACATCCTGCAGAGGAGCCGAAGTCCGCTCCTTGACGGTTTCGACCTCGTCCCGCGGTCCGCTGACGGAGGCGAGCGCGTCGTCCAGGACCTTCTTCACCGCATCCTGGGCGTCGGCGAGCTGTGCGTGCGGCCGTCTGGACGCGCGCTCCCCCTCTTCGGCGAGCGCCTGCGCGTGCTGCCGAACATCGCTCAAGCCCTTCGTGGCGGAGCCGACGCTTGCGGCGATCGATGCTCGCGCGAGGGTGCCGGCGCCCGCCGGGTCCGTAGCGTCCGACGCGTCCTTGAATCCGTCCTGGAGCCCGGCGGTGTCCTGCGCCACGGCGTCGGCCTCGGCGGCAAGCGGTGCGCCCTGGCTCTTCGCGGTCTCCTTCCACTGCGACACCTGCTTCCCGATGCCGTCGACCGTGCCGGACGCTTCCTGTGCCAGGGCGCTGCCGCGACTCACTTGATCGGCGAGCTGCATCATGGACGTCGCGGTGGAGCCCGGGGACGCCACGACCTCTCCGGAGAGCAATCGGTTCAGCGTCGCATCCTGCTCGGCGAGGAGCGCGTCGGCGGACGCCAACTGCTCGTCGACCAGGGCCTGGCTCTGGTCGACCTGGCCGTTGAGCTGATCCTTGGCTCCGTCGATCAGCGTCATCAGGTCGTCGGCGGGCTGGCCGGCTCGGGTGCGGAGGTCGGTGACCCGTCCGCGCAGGGAGGAGACCGATTGCTGAAGCTGCTCGTCGCACTGTTGGACCCGGGCCGTCGCGTCGGTAATCCACTGGGCGACGGTGGCTTCGTGACTCGCGATGGCGGCCTGCACCGGTGTGAGCGTCTTCTCCTCGAGCGCGAGCACCTGGTCGCGCACCTGATCCACTTTCTCCCGGGGCTGAACGGATGCGACGAAGTCGTCTCGCGCCGCCCGCACCTCGGTCAGAAGCTTGTCGGGCTGGGCTTTGACGGCGTCGACCGCCGTGTGCATGCGGGTGGATACGTCGCTCATGTGCGCGTCGGCCTGCTCGAGGGCCGCGCGCACCTTTTCCAGAGCCTCCACGACCACGGCGATGGCCGTGCGCACCTGGGCGACGACCTCGGCGAGGACCGGACGGAGCTGTTCGACCGCGGCCGCGGCGGCGTCCAACAGCCCGATCGAGGTCTTTCCGGCCGTGTCGACGCCGGCGCGGGCGGTGGCGACGGATGCCTTGATGCCCGGGATGCTGGCCTTCACGCCCATGAACATGGCGCGGGCCGCCATCAGAGCCGGAGCGCGTCCCATGTACTTCGTGCAGACTTCGATGGCGTTTTCGCACCGCTCGTCTGCCTGGTCGAGCTCGGCGTTCGCCTGGTCGAGCGCGTCGTCCGTCTGGACCACGAACTGCTCGATGCGGGTCTGGACGTCCTGGATCACCGCCAGGGCGGCGTCGATCTGCTCGGACACGGGAGTGAATCGGTCGGGCAGCGCGTTGAGCTTGGCCTCCAACGCGTCGATCTCTCCGGTGAGGTCCGAGAGGACCTGCCGGAGCTCGGCGATGGCCGTGTCGACGGAGGCGGCTGCCTCGTCCAGGCACTGAGTCATCGCGGCGAAGATCTCTTCGAGCTTGCCGATCTCCGTCTCGACGCCGGCCAGGATCGTGTCGATGATCTTCCCGACCGCCTCGACCTTGGCGGCGATCTCGTCGAAGTTGGCCCGCGCCTGCGTCAGCGGCAGCGCGACCGCTGCGGCGGCCTGGTGGACTCGCCCCTCCAGTCCTCCCAAATTCTCGATGAGAGGCGCGAGGGCCTTGGAGACGGCCGCCACGGCCGCGTCCATCCGGTCGAGGGCGGCGTCCACCAACGAATCGAGCTCTCCGAGGATGGCCGCGATCCGGTCCTGCACATCCTTTACGGATGCTTCAACCGCGCCGACCGCCTCTTCCACCTCCGCCTTGACGTCTTCGGCTCCCGCCTGGAGTCGCTTCCTGAGATCCGCTACTTCCGCGCGGACGGCGGTGACCGTCTGATGAGCGGCGGCCGGGTCCGTACCGAACCGGGCTGCCTCGCTCGCCTGCTGGACCTTGTCGTCCAGCGCGCCGGCGCTGCGGGCCAGGGCCTGCATCGTCTCGAGCGCGTGCTCCAGACGGGGTGGAAACGTCGAGAAGTCCGGCCGGATCGCGGCGAGACGACCCGGGACGCGGGACGCCACCGTGACCGCCGTCTGCACATCGCTCGAGAGTCCGCCCAGCTCGCGCGTGGCCGCCGTCACGCCGGGGCCCACGTCCCGTAGCGAGGAGACGATGCCGGTCAGGTCGGCCTGCAGCGTCAGCAGCGCTGCCGAGAGCTGCCCGATCGCAGCACCGGGGTCGACCTGGTCGGGCAGCGTTGTCAGGTGCTCGACCACCTCCTGCAGCTGATCCATGACGCTGGTGATCGTGGCCGAGCCTTCCGAGATCGCTTCGGACAGCTTCGTCCGAAGGGTGCTCGAGGCGTCGGACACGGCCGTGACCACCTTTGCCGTGCCGTCCGTGACGGCGGTCTGGGCGGAGGTCGGAAACTTCACATCTCGTCGATGCTGGCGGTGACCGAGGCGGATGCCGTCGTCATGGCATCGGAGATCCTGGGTACGGCGGAGGGGGTCGGCTCGAGGGAGACCGAGGCCATGTGCAGACCATCCAGACCGAGATCGATCTGCTCGAGCGTCTGCAGGATCTCGGGCATCACCTGAGCCCCTTCGATCTGGACCTCCTCGAGCGCGGGCAGCAGTCGAGGGGGGGCGAGGGGTGGGGTGGCGACGGTCGGTGCCGGCGGCCTGACGGCCACACCGCCGGATGCGACCGCCGCGGCCGCGGCCTTGCGGGCCGCCGCGCGCTCGAAGGCCGAAGGTACGTCCATGTACCGGCGTGGAGCGCCCTGCTCCCGCACGTTCAGGGACCCTGCGACGACGCTCGCCGCGAGCGCGCGGATCACCTGACGGTCCGAACGTCGTGACACGGCGTCCTCCTGGCCGAGCGCACGCAGGGCGTGGCGCAGTCGGCTCACAGCCCCGCCGTCACCGAGCCAGAAAGCCAGGTAGTTGTCCGCGTCTTCGAGGGTCCGGAACGTCAACGACGCGCCCTCGGACCCCTGGGTGGAAGCGCGCGACGCGCCGGACGCCTGCAACAGAACCGTTGCGGAACCGCGTCGGAGAATTGCGAGCGGCGGGCTCACCGTGTCACCGGGACTCAGTCATGCCGGGTCGGGTCGGGATTCGTAAACATACGTATGTTGCTATTCTCGGCGGCTTCGCTGGATGCGTCTTTTCCTTGCGATTACTTGATTCTAGATAAATATTCACCTCTCGCCCTCATGCAAGGAAAATGAAAAAAACGCTGCGCGGTCGGAGGGGGGCGCGACGGACTGCCTCGCGGTCGCGACGATCCCCTAGCCGAGTGGTCTCCCTCCCATGAGAATCGAGCTCAAGGCGCTGATCGAGAAGTTGAACCCTCTCTGCCGGCGGGCGCTGGAGCGGGCTGCGGAGCTCTGTGTCAGTCAGACGAACTACAATGTCGAAGTCGAGCACCTCTTCAAGGCGCTCCTCGACCTGCGCGAATCCGACCTCCATGTGATCCTTCGACACTTCGGCGTCGGCGAGGCGCACGTGCAGAGCGAGCTCACCGCGGGGATCGATCGGTTCAAGAGGGGCAATTCCCGTACGCCCGCCTTCTCGCAGGACCTCGTCCGGCTGCTCGAGGCGGCCTGGAGCGTCTCGTCCCTGCAACTCGATTCGAGCCGGGTCCGCTCGGGCGCGTTCCTCATGGCGGCCCTCGCCACCCCCACGCTTCGCGGCGCGCTCCAGGAAACCGCTCCGTCGCTCGCCGGCATCAATCGGGAGAGCCTCGAGGAGTCGCTCGGCGAGTTGGTGGCGCACTCTCCGGAGGCCGGAGAGGCAGGGGCGTCCGGGGCGCCCGCCTCGACCCGAAGACGTGGCGAGGAAGGGAAGACGGGAGACGGTGTGGCCGCTCCGTCCGCCCCCGGAAGCGAGAGTGCGCTCGACCGGTTCACGGTGGATCTGACCTCCCTGGCCCGGATGGGCGGGATCGATCCGATCACGGGCCGGGACGACGAGATTCGGCAGATCGTCGACATCCTCATGCGACGCCGGCAGAACAACCCGATCCTCACCGGAGAGCCGGGCGTCGGGAAGACGGCCATCGTGGAAGGCTTCGCCATGCGGGTGGCCGCTCGCGACGTGCCGGAGGCGCTCCAGGACGCGACGATCCGCGCGCTCGACCTTGGACTGCTCCAGGCGGGCGCGGGCATCAAGGGAGAGTTCGAGCATCGGCTCAAGTCGGTGATCGAGGAGGTGAAGGCGTCGGTCGCGCCGGTGATCCTCTTCATCGATGAAGCGCACACGATCATCGGTGCGGGCGCGCCGCAGGGGCAGGGAGATGCGGCCAACCTGCTGAAACCGGCGCTCGCCCGCGGCGAGCTGCGCACGATCGCGGCGACCACATGGTCGGAGTACAAGCGCTACGTGGAGAAGGACCCCGCGCTCGCGCGCCGCTTCCAGGTCATCAAGGTCGAGGAGCCCGACGTCGAGGAGACGCGTCGGATGCTGCGAGGCATGGTGGGCCACCTCGAGCGGCATCACGGGGTTCGCATCCTCGAAGACGCCATCCGGGACGCGGCGGAGCTTTCGCATCGGCACATCTCCGGACGCAAGCTCCCCGACAAGGCGGTCAGCGTGCTCGATACCGCGTGCGCGCGCGTGGCCATTGGAAGAGGTAGCCCTCCGGTCCAGCTCGAGGACGCGATCAGGGAAGCCGTGCAGTGCGAGGTGGAGCTCGGGGTGCTGGAGCGGGAGCAGCGCGCCGGCGCCGATCATGAGGAGCGGATCAAGCACCTGACACGCGCGATGGCGCGGGCCAAGCTGCGCCGGCAGGAAATCGAGGTCCGCTGGAAGAAGGAATCCGCGGTGATCGAGCAGATGGATCGTATCCAGGGGATCCTGGACGGCACCATCCGAGCGGAAGCCGACGAGGAATCGGACGAGGCGGCCCTGCAGAAGCGTCTCGTCGAGCTCGGGTCGGAGCTGGAGGAGATCCAGGGAGACGATCCCCTGGTGCCGGTCTGTGTGGATGGCGGGGTCGTGGCGGCGGTCATCTCCGGATGGACGGGGATTCCGGTCGGGAAGATGGTCAAGAACGAGATCCGCACCGTCCTCTCCTTGCGGCGGCGCATGGAGGAGCGGATCGTCGGCCAGCCCGAAGCGCTGGAGTCACTCTGCCGGCGTGTAGGCACCTCCAGCGCCGGTCTCGAAGACCCGAACAAGCCTACGGGGGTGTTTCTGTTCGTCGGACCCAGCGGGATCGGAAAGACCGAGACCGCCCGGGCGCTCGCCGACTTCCTGTACGGTGGCGAGCGGAACATGGTCACCGTCAACATGTCGGAGTACCACGAGGCGCACACCGTCTCGTCCCTCAAGGGGGCGCCTCCCGGGTACGTCGGGTTCGGCACCGGCGGCGTGCTGACCGAGGCGGTGCGTCGACGCCCCTACTCCGTCGTCCTCCTCGACGAGGTGGAGAAGGCGCATCCCGACGTGATGGAGCTCTTCTACCAGGTCTTCGATCGGGGCCAGATGGAAGATGGTGAAGGGCAGCTCATCGACTTCCGGCACACCCTGATCATCCTGACATCGAACGTCGCGGGCGACACGATCTCCGAGCTCGTCCGGCGCTCGTCGGAGCGCCCGTCGGCCGAGGCTGTCGTCGAGGCGATCCGTCCTGAGCTCCGGTCCTACTTCCCCGCGGCGCTCCTCGGACGCCTGATCACCGTGCCCTTCTTCCCGCTCGGTGACGAGGAGATCATGGAAATCGTCGAGATGAAGCTGGGCGAGATCCAGAGGCGCGTCTGGGAGAAGCACCTCACGGAGCTGACGCACGACGCGGCGGTGGTGCGGGCCGTGGCCGACCGCTGCACGGAGGTCGACTCCGGGGCCCGCAACATAGACTCGATCCTCTCCGGGACGATGCTGCCCGAGCTGTCCACCAAGATCCTCGAGCACATGGCCGAGGGACGGGGGCTGAGCTCCATCCGCGTCGGGCTCGCGGACGACGGGCACTTCGCGTACGAGCTCGGCGACGGGGAGATCGCGGGCGGATGAGCCTGAGCCAGGAGAACCTCTGGGCCACCGTGTCGACCGGTGCCGGAAACGATGTCTTCCGGCTGCGCGAGCTGTGGGGCGAGGAGCGGTTGTCAGGGCTCTTCCACTTCGACGTCGAGCTGGATTCGGACGACGACTCCGTCGACTTCACGAAGGTGGTTGGCAAGCCGGCCGTCGTCACGGTCAGCTTTCCGGAGAAGGCGAAGCGCTACTTCCACGGGTTGGTGACTCGGATCCGGCAGGGCCCGACGGACCCCGGCGTGACGCGGTACGTCCTGGAGCTCCGCCCGTGGCTCTGGATGCTCACGAAGTCGTCGGGATGCCAGATCTTCCAGGACATGTCGGTTCCGGACATCCTCGAGAAGGTCTTCCAGGACGCGGGCTTCAGCGACTTCAAAAAGAGCCTGAAGGCCACGTACGCCAAGCGTGAATACTGCGTCCAGTATCGGGAGTCGGCGTTCGACTTCGTGTCGCGGCTGATGGAGGAGGAGGGGATCTTCTACTTCTTCGAGCACACCGAGTCGGCGCACACGCTCGTCCTCGCCGACGACGCGTCGGCCCACGCGGCCTGTTCCGGCGTGAGCGCGGTGCGCTACCGCGGCAGCGCCACTCCGTCTCAGGACGTCGACGTGGTTTCCGACTGCGACATCGAGAAGAACGTCACGACGCTGGCGTACGCGCTGGAGGACTACTCGTTCGAAACGCCCAGCACGGACCTCGCGGCCTCGGCGGGCAGCGGGAAGCTCTCGCGCTACGACTATCCCGGGGGATACGAGAAGAAGGACGACGGCGACCAGATCGCCAAGGTCCGCCTCGGGGCGCACACGGCTGAGACCGACCTGCTGACCGGGGAGAGCTTCTGCCCGAGCTTCTGCGCCGGATATACGTTCACCCTCTCGGATCACCCTCGCTCGGATGTCAACAAGACCTACGCGCTCCGCTCCGTCGAGCACGCACTGTCCCAGGAGCGGTATCGCAACAGCTTCGCGGCATTCCCTTCGGACGTGACGTTCCGCCCGCACCGTACCACGGAGCGCCCGGTCATTGCCGGAACGCAGACCGCGCGTGTCGTGGGCAAGTCGGGCGAGGAGATCTGGACCGACAAGTACGGCCGGATCAAGGTGCTCTTCCATTGGGACCGACTGGGCAAGGGAGACGAGAACAGCTCGTGCTGGATCCGCGTCACCCAGGGATGGGCCGGGAAGCAGTGGGGGGCGTTCTTCCTGCCCCGTATCGGGCAGGAGGTCGTGGTCTCGTTCCTGGAGGGAGATCCGGATCGGCCTCTGGTCACGGGCTCGGTCTACAACGCGGAGCAGACGGTTCCGTACACGCTGCCGGCCAACCAGACGCGCAGCACGGTCATGAGCAACTCGTCCAAGGGTGGCGGTGGGTTCAACGAGATCCGCTTCGAGGACAAGAAGGACTCGGAGGAGATCTACGTGCACGCCCAGAAGGACATCACGACCGAGGTGCTCAACAACGCGACCACCACCATCACGAAAGACCGCACGGTGACGGTGTCGGAGGGAAACGAGACCCACGAAGTCAGCAAGGGCACCCGAACGCTCTCGGTGAAGGGTGACGAGACGCACACGAGTGAGGCCGACTTCACGCACGAGGTGAAGGGCGACTTCACGCTGAAGGTCTCCGGCAAGATCAACATCAAGGCCGACGGGGACGTGACGATCGAGTCCGGCGGCAAGGTGACCGTGAAGGCGAGCAGCTCGCTCGAGAATCAGGCCGGGCAGGGACTGACGAACAAGGCGGGGACCTCGCTGGAGAACCAGGCGGGCACCTCGCTCACGAACAAGGCAGGGACGTCGCTCACCAACCAGGCGGGCACCTCCCTCTCGAACAAGGGCGGCACGACGCTCAGCAACGAAGGGAGCATATCCGTAACGAACAAAGGGAGCGCTACCCAGACGGTCGACGGGGGTGGGATGCTGACCGTGAAGGGTGGCCTCGTGAAGGTGAACTGATGTGCCCCGAGCCGGAGGAACGGATCACGGAGGTGGTCGAGCACTATGATTCCGGGCAGGTCAAGGAGGTCTCGCATTTCCGCAACGACAAGCTGCACGGGGTCGTGACGCAGCACCGCGAGGACGGTACGGTGGAGTGCAGGTCGCGCTTCGAGGACGGCGTGCTGCACGGAAAGACGGAGCTGTTCGACGAGTCGGGCGATCTGACGCAGACGGCCGAGTACGTGAACGGCCGGCTCGAGGGAGAGGTGTGTGTCCTGACCCATGGACGCGTGACCATGCGGATGGCCACCCGCGCCGGGAAGCAGGAGGGGCCGACGCGCACGTACGACGAAGAGGGCCGGCTCACGGGAGAGGAGCTGTTCGTAGCCGGGAAGCGTGAGGGCGAATCGACCTGGTACGGACCGAACGGAGGTGTGGCGAAGACGTCGGTGTATCGTGACGGAATTCTCCACGGAGACACGTTGGAGTACTACCCTGATGGAGCCCTGCGGCAGAAGACGCCGTACGTCGAAGGGGTCGTGCAGGGTGAAGTCGTGACGTACGATCCCGCGGGGGAGGTGATCCAGCGGGAGGTGGTGACGCCCGCGGAGCCCGCCGTCGCGGCGCCCGAGCCGGAGGGCCCGACCGGGCCCGACGGATCGGACGCGGTGGGTGTGGAGGGCGACACGGACCGGACCGAGGGTCGCAGGAAGGCCGCCTTCACGGGCTTCTTCGGCCGATTCAGGGGAGGTTGAGGATGGGCCAGGCCGTCTGTATGGGAGCGATGCTCAAGTGCAGCTTCGGAGTGGCGCCCAGCACGCTGGTCGTGCTGCCCACGAGCCGCACGATGACGGGTACGCCCACCGCCAACATCATGGACTTCAAACCGATGGTGAACATCCCTCCGTTCGGGATGTGCAACTCGGTCTCGAACCCGACCGTCGCTGCGGCGACGGCGGCCGCCTTGGGCGTCCTGACGCCCATGCCCTGCGTTCCCGTCACCACGCCGTGGGTTCCGGGATCGCCGACGGTACTGGTGGGCAACATGCCCGCCCTGAACAACTCGTCCAAATGTATGTGCGCCTGGGGGGGGGTCATCGAGATCGTGAGTCCCGGCCAGGCGACCACAGAGGTTCCGTAAGCGGTGAGCCAGAAGAAGGAAGTGGTTCTCGATCGAGCCGGCGTCGTCCGGCTCTGGGTGGGGGTGGTCGTCCTGGTGGCGATCGGCTTCACGACGGGTGCGGTCGTCGGCTTCGGGCTGCACCCTGAGGCGGCCGCGCTCGTGGAGGCTCGGCCGGCTGTGCCGGCGTCGCGGACCGCGACGCGGGTTGCATCGGCCGAGCCGTGTGTGCCGGCCGACTCCGGCCGCGCGGTGGGGATGGCGGCCGCGAAGACGCCCGACTCGACGCGGACGGGCGCACCGGAGCACGTGGACAGCGCCGACGCTCGCGTCGACCCTCCCTCTCGTCCACGAACGGTCGTGGCCGAGGCTCCGACGCACCGCCCGGCGTCCGGTCCGCGATACGCCGTCCAGGTCGGCGTGTTCGGTGTTCCGGCCAACGCGAAGCGACTCGCCGCACGCCTCAGGAGCCGGGGCTACGACCCTTTGGTCACGGCCATGCGGAACCGGTCGGGCCACTGGCTCAGACGCGTGGACCTCTCCGTGTTCGCGGACCAGGACGAAGCACAGGATTCCGCCGCTTCGTTCCGGGTGCGTGAGGGGCTGCCGGCCGTCGTCGTCGCCTATCTGGGATCCGAACGGTGATCTCGGTTGCCCGCTGCACCCGCGCGGTGGTTCGCCCGCTGGTCCTAGCGGCCTGTTTCGGCACGTTCACGGGGTGTGCGACGAAGGTGACCACGCAGAGCTTCCAGGTGGTGGCGACGCCGCACGCCAATCACGACAGCCCGGTACCGGTGGACGTCGTGCTCATCAAGACGAAGCCTCTGGTACCCATGGTGACGGGCCTCTCCGCGAGGCAATGGTTCCAGGAGCGAGATCAGCTGGTCCGGGATCACCCCGGCCAGATCGTCTACAGGAGCTGGCAATTCGTGCCGGGACAGGTCGTCGACGTGCGCCACCTCCCCTTCCGCAACCGCAAGGGGGTGGCCCTCGTCGTGTTTGCGGACTACCTCTCCCAGGGCGTCCACAGGCTGCGGGTGGACCCGATGAAGAAGTTTCGTCTGATCCTGAATGCCGACGGATTCGAAGCCGACTCGATCGGCTGAAGACTCTCCCCCTTCCCTCACATCCTCCGGGAAAACGCCGAGCATGACTGACGGAAGAGACCTGCCGGACGCGATCCAGTGGCACGAAGGCATGCTCCTGGCGCCCCAGCACTTTCAGCAGGCGGACCTTCGCAACGAAGGGCTCCTGCACTACCACGTGAGCGTCGCGTCGCCCTTCCACTGGGGTGTGAGGCTCCTCGAGGTCGACAGCCGGGCGCTGGCGAGCGGCATCTTCCAGGTGACACAGATCGAGGCGGTGCTGCCCGACGGAACCCTGGTCACGGAGCCGCTCCAGGTGGATCTGAACCTCTTCGCCCAGAGCATGGGCGGGCGAGGCGTGCTCACCATCCACCTGGCCGTGCCCGCGCGTCGCGGGCCGGCGGAGCCGATTGCCGGCAGCGTTCCGAGATACGAGTCGGTGGAGGGCTACCCGGTCGCCGACGAGCACCTCGGTGAAGGATCGCTCCGGATTCCGCGGCTGCGTCCGGCGGCGACCCTGCTCGTTGCCGATACGCCCGCGGAGAAGTACACCAGCTTCCCGCTCGCGAAGGTGAAGGTCCAGCAGGAGAACTACTCCCTGACCGAGTTCGTTCCGCCCGTGCTGCAGGCGGATGCGGTCGGGTACCCGGCTTCCGCGACCTCGGAGCTCGTTCGCGGCATCCGCGAGAAGGCGAAGTTCCTCTCCGACAAGATCCGGGCCTCGTCGGCGATGGCCAAGCGCGGCCAGGTCGACGAGCTGCAAGGCACGGTCGAAAAGCTCTTCGCGGGGTTGCCGGAGCTCGAGGCGCTTCTCGCGGTGTCGGGTGTCCACCCGTTCCCGCTCTATCTGGCCACCTGTTCGTTGGCGGGGCGCCTGGCGGGCCTGACGCCCGGACTCCTGCCGCACGGCTTCGCGGCCTACGACCACAACGATCCGAGAGCGACGTTCGGAGAGGTGCTCGACTTCTGTCAGCGCATGGTGGACAGTGTCGAGCAGGCGTACCAGGTCATCCCGTTCCAGTTCGAGCGCGACGCGTTCCGCCTCAAGCTGAGGCCGGGATGGGCGGGCGGCACCGCGGTCATCGGTGCAGCGGGCGCACCGGGTGCGAGTGAGACCAGCGTTCTGTCGTGGATCATGGAGAGCCGCATCGGCACCACCGACAAGATTCGTTCGATCGAAGAACGTCGTATTCGCGGTGCGTCGCGCGTGAGGATCGATTCGGACGACGATCTGGGACTCGTGCCGAGCAGCGGAGTCCTTCTCTTCCGCATTCAGATGGATCCGGAGTTCGTGACGCCGAACGACGTCCTCCTCATCTCCCACCCGGCCGAGCGCCAGGGAAGGGAGCGGCCGGCGGAGATCGTGCTGTTCGCACCGGAGCAGGGAACAACGTGACCGACGGCTGGACACACCGGGTCCTGGCGAACGCGTTCCGGGAATTCTACACCTGCCTCTCCACCCTCGGTGGAGAGATCGAGGCCGACCCCTGGCAATTCACCAAGCAGGCAGGGGACGAGGTCGCGGATCGGAGCGCGGCGCGAGCCAAGGCCGTGGCGCGCGCCCGCAATCGCCTGCACACGTTCCTCCGGCAGCAGGCGATCGACCTCGGTCGGCGGCTCGGCCCCGAGGGCGCCGATCGGCTGGACGAAGCCCAATACGTGATGGCCGCCCTCGCTGACGAGGTGCTCGTCAACCTGGAGTGGGAGGGTCGGGAAGCGTGGTCCCACGAGCTTCTCGAGACACACATGTTCGGAAGCCACGTGTCCGGCGAGCAGGTCTTCCAGCGTGCGGAGGATCTCCTCCAGGACGCGGAGGACTCGGACTGGGATCTGGCGTTCATCTACCTGTCCGCCATCTCGCTCGGCTTCCTGGGCAAGTACCGGGGGACGTCCGACGACGGGTCGCTCCAACGCTTGAGGCGAAGGTTGCTGACCTTCGTGACGAGGGCCCGCACCACCCTGGCGGACGACATCGATCCGCTCTTTCCGGAAGCGGTGGAGCACACGTTGGTCTCGACGGAGAACCTCCGCCTCCCGCCCGTGCGGCGCTGGGCGACGATTCTCGCGATTCTCCTCGCGGTATACCTGGTCGCCCAGCACTTCGTCTGGATCGACGTATCGTCCGGCCTGCGTGAGGTCAGCGAGCAGGTCGCCCGCACCACGGCCAGCGTGCGGGGGCCGACGCCTTGAGGACCGTGCTGGCGTTCCTGTCCGGTCACCTCACGGCGGTGGTGGTGGTCGCCGTGCTGCTGGCGATGCTGGTGGCGGGTTACATCACGCTCGTGCTGCGGCGGGCGCGGCGGAAGGAAGACGAAGAGGAGAAGCCTCCCGAGGAGGCCGAGGCGTCGGCGTCGGTGACGGCGGTCACGCAGGTCGCCGACCTCGAGCTCTCGTTCCGACGGGCGCTGAAGACGCTGAAGTCCGTCACCACCGGCTCGGAATACCGCTACAGCATCCCGTGGTACCTGATGCTCGGTCCGGTCGGAACCGGCAAGACGACCGTGCTCGAGGCGCTATCGCTGCCGCGCCGTGCCCAGCCCGACCCCGAGGGGCTGTCGCCGTCGCGCGCCTGCCGCTGGAACTTCTTCGACGACGGTGTCGTGCTCGACGTGGCCGGCAGCCTGACGCTGAAGGCGAATCTGACGTACGACGAGGTGGGCTGGCGTCGACTCCTGGCCCTCCTCAAACGCTATCGCTCCGAGCGTCCCATCGACGGAGTCGTCCTGACGCTCTCGGCGGCCGATCTCCTCGCCTGGGAGAGCCGGCCGTCGGACGAGGTGCGTGCGATCGGTACGGGTCTCTTCGAGCGGCTTCGTAAAGCCCAGAAGGAGCTCGGCGTTCGCTTCCCGGTCTACATCGTCCTGACGCATGCGGACAAGCTGCCTGGGTTCTCGAGCTTCGCCGAGGCCGTCCCGCGCCGGTTCCACCAGGACATCTTCGGGTGGTCGAACCCGTATGCGCTCGAAGCGGCGTTTCGTCCGGAATGGGTCGACGAGGCCTTCTCCCAGATCGGAGACTGGCTGCGGGAGCGCGCCACCGAGGTCCTCGCCTCGCGCAGCGTGTTGCCGAACGCCGATGCCGTGTTCCGGTTCCCGGACGTCGCTCCCCGCCTCGCACCCGCGACCAGGACCCTTCTGGAAGAGATCTTCGAGGAGAGCGCGTACCACGAGAGCTTCTTCCTTCGTGGGATCTACCTTTCGGGCCGCATCGAGGAGTCGGAGGCGCCGCGACTGCACTCCGAAGACGTCGAGGACGAATCCGCGGTGGAGGCCGAAGAGGATGAAGAGGCGCCGCGCGAGCATCTCGTCTTCCTCGATCGCCTGTTCCAGAAGAAGATCTTCCCCGAACGCGGGTTGGCGCGCGCGTTCGCACGCGGTGTGCTCGACCGGAACCGCCTCGTCCGGTCGCTCCAGATCGCGGTTGCGGTGTTGGTGATCTTCGGGATTCCGGGAATGTGGCTGGCGCACGCCAACCTGCAGCGCAAGGCGCAGCCGCTCGAGCAGCTGCTGGACTCGGTCGGCAACAACTTCAGGGTCATGTCGGCGTCGATGGTCTCCATGTCGTCGTCATCCACGACGCCCGACACCACCGCGGCGGCCGGCACCGCCCCGGACAGCGTGCAGCTCACCCAGATGGGGCGTGAGGACGTCGTCTTCCAGCTCCTCCAGGAGATGGCGCGACTGGATGCGGGCCCCTTCTGGTCGGTGGCCCTGCCCAGCTCCTGGTTCAGCGGCCTGGACGGGAAGATCACCCAGAACCTCACCGGAGGCTTCGAGCACGTGATTCTGCCGACGATGCGCGTCGGCATCATCCAATGGGCGGATACGCTTTCGGACGAGCATTGGGCGACCACGATCGGGCACCGCATCCCGCTGCCGGACACGACGCGGGAGGTCCACTCCATACAGGAGCTTCAGCAATACCGGGTGCTCATCCGCTACCTGAGCGAGGTGCGCCAGTTCGTTACGAACGCCGGTCGCTTCAACCAGATCGCACAGCGCGGCACCGACAAGATGCAGCTCTTCGCGCGCCTCTTCATCTGGTATTACGAGCAGGAGCTGCCCCCGGAGTTCTTCAAACACGACGTCTTCTACCGGAGGGCGTTGGCCGGTGCGTCGGAGAGTCCCGTGGCGGCCTCGGACTGGCCGGGCTTCGAGCAGTCGTCGGCCCGGGTCGCGACCTTCCTCGTGGACCGGTTCTACGGTCGACTCGACCACGCCGTGGGTGCGCTGGATCAGGACATCAGCGGCTCGGTCGATCCGTCGTCCTTCACCTCCGACGACCTGCGCAGGTTGTGGGAGGACGTGGGGCAGGTGGAGGACCTCCTCAGCTCGTCCGACTCCGCCTGGCTCAGCACGAGCGCCCCGATGGCGCCCGCGCTCAAGCTGATGCTGGACTCCCTTCAGGATTCCACCGCCCTCTTTTCCAAGAAGAAGTTCATCACGCCGTTCACCGAAGGGTTCCAGGATGTTCGCCGCAGGAGGCTGGCCGCTCTGTCCGGACAGCTCGCGGCGCTCTCGCAGGCCTTCGTCTCGGATACGTCGGGCGACCAGGCCGGGAGCTCGGGAGGAGGCGGCAGGGGGACGACCATTCAGCTCGGATCCCGGTTGACGAAGCTCCGGGCCGCCCTGGGAGATCTCCTGGCCCTCGGCTTCATGACGCCGGTATCCCAGCCTCCCGGACAGGAGCCTCCGACCTTCGCCAGCAGACCCACATGGAGCGTGGGTCCTCTGGATGACGCGGTGGGTTACTTCAGGGAGTACCAGACCTTCCGCGACAGTGCGCTCGACAACGTGCCTTCGAACCTCCGCGGACTCGTGCTCGGTGTTGCGAACCGGTCGCTCGATGCGCACGTACGTGCCGCCCTGACGCGGGCGATGACCTATACGTCGGGGGTCGAGCCACAGGGGACCTCGGGAGAGGAAAAGAACCTCCAGGCACGCCTGAAGAGCTTCGACCAGGCAGCGCGTCGCTTCGTGAGCATGCTCGACGTCGACGCCAAGTTCGGGGGCACGCCCGCCGGCGCGGCGGTGGCGCAGACGATCATCCTGGAGAGCTCGGACCTCCTCGACCAGGTGAACGACCTGCTGGACCAGGACGACCTCTACGATCCGATCGACGGAAGCCTGGCGATCTGGCATGGAACCACGCCGGCGTCGTGGGCAGGATTCGGTGTTTCGAGCTCCGATGGCCTGGAGAAGTATCTCGCCCAACAACGGAGCACGCTCAGGGACCTCAGCCAGTACGCGGCTCAGATCCTCGGCTACCTCAGCCTCAAGCCGGTCGCCGACCTTCTCCGTTCGCAGGGTCGCGAGATCGTGCCCGATACCGAGGGTCTGATCCGGAAGTGGCGCAGGATCGACGAGACACTCGACGCCTACGACAAGAAGACGCCGGGCAACTCGCTCGAGTCGCTGGACTCGTTCATACGACAGGATATGGCCATCGAGTCGCTGTCCAGGTGCCTGTCCGCGAGCCGGCAGGGGGGCGGTGCTCCCCGCAACTACTTCGACAGCGTGAGAACGCACCTGGCCGTGATGCTTCGAGACCGCTGTGGCCAGCTCGCCCGACTCTCGCTCCGCCAGAGTTACGAGCAGATGCGGCAGTTCTTCACGACGCATCTGGCCGGCAAGTTCCCCTTCGTCGATCCCGCCTCGGCGCCGGACGCGCCGGACGCCGACCCGGCGGACGTACGCCACTTCCTCGAGATGTACGATGACGCTCGCGCGTCCGTGAACGGCGATGTCGCGAGCGTCGCCGCGCTTCTCGGAGGCAAGACGCCGGCTGCGTTCTTCGAGCGCGTGGGCGAAGTGCGGCGGTTCCTCGGACCGGTGCTTCTGCCCGATTCTTCCGGTGCGCCCGGAACGCTGACGTTCCAGGTCGAGCTCCGAACGAATCGAAGGTTGGAGCGCGGAGCCGATCAGATCGTCGATTGGAGGCTGCGAGTCGGCAACGATTCGGTCACGTATCTGAACCAGGGTGCCGGCACAGGAGGGCGCTGGAAGCCCGGAGACCCTGTATCCATGAGCCTCGTGTGGGCATCGGGCTCACAGCGGCGACCCGTCAGCGACCCGTCACGATCCGCCATGACCGTGGACGGTACCACCGCAACGTGGAGCTACAGCGGACCCTGGTCGCTCCTGCGCCTGATTGCCCAGCACCGACCGGAGGCTGCGGGGATGACCGGGATGACCTCCGAAGACCGTGCCACGGTCAATCTGCGTGTGTTGACGCGGCTGCGGAATGCATCCGACGTGCACCATTCACGGGGTGAGATCAGCAGCGTCTTCCTGCGGCTACACTTTGCGAGCTCGGCACAGGGAGGCACGCTTTCCTACCCTCGTTTCCCGGTTCGGGCGCCCGGCCCTCAGACGCGATGATCGGATGGGTCCCTCGGAAGGCAACCAGGAGCAACCGGATGATGGGCGGTGAACAAATGACGTCGAGCGAAAAACATCTGTAGTTAAACGCCTTGCGCATGGGGGATGCCCGTCGAATAATGGACGTCCCCTGAGGCAGACATCGCAGCCTCAGGAATCTCGAATCGCTACAACTCGACCCTCCCGGAGAGAAACTGTCCGCTCTAGCGATGGATGATCGTACGCTGGTGACGCTGGAGGAGCTCCTGCGTCCTCTGTCCGGGGACGACCCTTCCGGCCGGTCGCTCCAGTACGATCCGATCTACGATCAAATCAAAGAGGCACGCAGGGCGGACGATCCCACCGTGCCCCGCGACATCTGGTCGCGAGACCTGAAGGTCTCGGACTGGCATGCCGTTCAGCGCCTGTGTGAAGGGGCACTGACCTCCGAAAGCAAGGACCTGCAGATCTGTGCGTGGCTCGCGGAGGCGTGGCTGCACCTGGAAGGGTTGCGGGGCCTGCGCCGCGGCGTCGACCTGCTGCTCCAGATGTCGGAGAGCTACTGGGAGACCGTGCACCCCACACTCTCGGAGGGAGTCGATTTTCGGGTCGCTCCCTTCGTCTGGGTGAACGAGAAGCTCCCGGAGGCCCTCGGCCAGGTGCGGATCGTGGCTCCCCACGATGAGCCGATCCTCTCGGCCACCTGGAACGACTGGAAGAAAGCGCTCTGGCTGGACAAGGTGAGCGCCCGTCGCCCGCAGGACCCCGAGCTCCTGCGCCAGCTCGAGTCTCTTCCGACCATCAGCGAGTTCAAGGCGAGGAGCCTGAAGACGCCCGAGTCGTTCTTTCAGGAGAACCTCGCCGTGCTCGACGATGCCATCGGCGTCACGCGGGCGCTCGAGGCGTTCCTCGACGATCGCCTCGAGCGGGAGTCTCCGAGTCTGGTGCGCTTCCGCGACGTCCTGGAGGAGATACGCACGTGGACCCAGGTGGTCGTGCGGGAGGGGACCTTCAGACGCGAGACGGAAGGAGGCCCTGAAATGCCCGAGACGGAAGGGGGGCCCGAAATGACGGAAGACGGGAATTCCGAAGGAGCCGACACGGTCGCATCGGCTGCCGCACCGCAGATGCCCCGAGCCGCCGGTCCCATCAACGGGCGGGCGGATGCCTACCGAATGCTTCGCGAGGCCGCTCAGTACCTGAAGGAGGTCGAGCCGCACAGCCCGACTCCCTATCTCGTCCTGAAGGCGGTCTCGTGGGGTGACAAGACTCTGGACGACCTCTTGCGCGAGTTCGTGCGGGAAGGCCTGAACCTGGAGGCGCTGTTCACGTTCCTCGGCATCGAGCCGGATGATGAACGTTGATGCGGCGAAACGGGAGGGCTCGGCCCTCCCGGTCTGTATCGGTCATCGTCGTATGTGCGGCGGGACCATCTTCAATCTCCGGCTGTCAGTGAGGAGGTGAACCATGGCAGAAAGCACCCAGCACAAGCTCGATCGCGTGCGCCCACCCCGAGTTCAGATCACGTACGACGTGGAGATCGGGGACGCGCTCCAGAAGAAGGAGCTCCCGTTCGTGATGGGCGTGCTCGCGGATCTGGCGGGAAGCCCCGCTGAAGCTCCGCCGCCGCTGAAGGAGCGGAAGTTCACGATGATCGACCGGGACAATTTCAACGACGTGATGGCGGCGGTGGGACCGCGGCTCGCGTTCCAGGTGGACAATCGGCTCACGGAGGAGGACTCGAAGTTCAATGTCGAGCTCAACTTCTCCAACATGGACGATTTCGACCCGGTGAACCTGGTTCATCAGGTCGAGCCTCTGCGCAAGCTGTTCGAGGCGCGGCAGCGTCTGAGCGACCTGCGGGCGAAGCTGGACGGCAACGACGACCTCGATCGCCTGCTCCAGGAGATCGTCGAGAATACCGACGAGCTCAAGGAGATCCAGGACGCTACGGCCGAGCCCACCGAGGAAGGCGAGGAGTAGCTCCGGGAGCCCCACGGCTTCGTGAAGCCAGCCAACGTCTATCACTGATTTGGAGAGGGTCCAATGGCAACGAAGAAGGAAGCAGAGACCGATGGTGGGGGCGCCGCGACTGCGGAGCTGAGCCTCCTCGATCGGATCGTCTCGGAGGGCCGCATGGCCCAGGACGACGCGCAGGCCGCCCACGCCCGACACCTCGTGGGAGAGTTCGCCAGCCAGGTGCTCGCCGAGGAGATCACGGTCTCCGCGGACACGGTGGCGATGATCAACGAGCGGATCGCTCGGATCGACGAGCTGCTCAGCGCGCAGCTCAACGAGATCATGCATCACCCGGATTTCCAGAAGCTCGAAGCCACCTGGAGAGGGCTGTCCTATCTCGTGTTCAACAGCGAGACGGGAACGCGCCTGAAGATCCGCGTCATGCCCGCGAGCCAGAAGGAGGTCCAGGCGGACCTCGACAAGGCGGTCGAGTTCGACCAGAGCCGGCTGTTCAAGCTCCTCTACGAGGAGGAGTACGGGACGTTCGGAGGCAATCCGTACAGCTGCCTCGTGTGTGACTACGAGTTCGGTCGCCATCCACAGGACATCGCGCTCCTCGAGAAGCTCTCGAACGTCGCGGCGGCGGCGCACGCACCCGTGGTCGCGGCGGCCAGCCCGCGGATGTTCGACCTGCAGAGCTTCACGAGGCTCGGGGGTCCCCGGGACCTGGCCAAGGTCTTCGAGAGCTCCGAGCTGATCAAGTGGAACTCGTTCCGCGCGACCGAGGATTCGCGGTACGTGGCTCTGGCCCTTCCGCACATCCTCATGCGTCTCCCGTACGGTCCCGACACGAAGCCGGTCGACGGCTTCGATTTCGTCGAAGAGGTCGACGGGCGCGATCACTCGAAGTATCTCTGGGGCAACGCCGCCTGGGCGCTCGGCCAGCGCATCACCGACGCGTTCTCGAAGCACGGCTGGACGGCGGCCATCCGGGGCGTCGAAGGGGGCGGCATCGTGGAGGGACTCCCGACGCACACCTTCAAGACGGACGAGGGCGACATCGCGCTCAAGTGCCCGACGGAGATCGCCATCACGGATCGCCGCGAGAAGGAGCTGAGCGACCTCGGCTTCATCGCCCTGTGCCACTGCCAGGGCACCGACTACGCCGCCTTCTTCGGGGGCGCGACCGCGCAGAAGCCGATCGTCTACAACACGCCTCAGGCGAACGCCAACGCTCGCATCTCCGCGCAGCTGCCGTACATCCTGGCCGCATCGCGGTTCGCCCATTACCTCAAGGCGATCATGCGTGACAAGGTGGGGAGCTTCATGACGAGGGCGAATGTCGAGGGCTTCCTGAACCGGTGGATCGCCGACTACGTGCTGATCAACGACGACGCGCCGCAGTCCGCGAAGGCGAAGTATCCGCTCAGCGAGGCTCGGGTCGACGTGGTCGAGGTGGCCGGGAAGCCGGGCGTCTACTCGGCGACGGTCTTCCTGAAGCCGCATTTCCAGCTGGAAGAGCTGACGGCGTCGATGCGCCTGGTAGCCGAGCTGCCTCCGCCCGCGGGTGGCTGATCGGATTTTCCGGAGGCGGATGGGGGAGCGGACCCGAGGTCGGGTCCGCCCCCTGTCGCCACCGTCGCAGTATCTCAAGGATGATTTCGAGAGCCACTCGAGGAGGGTTGGATGGACATCGTTCTGATGAAGGTTTCGGACGTCACGGGACAGACGCAGATCAACGGCTATACCGACTACATGGAGCTGTTCTCCTACAGTCACGGGATCTCGCAGCAGGTGACCGCCAATATCAGCAACGCCGACCGCACGACGGGCCGGCCGATCCACCAGGACTTCTCCGTCACGAAGGACGTGGACAAGGCGACCCCCTCGCTGCTCCAGGGGTGCAACGCGGCCAACGTCTACAAGACGGTCGAGGTCCTCGTGGGCCGCAACGACGACGGCAACATCATCAAGTTCTTCAGCTACGTGATGTCCGACGTCATCATCTCGTCGATGTCGGTGAGCGGCGGCGGCGGCGGGAAGCCCGTCGAGTCGATCACCTGGAACTATTCCAAGATCGAGTGGACCTACTACGCTCAGAAGGAAGCGGGTGGCGCCGGCGGCAACGCGGTCGCGTCGTGGGACGTGGCGCTCAACAAGGCCGCTAGCTGAGTCCGACCCTGTCCTCCGAGTCGCGGTCCACGGAAGGAGCCCGCGCGCTGCTGTTCGACCGGTTGGTCGACATGGATCCGTCCGATCCGGTCGAGCAGCAGCCCCTCCGGGTTCTCTCGGTCGACGAGACCGTGGAGTCGTTGCGGCGCGAGCTCGAGCGACTCCTCAACACGCGTTCTCCGACGCCGCCCGAGGAGTTGGAGGAGCGTGCGTGGACGGTCCTGGACTGGGGCCTGCCCGACTACTCCGGTTGGTACACCCGCTCGGCTCCTTCGCAGGCGCGGCTGGCGCGGCTCGTGGAGGCGACCATTCGAGCGTTCGAGCCGCGCATGATCGATCCGAAGGTCGCTGTGGAGCACCGGGAAGGAAGCGATCGGACGCTGATCGTCCGAATCGAAGGCTCGATCCGGATCGGCACGCTTCTCGAGCCTGTTTCGTTCCCGTTGACGCTCGAGAGCGGCTCCTCACGACGGTAGCAGGTCTCAGATGGCAGACGATGCGCAGGCGGAGCTTCTCCGGTACTACCTGTCCGAGCTCACCTACCTTCGGGAGATGGGCTCGGCGTTCGCTGACGAGTATCCCAAGGTCGCCAATCGGCTCGAGCTGAGCCCGGACGAGAGCCCGGATCCGCACGTCGAGCGTCTGCTGGAGGCGTTCGCGTTCCTGACCGCCCGCATCCAGCGTAACCTCGACCTCCAGTTTCCCGAGATCTCTTCGGCGCTCCTGGACCTGCTGTATCCGCACTACCTGACGCCCGTCCCATCGATGACGGTCGTCCGGTTCGAGGCCGATCCCGAGCAGGGGATGCTCACGACGGGATACGAGATTCCCGCGCACGCGCCGCTCTACGCGGAGGCTCGTGGGACGGGTGGGCTGTCGGCCCGCTTCCGGACCTGCTATCCGGTCAGGCTGTGGCCTTTGCGGGTCACCTACGCCGGACTGGAGTCGAGCAGCCAGTACGATTTCCTCGACGGCCGCAGCGACGTCGTGAGCGTCATCCGCGTCCACGTCGAAGCGGACGGGGCCGCGCTCGAGGACCTCGAGCTGTCCTCCCTCCGCTTCTACCTCAACCGCGAAATCCGGGCGGCGACCGACCTCTACGAGTTGATCTTCGCTCAGCTCGCGGGCGTGATGCTGCTCAAGGAAGGATCGGAGCGTGCCCTCGATCTGGGCATGGGCTCGATACGTCCGGTCGGCTTCGGCGAGCGTGACGCGGTGCTGCCCTCTCCACGCAGGGTCCATCCGGGCTACCGGCTGTTGCAGGAGTACTTCACGTTTCCGAGGAAATTCCTCTTCGTGGACGTGGACGGACTGGACCGTGGACTGTCGGGGAAGGGGTTCGACCTGCTCCTGTTGCTCGGGAGGTCTCCCGAGACCGATCTGATGATCGATGCGGAGACCTTCGCGCTGGGGTGCACGCCGGTCATCAACCTGTTCCCCAAGACGACCGAGCCGGTTCGCCTCGACCACACCAAGTCCGAATATCGGCTGGTTCCCGACGTCCATCGCGAGGCGACCACCGAAATCCACTCCGTCATGTCCGTGTCGTCGTCCGCGGACGATTCGGAGGAGCCGAAGCGGCTCCCGGCATACTACTCGTTCAGCCACGCGGCGACGCGCGAGCGCGAGATGGAACGGGTCTTCTGGGTGACGCGCCGCGTGCCCACCGGACGCCGTGACCTGCCCGGTACCCGGATGATGCTCTCGCTCGTCGATCTGGACTTCGACCCCCGGGTTCCGGCGGGTGAGACCGTCTACGCGCATACGCTCTGCACCAACCGGAGACTCGCCGAGCAGCTCCCGGCGGGGGCGCGGCTCACCACCGAGATCGGTGCGCCCCTGCGGTCCATTGAGGCGCTGCACAAGCCGACCGCGCAGCTCGATCCGCCACTGGGCGGCGAGACTCGCTGGCGGCTCGTGTCGCACCTGTCCCTCAATCATCTCTCGCTCGAAGACGGACCGGACGGGTTGGCTGCGCTCCGTGAGATCCTCCTCCTCTACAGTGACTACGACAGCAAGTCGGCGCAGCGGCAGATCAACGGCATCCGGGAGATGCGCTGCAGGCCGATCGTACAGCGTCTGGGCAAAGAAGCCTGGCGAGGCTTCGCACGGGGCACGGAGGTCCGGCTCGTGTTCGATCCTTCGGCGTTCCCGGGCGCCAACCCGCTGCTCTTCGCGGCGACGCTGAGGCACTTCTTCGCGATGTACGCTTCGATCAACTCGTTCACCCGACTGGTGGTGGAGGATATCCGCCGATCCGGTGAGGACTGGAAGAAATGGCCGGCACTCGCAGGAACACGAGAGCTCCTCTGATCGAGGAGCTCCGCGAGGAGGCGTACACCTTCGATTTCTTCCAGGTGGTGCGCATCCTGGAGGCGATGCGGGGGCCCGCCGCTCCGGTCGGGACCGGTGCCGATCCTTCGCTCGAGGCTCTACGATTTCGGTCGGACCCGTCGCTGGCGTTTCCGGCGAGCGAGATCGTCGATGTCCGCCTGCCCGAGTCTCCGGAGGAGCAGGCGGAGGTGCTGGTCAGCTTTCTCGGCCTTGCGGGTGAGCACGGGCCGCTGCCTCGGCCGTTCACCGAGCTGATCCTCGAGCGGATCGCGAGCCACGACACCGCGGCGCGCGATTTCCTGGACATCTTCAATCACCGGCTGCTCTCCCTGCACTACCGGGTACGGGAGAAGCACCGGGTCGGATTGAGGATCCAGTCGCCCGAAAACAGCCTGGTGGCCGACATCGGCTTCTCGCTGGCCGGGCTCGGTGGGGCGCACTTGCGCAACCGCATGAGGTTCGCGGATCGCTCCCTGCTCTACTACGTCGGCACCCTGTCACACGGGCGTCGCACGGCCGCCGGGCTGGAGGGCCTTCTCGCGGACTATTTCCGTACCGTGCTCCGCGAAGCGGGAAACGAGCCCGGTGGGGGCGTCCAGGTGCGGGAGTTCGTCGGGCGCTGGCACGAGCTCGAGCTCGACCAGGGCACGGCGCTCGGGGCGCCGGACAGCCCTCGCACCCTGGGTGTGGACGCGGTGGTCGGACGGCGGGTGTGGGACCAGCTCGGGATGATCGAGGTGGTGCTCGGACCGCTCGACCTGGAGAGCTTCGTGAGGTTCCTGCCGGGCGGCGATGCGCTGGCGCCCCTGATGGACATGGTCGCGTTCTATCTGCGCGGTGACGTGGACTTCGCCGTGCGACTCGTGCTGCGCGCCGGGGAGGTGCCGGCGACCGTCCTGACGGGCGGAGAGGGTGCGGCACGCCTCGGGCTGACTTCCTGGCTCAAGACGCGCCCGTTCGAGGACGACGCCGACGATGTCGTCCTCCTTCGGGACCATGGCCGCGCCACGGCCTGACGCAGAGCCCTCCCGATCGTGCAACCCCGGAATCCGACCCTGAGCACCTCCGAATCGATCTTCAAGCGACTGTTCAAGCTGGAGCCCGGCGAGGGGCGAAAGGTTCTCCTCTTCGCACTCCTGGCGGGCCTGGTCCAGGGCGGCGTCATCGTAGGCCTCACGGCTTCGGATACGCTGTTCCTGTCGCGCGTCGGTTTCGAGAAGCTGCCGTACGTCTTCATCGCGACGCCGTTCGTCATGCTGGCGTACGTTCCCGCGTTCGCGTTCCTGATCAGCCGGCTGGGAACGCCCCGTACGCTCGAGCTGACCTTGATTGCGCTGGCGGTCGGCGGGGGAGGCTTGTTTGTGTGGGTGGCCCTGGCGCCGGCGTCCGGCACCACCCAGGGCGGCATCGGGGTCGTGTACTACGTCGCACGCATCTGGGCCGATCTCTGCTACACGGCCCTGTACAGCCTCTTCTGGAACTTCACTGACACGTTTTTCGACATCCAGGATGCGAAGAGGCTCTTCCCCTTGTTCAGCGCGGGCATGGCGGCCGGAGCCATGCTCGGCGGTGGGCTCGTAGCGGTCATCTCCCAGACGATCGGCGTGGCGTCGCTCTACCTGTTCTGGTCGGGAATCGCGCTCGTGTCGCTGCCGGTGGTGTCGGGCATCCGCAAGCGATTCGAGGTCCTGAAGGAGGGAGAGTTCGAGGAGGAGACGGGGCTGTGGGACCAGATCAAGGAGACCGGCGTCGCGCTTTCCCGATCGCGGTTCGTGCTCATTCTCGTATGCGCGATGTTCGCGGTCGTGTTCCTCAGCTCGATCAACGAATACGAGTATCTCAGGATCCTGTCCGCTCCGCTGAGCGAGGCACAGCTCGGCTCCCTCCTCGGGCGGCTGCTGCTCGTCGTCAACATCTTCAACATCCTGTTCAGCCTTTTCGTCTTCAATCGGCTGGTGCTGTCCATCGGCGTGGGCAACGTCGCGGTCATCCAGCCGCTCGTGTACCTGGCGGTCTTCTACTTCCTGCTGTTTCAGGGAGGAATCGGCGCGGCCATCTTCGGCTTCGTGGCGTACCAGGGGATCCTCCCGTCGATCGAGTACAACAACCAGAACTTCCTCTTCAACGCCGTACCGCAGGGGGTGAAGCAGCAGGTGCGCACGGCGGTGGAGGGGCTGGCCGAGCCGGTTGCGACCGCCCTGGCCGGCGCGCTTCTCCTCGTCCTGGCGCACTATCTGCCGTTGGTGCGCGTCGCGGCCCTGGGCTTCCTGCTCGCGGGCGGCTACCTGGGCATCGCCCTGCTGCTGAGGAGCGCCTACCTGCCGTCGCTGGTCACGAACCTGCGTCGGGGCTGGCTGGATCTCTCCCGGCCCGCCGTGGAGGCCCTCTCCGGGCTCGGCGCCGCGGAGAGGGAGCGTCTGAGGGAGACGGCGCGCGAGGGGGAGGGCGAGATCGCGCGCTGCGCACTGCGGATCCTCTCGATCAACGACCCGGATGCCGGATTCGAGGCTACCCTGGAGTACCTCAAGCGCATCCCGGCCGACCGGATCTCGGAGGCGCGCCCCTTCGTGGAGGCCCTGCTCGAGCGGGCGGGTCCCGACGCTACACGTGCCTTCCTCGATTGGGTCGATCGTGGGAGCGGTATGCTGAGTGCCCGATTCCTCGAGGAGATGGGTGGGCACGGGCTCATCATGCCCGTCGAGGTCAAGGGGCTCATCCGCTCCGAGGAGCCCGCGGAGGTCGCCGCGGCGGTGGTCGTGCTCTGGCGTTCGTGGGATCCCCAGGACAGGCTGCTGGCGGCGGAAGGGCTGGTTCGCCTCCTGGAGGGACCCGACGACGAGGCGATCGCGGGGCTGCGCACGATCGGAAGGCTCGGTGACGAGATGCTTTCGCGGTTCGCCGCTTCGCGACTGGTCGAGGGCAGCGAGGCGGTGCGGAGGGAGGCGCTGGCCTCGTTGCGCAGCATCGTCACTCCGGATTCCACCGCGCTGGTCCCCGACATCCTGGAAAGCCTTCCGGGGGTTGGCGATCGCGGCCAGTACGACGGGCTGGAGGCGCTCGGGAAGATCGCGGACCCGACGTGCATCGTACGCCTGCTCGATCTTGCGGTCGATTTCTCGCCGCCGGTACGGCGCAGCGTCCTTCGGGTTCTGGAGCGCATGGGGCTACGGAGCGTGCCCGCATCCGTTTCGGTCTTCACGGATCCTCGCCACGCGTATCCGGCCCGTGCGATCGCGGCGCGGTTCCTCGGCACGGCCGCGAGCCCTCAGCTGGATGCGGCCTGGCCCGGAGTCGTCGAGAGGGAGCTGGAGCAGGCCCGACAGTTCCGCTCGTTCCGCCGCACGCTCATGGGCGTGGCGGAGTCGACGTCGGGGATCCGGATCCTGCGTCGCTTCTATCGCGATACACAGGATCGCACGGTGGACTTCGTCCTCGAGGTGCTCCATATCGCGGGCCGGCTCCCCTCCTTCGAGATGCTGTCGTCCTCGCTCCGGTCGGATCTGCCGAAGGAGCGGGCCAACGCGCTCGAAACGGTCGAGCAGGGGGTGCCGCGCTACCTGTTCAAGCAGCTGCGGCCGCTGCTGGTCGATCCCGGCGCGGTGGCCGAGCCGTCCGTAGACGGTGCGTCGAACGGCGCGGCCTCGGTCGAACGGATCCTCGACGTGGCGCTCCAGAGTCCCTGCGCCTGCGTGGCGGGGGCCGCCGCCGACGCTTCATGGGTCACCGAGAGTCCGGAGCTTCTGGCGAAGCTCCGCGGCCGTCTCGCGGATCTCCGGGGCGACGTCTACCGGAAGACCGTCGTCACGCTCGCGGCGGAAGGTCAGGAGGGAATGACCCCGGTCGATATCATGGACTACCTGGCCGCGGCGCCGTTCTTCCGGAGCCTCCGGGTCGGCGACCTCCAGGAGATCGCGCTGGGAGCCGAAGTGTTGGAGCTCGAAGACGGCGCATATCTCGTGCGTGCTGGGGAGACGGCCGATCGAGCATTCGTCGTCGCGACGGGTCGTGGATCCGTGGACGGCGATGTCGTCGAGGCGGGCGCTTTGCTGGGAGGCGAAGCGCTCGGCACCTCGGACGTCTACACATCGACGATCGTCTCGAAGGAGATGACGGTTGTGTGCGTTCGGTCCAGGCCGGTCATGGACCTCGCCAACGTGAGCTCGTCACTGGGCGTCGAGCTGATTCGTCATGCAGCGGGGGTGTACGGTGTCCGAGCGCTCTAGGCAGAGCCTTCGAGGCCTGACGCTGGCGGTGCTGATCCCGTGCCTTCTCCTCGGCGCGGTGGTCTCGGGTCGCATCACCTATCGCGAGCTGTACGACATCATCCTGAACGACGGATTCGAGCAGAAGCTCGAAGCGGTGAGCACCGGCGTGGCTGCGTTCATCAACGGAGACGCGTACCGAGCGCTCAACCAACCGACGAGCATTGCGGGCCTCGCCGCGGACCCGTCGAAGCCGCTGCTCTGGGGGCTCGATTCCGCTCAGAGCCGACTGGTGACCGTCGACCCGACCAACGGCGGCGCCACGCCCCTCGACACACTTCCGCTGTCGGGCGTGACGGGCCTGGTCTACGACGTCGGACGCACCCGGCTGATGGCCGTGCGGCCGTCCACCGGCGAGCTGTTCGCTTTCGGGCCGGTCGACCCTCGGCCCGTGCTCGTGGGTCACGTCCACCCGGGGGCCCGAGCGCTCGCGCTCGACTCATCCGGGACCCACCTGGTCGTGGCGGGTCCGTGGGGGCTGCGAGGCTACGACCTCCAGGGACGCAACGGCGTGCCCACACCGACCTGGAAGATGGCCACGGCCGCCGAAGCCATCGCCGTGTCTCCGCGCAATGGAGATCTGTATGCGCTCCAGGCCGACGGGACCCTGCTCGTGGCCGACAGCGCAGGAGCCCCGCTCCGAAAGGCGGGCGTGCTGACGCCCGGAGACGACGAGGGCGATCCGAGCCAGCTGGGTCGGGTGCGGGCGCTCGCGGCGAGTCCTGTCGCCCCGACGGTGTTCGCGGCGGGACGGCGTCTGATTGCTATCGCCCCCGACGATCTCACGTTCGAGGTCGAGCGGTTCCGCCGAGGGTACCGCAACGCAGCGCTCCCGACCTACCAGAAGTACGTGGCTCCGATGCGGCTCATCCGGGACGCGCTCAACATCACCTATCTGTACACGCAGGACCTGGTTCCGGGCGATTCGATCGAGTATGTGATCGACAGCACGCCCCTGGGGCCGGACTACTCCCCGATCGGCAGCCACGAAGCGCTCGACACGCAGGCGGACGTCCGCGGCATGACCGACCTCATGGAGCAGGGCTCCGTGTACTCGTCGCGGATCGAATACTCGCCCGAGTGGGGGCTCCTCAAGTCGGCGTTCGCTCCGATCTTCGATCATGCGGACCACGCCGTGGGCATGGTGGGCACGGACATCTCCGTCACCACGATACGTGACCGCACCCAGCTCGCTCTGGCCAAGGTGGGACTGGTCACCGTCCTGATCCTGTTCCTCGGCGGCCTGGGCTCCGTGGCCATCTCGTTGCGGCTCACGGGTCCCCTCGCCGCCGTCCAGGAGGGCGCCACCCGGGTGGCGGCGGGACGCGCCGGGACGCGCATCGACCCGCCGCGGCTCCGGGACCTCGCGACGCTCACGACGTCCTTCAACGAGATGACCGGGACGCTGGCCGCGCTGGTGAACGGCCTCCAGGAGGAAACCAGGGAGGTCGAGTCGATGCGCACGCGGAGGCATCTGGTGCGGGAGCTCCAGATGCGGGCGGCCAGCCCCGATGCTCTTCCGGACCGGATCTCCCTGGAGTGGACGGGAGAGACGTCCGCAGCGCCGGCGACTTCGGGCTATGCGGTCGTGGGACGTTCCGAGCACCCGCTCCTGGTGGTGTGGACCCGCGCGGCGGACGACGACGACTTCACGGCGCTCGCCGACCGGGAGGAGATCGGACTCGTCGCCCGAAGGGCCGCCGAAGCCGCCCCGGACGAGCCCGGCCGGCTGCTCTCGATGCTGGAGCGGTTCGAGGACGGCGGAGGTTCGGTCTTCGTGGTCGTGGACGTGCCGACCGGCGACGTGCTCGCCTCGTCGTCGGTGCCGTTGCGGGCCTCTCTCTCGTCCGAAACGTCCGAGGAGCGAGCGCTGGACGTGGGTCGTGAGCCCCTTCGCGTGCCCGCCGGCTCCGTCCTGACCCTGTTCGTCGGCGGAGACCGGGGGATCGCGGGCGAGGAGCGGAGCCGGTCGGGCTGGGTTCTGCGGGTGCACGGGGAGGCATCGTGAGCGCGCTGACGCTGGCCGACCGCATCTTCCTCCTGCGCGGACTGCCCGCGTTCTCCAGGCTCTACGACAGCGAAGTCGGCTCGATCGCGTCGGCGTGCCGGGTACGGACCTTCGAGCCCGGTGAGCTGGTGTCGCGGGCCGGCAGGCCCCTGAAGCATCTGCACATCGTTGCCCGCGGGAGCGTGATCGACGAGGGCGCCGGCGCTCTTCCGCCGGTCTTCGGGGCTACGTCGCTGCTCACCGGGGAGTCTCTGGACGCCGCTCTTACGGCGGATCCGGAAGAGGGAGCCACGTGCCTCCTGCTCGGACGCGCGCACTTCTTCACGCTGATCCACGAGTACCCCCCGCTCCTCGTGAACCTGCTGAAGGAGTGGCGGGAGGAGCGAGGCGACCGTTGACCATTCGACTCCAGAACCTGCTCGTCATCCCTCCGATCTTCCTCATTCTGGCGTTGGCGGTCGGATTCCTCGCCGACCGGGCAGCGCACGAGGAGATCCTCTGGGGGCTGCATCAGGAGTCGGTGGCCCTCGCGGTCACCGTGGCGGACATGACCGGGGGAGCCGCCCTCGACCGCGTCTCGGAAGGCGATTCGCTCGCCGCTCGCCGTGAGCTGGCTCATCTCGGACAGCTGGCTGCGCATGGGCAGGTGGAGTCGATCGTGCTGTATTCGAAGGCCAAAGGCGGCCCCGTGCTCTCGTGGGATCGCGACAGCACGGCGCTCGCGGTCAAGGAAGGTCTGTGGACCTCGGCGCTGCGGGGGCTGAAGAGCCAGAAGGTCGTGGGCGGTGTGGGACCGTGGGGGCCGTATCCGGAGGCGCTCGTGGCAGCCGCTCCCGTCTTCGCTCCGGGCAACGCATCCGACGTGCGGGGCGCCGCCGCCGTGATCATCGACGCGAGCCGGATGACCTCGGTCACGCACGCCCTTCGCCGTGACTTCATCCTTCTCGGCCTGCTCGTCACGGGGCTCGGGGTCGCTGCCGCGCTCTTCCTTTCGGTTCGGATCGGACGTCAGGTGAAGGAGCTGGGTCGTGTCGGAGCCAGCGTGGCGGCCGGTGAGTATCGGGCGCAGGTGCAGGTCCGCGGTGTCAAGGAGGTGGAGGACCTGTCGAATACCCTGGGCACGATGGCGAGCATTCTGTCCGACGTGCTCTCCAGGGGTCGCCGTGCCCTGGTGGTCGGCGATCCCTTCCAGCTCAGCCATGGGATGGCGGCCGCGTACAAGGACGCACGTCTGGACGATCCCCCGTCGCCGGAAGGGCTGGAGGTCGGATACAGCGCCATCGGCGACGTCGCTCCTGGGTGCTTTCACGGTTGGAGCCAATCCGCGAAGCGCACGGTCTTCTGGGTCGGAGAGGTCGCGGCTGCGGACTCTCTGGACGCGGCCGTCGAGGCCGCTGCGCTGAGCCGCGCGCTGGAACGGGGCATGCAGGATGGATCTCCCGACGAGGTGGCCGAGTCCGTCACCGAGCTCTTCCACGTCTCTACGCTTCAGATCGCCTGGTTCGGCCGTCCGCCCGGCTCGGCGCCGGAGGTCCGCGTCGTCGCGGGCACGGGCGCCCCGCTGGAGAAGGGCGACTATTGGGTGATCCACTCGTTCCCGGCCGAGCACATGGACGCTCTTTCCGGCTCGTTGTCGCTGTACAAGGATCTTCCCGCAGAGCAAGCGGCTCGGGAGATCCCTCTCGCATTCTCTCGAACGTTCTCGGGTGCCGTGCTCCTCGTTCGGCCGTTGCGCCCATCCTCTGAAGGAGGCTCATCGTGACCCATCGGATTCCTCGCCCTTCCGCCCGGCGGATGCTGCTCCTGGCTGTCGTGCTGAGCGCGGTTCTCCCCGTCGCGGGAGCCGCTCAACAGGCGTCCAAGAAGACTCCCTGGACGATCGGCGCCGACGGCGAGCTCGTCTCGCAGTATGTCTGGCGCGGCCTGGTGCTCAACAGCCACCCGAGCATCCAGCCGGAGGTGTACCTGGAGCACGGCAACTTCGATCTGGGTGTGTGGGCCTCGTACCCGTTCGACGGGAGCTACCGGGAGATCGATACGTACCTGTCGTGGTCGCACAGCTTCCCGGCGGGCGAGCTCGATCTGAACGCACAGGACTACTACTACCCGCAGTACTCGGGCTTCTTCGACTTCAGCCAGGCCGCCGGCGGCCATACCGGCGAGCTGAGCGGAGCCTTCACGCCCACGGCGGTTCCCCTGACGTTCACGCTGGCCTGGAACGCCTACGACGACCCCGACCATTCGGTCTTCGCCAAGGTGAGCGGCGAGCACTCCCTGGACGGGATCGTGGATCTGGACGCCAACATCGGCTTCCTCCTCAACAACAGCCCGTACTACTATGGGGGAAGCGCCGGCGACGTCACCAACTACACGATCAAGGCGACCCGGAGCTTCCCGCTGGGACGGCTCTCACCGCACGTGTCGGTGGCGCTGACGCGAAGCGCCCTCCTCCGCAAGACGCTGTGGGTCTTCGCCGTGGGCCTTTGAGAAAGGCGAGCGCCCGCCCGACGTGCGCGCCGGCGATGGAGGCCGTACCCTTCTCGTCCGGACGGAATGCGCCGATGCGCACCTGCCCTCCCGACCGTCCGCTCCCGGTGTAGTCGATTCCATTCCAAGGAGCTCGATCGATGGCTTCCGCCCGTCGGCCGGTCCGGTCCGGCCTCGCCGTTCTCGCCGTGTCGTTGCTCGCACTCGGACCCGCCCGCGTACGCGCGCAGAGCGTCGCGACCTGGGTTCCCGAACCGGTGCGTGGGCAGACGTTCCGGCTCTCCATCAAGAGCATCATGCGGGGACCCGAGCTGGTCGGAGAGGCGCCTGTCGACCTGCGCTGGACGGACGACTCGAAGTGGCTCTACTTCCGGTGGCGTCCCGGGGGCGCGGAATGGAACGTCCCGCGGTCGCTGTACCGTGTGAGCGCGAAAAGCGGGGAGCCCGCGAAGGTGACCGCCGACCAGGCGCGCCGCGACGCGCCGCTCATCGCCCGGGGAGATCTGTCGCCGGACCGGAAGTGGCGTGTCTCCAGCGTTGCCGGTGACCTGTGGCTGGTGAACCGTCGGACCATGGCCACCCGTCGGCTGACGCGAACGCCCGCCGCGGAGACCTCGCCACGCTTCTCCGCCGACGGCAAGAGCGTGATCTACCGGCAGGGCGACAACCTCTTCCGTGTCTCGTTGGTCGACGGGTCGCGCGAGCAGCTGACGCGGATCGAGCGTGGGCCCGCTCCCCGCACACCACAGGAGCCGACGGGCGAAGCCAAGTTCCTGCGTGACCAGCAGCTCGAGCTGTTCGCGCACGTACGCCGGATCACGGCGGAGCAGGACAGCCAGAAGGCGGAGCGGAAGGCCCGGGAGGCCGAGGAGCCCAGGACGCTCTATCTGGACAAGGGCGAGCGTGTGCGCTCGCTGCAGGCGACGCCCGACGGTGCGCACGTGCTGATCGCCACGTACACCCCGGCGGAGAACGTGAAGCACCCGATCGTTCCCGAGTGGGTCACCGAGGACGGCTTCACACACGAGATCCAGGGTCGGTCCCTGGTGGGCGAGCAGCAGGGGACGTCGCGCATCGGGCTCATCACGACGGCCACCGGAGCGATGACGTGGCTTCCGATCGAGCCCGGAGACTACAAGGGCGAGGGGGCGCCGCGCCCGCTGAATGCGGGCTGGAACGACGCGGGCACGATGGGCTTCGTGCTCTCGCGCTCGTTCGACAACAAGGACTGGTGGCTCTGGTCGGTGGATCCTGCCAACGGAGAGGTCACGCTGGTCGACCACCTGCACGACGACGCCTGGGTGGGCGGGCCGTGCTTCGCGCGGTGCGTGGGCTTCGTGCCGGGCTCGGATCGGATCTGGTACGTGAGCGAGGCCACGGGGTACGCGCAGATGTATGCCGTGAACCCCGACGGTAGCGACCGCAGGGCGCTGACCAGCGGCGAGTGGGAGGTCCTCGGCGTGGAGATTCCCGAAGACCGGTCGGGCTTCCTGATCGCCGCCAACAAGACCTCGCCGTTCAACCAGAACGTCTACCGGATGGACTTCGACGGTGGGAACTTCCGCCCCGTCACGGACGGCACCGGGCGCTACGAGGCGACACCCTCCCCGAACGGACGGCGGCTCGCGGTGGTGCACGACGTGGCGAACCGGCCACAGGAGCTCTTTCTGGCCGACGCGAAGACGCCGATGCGGATGACGCAGGTCACGCACTCGCCCACCGCGGCGTGGCTCTCGTTCCCGTGGATCAAGCCGGCGATCATCCACTTCAAGGCGAGAGACGGGGTCATGGTGCCCGCCCGCATCTACCGGCCCGGAGACATGGGGGCCGAGCCGAACGGCGCCGGTGTGATCTTCGTGCACGGCGCGGGATACCTGCACAACGTCCACGACTATTGGTCGGACTATTACCGCGAGTACATGTTCAACCAGTTCCTCGCGGCGAGCGGGTTCACGGTGCTCGACATCGACTACCGCGGCTCCGCCGGCTACGGGCGCGACTGGCGCACGGCCATCTACGAGCACATGGGCGGCAAGGACATGACCGACCAGGTGGACGGTGCCCATTGGCTGGTGTCACACGAGGGTGTGGACGCGCGCCGCATCGGCATGTACGGCGGCTCGTACGGTGGGTTCATGACCGAGATGTCGATATTCACGGCCGGCGAGACATTTCGGGCCGGCGCCGCGTTGCGCTCGGTGACCGACTGGGCCCACTACAACCACGGCTACACCAGCGACATCCTCAACCTCCCCCAGAACGATTCGGCCGCGTACAAGCGGTCGTCACCGATCTACTTCGCTCAGAACCTCCGTCCGGACCAGTACCTCCTCATCCTGCACGGGATGGTCGACACGAACGTGCATTTCTCGGATGACGTCCGCCTCGTGCAGCGGCTCATCGAGCTGGGCAAGGAGAACTGGGAGTTCCAGCCGTATCCGGTGGAGAACCACGGGTTCGTCGAGCCTACGTCGTGGACTGACGAGTACCGGCGGATCTTCGAGCTCTTCGAGCGTACGCTCAGCAAGCCGGGGTGCACGAACGGCGGTGGTCTCTGTCCGGTGCCGCACGGGCGGTAGCCGGTCGACCTCCATCCACGGAGGCGCCACGCGACGGGACGCGTGGCCGACCGGATCGTGGGTGGCTTGCGGGATGTCGGGCCGGGGCACGTATCTTCGGATACGCTGCTCCTGCCCGCACGTCCACGAACCGGAGGTGGTACGATGAAGACGGACGAGGGTGGAACGTTCGGTGGGGGAGCCACAGGGCGGCTCGGGTATGCCGTGGCTGTCCTGGCCATATCCGTCATCACCACGGGCTGTGCGTCTTCGGGTCGCGGTGAGCTCGACACGGGATCGCGAGGCGCGTTCACGCAGGTCGAGGGAGACTCCCGTCTCTACTCGTTCGACCTGACGTCGGATCGGACGGCCGTCCGCCATACGCTCGCCGCCGATCCGGCCGCTGCGTGGGCGGCACTGCCGGCCGTCTACGAGGAGGTCGGGCTCCAGGGGGCCCGTGTGGTCGACGCGAAGCGACGCGTCTTCGGGATCGTGAGCCGGGTCGTCGCTCCACAGAGTCTCGCCGGGGAGCCGCTCAGTCGCTTCCTCACCTGCGGATCGCGAACGGCCGCCTCCTCCGCGGACACGTACGAGGTCCGGTTGCGCGCACTGACCCAGATCGACTCCACGGCCGGAGGCTCGGCGGTTCTGACACGCCTGGATGCCGTCGCTCGCTCGCGCGGCGTCTCGGGTCTGCCCGTGAGATGCTCGACGACGGGAAGGCTCGAGCGCCTGCTCGTCGATTCGCTTCAGGCGAGGGCCGTCCGGGCGGGCGGACCTTGAACTGTCGGCCTCGGGAAGCGAAGGGTCGCTCCTGGGCGGCCTGGCCCTCCCCTGGCCATGATCGGAGTACGAACGATGCCAGGTCCTGCCC
>JBJKRT010000077.1:0-24647 GCA_046704545.1 Longimicrobiales bacterium
CGGCCGCTCCGGCCCCGCCAGGGCCGCCCACGCCGCACGCACCGACGGCCAGTGCTGCGCCACACGTCCACACCGCTCGAACGACCTTCATGTCCACAACCTCACTCTCCGGGATACTTCAGCCCCCACTCCGCCCTGATCCCGTCCAGCGTCCGCATGATGGCGAGCGATTCGTCCAGCGTCATCGCGGGACTCTCGAGCGCGTCCTCCCTCAGGCAGCGCATGACCTCCACCGCCTCGTAGTTGTAGACGTTGCCCTCGACGGTCGGCTCGATCCGCCTCTCCTTCTCACCCGAGCGCGCCAGCGTGATCGAGCGCGGGCAGTAGATCGGCCCGTGCAGCCGAAGGCTTCCTCCCGGGCCGAAGAAGACCGCGTCGCTGGGCGTCTCCTCCATGAGCGCGGTGTTCAGGACCGCGAGGCGGCCGTCGTCGTACCCGAACACGATCCCCGCGCGCTCGTCCACGCCGGTCGAACCGAGCTGCGCGAGGGTTGCGACCCGGTCGGGTGAGCCGAACACCAGGAACGCCATCGCCACGGGGTACACGCCCAGATCCAGAAGCGCGCCTCCGCCGAGCTCGATGTCGAAGAGGCGGTTCTTCGGGTCGAACGGCGCCCCGATGCCGAGGTCCGCAACGAGCATCCGCGGCGCTCCGATCGCTCCTTCGGCGAGGAGCCGCTGCGCTTCCTGCACGACCGGGTTGTAGCGGTTCCACATGGCTTCCATCAGGAAGAGGCCGCGCGCTCGTGCGGCGGCCACCATCTCCACGGCCTGCGCCGCGTTGATGGCGAAGGGCTTCTCGCACAGGACCGGCTTGCCCGCCTCGAGGCAGAGAAGCGTGTTGTCGCGGTGAAGCGAGTGCGGCGTCGCGACGTAGACCACGTCGACGTCTTCGTCGGCGGCGAGCGCCTCGTAGCTCCCGTGCCGGCGGGGCACGCCGAACGCGTCGCCGAACGCTTCGGCCGTATCCCGTGCGCGTGATCCCACCGCCACGAGCTCCGCTTCGGGCACCACGGTGAGGCCCTCCGCGAACTGCCGCGCGATCGTGCCGGTGCCGAGGATCCCCCAGCGGATGACGTCCTTCACTTCCAACCCTCCTTGTGAACGTTCGCGAGCACGGATTCGTCGGGATCGAGCACGATGTCGTCCGGCTTCCGGGGCAGAATGGGGAGCGGGACCTCGGTCTTCGGTCCGGTGACGAGAATTCTCACGTACGCCGTTCCGCTCCTGGTCGACGCACCATGGCGGGTGGGCGCGCAGGCTGCAAGCGCGCGTCCCGGAAACCTCCGTGCGACGGGAGCGTTCGGGTTACTTCGCGGGTACGAGAAACGAGCCACGATACGATTCGCTTCTCGGTCGGCGGGGGCTCCGTGCGTTCGCGCGAGATCATCGAGGGTCATCCGACCCGTCACTGGCATCGTCTGGATGACGGGCGGGTCCAGTGCGACGTTTGCCCCCGCGGATGCAGGCTGCGCGACGGACAGCGCGGTCTGTGCTTCGTCCGCGCCGCATCCGGTGGACGGGTCGTACTCACCACGTACGGGCGCTCGAGCGGCTATTGCGTGGACCCGATCGAGAAGAAGCCGCTCGACCACTTCCTTCCGGGAACGGCCGTGCTCTCGTTCGGGACCGCCGGATGCAATCTGGCCTGCAAGTTCTGCCAGAACTGGGACATCACCAGGTCGCGGGAGACCGATACCCTCGCCGATGCGGCGAGCCCCGAAGAGATCGCCCTGGCGGCCGAACGGCTCGGATGCCGGAGCGTGGCGTTCACGTACAACGATCCGGTCGTCTTCCACGAGTACGCGGTGGACACCGCTCGAGCGTGCGGAGAGCGGGGCGTTCGATCGGTCGCCGTGACGGCAGGGTACGTGCTCGCCGAGCCCAGGCGGGAGTTCTTCTCGGTGATGGACGCCGCCAACGTCGATCTCAAGGCGTTCACCGAGGACTTCTACCGACGCGTGTGCGCGGGTCGTCTAGCGCCGGTTCTGGACACGCTGCGCTATCTCGTCCACGAAACCGAGGTGTGGACCGAGATCACGACGTTGCTGATTCCCGGCGAGAACGACTCGGACGAGGAGCTGGACCGGCTCACCGGATGGGTGGTGGACGAGCTGGGCCCCGACGTGCCGATCCACTTCACGGCGTTTCATCCCGACTGGAAGATGCGAGGCCGTGCGCGCACATCGCCGGCCACGCTCGCGCGGGCACGGGCCACCGCGTTGGCCAACGGGATCCGGCACGCGTACACGGGCAACGTTCGTGACGTACGTGGACAAACCACGTACTGTCACCGTTGCGGCACGGAGCTCATCGGTCGGGACGGCTACACCATCACGGCATGGGGGCTGGGGCCCGACGGCCGGTGCGGCTCCTGCGGGGCCCCGTGCGCCGGCGTCTTCGAGGAGCGTCCCGGTACGTGGGGCGCACGACGGTTACCGGTGTGGATGGGGGACGGGGGCGCTTGAGCCCGCCGTTCAGCTCGCTCCCTCCCAGAAGCCGAACGCGCCGTAGCCGACCACCCGTGCGTGGTCTCCGCCCGTATCGCCCGAGCTGCGCAGGTCCACGCACCGGGCCCGGAGCCCCCGGCGCTGCCCGGCCGCGAGGAGGCCGCGCAGTGCCATCACGCCGCATGCATCGCGATCTCCGAGCCCATCGGGGTGCAGCCGCTCCACGGCGTCCGCTGTACGGGCGTCCTGCGTGCGAGCGTCGAGGTAGGGGAGATAGTGGCTCAGGTCGGTGCTGACCACGACGAGCGTTTCCGGCGTCCAGACGAGGTCCAGGGCGTCCGCGACCTCTTCGGATTCCACGAAGCCGGTGAGGAGTGGCACGACCGGAAGCGGGCCGAGGGCGACCCGCACGAACGGGAGATGCACCTCGAGGCTGTGCTCCTCGCGGTGTGGCCGCCCCCAGCGGTGGACGATCGGGCTGTCCAGCAGCGCGGCCACCGCCTCGCCGTCGACCGGGTGCTCGCCCAACGGCGTGGCGAACGCGGCGCATTCCGGCAAAGCAATCCCCTCGAACGTCACGAAGTGGCTGGGACCGACGAGCACGACGCGGCGGAAGGGGTGGGCACGGCGATCGAGGAGCGCATAGGCGCTTCCCGCGACGGCACCCGAGTACGCGTAGCCTGCGTGGGGCCCGACGAGGGCCACGGGCGCGGATGGCGCATCGGTGGGCTCCGCCGACGAGAGGAACCCTCGAACGGTCTTCTCGAGCTCGCCGGCCTCCGCCGGATAGAACCTGCCCGCCCCCGCGGGCGGGCGGACCACACGCCGCGTCGTCACGTCGGCTTCTACCCCCGACGGCCTACGCGCGGTTCACTTCGGTGGAGGGCGGAGCCCGGCCGCTCCCGGCCGCTACCGCCCACGGCTCCGGCCTTTAGCTTTCCATGTGTGGCCCGTTCGACGGCCCCGCCGACCCGGGACAGGAGTGGAAGCATGTTCGGACCCGATCTTCTTCTGACCGCCGTTCTCCTCACCACGCTTCCGGGAGCATCGACACCCGGTGCGCAGGAGACGCCTCGCGAGGATACCATCCCCACCTCGTCGGGCGACCTGACGATCACCTTCCTCGGCCACGCCACGCTGATGTTCCGGTACGGCGGTAAGGTCATCCACATCGACCCCGTGCGCGCCGAAGCCGACTATGCGACGCTTCCGAAGGCCGATCTCATCCTCGTGACGCACGAGCACGGCGACCACCTGGATCCGGTAGCCATCGACCAGATACGCAAGCCGGATACCCGTATCGTGGTGAGCCGCTCGTGTACCGGAAGGGTGCCCGGCGCCGAGGTCATGACGAACGGCGAGCGCCGCGACGAGGTGGGACTGCACGTCCAGGCCGTACCCGCCTACAATCTGGTCCACATGCGGTCGCCGGGCGTTCCCTACCACGCCAAAGGTGACGGAAACGGATACATCCTCACCTTCGGAGACGTGCGCGTGTACGTAGCGGGCGACACGGAGAACACTCCGGAGATGAAGGCGCTCGACGACATCGACGTCGCCTTTCTACCGATGAACCTCCCCTACACGATGACGCCCGAGATGGTGGCCGACGCGGCGCGCGCGTTCCGACCGCACGTGCTCTATCCCTACCACTACGGGGCGACGGACCCTCGACAGCTCGTGCGGCTGCTGGCCGACGAGCCGGGGATCGAGGTGCGGGTGCGCGACCTGCAGTAGGATACGGCGCGGGTGGGGGCTCCGTCTCCGTCCCACCCGCGCCGTCTCCATCAGGACTCGGCCGTGGAGACGTCCACGCCTCGACCGCTTTCCCCGGCGGGGGTCGCATGCGGTTGCGGTGCGCGCGGTGGCATCGGGACGATCATCGATGTGCGCTCCTTGTAGCGCCGATATTCGTCGCCCAGGTAGAAGGCATGGTCACGCTCCTCGAGGTGGACACCGACGAGGATGTAGAGCGTGCTCGCCACGGCGAAGAAGAGCCTTCCCAAGCTCATCGTGGGCGCGGCCCAGAACGCGACGGCGAACCCGAGCATGAGCGGGTTGCGCGTGTACCGGTAGTAGCCCGTCGTCTTGAACGGAGGGTGTTGGTACTTCCGTCGCCGGAACGCGAGCCAGACCTGCCGAAGTCCGAAGAGATCGAAATGGTCGATCATGAACGTGCCCGTCAGCAGGACCACCCAGGCCAGAGCGAAGATCACCCAGAAGGCAGCTCGCTCCGCTCCTCCCACGTGCCATACGACGTCGGGAAGAGGGCGCCACTGCCACATGAGGAGAGCGAGGAGCAGCGAGGCGACCAGGACGTAGGTGGATCGTTCGGCCGCCACGGGCACGATCCGCGTCCACCATCGCTTGAACCAGCGTCGCGCCATGATGCTGTGCTGGATCGCGAACGCTCCGAGCAGGAGCGTGTCGACGGCGAGCGCGCGCCCGGTGGACGCGGCCATGCCCGTGTCGATGCACTTCGGCACGCCCACACAGCCGACGAAACCGATCGCGTACACGAAGCTGGCGAAGAAGACCAGATAGCAGACGAGGCCGTAGAGGAGCAGGATCATCCGGCCCATGAGGAAACCTCCGGGTTGTGAGACTCTCGGCTTGATTCGTCTCTATGCGGCGTCTCTGAGGAGGCGCTCGAAAGCACGGCGCGCCCGCGTCTCCGCCTTCGGATCGCGGAGGAGCCGCCGTGCCTGGTTGAAGCCCAGGAGGATGGAGCCGAAATCGTATGCGAACTGCTCGGGATCCAGGTCGGAGCGCAGCTCGCCGGAGGCGGCTGCGCGACGCGCCCGGTCGGCGATGAGGTCGAGCCAACGTCGTTGGATGGCCACGACCTGATCTCGGATCGGGCCCGGGCGGTCGTCGAACTCGACCGCGGCGGTCACGAACAAGCATCCGCCCGCCATCTGCTCGGTCGACCACTCGAGCCATGCGTCGAACAGCTTGCGAAGGCTCTCGACGGGTGAGGGGGTAGCAAGGGCGGGCTGGACCACGATGGCGATGAACTGCTCGCTTCCCGTCTCGACGATCGCCTTCTGGAGCGCCTCTTTGGACCCGAAGTGCGCGAAGAGCCCGCTCTTCGACAGGTCCAGGCGTTTGGCGAGCGTTCCGATGGTCAGCCCGTCCAGGCCGACCACGCTCGCGAGCTGAAGGGCCTCCTCCAGAATCGCCTGGCGGGTAAGGGTGCCTTTCACCGTGGTCATGCTCGTAAATAGCACGAACGTTCGTTCTTGTCAACGCGCTCGTGGGTGGTTGGATCGGGAGACGGCACCGGCCTTCTCTCCTGGCGGATCAGCCTGTACCTTCCCGTGACTTTTCCGTTACGGAAGGGGCGGCGGGTCCCGGTCGGCGGAGACGGGTGGAGTCCGTACGCTTTCGCGGGAGGGTAGGATGCGCACGATCTTCGAGCTTTTCGGTAAGTCACCGTTCGAGCCGCTCGCCAGGCACGGCCAGATGGTGCAGGAGGTCGTTCAGGAGGTGACGCCTCTGGTCGAGGCGTTGCTCGCCCAGGACTGGTCCGAGGCGAAGGTCGTTGCCGAGCGAATCTCCCGGCAGGAGCATGCGGCCGACCAGCTCAAAGCCGAGATTCGGGACCACCTCCCGCGCTCGCTCTTCCTTCCGGTCGACCGCGGCGACCTGCTGCGCCTCCTGCACAAGCAGGACGCGATGGCGGATGCCGTGGAAGACCTCGCCGTGCTCATCACCATGCGCGAGACGCAGGTGCCCGACGCGCTGAAGCCGCGGGTGCGCGAGCTGGCCAGCAAGGTGCTCGAAGCGGCGAACACGTGGTTGACGGTCTCCAAGCTGCTGCCCCAGCTGCAGGAGGCCGCGTTCACCGGCCCCGAGGTCAAGAAGGTTCTGGATCTGATCCAGAAGATCGGGGAGCAGGAGTGGCGCTCCGATCAGCTCGGGGCGCAGCTCGGCCGCGAGGCGGTGCTCCTGGAGGAGGAGCTCGGAGCCGTCTCGCTCTGGTTCATCATGCGCATCGGCCAGAAGCTGGGCGACGTGCCGAACCATGCCGAGACCGCCGGTGACATGGTCCGTCTCATGCTAGCGATGGGCTGATCCGGCCCACGCCCGTTTCTCCAGCACAGCGACGCCGAAAACAGAATGGGGCACGTCATCCTCGTCATCGCGATCCTCGCGGCGCTCTACATGGCCTGGAACATCGGCGCCAACGACGTCGCCAACGCCATGGGGACGTCGGTCGGATCGGGCGCCCTCACCCTGCGCCAGGCGGTTCTCGTCGCCGCCATCTTCGAGTTCTCCGGGGCCTTCATCTTCGGGAGCCACGTCACGGAGACCGTGCGGAAGGGGATCATCCAGCCGGGGATGTTCGCTGTCGCGGGCCCGCTGGGTCACCAGGGGCCGCTCCTGCTCGCGTTGGGCATGACCTCGGCCCTCATCTCCGCCGCCATCTGGCTTCAGCTCTCCACGAAGGTCGGACTGCCGGTGTCGACGACGCACTCGATCGTCGGTGCCGTCATCGGATTCGGGATGCTGGAGGTAGGAGTCGGCGGCATCGCATGGCACGAGATCGGACGGATCGTTGCGAGCTGGTTCATCTCTCCGCTCATGGGCGGCGCGCTCGCATTCCTCGTCTTCTTCGGAATTCGCGCGAAGGTGCTTCGAAGCTCCGATCCCGTTGCCGCGACGATCCGCGTCTCTCCCTACCTGATCATGGCCGTGGCGACGATCCTGTCGCTGACCTTCACGCAGAAGGTGCTGCACAACATCGTCCAGGAGCCCCACCCGGTGTGGGTCGCGCTGGCCTCCCTCGGCATCGGCGCCCTGGCCGGCGTGATCGGCCGACGGGTCATCGGCAGGACGTCGTTCGATCCCACCGAGGACCCCTATCCATACGTGGAACGCATCTTCGGGATGCTCCAGGTCGTCACGGCTGCGTTCGTCGCCTTCGCCCACGGCGCCAACGACGTGGCGAACTCCGTGGGTCCCCTGGCCGCCGTCGTGGGGATCTTCAGATCCGGGTTCGAGACCGTGCCCAACGGCGTTCCCATGGCCCGCTGGATCCTCGCCCTGGGCGGCGTGGGCATTGTCTTCGGGTTGGCGATGTGGGGCTACAAGGTCATCGCGACGGTGGGTCGCCACATCACCGAGATCACGCCGACGCGTGGATTCTCAGCGGAGTTCGCCACCGCCTGCACGGTGCTGCTGGCGAGCCGGATGGGGTTGCCGGTGTCGACGACCCACGTGCTCGTCGGGGCGGTCGTCGGGGTGGGAATCGCACACGGTCTCGCGGCCCTCAACATGCGCACGATCTTCAAGATCATGGGCTCGTGGATCGCGACCCTGCCGGCGGCGGCCGCACTCAGCGCGGGGCTCTTCCTGATTCTGAAGTCGCTCTTCCTGGCCTGAGCCCGGCGCACCTTGCACGGTGCGCGTCAGCCGCGGAAGATACCTGTGCGACGACGCCTGCCCCGGTGCGTCTTCTCGGCGCGCCGCGCCCTACCTCATACCGGGCCGATCATGCGGATGCCGACTCGTTTTCTCGTCACACTCGTCGCCCTCGCGGCGATGTCGTGCTCGCCGTCCTCGACCGCCAACTCGCTGGATCCGAAGGATCCGGAGCTCATGGCGGCGGTGGGGGCCATCAGCTCCAAAGCGCTGCTCCAGCACATCGAGGACCTCTCCGCCGACTCCATGGGGGGGCGGTCACCCGGCACCCCCGGCGCCCAGCGGGCCACGACGTACCTGGCCGAACAGTTCAGGGCTCTCGGACTCGCTCCCGGCAACCCGGACGGCACCTGGTTCCAGAGCGTCGATCTCATCGGCTATACATCGCATCCGACGGCGAGGCTCACGGTGCGGGGCAGGAGCCTCTCGATGCGGTATCCGGAGGACTACGTCGTGGGCTCCCGACATGACCGACCGCGGGTGAAGGTCACCGATTCAGATATCGTCTTCGTCGGCTACGGAATCGACGCGCCCGAGTACGGATGGGACGACTACAAGGGCGTGGACGTCCGCGGGAAGACGATTCTCATGCTGGTGAACGACCCGCCCGTCCGGAGGGCCGACGACACCACCAGGCTCGACACGACGATGTTCCAGGGTCGGGCGATGACCTATTTCGGCCGTTGGACCTACAAGTACGAAGAGGCTACCGCCAAGGGTGCCGCCGCCGCCATCATCATCCATGAGACGGGCCCGGCAGGCTACCCGTACAAGGTGGTCAAGGACAGCTGGACAGCCGAGCAGTTCGACGTCCCGTACGCCGACGCGGAGCGCCGGGTGCCGGTGGAAGGGTGGGTGACGCTCGACAAGGCACGGGAGCTGTTCGCGGCGGCCGGGCTCGACTTCGACTCGCTGCACGCCGCCGCACGAACCCGGGATTTCCGTCCGGTGGCGCTCGACGCCGAGGCGAGCTTCGACGTGAAGGTGGATGTGCGCCGGATCCGGTCCAGGAACGTCGTCGCGAAGCTCGAGGGCGGTGCGAAGAAGGATCAGTACGTCGTGTACACGGCGCACTGGGATCATCTCGGCACGGATACGACGCTCGAGGGCGACCAGATCTACAACGGCGCGCTGGACAACGCGAGCGGATGTGCGGCGCTCCTCGAGATCGCCAGGGCGTACACCAAGATGCCCGCTCCACCCGCCCGGTCGATCCTGTTCATCTCGGTCACGGGTGAGGAGAAAGGCCTGCTCGGCTCGAAATACTATGCCGGGCATCCGCTGTATCCGCTGAAGAGCACGGTTGCCGACATCAACATGGACGGTGTCAACCAGTGGGGCCGGACCAGGGACCTCACGGTGATCGGCCTTGGGAACTCCACGCTCGACGACGTCCTCGGAGGCGTGCTCGCGGCGGACGGCCGGGTCGTTCGGGCCGATCCGGAGCCTGAGAAGGGCTTCTACTATCGCTCCGACCACTTCGAGTTCGCCCAGGTGGGCGTACCTGCCCTCGACCCCGGTGCCGGCGTCGACTATGTCGGCAAGCCGGAAGGGTGGGGTATCGAGAAGCGCCGGGAGTACACTGAGCACGACTACCACGCCGTCTCGGACGAGGTGAAGCCGGACTGGGACCTGTCCGGCGCCGTGGAAGACGTGGGTGTGCTCTTCCGCGTCGGCTACCTGGTGGCGAGCGCTCCCGGCATTCCGGAGTGGAAGTCCGGCACCGAATTCAAGGCGAGGCGCGATTCAATGATGGCCGCGCAGTAGCGGCCGAGCTCGAACGTAGGAGGACCCCGATGCGCGTCGGCTCGATACTCCTGGGCGTAGCCGTGCTGTCTCTCACGTCGATGGCGAGGCTGTCCGCCCAGGGGACGGGTCAAATCGTGCTCGGGCACATCGTCGACGAGCAGACGGAGGCTCCGATCCAGGGGGCATTCGTCCAGCTCGTGGACAGCGCCGGCGTCGTGCGGGCCAGCGTCCTCAGCAGCGCTGTGGGGCGGTTCATCCTCAACGCGCCCACGCCGGGTCGTTACACGCTGCGCGCCCAGCGCATCGGATACGCGACCACGTTCTCGAAAACGCTCGTGGTGAAGGCGGGCGAGACGCTCCAGTACCGCTTCGCCGTGCCCGTGCAGGCGATCAGCCTCGAGGGACTGAAGGTCAAAGGCGAGAGGCGGTGCCGCATATCTCGAGAATCGGGCACGGCGACGAGCACGCTCTGGAACGAGGCGCGAAAGGCGCTCGATGTCGTGGCGTGGATGGAAAGGCAGAAGGGAATTCCGTATCAGGCCGCGATCTGGGACCGCACACGCGACCTGGTGTCGCTGGATCTGCAGAAGGGCGACCGCCGCATCGCCTCGGGCTTCGGGCGCGAGGCGTTTTCCAGCCGCTCGGCGGAGGACCTCGCGAAGAGCGGCTTCGTGCGACAGAATCGCGACGGCACGGTGACGTACTACGGCCTGGACGCTCAGACGCTGCTCTCCGACGCGTTCCTGGCAGGCCACTGCTTCCGGGCCGTGGAGCCGCACAGCGGAGGGCAGCGACTCATCGGTCTGGCGTTCGAGCCGCTGGACCGAAAGGGGCCCCCGGATATCGAGGGCACGCTCTGGCTGGACCGGAAGACGTCCGAGCTTCGCTACCTGGAGTTCGAGTACACGCGCCACCTCTTCAACGTCGGAGTGCCGAACAGCCGTTTCGGGGGCCGCATCCAGTTCCTGCGCATGCCGAACGGCGCATGGATCGTAAACCGTTGGTGGATCCGGATGCCGGTGTGGGGCGATCCTCTCGAGGGTCTTCGGATGGGGGGGCTCGGCCGAACCATGATGAATACCCCCCGGGACCGTCTCATGGAGGCTCGAGCGAACGGCCTTCGCATCCACGAGCACGGGGGCGACATCGTGTTCATGGCGCACCCGGCGACATCGGATTCGGGAGGCACGGCGGCCCTGGAGGGGACGGTCTACGACAGCGTAGACTCCAGACCTCTCGTGGGCGCCACCGTCTTCCTCGCCGACGCCACCGGCAAGGCGGTCAAGACCGACTTTCTCGGGCGCTTCCACCTGACGGGCCTCCCCGCGGGACAGCACCTGGTCGGCTTCTTCCACCCCTTCACGGATTCTCTCGAGGTGACGGCGATCCTACGCCCCGTGACGTTGGTGGCGAGACGACGCACCTCGGTCGAGCTGGCGATTTCGTCCGCGCTCGGGTGTCGTCCGGACACCACCGTGGCCGCCATCGTGGGCTTCGTACAGAGCGAGAAGAACGGCTTACCCATGCCCGGCGTTCCGGTCGAGGCGAAATGGCGGGCGGTGGCCACGGGCAAACCGGTCGCCCGGGCCGACACGACGGACGTGCACGGTCGCTATCTGTTCTGCGGCGTCCCCCTCAAGCAGCCGCTGCACCTCGAGCCGGCCGATGGCGCCACCATCGGCCTGACGCTGAGCCGTTCCGACCTCTTCCACCAGGATCTGCTGGCCAAAGCGCCGGGCTCCTGAAGGGCCGTCCGGGGGATGGGGCTTCACAGCGGTGAGGGATGTGTGTAACTAAAGGCTCGCATCTGCCCATTGAACGGAGCGCGAGCCCCTTGGTCGAGACTCCCGATTCCTATCCCCCGCGCGTTCTTCTCCTCGAGCGGATCCACCCTGTGGCGGCCGAGCGCTTTCGTTCGCTCGGGTACGAGGTGGACGAGGTGCCCTCGGCGCTGCCCCCGGCAGAGCTGGCAGAGAAGCTCTCGGAGGTCACCGTGGTGGGTATCCGGTCCAAAACCCATCTGACACGAGAGATTCTGGAATCGGCGCCTCGCCTGACAGCGGTGGGTGCATTCTGTATCGGAACGAACCAGATCGATCTCGACGCTTGCCTCGAGCATGGTGTGGCCGTCTTCAACGCCCCCTTCTCCAACACCCGCAGCGTGGTGGAGATGGCGCTCGGAGAGATGATCGCCCTGGTTCGGGTCATTCCGCGCAAGAGCACGCTGCTGCACCGGGGGAGCTGGCAGAAGAAGTCGCCGGGCTCGCGGGAGCTGCGCGGCAAGCGCCTGGGAATCGTCGGCTACGGGAACATCGGCGCGCAGTTGTCCGTGCTGGCCGAAGCGCTGGGCATGGAGGTCCGCTACTACGACGTCACCGAGAAGCTGGCGCTGGGCAACGCTCGGGGATGCCGTACGCTCGACGAGCTCCTGGAGAGCTCCGACGTGGTGACGGTGCATGTCGACGGGCGACCGGAGAACCGGGGCCTCTTCGGAGCCCGAGAGTTCGAGCGCATGAAGGACGGGGTCGTCTTCATCAACCTGAGCCGGGGCTTCGTCGTGGACCTCGATGCACTGCGGGGCGCGATCGAGTCCGGCAAGGTGCGCGGCGCCGGCGTCGACGTCTATCCGGCCGAGCCGGGAAAGGACGGTGAGCCGTTCGAGTCTCCGCTCCAGGGGCTGGAGAACGTCATTCTGACGCCTCACATCGGAGGGAGCACGGAGGAGGCTCAGGAGAACATCGCCCGGTTCGTGCCCGACCGGCTCCTGGAGTTCCTGGAAACGGGAACCACGAACCTGTCCGTGAACTTCCCCAACCTCCAGCTTCCGGAGTTCAACGAGGCGCATCGGGTGGTGCATGTCCACCGGAACGTTCCGGGAATCCTCGCGCGCATCGACCATGTGCTCGCCGAGCGGGAGATCAACATCAGCGGACAGTACTTGAAAACGAACGAGCAAATCGGCTACGTGATCACAGATATCCAGACGGATTACGATGCCGACGTGGTCGAGGAGCTGGCCGCGATTCCCGAGACGATCAGGGTGCGAGTCTTGTACTGACATGGCCGCCTCTCACGGCGAAGTCTCATACGCGGACATCGGGGAGCGCTCTGCCGACTCCCTGGCGGCGCTCATTCGTGCCATGTTCGCCGTGGGCGTCTTCGTCGTCGTCGTGGGCGTCGTCCTCGGGTTCGTTCGTGAGGGCGCGCTTCCCACGGCGACCATCGATCTGCGGAGCCTGCCGCTCCGGCTGCTCGGCCTGAGCCCCTCCGCCTGGCTGACGCTGGGCATTCTGGCATTTCTCGCGGCACCGCCTTTGCTGATCGCATGCGTGACGTGGTGCTTCTTCCGGTCGGGTGACCGACTGCACGCGCTGATCTCCGCTGCCGTTCTCTTCCTGCTGTTCTCGAGTCTGGCGACCACCATGCTCGAGCGTACGGCCGCGACCGGAACTCAGTTGGACGTCCTTCCCCTGCTGCCCGAGCTGGGTGTGCTGGTGGCCGCCACCGCCGCCGGATCGCTCGGGGCGACCCTGGGGCTGGGCGGCGGCGTCTTCGTCGTTCCGATCCTTTCCGTCTTCTTCGGCGTTCCCTTGAAGACCGCGATCGCGGCGAGCGCGGTTTCGGTGGTGGTGAATTCGCTCGGAGGCACGAGCGTCTATCTGCGCCATCGCATGACGAACGTCCGCCTCGCGCTGTTCATGGAGCTCACGACGGTCGTGGGCGCGGTCGTCGGCGGCTTCATCGTCGTGGTCATCGCCCCGCAGGTCCTGCGTGCGGTGTTCGGCATCGCCCTCGTGGCCCTGGCCGCTGCGACGCTCTTCGCGCCGGTGAGACATACGGGAGCCGCGGCCGGGCCGGATCCGCTCGGGCTCCAGGGGCGCTTCCGTGACCTCGCGAGCGGTGGGTGGGTCGAATACGTGCCTCAGCGCCTGCGGCTGGGCGCCTCGGTGAGCACGCTGGCCGGGGTCGTGTCAGGAATGCTCGGGATCGGTGGTGGGGCCGTGAAGATGCCGCTCCTTCATACGATCATGAAGGTGCCGGTGAAGGCGGCGGCTGCCACGAGCATGCTGATGGTGGGAATTACGGTTTCCGCGAGCGCATACGTCTACTACGCGCACGGACTGGTCGATCTCTCGGTGACGGTGCCGGCGGTTCTAGGGATGCAACTCGGCTCCAACGTGGGCGCCAATGCGGCACGAAAAGTCCGCAGCGCCACGCTCGTCCGTGTGCTCGTGGTGATCCTCGTCTATCTCGGCGTGGTGCTACTGCTCCAGTCACTCGGCATCCACGTGCCGGGTGCGGCCGAAAAGACGGTGGGAGGCTGAGACTTCTAGTCTGCAGCGCCCGGGATCAATTCCAGCGACCGGGCCTTCGCGGTGAGCCTCGCGAGCCGTTGGGCCTCCAGCCGGGCGACCTTCTCACCGAGTGAGGTGAGGCGGTAGTACCGGCGTCGGTCGTCGTGGTCCTCGTGCTCGTCCGCTTCCTCGAGCAGTCCAATGGACTTGAGGCGCTTCAAGGAGCGGTAAAGGTTTGCCTGGTCGACCTTGACCTGTCCGTTGCTTTCCTTCTCGATCTGCTTGGCGATCCCGTATCCGTGGCGCTCTTCGGACACCAGAGTGAAGAGCGTCAGATAGTCCCTCGGCTGAAGGGGAATCATGGAGATCGGGTCGACGGGCTCTCTCAGTGCACCCATGGGCATTCGTGCTCGTGCTTTCTCGGTTGGGCAGTGAACTACCAACACACATCCTCAATAGACGCATAAGAGGCCCGATTCGTTGCCTGAACCGAATCGGGCCTCCGTTGCGCCGTCCCGGAGGTGGCCCGAAGGAGGGCACACCTCCGCGTCACCGGATCATTGGAGCGTCTTGATGAGGATCGCTCCAGCGACGTGCCCGGAGCCGAACCGGAGCGTCGCCATGCGCGCGTCGAGGAACTGCATCGTGTCGATGTTCGTCGACGAGATGTTCTGGAGCTCGTCAGGCCCGCCCATACGCGTGCCGTCCAGGTAGATGATGACCTCGCTGGGGTTGAAGAAGCTTCCCTCCCCGCGCTTCTGCAGCCACAGCGGGCGGAGCTTCACGATCAGGTCGTAGGCTGACGATACGCCCGCCTGCAGGACCTCCTCATGCGTGATGAGGTTGGGGTTGCTGGGATGCGGCCGGCCCGGACGGGCCCCGGCGCACGCGCCCAGAAAGAGAACGGCTGCAAGTACCGTGGCTTTCTTCAGCATGACTCCTCCAATCCTGCCTACTGGCGGCAGGCGCCGTACGGGTCGGGCTTGGGATGGTCGACGACGACCCGGTGATCGAGATCCGCCACGTGGACGGCCACGTCTTCCACGAAGTTCACCACCTTGGCCATGTGCGTGTAATCGACGTACTCGGGCTCGTCGCTCACCTGGTGATAGTCCCTGTGAAGGCCGGTGGTGAAGAAGACGATCGGGATTCCGTAGCGAGCGTACTCGTAGTGATCGCTACGGCAGTAGATGTTGGCCGGATGCCCGTCGGCGTCGAAGGCATAGTCGAACCGGAGGCCGTGGTGGTCTTCCGTATTGACCGCTTCGACCAGGTCGCCGAGCTCCGTCGACAGGCGGCGCGAACCGACGAGCATCAGGTAGTTCGGGCCGCCGTGCACGGCCTGTCCGTCCTTGGTATGGCCGGTCTCGTCGCTCGCGTCTCCACGGCCGACCATGTCCATGTTCAACTGGGCGACGATCGAGTCGCGCGGCACCGTAGGATGGTCCGTGAAGTACCGGGATCCGAGGAGACCCTTCTCTTCACCGACGTGCCACACGAAGAGCACGGAGCGCTTCGGGGCCGGCCGAAGCGACGCGATCTTCTCGGCGATCTCCAGGACCGCGACCGAGCCGGATCCGTCATCGTCGGCTCCGTTGTACACGGAGTCCTGGCGGGCACTGCCGGGATGGGCTGCCCGGTACACGGCCAAGAGTGAGTCCACCTCTTTCTGTTGCGTGGGCGTGGGCTGGTTGCGCGAGTCGTCGGCGCCTTCGGGTCGCACGATCTGGTTGAAGATCCGGATCGAGTCCTCCGCCACCGGATTGTGGCTGAAGCCCAGGTGGTCGCTGTGGGCTCCGATGGCGACATATTCGTGCGCGAGCTGTGGATCGCTTCCTCGCACCACGGCCACGACGTTGCGTGACGGATAGGGCATCGACGTGACGTCGTATCGAAGGTGGATCGAGGCCGTCTTTCCCTCCGCACCCGGCTGCAGCTGATCCAGCGGGCTGGAGAACATCCGTGCCGCGACGTCGCTGGAAATGAGGAGGTTGGGCCTGCTCCCGGCCTGCCGTTCGGGACCTGGAGCCTCCGGGTCGTCGACGAATCCCTGTGGGCGCGTGAAGTACCGCCTGAAGTTCTGCGGAATCTGGTCGAGGGCGACGATGGCGAGCCCCGCCGCTCCCTCCACGTCCGGTGCGCGCCGCAGGCCGCGGATGCCGGCCCGCGGGTTCACGGTCAGGACGACGAGCTTCCCCCGGGCCTGCGCCGGGGTGAGCGGAAGCTTCTGCTCACCGATCTCGCCGCCGTAGACGATGCCCACGCCGTCGAGTGTGGCCGACTCCCGGCTCACCGGAAGGTAGTCCTCGCCCAGCCGCAGGCTCGTTCCTGCGACCGACACCGAAGACAGCGTGTCGAGTGTCCGGGTCTTGTACGGAACGGTCTGGAAGTACGTACCGTTCTCGCCGGCCGGCTCGACGCCCATGCGCTCGAGCGAAGCCGCGATGTAGTCGGTACCTTTGACGTTCCCCAGCGCACCCATCTCGCGGCCCTGCATCGAGTCGTCCGCAAAGATGTACAGGCGCGTCATGAGATCGCCGGGGGTGATGGCGGCGGTCGTAGGCTGCGGTGTGTGCTTCAGGGGAAGGGCGCTCTGGGCCATGAGACCGGATGGCGCGAGCGCGAGCGCCAACGATGCGACCAACCCGAGACCCACGCGTGTGGGCACGACTTCGAGGGCGAGAGCCGACCTCAGCTTCCGCATGATCCACTCCCTGCAAAAGGGGGAACGCACATGTGTCGGCGGGAGGCCCGGCACCGCAATCGTATCACCGCTTTCCGGATGCGGCCAGCGTGCGCGAAGTCCACGTCCGCGATCCGGTCCGACGACATCCCGATCAGCAACTCGCTCGACGAGGGTGTCCCTTGTGCCGCAGGGTTCTCGCAGTATCCTCCCCGCAGACCCGATGCGTATCCGCGACCCGTAAGGAGCCGACATGAACCGCAGATTCTGGATCTCGCTCTCGCTGGTGATCGGGGTGATCACCCCGGCCTCCTCGTTGCTCGGCCAGGCTCGGCCGGGTGGCGCTCAGCTACCCGAACGGGCGGTGCGTCGCACTATCCCTATTACGGATATGATCCGGCGGGCTTACACGGCGGGTACCCGGGACTCGATCGGCACGCCCGGACCGAACTACTGGCAACTGTGGATGGACTATACGATCCACGCCCGGCTCGATCCGCAGACGTCTACGGTATCGGGGCGAGAGACGGCCGTAATCCACAACAACAGCGATTCGGCGATGTCCAGCATCCAACTCCGGCTGGATCAGAACCTCTTCGCTCCGGACGTCCCCCGCTTGAGGACGGTTCCGCGGCTCACGAAGGGGATGGAGGTGACGAGCCTGACCTTCGACGGCCAGGACGTCGACCTCAACCCGCCTCCGTTTCGCCGGCGGCGGCGGGGCGCCCCGCGTGAGGTCCGGCTGGCGGCCTACGGGATGCACGAGACCAGTGCGAGAATCACGCTGCCCAACCCCATTCCGGCGCACGGAACGGGGACCTTGATGGCCGAGTGGAGCTTCCAGGTCCCGCTCGTTCCGGGTGGAGAGCGGGGTGAGCGGATGGGCCGATGGGCCGACTCGCTGTTCCAGGTGGGCCAGTGGTACCCGCGCGTGGCCGTCTTCGACGACCTCCGTCAGGGTGGCTGGGACACCGACCCGTACCTCGGGCCGTCCGAGTTCTACAACAACTTCGGGCACTTCGACGTGACGCTCGACGTGCCTGCCGGGTGGCTGGTCGGCGCCACGGGGGTGCTGCAGAATCCCGATGACGTTCTGACGTCGACGGCACGCGAGCGCCTGTCCCACGTCCTCGATTCCGATTCGACCCGCACGATCGTGGGTGCGGACGATCGTGGACCGGGCAGGGCCACCGCCGCCGGGGACCGGCTGACCTGGCACTTCGTCGCGGATACCGTCGGTGATTTCGCCTGGGCCGCCTCCAACCATTACGTGTGGCAGGCGACGCGAGCCACGATCCCCGGAAAGGGCCCGATTCCGGTGAACATCATGTATGTGCCCAACGACAATGCCCGGTACGCCGACGCGGGCCCGACGGTGCGCCACGCCCTCGAGTTCTACTCGAAGCTCTGGATGCCCTATGCGTTCCCGCAGCTGACGGTGGTGGACGGTCCCGAGAATGGGATGGAGTACCCGATGTTCATCATGTCGAGCGTCGGGGCCGCCGACCACGAGACCGGCCACCAGTGGTGGCCCATGATGGTGGGCACGAACGAGACGTGGTACGGCTTCATGGACGAGGGCTTCAACCAGTACATGAACATCCTCTCTGCGGACGACCGCCAGGGGCACCCCGCCAACCTCGACGGGCTCGGGCAGCGCTACGGGATGTTCAGCGGCAACGAGCGGGAGGCGCCGCTCATGTGGGACGCCAACTACGGTGGCCCGATGTATTCGTTCCAGGCATACGTGAAGGCACCCATGATGTTGTCGATGCTGGGCGGCGTCGTCGGAGACACGGCCGTCTGGCGTGCGATGAGCCAATACGCGAAGACGTGGCGCTTCAAGCACCCGTCGCCGTGGGATTACGCGTTCGCGATGGACCATGCGTTGCATCGGGACCTGTCGTGGTTCTGGTACTACTGGCTCTTCACGACCGATGCCGTGGACGGCTCCATCCAGAACGTGACCACGGACGGATCTCATACCACCGTGACCGTACGGCAGGACGGGGAGATGCCCTCTCCGGTCGTGCTCCAGGTGGAGTTCGCTCAGGACGGTCCTCCGATCCGGATGATGCCGAACAGCACCAAGGTGGACGATCGCACTGTCGATGTTCGCTACCCGGTGGACGTTTGGTTCTCGGGGAGCCGCACCTTCCAGGCCGACCTGGACTTCGGGTCACGGCAGATCACCAAGATCACGCTCGATCCGCACTGCCGGTTCCCCGACAACGACGTATCGGACAACTTCTGGCCCCGCTCCGCGGCGCCCCAGGCACCGGCTGGAGGCAATCCCTACGCGTTCCTGTACGGTGGCGCGGGGAGGTGCTACGGGAAGTAGGGTCGGCGGGTGGGGATGCTCGTTCACGGAGCGGTAGGCTAAGGAAGTAAGGAATCCCTGCGGTCTCCTGTGGAATGGGAGGAGCGGATCGGCCGGCGCTCGCGGCCGGTCCGCTCCTTCACATCCAACGGAGGAAGTCCCGAAAACCCCCTCTGGACAGTGTTCGATCGTCTGATATATTAGATATCAGACGCCCGCCTCCCCGGGTGTCCGAGTTGTCACTCTGGACACGGGGAAGGTGGGCGTGGTCTTTTCGGGGACCCTCGGGAGAAGGAAAAGGAAGTCGACCATCGAAGTCCGGTCGCTTCGCCTTCAGGTGTACGAACATCTGAAGGAGCTCATGAACGAGGGCAGGCTACGTCCCGGCAGCTTCCTCGACCTCCGCAGTCTCGAGAAGCATCTCGGCATCAGTCGCACTCCGCTTCGCGATGCCTTGCTTCGACTCGAGTCGGAGGGCTTCGTCGAAATCCTGTCCCGGCGAGGGGTCCGCATTGCGGAGCTGACGCTCGAGCGCATCCGCGGCATCTACCAGATCATCGGAGCCCTCGAGGCTTCGGTGCTGAGGAGCCTGCCCATAGCTGTCGCGGATGCGCTCTTCCCCGAGATGCGGGCCTTGAACCAGGAGATGGTCGATGCGCTGGCCGTTTCCGACTGGGCGCGCTTCTGGAAGGCGAACGACTCCTTCCATGCCTGCGTTCTCGATCGCTCGGACAATCCCGAGCTCGTGGAGCGGGTGCGCATCCTGAAGCAGCGCCTGTACGACTTTCCTCCGCGCCACGAGATGCTGCGTGAGTGGGAGGAGAGATCCACGCGTGAGCACGAGGCCATCGTCGAAATGATCGGCGCAGGTGAGCTCGCCGGTGCTGCGGATTATCTGCGCGACGTGCACTGGTCCTTCGAGGTCCAGAGTCCCTTCATCCGTGCATATTACGGAGTCGAGGAGGGCGTGGGCCATGCAGCTCGTTGAGGAGGCCGTCGACCTCCAGGGCCTGATTTTCGACATCCGGCGATACTCGGTGCACGATGGACCGGGGATCCGCACGACCGTCTTCTTCAAGGGATGTCCGCTCTCCTGCTGGTGGTGTCACAACCCGGAGAGCCAGGGGCGCGATCCGTTCGTCTACTACAATCCGGATCGGTGTCTCGGATGCCAGACGTGCGTCGGGGCCTGTCCCGAGGGCGCGCTCGAGCTCACGGAGCACGGCGTCGTGACCGATGCCGCGAAATGCAACGTGTGCGGCATATGCGTAGACGTTTGCCCCGCGGAGGCGCGCCAGCTGGTCGGTAGCCGCTACAGCGTGGACGAGGTCGTCTCCGAAATCGAGCGGGACCGCCTCTTTCACGAGCAGTCGGGCGGTGGCGTGACGTTCTCGGGCGGTGAGCCGCTCCTGCAGTGGCGCTTCCTGAACCAGGTGCTGGACGCGTGCGGCGAGCGCGGCATCCACCGTGCGGTGGATACCACCGGCTTCGCCGCCCCGAAGGTCCTGCTGAGCGTCGCGGAGCGGACGGACCTCTTCCTGTACGACCTGAAGACCATGGATCCCGAGCTGCATCGTGAGGCCACCGGGGTGCCACTCCAGCCCATTCTCGACAACCTGGTCCGGCTCGCTTCGACGCATGCCCGGATCCGCATTCGCATTCCGTTGATCCCCGGGATCAACGACACCGACGAAAACATCGACCGTACCGGCTCCTTTCTGGCAGATCTGCCGTGCATCGACGCCGTGCATCTCCTGCCGTTCCACCGACCGGCCAAGAGCAAGCACACCAGGTTCGGCATTCCCTGGCGGTTGGAGGACGATCACGAGATTCCCGAGGAGCGCGTGCAGGAGCTCTCCGCCCGTCTGGAGCGATACGGCCTTCCGGTAACCATCGGAGGTTGACCGCTGTGAACGAACGAATCGCCCGCCTCAAGGAGCAGAGCTTCAACGCCGAGCCGACCCTGTCGACCGAGCGGGCCGAGATCATCACGCGCTTCTACAGGGAAAACGAGGGCAAGTACCCGGTGCCCGTGCTGCGTGCGATGGCCTTCAAGGAGATCTGCGCGCAGAAGACGATCTATATCGGGGAAGGGGAGCTGATCGTGGGTGAGCGGGGACCGGCGCCCAAGGTGGTACCGACCTTCCCCGAGCTCACGTGCCACACGGTCGAGGATCTCCACACGCTGAACGACCGAGACAAGACGAGCTACAAGGTGTGTGACGAGGGCTTCGCCGCGTACGAGCGGGAGGTCATTCCGTACTGGAGAGGGCGCTCGATGCGCGACCGCGTCTTCGCCCATGTTCCACGGAAGTGGCTGGACGCGTACGAGGCCGGCGTCTACACGGAGTTCATGGAGCAGCGTGCCCCGGGGCACACGGCCCTCGACGGCGAGATCTACCAGACGGGCATGCTCGACTTCAAGGCGCGGATCGCCGACCGTATCTCTCGCCTGGACTGGAAGGACGATCCGGACGCCACGCGCAAGCTCGAGCAGCTCAACGCGATGGACATCGCGTGCGACGCCGCGATCGTGTTCGCCGAGCGACATGCGGACATGGCCGAGCAGCTCGCGTCGACCGAGGCCGATCCGGACCGCCGGGCGGAGCTCGAGCGCATCGCCGAAGTGTGCCGGTGGGTCCCGGCCCACGCGCCCCGGAACTTCTGGGAGGCGATCCAGATGTACTGGTTCGTCCACCTGGGAACGGTCACCGAGCTGAACGGCTGGGACGCGATGAATCCCGGGCACCTCGACCAGCATCTCCAGCCCTTCTACGAGAAGGAGCTGTCCGAGGGGACGTTGGACCGGGAGCGAGCCAAGGAGCTGCTCGAGGCACTCTGGATCAAGTTCAACAACCAGCCGGCTCCACCGAAGGTGGGCGTCACCGCTCAGGAGAGCGGGACCTACAACGACTTCACGAACATCAACTTCGGCGGCCTGAAGGCCGACGGCTCCGACGGCGTGAGCGAGGTGTCGTACCTCCTGCTGGAGGTCATGGACGAGATCCGGCTGCTGCAGCCGCAGGGCAACGTCCAGATCAGCGCGCGGACCCCGGACCGGTTCCTCAAGGCTGCCGCCAAGGTGATTCGCAAGGGGTACGGCTATCCATCGGTGTTCAACGCCGACACGGTCATCGCCGAGCAGGTCTGGGCCGGCAAGTCCTTCGAGGATGCGCGAGAGGGCGGCACGAGCGGGTGCATCGAGACCGGGACGTTCGGCAAGGAGTCGTACATCCTTACCGGCTACCTGAACGTTCCGAAGATCCTGGAGATCGCGCTGCACAACGGCGTGGATCCGGCGTCCGGCAAGCAGATCGGCCCGAAGACGGGAGACCCCGAGACGTTCGCGTCCTTCGAGGACGTGTACGACGCGTTCCGAGCTCAGCTCGAGTATTTCGTCGACGTGAAGGTGGAGGTCAACCAGTACATCGAGTCGATGTACGCACGGTATGCTCCGGCCCCGTTCCTTTCGGTCGTCATCAAGGACTGTATCGAGAACGCGCGCGACTACAACGACGGTGGGGCCCGCTACAACACGACCTACATCCAGTGCTGCGGCATCGGCACCACCACCGACAGCCTGTCGGCCGTCCGTACGCACGTCTTCGAGGACGGGCGCGTCGACATGTGCCGGCTGCTCGAGGCGCTCGGTAGAGATTTCGAGGGCGACGAGCCGTTGCGCCAGACGCTGCTCAACAAGACGCCGAAGTACGGCAACGACGACGATCGGGCGGACGCGCTGATGCAGCGTATCTACGCGTCGCTGTTCGACACCATCGACGGGCGCCCCAATACCAAGGGGGGCGAGTACCACCTGGACATGCTGTCCACGACGTGCCACGTCTACTTCGGCACGCGCGTGGGGGCGACGCCCGACGGTCGCCGTGCCTGTCTGCCGATCTCGGACGGAACCTCACCCGCCCACGGCGCCGACCGGAACGGGCCGACGGCGGTGTGCAAGTCGCTCGGAAAGATGGACCAGGTGAAGTCGGGCGGCACGCTCCTGAACCAGCGGTTCCTACCGTCCGTGCTGGAGGGTGAGACGGGCATCGACCGCCTCTCGGATCTCGTGCGGACCTACTTCCGCCTCGGCGGGCACCACATCCAGTTCAACGTGGTCGGAACCGAGACGCTGCGAGACGCCCAGGAGCACCCGGACCAGTACCGCGACCTGCTCGTGCGCGTCGCGGGCTACAGCGATTACTTCGTAGACATCGGGAAGGATCTCCAGGAGGAGATCATCGCGCGCACGGCGCAGGAAGGGTTCTAGTGTCCTGAGTCAGAAGTTCGCTCACAAAAGCGAGCGAGGTTCTGGAGAATATCGTCGGCGGACTTGGTCCAGACGAACGGCTTGGGGTCTTGGTTGCTCACGTCGATGAAGCTGTAGATGGCTTGCTCGAGAGCGCGAGTGCTGCGGTGCACACCTCGACGGATCTGTTTCTCGGTGAGAGCGGCGAACCAACGCTCGACCTGGTTGAGCCAGGAAGAGCTGGTGGGGGTGAAGTGCAGATGGAAGCGAGGGCGCTTGGCAAGCCAGTTCTTGATGAGCGCCGTCTTGTGGGTCTGGTAGTTGTCCAGAACGAGATGGACGTCGAGTTCGTCGGGTACGGCCTCATCGATGCGATCGAGGAACTTCCGGAACTCGACGGAACGATGCCGACGATGACAGTGACCGAGCACCTCGCCGGTCTTGGTGTCGAGGGCGGCGAAGAGGGATGTGGTGCCGTGACGCACATAGTCGTGGGTGCGGCGCTCGATCTGACCGGGTCGCATGGGCAGCAACGGGGCTGTGCGGTCGAGGGCCTGGACCTGGGTCTTCTCGTCGACACACAGGACGGCGGCTCGCTCAGGAGGGTTGAGGTAGAGGCCGACAATGTCCCGGACTTTCTCGATGAAGAGCGGATCGGAGGAGAGCTTGAAGGACTCGCTGCGATGCGGCTGAAGCGCGAAGGCGCGCCAGATACGGCTGACGGCGCTCTGGGACAGGCCGGCACGCTTGGCCATGGAGCGGGTGCTCCAGTGCGTCGCATCGGCCGGCTTCTCTTCGAGCGTGAGGGTGAGCACGCGCTCGACGTCGTCATCGGAGATGGTGCGTGGAGCTCCGGGCCGGGGCTCATCGAGGAGTCCGTCGAGCCCCTTCTCCACGAAACGTCCCCGCCACTTGCTCACGGTCTGCTGCGTGAGCCGCTCGCGCGCCGCCACCTCTTTGTTGGCGAGGCCGTCGGCAGCGAGGAGGACAATGCGAGCGCGCTGGGCCAGCGCTTGGCTCGTCTTGCGCCGTGCCGTCCAGCGCTGAAGCGTAGCGCGATCCTCCTCCGACAGCACCAATGGAGCAAGCGGACGACCCCGAGCCATGGCATCCTCCAGAATGGGTGGAGGACAAGATACCATGGTACATGTCATTATGCAACGAATTTATAACTCGACACACTAGCAGGTCGCTGAAAAAGGGGAGCACCCCGCGTTGGGAGCGCCACAGCCCCAGGTTCTAGGCGGTTCGCCGAAGGCATAGCCATAGCTACGTCGAGGCGAACCGACGACGAAGATGGGGCTGTGCCGCCCCAACCCTGGATCACGTACGATCATATCTTCCATCGCGTTGGGCGCATGGGGGTCTTGCCGCGGGCACCGCCGCGAAGCGGTGGTCGCGGCGTGTCTACAACACCGCCGATCATTTTGTTAGTATCGTAGTAGGTCCGTTCGAGATGTGCAACAAACCCCAGC
>JBJKRT010000078.1:0-22413 GCA_046704545.1 Longimicrobiales bacterium
TTCTCATGGCGGCGCTTCTTGTTTTGGCCGCCAGCTGCTCGTCGAGCGACAAGGGCACGACGAACCCGGCGCTCCAGAGCCTGACGCTGACGCCTTCGGGCTGGCAGGCGGACGCGGAGGTGGGCCAGAGCGCCGTGCTCCAGACGAAGGTGACGGACGCGAGCGGCGCACCGGTAAGCGGGATCGTCCTGACGTACACGTCGAGCGATACGACGGTGCTGCGGGTGCACAACGAGGGCGGCACCCAGGCAGTGGTGACGGCCGTACGTCCCGGCACGGTGCAGCTCACGGTCGGGCTGGCCTCGAGCGAGAGCGGCACGGGTACGGCATCGTCGGTGAGCGTGCAGGTGACGGTGGATCTGGCCGGTGTGGCGATCGAGAGCTCGGGCACGCCGCTGGTGCTCACCTCGGTGGGCGACAGCGCGGTGGTGCAGGGCCGCGGCCTCGACGTGGCGGGCAACACGGTGGCGGACGCGGGCCTCACCTGGTCGGTGGCGGGCACGGGCGTGGTGCGCGTGACGCCGTTTGCCGGGGGTGACTCGGCGAGCGTGGTGGCCGTAGGCGCCGGCACGGACACGGTGAAGGCGACGGCGAGCCTGTGCGTGACGGGCTGCGGCGCGACGCGGGTGGTAGAGGTGCGTCAGGCGGTGGCGTCGATCACGGTGAGCCCGGACTCGGAGGCCATCGTGGCGGGCGACAGCGCGGTGTTCACGGCAGAGGCGTTCGACGCGAGCGGCGCTCCGGTGACAGGCGCGCCGATCCGCTGGACGATCGGCGATCCGACGCTGGCGACGGTGGACACGTCGGGGGTGGTGCACGCGTGGCACACGGGCGTGACGCAGGTGACGGCGTTCGACGACCTGGTGAACGCGAAGGCGACGGTGAACGTGGTGCCCGGCCCGGCGACGCAGTTGGTGTTCACGACCCAGCCGCACGACACGGCGACCGCGACGGTGCTCGCCCCGCCCATCGCGGTGAGCGAGAAGGACGCCTACGGCAACGTGGCGACGAACGCGACGGACTCGGTGACGGTGGCCTTCGGGTCGAACCCTGGCGGCGCGACGCTCGGGGGCACGACAACCGAGGCGGCCACGTCCGGCGTGGCAACGTTCGGCGACCTGAGCGTGAACAAGGCGGGCACCGGCTACACGCTGGTGGCGACGAGCGCGAGCGGGCTGCCGTCCGTGACGAGCACGCCGTTCGATATCCACAAGGACACGCCGACGGCGGGCGCGGACGCGGACACGACGCTGGAGGACAGCGCGCTGGTGGTGTCGGCTCCGGGCGTGCTGGCGAACGACAAGAGCCCGGCGGGCAATCCTCTGACGGCGAAGCTGGTGACGGGCCCGACGCACGGAACGCTCGTGCTGAACGCGAACGGCTCGTTCACCTACACCCCGGCGGCGAACTACAACGGTAGCGACTCGTTCACGTACGAAGCGACGGACGGGACGTTCACGAGCGCGGCGGCCACGGTGACGCTGACGATCACACCGGTCAACGACGCGCCGAGCTACACGGCGGGCGGCAACGTGACGTCGCTCGAGAACGCAGGCGCGCAGAGCATGGCGTGGGCGACGTCGGTGAGCCCGGGCCCGGCAAACGAGTCGAGCCAGACCGTGACGTTCACGGTGACGAGCACCGACAGCTCGCTGTTCAGCGCGCAGCCGGCGATCGACGCGAGCGGGACGCTGACCTACATGGCGGCGCCGGACTCGAACGGGGTGGACACGGTGAGCGTGCAGCTGCGTGACAACGGCGGCACAGCGAACGGTGGGGTGGACAGCACGACGGTATCGAAGTTCACGATCACCGTGACGCACGTGAACCAACCGCCGACGTTCACGCTGGACAGCACGAACGTCACGGTGCTCGAGGACACGCCGGCCGACACGGTGCCCGGCCTGGCGACGGGGTTCAGCCCGGGCCCGGCCAACGAGTCGAGCCAGACGCTCGTGGGCTATACGGCGACGAGCACGGACAGCTCGATGTTCAGCGTGCAGCCGGCCGTGGACACGAGCGGGCAGCTGACATTCGGGCTCGCGACCGACGCCATCGGGGTCGACACGGTGACGGTGACCGCCAAGGACAACGGAGGCACGGCCAACGGTGGCGTGGACACTACGTCCAAGACGTTCACGATCACGGTGGCGGCGGTCAACGACGCGCCGAGCTACATGATGGTGGCCGGGTCGGCGGACACGACGCTGGAGAACGCGGGCGGGCAGGCTGTGCCGTGGGTGTCGAACATCAGCGCGGGCTCCCCCCACGAGAGCGGCCAGACGCTGACGTTCACGCTGACGAACACGAACAGCGCGCTGTTCGCCCAGCAGCCGACGATCGACGTGAGCGGGACGCTCGGGACGCTGCTGTACGACGCGGCGCCGGACGCGTTCGGGGTGGACACGGTGAGCGTGCAGCTGCGTGACAACGGAGGCACGGCCAACGGCGGCGTGGACAGCACGACGGTGTCGAAGTTCACGATCACCGTGTTGCACGTGAACCAGCCGCCGAGCTTCACGGCGGGTGCGAACCAGGTCGTGTGGCACGACGCGGGCCCGCAGACGGTGCCGAACTGGGCGACGGCGTTCAGCCCGGGACCGGCGAACGAGTCGAGTCAGACGCTGGTGAAGTACACGACGACGAACAACGACAGCTCGCTGTTCAACGTGCAGCCCGGGGTCACCACGACGGGGACGCTGCTGTTCACGCCGAACCCGTCGGCGGACGGCGTGGCCACGGTAACGGTCACCGCGCATGACAACGGGGGCACCGCGAACGGCGGCGTGGACACGACGAGCCACACGTTCACGATCGCGGTGGGGCCGATTGCCCTCGTGGGAAACCAATACTCCAACACCGTCTCGGTGATCAACATGGCTGCGAACACCGTGACGAACACGATCTCGGTCGCGGGTTATCCGTCCGAGATCGCGTTCACGCCGGACGGAGACTCGGCGTATGTGACGGACAACAATAACGGCACCGTCTCGGTGATCGACCTGGCGAGTGAGTCCGTCGTGAGCACGATCACGGGCTTCGCCAACCCGATGGGCATCGCGATCACTCCCGGCGGGACAAAAGCGTACGTGGCGAGCTTCGATGGCTCCTCCATCCTGCCGATCATCGACATCGCGACGGGCACCTCTACTACGGGGATCAACGTCGGCGGGCGTCAGTATGGCGTGGCGATCGCGCCCACCGGGAATACGGCGTACGTGACAGACGAGGGCCTCGACTCCGTTTCGGTGATCGACGTGACGGCGGACACGGCGTTCACGAAGAAGATCGGCGTCGGATCTTATCCGGAGGGCGTGGCCGTCACGCCGAACGGGAATACGGTGTTCGTGGCCAACAGCGGAGGCACCAGCGTTTCGGTGCTCGCCGCAGCCACGAACAGCGTGACAAAGACGATCACGGGCTTCAACGAGCCGATGGAGGTCGCGATCACGCCGGACGGGACGAAGGCGTACGTGACGAATACAGGCCCCCTCGCCGGCACCTCCGGCACCACGGTTTCGGTAATCGACGTGGCGACGAACTCGCTCGTGGGGACGATCGGCGTCGGGGATTCCCCGATTGGCGTGGCCGTCACGCCGGACGGAAAGACGGTCTGTGTGGCCAACTACTACAGCAACACGGTCTCACTGATCGACGTAGCGTCCGGGACGGTCACGAAGACGATCAGCGTCGGGAACCGGCCCTGGGGCGTCGCCATCTACTGACACGGCCGCATCGGCCGCGGCGAACCGCACTGTTCGCCGCGGCCGATCACCGTGGGTGGGGCATCCGACGGGGCCCCGGTCCGGATCAGTCCCGGTAGTTCCCGAACTGCAGCTCGACCCCGTAGTCCTTGCCCCGCAAGAACGCCTGCACTTGCTGCAGCGCGTCACGCGACGGCGAGCTCACGCGCAGCTCCTCGCCCTGGATCTGCACCTGCACCTTCTTGAGCTTCTCGTCACGGATGTCCTTGGAGATCGTCTTCGCGGTGTCCTGATCGATGCCCTGCTTGAGCGTGATGATCTGGCGCGCACGGCCCATCGAAGCCTTGTCCACGTCTCCCGCCGCAAGGTTCTTCAGCGGCACCTTGCGGCGCGCCATCTTCTCGTGCAGCACGCCGTCGAGCGCCTTCAGGCGGTACTCGTCGTCGGCCTCCAGCTTGAGCGTGGCGGCCGCCCGGTCGTAGTCGATCGTGCACTGGGTGCCCTTGAAGTCGTAACGCGTGGCGACCTCCTTCCTCGCCTGGTTCACCGCGTTGTCGATCTCCTGCAGGTCCACACCCGTCGATATGTCGAAGGATGGCATGTAGCGTAGCAGCTCCGTTTCGTCGTCGGATTTCGGCGCCGGTCGGTTCCCGGCCGCACGGAATCTCGCGGCACGGAGGGTGTTCGCGCGACTACTGCACCACAGGCTGCACCAGCGGAGAGCCGATCCGGCCCACCTCGTGCCCCCGACCGTCGGTGAGCATGAGGCTCGGTCCCGCCATGCCCGGACCGAGCAGGAGCTGCACTCCACTGCCCCGATAGGGGCCCATGCTCAGCGGTGCCGGAGCCGTGCCCGGCGTCGCGTGGATGGTGTCCACATGACCCGATGGGACTCGAACCTTCACGGACGCGGTGTCCGCCGCCGGAATCTCGAAGCGGAGCTGATGGCCGGACCAGCGGATGCTCGCCTCGGGAAAGCCCGCGGCGTCCACGAACACGACCTTGCGCGCCGTGAGCGTCCGGTCCTGGGGCTTCGTGGCGTAGCGGAACGCGCTCGTGGCGAGCGCGACCAGGCCGATGCCGAGCAGGAGCGCCCCGAAGCGGAGGTGACGGTTCTGCCGTTCCAGGCGGTCCAGTCGCTCTTCCAGGCGCGCGGTCGACGACGAGTCGGTCACGTCCATCTTCCCACCTCCATGGCGAATATGCGCGGGGGGGCCCTCCTCTCTATCAGAGCCATGCACCGCCGCGCGGGTTGCCCGCGATGCCCCGCCTCCCAGGCGCCCTACGCTCCGCCGAGCGTCCCGATCGCCTTCTCCGCGGCCTGGTACTGGCGCACCTCGCGCTCGGTCGAGCGCGGGTTGAAGCGCGCGGCGGCCTCGAAGTGCACCTTGGCCTCGACGCTGTCGCCCGAGGCCAGCAGATCGCGCGCGAGCGCCTGGTGGATGCGGTAGGAAAGCGGCACGAGCCGGAGCGCGAACCGGAGCACCTTGGCCTGCTCGGGACGGTGATCGCGCCCGAGCCGCCGCGCCGTCGACAGGAGATCGGACTCGCTCGCGTACCAGCGCCACAGATCGGGCATCGCCCCGAGCCGCGCCAGCGTGGCGTCGACCCCGTCCTTCGCGAACCCCTCGCGCAGCATCCGGGGGATGGATTCGTGATAGACCCCGAGGATCTGGTAGTCGAAGACGAGGGTGGAATTCGGCGGGATGGGCGGCCGGTTCCGGCTGCCGTAGGCGAGGTCGGGCTTCATGACGATCACCACGCGATCGCCCTGGCGCACGTACCCCATCCCCTCGCTGAAGCCCTTGATCACCCGGTCGACCTTGTACGTGTACTCGTACGGCTGGCCCTCGGCGCGCGTGTCCCAGAAGACCTTCCCGTTGGTGAAGCGGCCCACGCCGTGAATCACCATGAGATCGCCCGAGTCGGGCCGGGGACCATGCCCGTGGTGGAGGTAGACGTAGCGGAGCCCGGACGCCGTGGTGATCGTGTCGCCGATCGGCGGCGGCGTGGGCACGGTGTCGCGCTGGGCGGCGGCGGGACGCGCCAGGGCGAGCAGCATCGCGAGCGGAATCGATAGTGTGCGCATGACCATGATCCTAGCTCAACGCGAGGTTGCGAGCGAGCACGGCTTGTGTGAGCGTTCGATGCTCCCCCCAAGGCTCGTGCCTACTCCTGCATACGGACCCTCCCATGAATGCAGAGCCGGCGCCGAGGCTCCAGGTCCTCGTCGTAGACGACGACCCGGATTTCTCGCGCACGTTGTCCGATATCCTTCGCATGCAGGGGTACGGGGCCCTGACCGCCGACACGGCGCGGAGAGGGATCGAGCTCGCTCAGGGGCTGTCCGAGCCGCCCCAGATCGCGTTGATCGATCTGCGTCTCCCGGACATGGACGGGCTGGAGCTCGTCGAGCACCTGCGCCGGATCTCCGCGCTCACCCAGGTGGTGATCCTCACGGGTCACGCGTCGCTCGCGAGCGCGGTCGAAGCGCTCCGTCACGGCAGCTTCGACTACCTGGCCAAGCCGGTCAGCCCCGCCGATCTCTTCCGGACGCTCGAAGCCGCTCGGACCCGTTGGCACCGGGAGATCGTGGAGGACGTGGTCCATCGCGAGCGGGAGCGTCAGGCAGAGATCCTGGAAGCGAGCCCGACCGCCATGATGATCATCGACCGCCACTGGCGCGTGGAGTACCTGAACGGCCCGGCCGAGGCCATGCTGGGCGTGTCGCGGAACGACGTGCTCGGCTCCCTGGTGCGGGAAGGCCTCCCTGGCATCGTGCCCGTGAAGTCCGCTCTGAACGACGACGAGCGGGTGTTCGAGCACGTGCTGCGAACCGGAGAAACGCTGCGCGACGTGCCCCATGTCGGGCATCGCACGGATGGCACGACGTTCGATCTGCTGTTGAGCGCCGCACCCCTCAGAGACGCCGACGGGCGGATCCAGGCCGTGGTCGAATCGCTTTCGGACGTGACCGAGCTGCGGCGTCTGGAGGAAACGCTGCGTCGGCAGCAGCAGATGGAGGCGGTGGGGCGCCTGGCCGGCGGCGTCGCCCACGACTTCAACAACCTCCTCACCGTCATCAAGACGTCCGCCGACCTCCTGATGGCCGACGCGGGTCGGAGCGTACCCTCGGAGCTCGAGGCCATCCGCGATGCTGCCCAACGAGCACAGACGGTCACGCGCCAGCTACTGACGGTGAGTCGGCCCACACCGGAAGCGGAAGCCGCAACCGCGGCGGCGGATCTGAACGAGCAGGTGCGCGATCTGCGCGCACTCCTCGGGCAACTTCTGCACCCGGGTCATGGCGTGGTGATGGAGCTCGAAGAAGCTCTTCCACCCGTGCGGATGAGCTCCGAATACATCCAGCAGATGTTGCTCAACCTGTGTATCAACGCGCGCGACGCGATGACGGGCGACGGGACGATGACGATTCGGACGCGCCGCGCCTCGCCGCCCACCGCGGCGCGGAGGCGTACGTCCGACGTGCGCTCGTGGGTGAGCATCGAAGTCTCGGATACGGGTGAAGGAATCGCCGAATCGGTGCGCAGCTCGATCTTCGAGCCTTTCTTCACCACCAAACCTCCGGGCAAGGGCACAGGCCTCGGGCTGTCGATGGTCTACCGGCTCGTAACCGAGGCCGGTGGCGAGATCGAGTTCGAGAGCGAGGTGGGCCGCGGTACGACCTTCCTCATCACGCTTCCGGAAGCGGCACATCCCGTTGCTGCGCCCGCTGCGGCACTGGACGTGCCTTCCACGAGGGAAACCGAAGCGCCACCGGTGGCGCGCCCCTGCACAATCCTGATCGTCGACGACGAAGACGCCGTGCGCTCGGTGGCGAGCCGTACCCTGACGCGTCATGGGCACACCGTGCTTCAGGCGCGCTCCGGAGACGAGGCCATGATGGTGGCCGAGCAACTCGGCTCGACGCTCGCCGTGCTCGTGACGGACTACCAGATGCCGGGCACACCGCCGGAGAAATTCGTGCCGGAGCTGGCAGAGTACGACCCGGACCTCGGGCTGGTGCTGCTCTCCGGAGCGGACCTTTCCGACGCGCCCAGCTTCATCCAGCGCTCGCGCAGGTGGGCGTTCGTGCGCAAACCGTTCGAGATCTCGGACCTGTTGCGGGCCGTCGAGCGGGTGCAGAGGCGGTAGCGCCCGACGCCGACGCCTTCCTCAGCGCTCGGTCGGGGCGAACGCCAGCCTCCAGATCCTGTACTCGCCCGTGACGTCGGCCTTGAGGACGACTACGAAGTTGTTCGCGACCGGAATCGGCGCGTTGCCGGGAGGCCGCATGGCGCCGCTCGCGACACCGTGCAGCACCACGACGTCTCCGGTCTCCTCCGCACTCGCGAAGTAGTGGGCAACGTCTCCGGTGCCGGCCCACTTCCCTCTTAGCCTGCCGGTGTAGAACTCACGCGCCGCATTCCGGCCCTCGATCAGGTGGACGTCCGGTACCATGACGACGACGTCCTCGGCGATGTGCTCCATGATGCCGTCCACGTCGCCGGCATTGCATGCGCGGTCGTGGGCGGCCATCACCGCCGTGGCGCGGTCGATGGCGCTGGCGGTGGCTCCGTGTGCGATGGTCATTGCGGTCCCTCGAAGACGGCGGGCAGGGACGCGTCCTACGAGCGACAATATCCTGTCCGCGAAAGGGTCCCGCAACCGAGCCGGCGCACCCTTGCGCCCGAGCCCCGGCGGCGGCACTCATGAGCGAGCGTTCAGCCCGCGACCGGGACTTCCGGCGTGGTCGCCCCTGCCCGTCCCGAAGAGGAGACCCCATGCCGCGATCACGGCGTGAACGACACGACGAAGATCCGACCTCCGCGCGCTCGACCGACCACAACCCCGGGTGGCTCCGCGGCGTGTGGGTACCGTGGATCTACGTGGCCGCGAGCCTCGCCATGGCGGCCCTCTCCCTGCGATATCGCTCCATCGTCCAGGCGGTCGCGCTCCACGCCGGCGGCCCCCCCGACCTTCACAGCGCGATCGCGCTCGTGACCTATCCGTTCGTGCCCATCCGCTTCTCCAACTGGGCGGTGCCGGCCGTCTACGTCGTCCTCGCCTGCTACCTGCTTCGGAGGGAGATGTCGAACCTCCGGCAGGCGATGCTGGCGGTGATGGTCGCGATCGCCGGGGGCGTCGCGTACGAGACGCTGGGGCCGCCCGGAAGCATCTTCGGCGGGGGGAGCATCATGGCGTGGGGCCTCACCGGCGCGGCGGCGATGTTCGGGATCCTGCGCTGGCGCTTCCTTCCCTGGACGTGGCGCGTCTACGTCGTCCTGGTCACGCTGTCCGTGGTCGTGCGCGCGTTCGTGATCACAGCTCCGCAGTTCGCCCTGAGCATCGCGGCGCTGGTAGGGGCCCTTCTGTCGGGGTTCTGGACGCTGCGGCGCCCGGCACCGGCCCTGCCGCCCGCGGAGGGCTGAGGAGGCCACGATGGGCACCGGTCGACTCGAGGCGTTCAGCGACGGCGTGCTGGCCATCATCATCACGATCATGGTGCTGGAGCTCGGGGTGCCCCACGGGACGGACTTCGCGGCGCTCCGGCCCCTGCTTCCCGTGCTCCTGAGCTACGTGCTGAGCTTCGTCTATCTCGGCATCTACTGGAACAACCACCACCACATGCTGCATGCGACGGGTCGCGTGAGCGGCGCCGTCCTGTGGGCCAACCTGCACCTCCTGTTCTGGCTCACGCTCGTCCCGTTCGTCACGGGGTGGATGGGCGAGAACGCCTTCGCCCGGATCCCCACGGCGATGTACGGGGTGGTGCTGCTCATGGCCGCGATCGCGTACTGGATCCTCCAGCAGGCCATCCTCTCGAGCGAGGGGCGCGACTCCGTGCTGGCACGAGCCGTGGGACGCGACATCAAGGGAAAGATCTCGCCCGTGCTCTACGCCGTCGCGATCGCGTCCGCGTTCGCGAGGCCCTGGATCGCCGACGCCATCTACGTGGTGGTGGCCTTGATCTGGCTCGTGCCCGACCGCAGGATCGAGCGGGCGCTCGCGGAGGGAAGGAGCTGAGGCGGCACCCTCGGGCCTCCGAGGGTTACCTGTTCCGCCGGGGCCGGAGCGCCCCGTAGAAGATCCTGACCGTTCCTTCGACCGAGGTGACGTGATGCGGACCCTCCCCGACCTCTTTGTCAACAATCGCGAATGGGCCGAAGAGGTTACCCGGCAGGACCCGGAGTTCTTCGAGCGGCTCTCCCGCCAGCAGACGCCCGACTACCTCTGGATCGGCTGCTCCGACAGCCGCGTGCCGGCGAACCAGATCGTGGGGCTCCTACCCGGCGAGATGTTCGTGCACCGCAACATCGCCAACGTCGTTCTCCACGCAGACCTGAACTGCCTCTCGACGATCCAGTTCGCGGTCGACGTCCTGAAGGTCGGCCACGTGATCGTGTGCGGACACTACGGGTGCGGCGGCGTCGGCGCCGCGCTGCGAGACGACCGCCTCGGGCTCGTGGACAACTGGCTCCGCCACGTGCAGGACGTGCGCAGAAAGCACACGGCACAGCTCGACGCCCTGTCGACGGACGCGGAGCGCCACCGGCGCCTCTGCGAGCTGAACGTCGTCGAGCAGGTGCGCAACGTGTGCAGGACCACGATCGTGCGCGACGCGTGGACGCGGGGACAGGCGCTCTCGGTCCACGGGTGGATCTACGACCTCGCGGACGGAAAGCTGCGCGACATGGAGGTCACGATGACGAGCGAGAAGGAATGCGAGGCCTGAGTCAGAACCCCTTCGGCCGCTCGTTCGCCACGCCCGCGGCACGCTCCAGCGCCACGCCCACCCGCATGATCGTACCCTCGTCGAACAGGCGCCCGATCAGCGTCACGCCATAGGGAACGCGGCGCGGCGGGTCGAATGTCGGAAGCGGGTGCTTGGGATCGGGCGCCCAGTCGCTCCTCGCCTTCGATACCTCGACGAACCCCGTGCGCAGCGTGAGCGACGGGTGGCCCGTGTTGTTGCTGATGACGAGCATCTCGTCGCGCAGCGACGGGACGATGAGGAGGTCGACCTCGGACATCACCCGCTCCATCTCCCGGGCGACCTTCCGGCGCAGTCGGTCGGCCTGCACGAAGTCCACGGCAGACAGGAAGCGCGACTCGCGGAACATGTTCGGCCACGCGTCCGGCACCTGCATCCTCATCCCGTCGACCTCGTGGTCCAGCGTGATCTTCTCGAACGACGCGGCCGCTTCGGCGAACAACATCAGATTGAGGTCGTCGTAGGGCCAATCGGGCAACGACACCTCGACGGGCTCGAGGCCGAGCTTCTCCAGCATCGCCAGCGACGCGCGGTCGACGTCGGTGGCCGGCGCCTCGTGCATCCACTTCGGGAAGTAGCCGAGCTTGAGCCCCTTCACGCTCCGGCGCGCGTCGTAATCGAGCTTGCTCGGCAGGCTCCCGGTGTCGCCCGCGTCGTAGCCGGTGATCGCGTGCAGCACGAGCATCGTGTCCTCGACGCCCCGGGCCATCGGGCCGAGCTTGTCGAGCGTCCAGCACAGCGTCATCGCGCCGGTCCGCGGCACCCGTCCGAACGTCGGCCTCAGCCCGGTCACACCGCAGCGCATGCTCGGGCTGATGATGCTCCCGCCCGTCTCGCTCCCGATCGCGAACCCGACGAGTCCGGCGCCCGTCGACGCGCCGGGCCCCGCGCTCGACCCCGACGAGCCCTCCTCGAGCAGCCACGGGTTCATCGTCTGACCGCCGAACCAGATGTCGTTGAGCGCCAGCGCGCCCATGCTCAGCTTGGCCACGAGCACCGCACCGGCGTCGTTCAGGCGCTGCACCACCACGGCGTTGTCCGTCGGCACGCGGTCCTTGAACGGCTCCGCACCGTAGGTGGTCCGGATGCCCGCCGTGTCCAGCAGATCCTTGCCGCCCCACGGGATGCCGTGCAGCGGTCCGCGGTACCTGCCCGCGGCGATCTCCTTGTCGGCCCGCTTCGCCTGCGCGAGCGCGTGATCCTCGGTGAGCGTGATGACGCAGTTGACCTTCGGACCCAACCGCTTGAGCCGGTCCAGGTAGATGTTCGTGAGCCGCTCGGACGCGAGCTTCCGCGTGCGGATCCACTCCGACAGCTTCGTCACCGGTGCCCACGCGATGTCCTCGTCGCTCGAGGGAAGCGGCCCGGCGTCCACCCGGGCGGGCACGAAGCGGTTGCGGGCGGGCCCGACCTTCATGCCCGGGAGGATGGGATCCCAGACCGTGGCGGGCGCGAGCTCGGGCTCGAGGGCGACCTTGCGCGGGCCGGTGCGCCGCTCGAGGAGCTCGGCCATGGACGTGCGCCAGTTGTCCGCGGCCATCTTGCGATGGGCCTCGGTCATCTCGACCTGTACCAGCTTCTCGGCCTCGGCGAACGTCTGGGGCGTGACTTCCGGCCCCACGGCATTGGAGGTGTTGAAGGCCGGCGGTGCACCCGGCGTGCCTCCCTTGGTCGTGTCGGCGGCCGCGGACGGACCGGACTCGCCGTTGGGCTTCACGCTCTTGCACGCGCTCACCACACCGGCGAGCGCCACGGGTGCACGGATCAGGAACTGGCGACGTGTGTTCATGGCGAGGCCTCTCCGCCTATTGGTTGTTGCCGAGGATCCCACCCAGGATCGCACCGCCGATTCCGCCGATGGCGGCGCTTTCTCCCGCCTGCTTCTGCACGCCCACGCGCGACGCCTGCACAATGCGGTCGGCCATGCGCGAGAACGGCAGGCTCTGCAGGTAGACGGTGCCCGGTCCCCGCAGCGTTGCCAGGAACAGCCCCTCTCCTCCGAAGAGCGCGTTCTTGAAGCCGCCGACGAACTCGATGTCGTAGTTGACGCCCTGGCTGAAGCCGACGATGCAGCCCGTATCGACGCGCAGGCGCTCGTGCGGCATGAGCCGCTTCTCGATGAGCGTGCCACCCGCGTGCACGAAGGCCATGCCGTCGCCGGTGAGACGCTGCAGGATGAAGCCCTCCCCACCGAACAGGCCCACGCCGATGCGCTTCGTGAACGCGACCTCGATCTCGACGCCCTGGGCGGCGCACAGGAACGAGTCCTTCTGGCAGATGAACTCGCGGTCGAAGCTGCGCAGGTCGATCGGCACGATCTTGCCGGGGAACGGAGCGGCGAAGGCCACATGACCCTTGCCGGAGCCATTGAACGTGAAGTTCGTGATGAAGAACGAGGCTCCGGTGATCATCCGCTTGAAGCCCTTGAACATCCCGCCGCCCGTGTTCGTCTGCATCTCGATGCCGTCCTCCATGTACATCATGGCGCCGGCCTCGGCGCGAACGGCTTCTCCGGGATCCAGCTCCACCTCCACGAGCTGCATGTCTTCGCCGATGATCTTGTGATCGATGATGTCGGCCATCTGTCGTCTCTCTCCTTACGGGCTGCGGTTTCGGGGGGTGGGGGGAGGCCTAGGCGTCCGTCTCGGGCGGTGGCGCCAGCTCCTTGCGCTCGGTCGCGAGCAGGCGCTCGGTGAAGTCCTGACGCTCCTCCATGAGCTGCAGGCGGCTGTTCATGGTCTCCAGCAACTCTCTCACCTGATGCACCTCGGCCTCGAGGCCGCGCTCCTTGTCTCGCGCGTAGACCTCGAGCAGCTCGCCGAGCCGCTTGGCCAGGGGCCTGAAGATGAGCACGCCTCCGACCGTCAGGATGAGACAGATGGCGACGAGCATGGGCGCGAGCTCATCCCAGATCATCGGGTTCATGGGTATGCCGTCCGGACGAGGGTGGATCGCGTGCAGGTCGTCCCTGCTTCGAACCAAGGTTCAGGACGGGTGCCGGGAAGGCAATGCTTCCCCGTGCGGACACGGTGGCGGGGGCACGGTCGAACGCCGCGCCGGCGGACGACCCCGGGTCAGTCTCCGGCGGCGTCGCGCACGGGAAGGGAGCCCGCCGCCCGTGCTCCCCAGAGAAGCGCCTGGACGGCCTCGACGAGGTCGACCGGTGCGTACGGCTTCTCGATGAACGCCGTGAACGGATCGTCGGCGATGCGGGCGAGGGCGTGGTCGGACGGATAGCCGCTCGACAGGAGCACCGGGAGCTCCGGAGAGGAGCGCCGCATCAGCTCGAGCGCCTCGAGCCCGTCCATCTCGGGCATCGCCAGATCGAGGAGCACGGCCCGCGCGCCGACCTCGGGGTCGAGCGCCCGCCGGACCCCGTCCGCCCCGTCGTGCGCCTCGTGCACGGTGAAGCCGTGACGTGACAGCACCGCGCTCGCCAGGTCTCTGACCGACGGCTCGTCGTCCACGACCAGCACGCTGCCTCCGTCCTCCCACCGTGCCGAAGGCGGCCGGGAGGGCTCGTCACCGCCCGTGCCCTGCGCGTGATGCGGGGGGAGCAGAACCGTGAAGGTCGATCCTCGGCCCACGTCCGAGCGCACCGCGATGAACCCCCGATGCGCGTGGACGATTCCGAGCGTCGAGGCGAGGCCGAGGCCGCGTCCGGTGGACTTCGTGGTGAAGAAGGGCTCGAAGATCCGATTCAGGGTTTCGGCCGTCATCCCGCAACCCTCGTCCTCGACGCTCAGCGCCACATAGGATCCGGGATCCGGCCGCCCGCCGCCCAGGAAGTCGAGACGGGTTTTCCTCTCGATCCGATACAGGAACGTCTTCACCGTGATGTTTCCCGCCCGCCCCTCGAGCGCGTCGGACGCGTTGATGATCAGGTTCATCACGACCTGCCGGATCTGACCAGCATCGCCCTGAACGACCGGGAGCCCGGCCGAAAGGTCGTAGCGCAGGCGCGCCTTCTTGGACACGGCGGGCTCGATGAGCTGGCCGAGCTCACCGACGAGGTCCGAGAGTCGCACGTCCTCGCTCTCCACCTTGGAGCGGCCGGCGAACACCAGGATCTGCTGGGTGAGCTCCGCCGCGCGCTTGGCCGACATCTCGATCTGCTGCAGCGACTCGCGCTCCGGAGCGTCCGGAGGCAGGTCCATCATCACCAGGCTGGCGTTGCCCAGGATGCCAACGAGCAGGTTGTTGAAGTCGTGCGCCACGCCACCGGCGAGGACCCCCAGGCTCTCGAGGCGCTGCGCCCGCTGCACCTGGGCCTCGAGCTGGCGGCGCTCTTCCTCGACCTTCACGCGCTCGGTCAGGTCACGGCCCACCAGCAGGCAGGCCGGCTTGTCGTGGTACTCCACGGCGCCGCCGCTGAGCTCGACCGGAATGCTCGATCCGTCGGTCCGCACGAGCTCCGTAACCAGCCTAGAAGGCTCGTGGGCACGGAGTCCGTCGAGCCACGAGAACAGCGCGGGGGATCCCTCGGCCGGGATGAAGCTCGTCAGTGGCGCATCCACGACCTCCTCCGGCGAAGCCGCGAGCACGCGGAGGCTCTCGGGGTTCGCCTCGACCACGCGCCGGTCGTGGTCGATCACGAGCACCAGCTCCGGGATGGTCTCGAACAGACTCTGGTAGCGCGCCTCGGACGCGCCGAGCGCCCGGGTGCGTGTCTCCAGGACGCTCTCGATGCGCAGCAGGGAGCGCTGGCGCCGCGCCTTGCTCACCATCTCGACGGCGTATTCGACCTCGAACGGCTTGCGCAGGTAGCCGTCTGCCCCGCTGCCGAGGAGTCGCAGCGGGAGCTCGGGGTCGTCGTCGCCCGTCATGATCAGGATGGACGTCCGAAGCTCCGGCGTCTGGAGCTCCGAGATCAGCGGCTCGCAGGAGCCGTCCGGCAGGTGGTAGTCGAGGAGCACGGCGTCGGCGGGTCCATGCTCTCCCTGGTGGCGAGCCTCGGCGACCGTCGCCGCCTCGCGAACCTGGTAGCCGAACCGCTCGAACGCCTTGGCGAGCGCGCGGCGCGTGACGTCCTCGTCCTCCACGATCAACACGGTCGGCTGGCTGCGAGGCTTCTCGCCGGCCAGGAGCCGGTTCACGTAGGACAGCAGACGCTTCGTGTCGAACGGAACCTCCAGGAACGCGCTCGCGCCGAGCTCCCGGGTGATTGCCGTGACGTCGTCGCCCGTGAAGGTGGCCGACACGACCAGGATCGGCACCTGATTGTAGGGCTCGAAGTCCGGCGAGCGCAGGAGGTGGCAGAGCTTCCATCCGTCCACACCGGGCATGTGGAGGTCGACGACGAACAGGTCGACCGGCGGCCCGTGCGGCAGCGTCGTGAGCGCTTCGGTCGCATCGAGAAACGGGCTCACCGAGAACCCGCCGGATTCCAGCGACGATCGGATCAGGCGCAGTTGTACGGGGTCGTCGTTGACCACCGCGATGTGCGCGGACGCCGAAGTCATGCCGCCGCTCCCTCCAGCGCCTTCGCGACCTCCTCGCGCAGCTCGATGACCTCCCGATCCAGCCGTGCCATCTCTTCCGGCGCATCGTCCAGCAGGCCCTCCCGCCACCGGCGCTCGCACGCCTTCGCGTAGCGCATCAGTCGCTCCGCCGAGAGCGTGCCCGCCCCACCCTTCAACCGATGGGCGATCCGTGCCATGTCGCCGGGGTCGCCGCGTCGATGCGCATCGCGGAGCCCTTCGCGCAAAGTCGGCCACTGATCCAGGAAGATCTCGACGACCTCACCGAGCGTGTCCCGGCTACCCGCGGTGCGCTCGAGCGCGGACGACAGATCGAAGACCTCGGCGTTGTCTTCGATGGCCGTGAGCCCCGTCGTCGCCTCGGTGCGGCTCAGGAAGCGCTGGAGCGCGTCGCGAAGGTCCTGTGCGTTCACGGGCTTGGTTACGTACCCGTTCATGCCTGCCGCTACCGCACGCTCACGGTCGCCCGCCATCGCGTTGGCCGTCAGAGCCACGACCGGGAGGTCGTCGAACCCGGGCAACGCCCGGATCGCCGCGGTGGCTTCATACCCGTCCATGACGGGCATCTGGCAGTCCATGAAGACCAGGTCGAACGCGTAGCGCTGCACGAGATCCACCGACTCGAGGCCGTTGGCGGCGGAGGTGACCCGACACCCGAGGCGCTCGAGCATGAGGGTGGCGACACGCACGTTGACCGGATCGTCCTCGACCAGCAGCACCGCCGCTTCGATCGGCTCCTCGGCCTCGGCCGGGACCGATGCAGTAGCCGGCTCACCGCCGGAGGCGAGCAGATCGTACAGGCGCGTCGCGCGGACCGGTTTCGGTAACGACCCCGCGAAGCCGGCACGCCGGAGCTGGTCGGCTCCGGCACGCCGACGGGGGTCGAGGAGGGCCCACATCTTCGGCCTGCGGCCTTCGGGCAGCGTCGCGACGCTGGCGGCGACGCCCACGAGCCGCGCGATGCCGAACCGACCGTCCACGACGATGTCGGTGATGCCACCGGCGTCGCTTCCCATCGAGCAGGTCCACAGCACGTCTTCAGGCGCCTCGAGGATTCCCGCTTTGGCCGACGCGGACAGGAGCGTGTCCACGATCGCCTCCGCCGCCGGTCTGCGATGGGTGACCACGAGCACGTTGCGCCCGCGGAGCGCGTCGGACGTCTCGCGCGAGCCGGGGGTGCCGGGCAACACAGCTGTGAAGGTGAACGTGGATCCCCGCCGCGGAACGCTGCGCGCCGTCACGTCTCCACCCATCAGGCGCGCGAGCCGGCGAGAGATCGCCAGGCCGAGGCCCGTGCCGCCGAACCTGCGTGTCGTGCTGGAGTCGGCCTGGGTGAACTTGTCGAACATGCTCTCGAGCCGGTCGGGCTCGATTCCGATGCCGGTGTCCGTGACCGCGATGGCGACACGACCGCCGTCCAGGGCCGAGACGTCCACGGCCACGTACCCGGACTCCGTGAAGCGCACGGCGTTGCTCACCAGGTTGAGAACGACCTGACGGACCCGTGCGGGGTCGCCCTCGACGAACCTGCGCGTGCCGGCCCGATACCGCAGCACGAGGTCCACGTCCTTGTCGCGACCGCTGGAGGCGACCAGCTCCAGGACGTCCTCCAGCACGGTTCTCAGATCGAAGGGCACGAGCTCGAGCTCGATCTTTCCCGCCTCGACCTTCGAGTAGTCGAGAACGTCGTTGATGACCGTGAGAAGCGCGTCGGCGCAACGACGGACGGTGTCGGCCTCCTCCCGCTGCTCCGCGTCGAGCTCGGTGTCGAGGAGCAGGCTCGTCATTCCCACGATGCCGTTGATCGGCGTGCGGATCTCGTGGCTCATGTTGGCCAGGAACTCGCTCTTCGCCCGGCTCGCGGAGCGCGCCGCCGCCTCGGAGCGCCGCAGCTCGCGCGTCCGCTCCTCGATCGTGGCCTCGAGGTTGCGGTTGTAGTCCGCCAGCTCCCGGTACAGCACGTTGGTCTCCATCATCGTCGCGCACAGCCCAAGGGTGATGGACAGGACCTTCTGGACGATGTCGGGCAGGAAGGACGAGCCTCCGCGCAGCGTCCCCATGAACATCCCCATGACCCGGGACGGGGTCGCGAGCACGTGGAGCACGACCGAGGGCCCCAACGCGTGGCCGGATACGATGACGGGCCGGTGCTGGTACAGCGACCACGCAAACGTCCCTTCGTGCACCTGGGCGGCGAGCTCGGCCCGAAACGCGCCGATGCGCTCCGGCGGATCGACGCCCACGAGCGAGAATTCCAATCCGCCATCGTCGAGACCGATGAACGCCAGCTCCTCGAAGTCCGAGACCTGGCGGATCGCGGGAAGCGCCGCCTCGAAGATGTCCTCGGGTCCGACGTCCCGCCCCAGCTTTCCCTGAAACGAGATCGCGAGCGAGAACACCGACTCGAGCGCCCCCGAGACCCAGTCGTGCGTCTCCGTCTCGCGGAAGCCGCCTACGTCGTCGACACGGTCGTCATTCGTGGTGTCCACGGGTCAGTCTCCCGCGAAGAGGAAGTCGACGCTCGCGCCGAGCTGGCGCTGCGTCTGTTCGACGACGACGGCGATCGCTTCGGGCTCGAGGCCGAGCGTGTCCCACGCCCAGGGGTCGAAGGGAGGGATGCGACGCTCGCCGCTCCTGCCCCACCGGAGCGCGTGTACGGTGACCTCCGCCACGTGGACCGTCGCCGCTTCGGCGGGGTGGCGCGTCGAGAGACGAGGCGAGTGATGGTAGCGGACCGCGTCGACCAGCGGCCCGGGAAAGTTCCACTTCTGGAGGAGCGCGTGGCCGACCTGGGTATGGTCGCAGCCCAGGATCTCCCGCTCGCACTCGTGCACCGGCCGATCGGTGTCGCGCGCCAGCTCGAACGCGCTGCGCGCCTCGTGGCTCGCGTGCATGTAGATGATGAGGTGGCCGATGTCGTGCAGCAGCCCGGCCACGAAGAAACGCTCGATGTTGTGCTCGCCCCGATGCGCCGCCAGCGTGCGTGCCACGACGCCGCAGGAGAGGCTGTGGAACCAGAAGGACTGCGCGTCGACGAGCCCGACCGGGACGCCCTCGAACATCGCCATGACCGACGTGGCCAACGCGAGGTCGCGAATCTGGCTCGTGCCGACGACCGTGACCGCCTGGGTGACCGTCTCTACGGGCCGCGGGAACGAGTAGAAGGCCGAGTTCACGATCTTGAGCAGCCGGCCGGTGAGCCCCTGGTCCTCGCTGATGACCCGAGCGATGTCGGCGGAGCCGGAGTGCGGGTGGCGGATCACCTCGACGAGGCGCTCGTAGACGAGCGGTGGCGACGCGACCGTCACCGCGCCCGCCACGAGCCGTTCCGCGCGCCCGCTCACGACGCCCCCCGCGAGACCGGGACACCACTTCCACGCTTGCGCGCACGGGCGTGCGCTACCTCACGGAGCCGATCGAGAAATGGATGAGGCCCCCCGGCGTTCTTGAAGAGATCGTCGAGATCCGCTTCCAGAGCCGCGAGCTCGGCGGGATCCATCTCTTCCACCACCTCGGGCTCATCGTCATTGAGGCTCACCTCCAGGAACATCACCCCCCACATGCGCAGGGCGTCGATGTGCCGCTCGGTGAGCTCGTTGCCGGGACGCATCAGCAGGCGGCCGCGCCGATCGAACACATCGGCGGCGAGCACCATGCCAGGTCGTACCTGGTCGAGCGTCAGGGAGGCCAAGAGCCGTCACTCCTTTCTATGCGACCCGCTGATCCGATTTCCGACGTTGTCCCGTTCATCAGTGTCGGGGTTGGCGACCTGGATCTTGAGGACCTTCAGGCCACCGAAAGACCTGCGAAGAAGGGCACCGCGCACGGGGTGTCCCCGTCCTTCGACGATCTGTTAAGTTGTGCGGCCCTCGTGCCGATACTCCGTGCGGGGGTGTGGCACGACGGTCATCGAAGGGAGTGGAGCGTGAGCCAAAGTATCCCCGCCTCTTCACGGCGGGATCGGCGTCCGGCGCACCTGCAGGGACCGTCGCCGACCGGACCCCGACACGAGAAGACCACGTTGCTCGCACGTGTGCCGGTGCCCCTCCTGCTGCTCGACGTGGCCCCCCTGTGGCTGGAGCTCCACGACCTGGTCCGTTCGCTCCCGGCGGGGGCGAACGGCGTTGCGGCGTATCTCGACCGGCACCGCGAGGTGGTGGACCATCTTGCAGCTCGTACCGCGGCTACGTGGGCCAATCCGGCGGCCGTGGCACTCTACGGCGCCCCATCCGCGGCCGCGCTCCTCCCTGCACTCCCGACGCTCCTGGGCGACCACTGGGACCGTCTCCACCGCGAGATCGCGGTGGCGTTCGCGGCCGGCACGACCCCGACGCTGAGCTACGTGGCGCGTCACACCACGTACCAGGGCCGCCAGCTCCACGTGCGAATCACCGTTCAGGTACCCGACTCGACCTCCACGCCCGAGCAGGCCCTCCTGAGCGTCGTCGACCTCACCGAGGAGGTGGAGCGGGAGCGACTGCACGAGCTCGTCTCCGAAGGGCTCGGAGCGCACACCGGCAAAGGCTGGCTCCGCGAGGCCGTCGCGTTCATCGGCACGAAGCTCAGCGCCGACCTCTCGTTCATCGCCCAGGTCGACGGAGACGGTGATGCGCTCAGGCCGATGGCGGTCTTCCAGGACGGGGCGCCGACGACCGACTTCCGTTGCCCGGTCACCAGCGCGGCGTGCGATCAGGCATTGAACGGTGGAGAGGTGGCCTACGTCGAAGATCTGTCACGGCACTCCGAGCTGGATCCCGCCTTCGCGCAGATCGGCGCCCGGACGGCGGTCGTCGCTCCCGTCGTGGACGGCAACGGGAAGAAGCGCGGCGTCGTGGGCGCCGTGTACCGACTGCGCCCCTCGGATACCGCGCACGTCCGTTCGACGCTCAAGCTCCTCGCCTCGCGTGCCGTCGCCGAGCTCGAACGAGCCACCCAGGATGCCAAGCAGGTCGTGCTCGAGGAGCAGCTGGTGCACGCGCAGCGCCTGGAGTCGGTGGGCCGGCTTGCGGGAGGTATCGCGCACGACTTCAACAACCTGCTGGCGCCGATCCTCGCATACGCGGAGATGGCGGTCGACGCCCTGCCGGAGGACGAGCCCTCGCGTGAGGACGTGGCCGAGATCATCGGAGCAGCGGAGCGCGCGACCCGCGTGACGCGCAAGCTTCTCGCGTTCAGTCGGCGGCAGGTGCTCGACATCCACACGCTCGACCTCAACGCGGTGCTCCTGTCGTTCACGCGCTTGATACGGACCGTGATCCGGGAGGACATCCACCTCGCGTTGGACCTGTCCGAAGGACCGGCTCCGATCTCCGCCGACGAGGGTCAGGTCGAGCAGATCCTCATGAACCTGATCCTCAATGCCCAGGACGCGATGCCGGGCGGCGGACATCTGAAGATCCGTACCCGCCGTCACGACGTGGAAGGATCGGAGCCCGAGCTGTCCGAAGGGGCCTACGTCTGCCTGGAGGTGTCCGATACGGGCACGGGCATGGACGAGGGCACGCTCGCGCTGATCTTCGAGCCGTTCTTCACGACCAAGGAGCCCAACGAAGGCACCGGGCTCGGGCTCGCGATGGTCTACGGGATCATGCATCAGCACGGCGGCGCCGTGAAGGTCGACAGCGAGCCGGGCGGCGGCACGACGTTCCGGCTCTACTTTCCCGCGTCGGACGAGATGTCGGAAGGTGCGTGCGCGGAAGCGGCGAGCCACACACGCCCGACGGGCTCGGAGCGAATTCTCGTCGTCGAGGACGAGACCGTGGTCCGGCGCGTTCTCGTGAACATGCTCCAGCGCAACGGATACGACGTGCTGGAAGCGGGCACCCCCTCGGCGGCACTCGAGATCGCCAACGATCCGTCGGTCGCCATCGACCTTCTCGTCAGCGACGTGGTGATGCCCGAGATGAGCGGCGTGGAGCTCTACGAGCGCATTCGGCGGTTACGTCCGGGACTCCCCGTTCTCTACGTGTCCGGGTACGCCCACGACGTCCTCACGGCGCGGGGCGTCGGAGCGGCTCACCTGCTCGAGAAACCGTTCTCCCAGAAGGCCTTCACGACGCGGATCCGGAGTCTGTTGGAGGGCTGATCCCGACGGCCGAGGGTGCGCCATCCGATCCGACCGGCCCCAACGGCGCGACCTGTACGCTCTCGATCCACCCCGCCGTGCCCCCATCCGTCCCGACGACGTGCACCCAGGAGCCGAAGCGCTCGCCGAGCCGGACGAGGGTGCCGCTGGGCACCGATCCGACCGCGGCCGCCGACCACGAAGGGGCGAGCCTCACCTGCGCCGGGCCTTCCACGGCCACGGCCCAGAGATCTGCCCGACCGAGCGTCCACCACGGCTCCAACGCTCCCACGGCCCCCGTCAGGAGCGCGAAGGAGAGTCCGAGCCAGGCCACCGTGGCGGCGCGCGAGCGGCCGCGGCGGGCGGAGCGGAAGCCGGCCAGGCCGGGCG
>JBJKRT010000079.1:0-11508 GCA_046704545.1 Longimicrobiales bacterium
AGCAGATGAACCAGGTCACCCAGCAGACGGCCGCCAACGCCGAGCAGAGCTCCAGCGCTTCGGAGGAGCTCACCAGCCAGGCCGAGGAGATGAAGAGCCTCGTCGCTCAGTACACCCTCAGCCGCGTCGGCAGGCGCCCCGGCGCCGCAACGGCTCGCGGCATCACCGCGCCCCCCCCACCGCCGCCTTCGACGCTCCAGCTCGGTAGCCCGAAGAACGGCGCAGCTCGCTCCGCAACGCCCAACCGCCACACCAACGGGCACGCCGCCGACGTCATCCCCTTCGACGACGACGACGCGCTCCTCCAGCGCTTCTGAGGCGCCGCGGGAACGGAACCAGAGGGGCCGGGAGGCAGGATGCCTCCCGAACGTTGAGAACCACCAGACAAGGAGTGTCGATCATGTGGAAGAGGAAGGGAATCCTCCTGTGCGCAGCCGCGTTCGTAGGTGTCCTCATGGCCGTGAGCCCGAGCACCGCGCAGACCGTGTACAACGCTACGGAGCTGAGTCAGCCGCCGAAGGTCGCGTCGCCCTCGCAGGCTCAGATGCAGATCCGGCAATCGGCCCAGAGCCTGCTCGCGCAGGGCGTCTCCGGAAAGGTCCAGGTCCGCTTCATCGTCGACCAGGACGGCAAGGTCGACCCCAAGAGCGTGCAGGTCGTGGCCGCGACCAGCGACCAGCTGCGCAGCTTCGCCGCTCAGGTGGTCAAGCAGATCCGGTTCGTTCCGGGAAAGAAGGACGGAGCACCGGTGAAGTCGCAGGTCATGCTGCCGCTCACGATCGGGGGGTAGGACGAGACGTCGCGTCTCGAGACTCGTGTTCGATCGAGGATCTCGGCGTCGGTTCCATCGGCGAGCCATCGCCCTTATCCTCTGACGCACCTCTTCATACGGACCCTCCCGAGATAGACCCGACGACCGACAGGTCGACCGGGGCGACCCCGTTCATCCGGTCGCCCCGGCCGACCTGTCGGTCAAGGTCGCGCTCGCTCTTAAAGGGAGACCGTGTCCATGCGATGGACGTTGATTCGGAGCATGAGAGTGGGAGACGAGGCGGCGTCCGGTGCCGCCACGCCGACCCCGACGCTCCGACGTCCATCCAACCTGCCTGAGCGGCTCCTCTACGGGGCCCTGATCGTTGCGGCCTACGAGCTCGCGGTCTTCGCGGGGCTCAGCTTGGGATCGTTCGGCGACGGCCCCGCTGCACTCCTGTGGCCGCCCAGCGCCGTGGCCCTGGCGGGACTCGTCGTCGTGGGACCCGCGTTCTGGCCCGCCGTCTTCCTGGCGGCCGCCGCGGCCGGCTTCTGGCACGGAATGCCGTGGTGGACGGCCTGCGCGGTCGGCGTCGGATCCACGTTCGAGGCGTGGATCGGCGCGGTTCTTCTGGACCGGGCTCGTTTCCGACCCACGATCGACTCACTCGGAGAGCTCCTCAAGCTCTGGGCGTACGGGGGGCTGCTCGCCTGTCTCGTAGGACCCGGGATCGCCGTTCCTGCTCTGCTCGCCGCCGGCCTCATCCCGTCCTCCCAGGCCCACCTGTCGTGGACGCTGTGGTATGCGGGCGACGTGGCCGGCGTCATGCTGGTGGCGCCCTTCCTGCTCACCACCCTCACTCGCCGGCCCATCAGAGCATCACGGAAGCAGCTCGGCGCCGGCCTGCTCGTCCTCTCGGCCGCGATCGTCACGGCGGAAATCGCGTTCGACCTCTCTCCGAGCTATCCGTTCCTCCCGTTCGTGCCGCTCTTCGTCGCGGCCCTGTGGTTCGACCTGCGGATCAGCTCGGCGGTGACGGTGCTGGTGGCGTTCATGGCGCTCTCGGAAGCCCGCCACGGCGACCTCTCGTACCTCGTGAGCACGCATGCCACCTCGCTTCCCGTCATCTATCGCTTCGTCGTCGCGATGGGCGCGGGGAGCCTCCTTCTCGCCGTGGTGCTGGAGCAGCAGCGCCGCTCCATCGCTCTCCTGCGCGCGAGCGAAGCGCGCTTCAGGGCGCTCTTCTTCGGTAGCCCGCTCCCGAAGGTCATCGTCCACCCGGAGACGTGGACGATCGCGGAAGTCAACGAAGCCTTCGTGCGTCGGTTCGAGTGGACACGGGAGGACGTGAAGGGCAGAACACCGCTCGACGTCGGGCTACTGGACGCGGACAGCGCCCGTATGCTCACGGATCGGCTGGCCGCCGAACCCTCCTCGCAGGGACAGGCGGCCTCCTTCACGACCCGAAGCGGCACCCCGATCCAGGGCCTGCTCTCGTCTTCCGAGCTCGTGATCGACGGCGCACCCCGGATCATCGCCTCTTTTCAGGACCTCACGTCCCACGCCCAGCTCGAAGCCCAGCTCCGCGAAGCGCAGAAGATGGAGGCCGTGGGACGCCTCGCCAGCGGTGTGGCGCACGACTTCAACAACCTCCTCACGGTCATCCTCGGGGAGGCGGAGACGCTCGTGATCGACTGCGAAGACCTCTCGGTCGACGACCGGGAGGCCCTCGAGAACATCCGCGCCGCGGGCGAGCGGGCCACGATCCTGACCGGGCAGCTCCTCTCGTTCAGCCGGCGCCACCTCGTGACTCCGAAGGCGCTCGCGATCAACGAGATCCTGACGGACCTGGAGAAGATGATCCGCCGCCTGATCGGCGAGGATGTCACGCTGACGCTCGAGCTCTCGGACGCTGCCGGCGCGGTCTTCGCCGACCGCGGCCAGCTCGAGCAGGTGCTCATGAACCTCGCCGTCAACGCCCGGGATGCGATGCCGAACGGAGGACGGCTGACGATCAGCAGCGAGGCGATCGAGGTCGACCCGATCGGATTGGCGGGTGAGGGAGAGGACATCGCACCGGGCCCCTACGTCGTCATCTCCGTTCGGGACAACGGCGAAGGCATGAGCGAGGCGGTGAAATCACGCCTCTTCGAGCCGTTCTTCACGACGAAGGCCCAGGGCAAGGGTACCGGCCTCGGCCTCTCCACGTCGGATGGGATCATCCGCCGTTGGGGCGGTCGCCTCATGGTCAACAGCAAGCTCGGGCTGGGTACCGTCATGAACATCGTTCTGCCGCGCCGGCCGGTGGACGGGCCGGAAGCGTGCGTGGTCGACCTGCCCCCGATCCCGCGGGGCTGGGAGACGATCCTCGTCGTCGAGGACGACTACGACGTGGCACGGATCACCCGGCAGATGCTTCAGTCCCTCGGCTACCGGGTCCTCGAGGCGCACGACGGGGAGACCGCCCTGTCGTTCATCTCACGGTTCAGGGAGGTCCACCTGGTCCTGACCGACATCGTACTTCCCGGCATTGGCGGTGCACCGCTGGCGGAGCGGATCAAGCAGCTGGACGAGGACCTTCCCGTCGTCTTCATGTCCGGATACTCGGACGACGTGGTCATCCAGCACGGCCTGCTCAGCGACGAGTACCAGCTCGTGCGAAAGCCCTTCACCTCGCGGTCGCTGGGCACGAAGGTTCGGAGAACCCTGGACCAGCTCGACAGGACGAGGGTCTAGCGGGCTACCGAGGAGAGCCTCCTCACCGCCTCATCCACCCGTCGTGAACACGAACTGCATCCCCCAGGTGCCGTTCTGCGTATCTTCCCAGCCCGAGCCCATGTGCCCCTCGGGCAGGCTGTCGCCGCCCATCATGCCGGGGCCCATGCCGGTGCTGTCACCCATCATGCCCGCAGTGACCCACGCACCACCCATGCCCATGCCGTACTGCCCGAGATCCACGTCCTGTCCGTCGTCGTCCATCATCCCCCCACCCACGTGGATCACGTACGTGGTGTTGGGCTCGAGCGAGTCGGCGAACATGAACGTGAGCATGGTGCTGTCCGACGACATGATGCAGTCCCCGTCGACCTCGGGACCGGCCACGTCGTCCTTGTGGACATCCACGTACTGCTCCATGCCCGCCATGAGCGGATGGTTGAACTTCACTTCGACCGAGGTCCCGAGCGACACGTTGGTCGCTCCCGCCTGGGGCGCCACGCTGCGGAGCACGGTGGCGCCCGTCGCGTCGGGGCTCGACGGGCTCTTCGAGCAGCCGGAGACCGAAGCGCCCACTCCGATCAGCGCCAACGCCAGAAACGCCCTTCTCTCTATCCTCATGATGCCCTCCAAGGGGCGGATGTGTTCGTCACAAACCCAACGTGGTCTCCCGGAGGACCTTGAGCCTCCGGGCATACTCCTGCTCGTCGATGGCGCCGGTGGCGAAGCGCCGGCGTAGCAACGCCTCCGCCGCCTCCTCGTGCCCGACCCGGTCACGCGTCTCGGAGCGGTCGGAGAACAGCCTCCAGAACGCGGCCAACAGCGCCAGGAACACCACGATCCAGAACGCCCACCAGATCCAGTGCATCCCCATCAAGAAGCCGCCGTCGTGCCACGACATTGCCTCCATGGCCACCTGGACGCTCGTGGCCGGTACGATGCCTGCCGTCATGATGCCTCCTCAGAGCAGCGCCAGACCGTCGCGCTCGCCCGTGCGCACGCTCACGACCTCGCTGACGTCCGATACGATCACCACCCCGTCGCCCCGATGGCCGGTACAGCCCCGTCCACGAATGAGCGCCGCGAGCGAATCGACCTCCTCGGCGGCGCAGACGAACTCCACCTTCGCCTTCTCGGTGTACGCCTCCCCCTCGTCCATCGAAGGGTGGAGGTCTCGAAGGTCCACACCGGCACCGAACGCATGCACGTGCGACACGTAGACCCGCTGCACCCCCGCGTTCTCGAGGTCGTGGATCAGGTCCGCCACGCACTCGGGCCGAACCATCGCCTTCACGTCCTTGAGCGGACACATCGGAGCTCCCTCCTCGTTCGAGCCTGCGCTCAGTCGCCGCCCGCGGTCTGGACGGCGACCGTATCCAGGTCCCGCACGGCCCTGCGCTCCTCGGCGCGGAGGGCCGCCTCCTGCCAGAGCGAATAGACCGCCGGAATCACCAGAAGCGTCAGCACGGTGGCCGAGACCATGCCGCCCACCATCGGGGCTGCGATGCGCCGCATGACCGAAGCACCCGCGCCGTCACCCCAGAAGATCGGCAGCAGCCCGCAGACGATGGCCGTGACGGTCATCACGATGGGACGGACGCGCAGCGCGGCTCCTTCGACCACCGCGTCGTGCAGCGAGCGCACGCTCGCCTCCTCGCGTCGGTGCTTCTCCCAGGCGTTGCCGAGGTAGAGGAGCATGATGACGCCGATCTCGGACGCGACGCCCGACAGGGCGATGAAGCCGACGCCCGTCGCTACCGACCAGTTGAAGCCGAGCAGCGCCATGATCAGGACGCCGCCCACCAGGGCGAACGGGAGCGAAAGCATGACGACCAGCGTCTCGCCCAGTCGACCGAAGTTCAGGTAGAGGAGCAGGAAGATGATCATCAACGTGGCCGGCACGACCAGCTGGAGCTTCTGCTTGGCACGCTGCATGTACTCGTACTGCCCCGACCACGTCATGGTGTAGCCCGCGGGGAGCGTGACCATCGCGTCGACCATCTTCTTCGCGGCGGTCACGTACGAGCCCAGATCGGTCCCCTTCACGTCGATGTAGACCCAGGCGGTCGGAAACGCCTGCTCGGTCTTGACCACCATCGGGCCGCTCACCGTGCGGATGTGCGCCACCTCGCCGAGCGGGATCTGCGCGGGTCCGGCCGAGCCCGCCATGCCGCCCATCGCACCCGCGCCGGCGTCGGCCTCGCCCATGCCGTCCATCCCGGGTCCCTCCCGGCCGGGTGCGTCGATCCCGGCCATGGTCGCCGGAGCGGCCATGTACTTCATCGCCGCCTCTCGCATCCCCACGGGGATGAGGACGTTCTCGAGCTTCTCGGGCTGATCGCGGAGCTCCTGCGGGTAGCGCACGCGCACGTCGTAGCGCTCGCGGCCTTCGACCGTCCGCGTGATGCTCATGCCGCCGATGGCCGCCGCGATCACCGACTGGATCTGTCTGACGTTGAGGCCGTAGCGTGCCGCGGCCTTGCGGTCGATGTCGATGTCGAGATAGGAGCCCGACACCACGCGCTCCCCGATCGCCGAGCGTGTGCCGGGGACCATCTTCACGGCCGACTCCACCTCGGTCGCGAGCCTCTGGAGCTCGTTGAGATCCGGCCCGTAGATCTTCACACCCACGGGCGTGCGGATTCCGGTCGCGAGCATGTCGATGCGCCCCTTGATGGGCATCGTCCACGAGTTCGTGACGCCGGGGATCTGCAGCTTCCGGTCCATCAGCGTGATGAGCGAGTCGTACGTCACGCCCTTCGGCCATTGGTCGTGCGGCTTCAGTGTGATCGTCGTCTCGAACATCGAGAGCGGCGCCGGGTCGGTCGCGGTCTCGGCGCGTCCGGCCTTGCCGAACACGGTTTCCACCTCCGGGAACGTCTTCAGGAGCGAGTCCTGGAGGATGAGCGTGCGGCGCGCTTCGGCCACGCTGATGCCGGGAAGCGTCGTAGGCATGTAGAGGATCGTGGCCTCGTTCAGCGGGGGCATGAACTCCGAGCCGATCTTCCGCATGGGGAGCACGGTGAGCACGAGCGCCGCCAACGCGCTCGCCACCACCGGCCAGCGGTAGCGCAGCACGAACTCGAGCACCGGCCTGTAGACGCGCACCAGCGCGCGGTTGATCGGGTTCGCGTGCTCGCGGTGGATGCGTCCACGGATGAAGAGTCCCATCGCCACCGGCACCATCGTCACCGACAGGAGCGCGGCGCTGCCCATGGCCAGCGTCTTCGTCCATGCCAGCGGCTTGAAGAGGCGGCCCTCCTGCGCCTGGAGGGCGAAGACGGGCACGAACGACACGGTGATGATGAGGAGCGAGAAGAACAGCGCGGGTCCCACCTCCTTCGAGGCCCTGACCACGACGTCCCAGCGCTCGCGCGCCGAGAGGACGTTGGTGTGGAGGCGGTCGTCCTGGTCCCCTGGCAGTGGGGACCCGATCGCCCGGGCCCGCGCCCGTTTCTCGTCGATCGCTCGCTCCAGGTGCTTGTGCATGTTTTCGATCATCACGATCGCGGCGTCGATCATCGCGCCGATCGCGATCGCGATTCCACCGAGGCTCATGATGTCGGCCGACAGCCCCAGGGCGTGCATGGCGATGAAGGCCATGAGAATCCCGAGGGGTAGCGTCAGGATCGCCACGAGGGCGCTCTGCGCGTGCAGGAGGAAGAGCACGGTCACGAGCGCCACGATGATCGACTCCTCGAGGAGCTTGCCCTTGAGCGTGTCGATGGCCCGGTGGATGAGATCGGAGCGGTCGTAGACCGGCTTGACCACCAGCCCCTTCGGCATCCCGGGCGCGACCGCCGCGAGCTTCTCCTTCACGCGCTCGATCGTCGAGAGCGCGTTCTCACCGTAACGCATGATCACGATGCCGCCGACCACGTCTCCACGCCCGTCCAGATCCGCGATGCCCCGCCGTACCTCCGGGGCCAGGTGCACGTCCGCCACGTCGGAGATGCGAACCGGCGTGCCGTGGTCGGTCGCGCTGACCACGACGTTGCGGAGGTCGGAGAGGTTCTCCACGTAGCCCAGCCCGCGGATCATGTACTCGCGGTCGGCCATCTCGAGCACCATGGCGCCCACGTCCTCGTTCGACGAGCGGATGGCGTCCATGACGCGCGTCACGGGAATCCCGTAGCTGCGCAGCTTGATCGGGTCGACCGTGACCTCGTAGGCCTTCTTGTAGCCTCCGACCGACGCCACCTCGCTCACACCCGGCACCGAGGTGAGCTGGTAGCGAAGGTACCAGTCCTGATAGGAGCGGAGGTCGGCCAGGGACATCGTGCCCGTGGTGTCCACGAGCGCGTACTCGTAGACCCATCCGAGCCCCGTGGCGTCCGGACCCAGTGCGGGCTCGGCGCCCGCCGGGAGGTTGCCGCGGATGCCGGAGAGGTACTCCAGCACACGGCTGCGCGCCCAGTACAGGTCGGTCCCGTCCTTGAAGATGATGTAGACGAACGAGGTCCCGAAGAACGAGTAGCCCCGCACCGTCTCCGCCCCGGGCACCTTGAGCATCTCCGAGGCGATCGGATACGTGACCTGGTCCTCGACGATCTGCGGTGCCTGGCCCGCGTAGTCCGTGCGGACGATCACCTGGACGTCGGACAGGTCCGGCAACGCCTCCAGCGGGATGCGCTGCATGGCCAGCACGCCGCCCGCCACGATGAAGAGCGCGAAGATCAGAACGAGGAACTTGTTCCTGACCGACCACTCGATGATGCGCTTCAGCATGGTCGGCGCTCCTCAGTGCGTCGGGGCGTGGGAGGAGCCGCTCGCACCCTTCGAGCCCATGTCCATGGCGCCCTTCGGCGCGGAGGCCTTGCCGCCCATGTCCATGCCGCCCATGTCGTCCGAGCCCTTCTTCGAGCCCATGTCCATGCCGGGCATGGCCATGCTGCCGAGGTTCGACTCCGCGTCGACGAGGAATGCCGCGGACGACACCACGCGCTGACCGGGCTCCACGCCGGCGAGCAGCTCCTGCAGGTCGCCGGACGTGCGGCCCATCGTCACGTCGGTCGGAATCAGCTCACCGCCCGGCCGCTGCACGAACACCAGCGCCCTCTTTCCCGTGTTGAGGACGGCGCTCGTCGGCACGACCAGCGTGGGCCGCCCGGCAGGCGTGTCCAGCTTCACCTGGGCGTACATCCCCGGCTTGAGGTCGAGGTGCGGGTTCGCCAGTGCGAGACGGATGTGCGCCGTGCGGTCCTGGATCGAGACCGTCGGATACACGTAGCTCACGCGGCCCGCGTAGATCCTCCCCGGGTAGGCCTCGAACGACACCTCCGCCTTCTGCCCGTCCCGCACCAACGAGAGGTCCTTTTCGAAGACGTCGGCTTCGACCCACACACGCGACAGGTCGGCGATGCGGAAGACGGTCATCCCCGGCATGATCCGGTCGCCCTCGACCACGTTCTTCTCGACCACGATGCCCGAGGCCGGAGCCCGCAGCGTGAGCGTCTTACTCGTCTCACCGGACGTCTCGATCCGCTCGATCTCGGACTCCGGGATGTCCCAGTACTGCAGCCGGCGCCGCGCGGCCTGGAGAAGGTCGTGGGCATCCTGCGCCGCCTGTCCCTGCCCCGCCGTGCGCACGAGACGCGAAGCGAGCACGAGCTCCTCCTGGGCCGACACGAGCGCCGGGCTGTAGATCTCCATCAGGGGCTGGCCGGCCTTCACGGGCGCCCCCGTGAAGTCCACGTACAGCTTCTCGACCCACCCGGAGATCTTCGGGCTGACCGTGGCCAGACGTGTCTCGTCGTAGGCCACCGTTCCGACGGTGCTGAGGCTCACCGGGAGCGGGCGACGCTCGACGGTCGCGTAGGTCACGCCGATACGGCGGGCGCCCTCGGCCGAGAGCCTCACCGGGTTTGAGGAATCGGCCTTCGCGGACATGGCCATGTGATTGTGCCCCGACATCGCGGGCGCCCCGGCCGCGGACTGGTCCGCGTACAGGCGGACCGCGACGACCGCGGCCGCTACTCCCAGGATCCCCGCGGACAGCAGGATCTGCCTCTTCGTATTCATCGTGTCTCCGCCGCCGTCCGGCCGGTTCGTGGAAGGGGCCGGCCGATGGCGGACTCGAGCGCCGTCACGGCCTTCCCGTACTCGCCCTGGAGCTGGTAGAGCTCCCCTTCGTACTGGTTCTCGGTCATCTGCGCGTCGACGAGCGTCATGAAGTCGACCTGTCCTACGCGGTAGGACGAGAGCGCCGATTCGACCGTCGCCCTGGCTTCGGGCACGATCTGGTCGCGATACAGCGCGGTCAGGGTGCGCGTGCGGTCGAGCTCCGCGAGGAGGCCCGCGATGCGGGCGTCGAGCGCAGCCCGCAGGCCCGAAAGGTTCGCCGCGGCCATGCGCTGCTCGGCCGCCGCCGCGTCTCGAGCCGCGAGCTGTCGGCTGCCCGCGTGCACCGGGATGGTGAAACCGACCATGGCGCTGCCCATGCGCACGGTTCCCGTTCCCTGGTCCCGCTGGCCGTACGTGAGGCCCACCGTCAGGTCGGGCCAGATCTGCTTGTGCGCCAGGTCGACGCCCTTGTCGGCACGCTCGACGGCCAGCCGGCCCCGGCGAAGCATCGGGCGGCTCCGTAGCGCCCAGGCGAGCAGCGTATCCCGCTCCGGCACCTCGCTCGGGAGAGAACCCAATTCCGGTGAGGGGAGCGGCGTCACGGCCGAACGGTCGAGCAACTCGTTGAGCGTGGCGGCGCGGGTGGCGCGCATGGCCTCCATCTGCCGTATGTCGCCCTGCAGGCGCGCCACCTCGACGTCGGCGCGGAGCACGTCGCTCTGGTGACCCGTGCCGGCCGTGTAGATCGCCTTTGCGACCTGTCGAAAGTTGCGGAGCAGACCGAGCGTCCGATGCATGACCTCGAGACGACGATCCGTAGCGTAGAGGTCGAAGAACGCCGCCGCGGTATGCTCACGCACGCTCCACCACGCCTCGTCCGCGCCCGCATCCGCCATCTGCTTTCCGTAGGAGGCGATGTCGCCGGCGAGCGACAGCTTGCCCGGGAACGGAAGCTTCTGCATGAGCTCGATCGACGGTGCCATCGAGTTCGGCATGTCCGTATTGAGGTCGGGCAGACCGAAGTTCATGACGCCGACCTGGAAGGTCGGGTCCGGAAGCGTCGACGCTTCGGGAACTCGTGCCGCCGCCGCGGTCGCGGCCGACCGGAGCGCGAGCAGACGCGGGTTGCGCGCCCGGGCCAGCGCCAGGACCTCGCTCAACCGAAGGCCCGTCGAATCACGCGCAGTCTGCGCCGACAGCGGGACGAGGGGGATCGCCCAGGCCACCACGACGAGCGCCGCGACGGTTCTCAGGAGTGTCTTCACGTACATCCTCTGTCGGATGAAATCCGCCGTATCCTCAGGCGAATGTCATCCGGGATGCATGAAGCCCCGATGAGATGAAGATGAAGAGTGCTTCACGATTCCCGGGGACGGGAATCGGGGGGCGCGGCGGCTGTGGAATCCACGGATCCCCAGCCGCCGCGCATCCGCCGATAGCGACTCAGTGACTACCCGCGGTGTGCGTCGTGTCGGTCGAGGCCCCGCCCGGCATCGGCAAGGCGGCCTCGTCCTTGTCCTTGGGTGCACGAGCCACGATGGCTCGGTACTGCTCGGGCGTCATGCCGTGCATGTGCTCGACGAACGCGACGATCGGCCAGAGCTGCGCGTCGGTGTGGCTCTTGCCCCACGCCGGCATCCCCGTGTCCTTGATCCCGTGCTTGGTCTCCCAGAAGAAGTCCGCCGGCGACATGTCCGTGCCGTGACGGAACCAGGGCGGACGCGGGTAGAGGCCCTTGTGCAGCCCCGTCGGCTCGAGACCGGGGGCCAGGTGGCACTCGCTGCACATGGAGGCATACCTGCCGGCTCCCTCGACGAGCATCGCGGAATCCGGGTGCATCACGTCGGCGGGCACCTTGACGCTCTGCGCGTGATACTCGACCGAGTGGTCGGCGATCCGGTGCAGCCTCCGGGCCACGAAGTGCATGTGGGGCACGTCGGCGCCGATGTTGTACCGGCCCGAGTCGACGTACCACCAGG
>JBJKRT010000080.1:0-27079 GCA_046704545.1 Longimicrobiales bacterium
TTGGGGGGGGGTTACGTTATGGATGCGTTAGGCTTTATCGTGTTCTTCGTGCGTTAGCGCGGTGGCCGGGGACACCCGACGAAGCGCGCCCCCGGGAGGCGCGGCCGGGGGGGGCCGCTTCTTCATACCATGGAGCCGCGCGTGCGACTCCGGGCGCGCGTCAGTTCGTGTTGACGTCCCACCACATGTTCGTGATGAGCGAGAGCCCGCCGCCCTGGGCGCTCACGGCGGCCATCAGGTTGTCGTTGTTGAACGACTGCTCGCTGCTCGGATACGGCACGCGCACCGGAATGATGTCGATGCCCGCGAGTCCGGCCGCGAGGTCGGGACCCGGTACGAGGTGCGGGATGCGCACCCTGCGCCAGTTCGACCACGCCTCCATGCCGACCTGGTACAGGCTGATCCACTTCTGCAGCTGGATCTGGGCGAACCCGGCCTGACCGCCCTGGTAGACGACCTTCGGGTTCTGGAGGTAGGCGTCGCGATCCGCGTTGCTCGGCGCGGTCGTATAGCCCGTGGCGGTGTACATGTCGAACGCCGCCTTGATGGCGTCGTTGTAGTACGTGGCCGGATCACCGCTGATCCATCCGCGCCACGCCGCCTCGGCCTCGAGGAAGAGGACCTCGGAGTAGTCGATGATGATCGACGGCGTGTACTGACCATTGGCGCGCCAGTAGTTGCCGATGCGTGAGTAGTAGCCCAGCGGATAGTTCGGCGTGTGGTCCCCGTTGATCTCCCCGAAGTACTGAGCCGGGGCGTTGGGGTCCGTCGTCGGCTCGGCGTAGAACTTGAGCCGTGGGTCATTGAGCGACTTCAGCGTGTCGATCAGGGTCGCGCTGACGCTGTTGTCGTCGCGCACGCCGTTACCGCAGATGCAGTTCTCCCAGTTCGGGTTTCCGTACGGGTCACCCGGCCACGCTAGCTCCGCGTTGTCCGCGTTGCTCGTGAACGTTCCGGCGTTGTAGGCGGCCACGAACTCGGACTTGGCCGTGGCCGGATCGACCTCCGACATACGCATTGCGAGCCGCATGCGGAGCGCATTGGCGAACTTCTTCCACTTCGACCAGTCGTTGTTGTAGAGGATGTCGCCGCCGCCGAAGTCGTCGCCGGGATCGGACGCACCGAGCATCGCCTGCGCGTCCGTCAGGTTCTTGAGCATCCCGGCGTAGATGTCCTTCTGGGCATCGTAGGTCGGCGTCACGTTGTCCTTGCCCTGGAGCGCTCCCGAATACGGAATGTTGCCCCAGAGGTCGGTCATCTGAGAGAACGTGTAGGCTCTCCAGATCGTGCCGGCACCCTGGATGTTGGCGTGCCCGCCATCGCTGCCTTTCTGGATGATCGCCTGGATGTTCTTCAGGCGGGTCGCGTAGTACGCGTCCCACATGCCCGACATGCTCGACGGGCGAACGTTGCCGATCTCCTCCTCGGGGTACTGGATCTCGGCCGTCTGCTGCGGCCACGCGTCCAGCATCCCCCGGGAGCAACAGGTGGCACCCACCACCTGCTCGATCACGTACGGCAACATGTACTCCGACGTCACGTTCGTCGGTGCGTTGGGGTCCTGATTCACCTTGGTGAGCCCCTGGTCGCACGCGCTCATAGCCAGAACCAATCCGACCACAGCGGCGCCACGGGCAATCATGTGTCTGTTCATGTCATGTTCTCCCGTGTCGTCGTTACGGCCGGATCGAGAGCGAGAACCCGTAGCTGCGCGCCGACGGGAACTGCCCCGACTCGAGACCCTGGACGTTACTGGCGTCTCGGGCCGTTTCCGGATCGATGTTGTTGTGCGCCGAGGTCCACAGGAACAGGTTGCGACCGACCAGCGCGATGTCGCCGCTCGAGAACCCGATCCGCCTCATCACCGATTGCGGCAGCTGGTAGCCGAGCCGCAGCTCGCGGAGCTTCAGATAGCTCGCCTTGTCCACGGCGTAGGTCTGCTTGCCCCACCAGTTGTGGAAGTAGTCCTGCGCGGTGACCGTGACGGTCTTGTCGACGCCGTTCACGGACCCGTCGGGCAGGACGCCCTTCACGACGATGCCGGGATCCGTCTCGCTCGTCGTACGGCCCCGCAGCGTGCGGGAGAGCACGCCGGCCTGCGTACCGAACCACTCGGTCACGGAGAAGATGTTGCCACCGTGCTGGCCGTCGAACAGGACGCTCAGGTCCCACGGGCCGTAGCTGAAGCGGTTCTGGATACCGCCGTTCCAGTCCGGGTTGTAGTTGCCGACAACCGAGCGGACCGGGTTGGTCCGCGGCAGACCGGACTTGCTGAGCATGATCATGCCCTTCTGGGCGCTCGTGCACGCACCCGCGTCCATCTCGGCCTGATTGCAGGTCAGCACGTCGTTGGCGAACATCGCGCCGTACGGATAGCCCTTGCGCGCCTCGATGTTCAGGCTCCAGCTCCCTCCGAGCACCAGCGTCTGCAGGTCGCCGTACAGGCTGTTGACCTTCGAGTCGTTCTTCGCCCAGTTGACCGTCACGTCCCAGCGGAAGCCGTTGTCCATCTTGAGGGGCGTGGCACGGAGCAGCAGCTCCACGCCGCGGTTCTCCACCTCACCGGCATTCAGGATCTCGCTGGTGTAGCCGCTCGTGCTCGAGATGTCGACCGGCATGATCTGGTCGGACGTCCTCGTGTCGTAGTACGTGAGCACGAAGCCGAGACGCTCGTCGAAGAACCCGAGGTCGGTTCCGACCTCCCAAGCCGTCGTCTGCTCGGGCTTGAGCCCGGCGTTGGGAAGCTGGTTGCCGATCGAGAACATCGGGGCGCCGCCCCACGGCTGGTGGGCGCTCAGGCTGGCGGTGAGCTGATAGGGGCCGGTGTCGTTACCGACGCGCGTCCAGCTGGCACGGATCTTACCCGAGCTCAGGAAGCTCGAGTTCATTCCCAGCGCGTCCGTGAACACGAACGCCGACGAGATCGACGGATAGAAGAACGACTGATGCCCCGCCGGCAGCGTGGACGACCAGTCGTTACGACCCGTCAGGTCCACGTTCCACCAGCCCTTGTAGTTCAGGCTCAGCGAACCGTAGACGCTCCGCACTTCCTTGTGCGAGATGTAGTCCGTGCTCGACGGCGTCACGGCGGCGTTGTCCAGCGTGAAGATGCCGGGCACCGTGAGCTTCGTGACGTTCACCGCATTGTCGAGGAAGTCGTTCTTGCGTGTGTTCGCACCGACGGTCGCGTCCATCAGGATAGACGGAGTCACCTGGCGCGTGGCCGTGGCCATCAACTCGTAGTTCGTCTCGCTGACGTACCGGTTGCTCTCGTCGAAGCCGCCGTGCGTTCCGAACCAGCTCCCGACCGTGCCGACCTCGGTGTTGTTCTTCCGGTGCCAGCGGTACCAGTCCTCGGCGATCTTGCCGGTGACCGTGATCCAGTCGTTGACCTGGTAGTCGGCGCTGACGTCACCGATGACGCGGTCCTTCTGGTCGCCCTCGGTGTTGACGTACTGCACCCAGTACGGGTTGTCGTGGTAGTTGTAGTTCCAGTTGTACTCGAGGCCGATCACGCAGGGAGTGGGCTCCGTACCGTTGCAGCGGTAGTGCCTCAACGAGTTCAGGTCGACCTGCCGCCCGAACCACGTGAAGTTCTGCATGATGTTGTCGTCGTAGTAGCCGGTGCCCATGCGGTTGTGGGCATCCTGCGCCATGTAGTTGATCTCGGCGTTGGCGTGCAGCTTGTCCGAGATCGCCGCACCGCCCTTCAGAGCCACCGACTTGCGGCGAATCGTGAAGCCCGGTGCCATGCTGTGCTGCCAGTTGTTGGTCACCGACAGCCGGATGTTCGAGTTCGTCGTCGCGCGCGCGACCGCAACGTTCGTGTTCCAGTTCGAACCGGTCAGGAAGTAGTCGCGGACGTTGTTCGGGTAGGGCAGGAACGGCATCTGCTTACCCGTGAACTGGTCGATGGGCTGGCCGTTCAGCGCCGGCCCCCAGCTCTCGTCGGTGCCGTCGAACGTGCCGCCGCCGAACCCGTCCACCCACTTGAACTCGCCGTAGTAGCCCTGACCGTAGGAGTTCTGGTAGCTCGGGAGCTTGAGCGGCGACTGGAACGTGAGCGACGACGTCGCCGTGACGCCGTAGTTCGTGCCCGGCTTGGCGGTCTTGGTCGTGATCACGATGGCGCCGTTGGCCGCGCGCGTGCCGTACAGGGCCGCCGCGTTCGGGCCCTTCAGCACGCTGATCGACTGGATGTTGTTCGGGTCGAGGTCCGAGAGCGCGTTGCCGTAGTCCACGCCGCTGCCGCCGACGTAGGTGGTCCCGTTGTCGACCGGGATGCCGTCGACGATGAACAGCGGCTGGTTGTTGCCGGTGATCGAGCTCTCACCGCGGATGACGATCCGCGAGGCGCCGCCCGTGACGCCGGCGTTGGTGATGTGCACGCCGGCCACGTTCCCCTGCAACGTGTTGATCACGTTCGGGGTCGGTACCTCGTTGACCTGCTTGCCGGAGACGTCCTCGACCGAGTAGCCGAGCGTCTTCTTCTCTCGCTGCACACCGAGGGCGGTCACCACGAGGCCCTGGAGGCCGATGGCCTCCTGCTTCAGCGTCACCTCGACGTGACCCTGGATCGGAACTTCCTGGGTCTTGAAGCCGATGTACGTGAAGACGAGGGTGGTGGCGTCCGACGGTGCCTGGATCGTGAAGTTGCCCTTCGCGTCGGTGAGGGTACCGAGGTTGGTACCCTTCACCTGTACCTGGACACCGGCGGGGGGACTGCTTGCTCCTTCGGCCGTCACGTGCCCTGTGATCGTTCGCATCGCCTGGGCCGAAGCCAGGGAAGGGAACGCCAACAGGACGGCCAGAAGCAGGGTCCCTGCGGTAGCGGGACGCTTCATGACTGCCTCCTGAGACTGGGTCCGTTGCGGCCCGTTCGGGCTCGCAACCTCAACAGACGCAGGCCGGCTCAGACCGGCATGCGCCAAATCCGGGAAAGACCGGTCAGGGGCACCATGAAGGAAACCCCTCGCTTAACAGGGCAGGCGCGAGGATCGCGACAACCGCGAAATACTCGATTCCATATTGTTGAAACGGGGACAAACTGCGTGTCTGCCGACTGTGTGTCAACAGACAGTGAGCGTCTCCGATGCGGTGCGGGTGCGATGGACCGGGCAAGCGAAGCGCCCCCCGGAGAAAACAGCCTCCGGGGGGCGCTTCTTCACACCACGGAGCCGCGAGTGCGGCCCCGGGCTTCCGTCAGTTGGAGTTCACATCCCACCACATGTTCGTGACGAGCGAGAGCCCGCCACCCTGAGCCGAGACGGCGGCTTGCAGGTTGTCGTTGTTGTACGACTGCTCGTTGGCCGGATACGGCTCGCGCACCGGGATGATGCTGACCCCGGCGTACCCTGCGGCGAGCGAAGGCCCGGGCACGAGGTGCGGAATGCGCACCCTGCGCCAGTTGCTCCATGCCTCCATCCCGACCAGGTAGAGGCTGATCCACTTCTGCAGCTGGATCTGGGCGAAGCCGGCCGCGTTGTTCCCGGCGTAGACCACCCTCGGGTTCTGCAGGTAGGCGTCGCGTTCCGCGGCGGTGGGCGCCGTCGCATAGCCGGTGGCGGTGTACATGTCGAACGCCGCCTTGATACCGTCGGCGTAGAGCTGTCCGGCATCGGCACTGATCCAGCCACGCTCCGCAGCCTCGGCCTCGAGGAAGAGGACCTCGGAGTAGTCCATCACGATCGACGGCGTCGTCTCTCCGTCGGCCCTCCAGTAGTTACCGATCCTGGAGTAGTAGCCGTACGGGTAGTCCTCCGGCACCTTGCCGTTCGTGCGGCCGAGGTAGGCCTGGCCGTCGAACGTCCCGTCCATGGCCCCTTCGGTGTTGGTGGTCGGCTCCGCGTAGAACTTGATGCGCGGATCCTGCAGCGACAGCAGCGTGTCGACCAGGGTCTTGCTCACGCCATTGTCATCACGGCCCCCGTTACCGCAGATGCAGTTGTTCCAGAGGGGATTGCCGTAGTTGTTGCCGCCCGCCCAGTTGAGCTGGGTGTTGTCGTCGTTGCTGGTGAACCCTCCCGCCTGGTAGGCGGCCACGAACTCCGACTTCGCGGTAGCCGGGTCGACTTCCGACATGCGCATGGCCAGCCGCATGCGAAGCGAGTTGGCGAACTTCTTCCACTTCGTCCAGTCGTTGTTGAAGAAGATGTCGCCGCTTCCGAAGTCGTCGCCCGGATCGGTCGCCCCGAGCATTCCCTGGGCGTCGGTGAGGGTCTTGATGATGCTGGCGTAGACGTCCTTCTGGGAATCGTACTTGGGCGTGATGTTGTCCGCGCCCTGGATCGCCTCGGTGTAGGGGATGTCTCCCCACATGTCCGTCATCTGGCTGAACGTGTAGGCTCTCCAGATCATGCCGACGGCTTGAATGTTGGCATAGCCACCGTCCTGACCCTTCTGGATGATCGCCTGGATGTTCTTCAGATCGGACGCGTAGAAGCCGTTCCACGCGCCGTCCGGAGTACCGGGCCGGATCTGTGCCACGGTCTCTGCCGGATACTGGATCTGGGCGGTGTGTTGTGCCCAGTCCAGCCAGTCGGTGCCGAACGGCCACTGGACCTCGTTAACGACGCGCACGAGGACGGTCGGCAGCATGTACTGCGCCGACACGTTGGTGGGGCCGTTGGGGTCGACGTTCAGGTCCGTGAGCCCCTGGGTGCACGCACTCATGGCCAGGACGAGTCCGGCCACGGCGGCGCCACGGGCTAGCATATGTCTGTTCATCTCATGTCTCCCGTGTTGCCGTCAGGGCCGGATCGAGATCGAGAACCCGTAGCTGCGAGCCGACGGGAACTGACCGGACTCGATGCCCTGCACGTTGCCCGAATTGTACGCCGTCTCCGGGTCGATGTTGTTCTTCGACGAAGTCCACAGGTACAGGTTGCGTCCGAGGAGCGCGATGTCGCCGCTCGAGAATCCGATGCGGCTCATGATCGACTGCGGCAGCCTGTACCCCAGCCGCACCGTGCGGAGCTTCAGGTAGCTCGCGTTGTCGACGGCCGTCGCCTGGTTCCCCCACCAGTTGTGGTAGTAGTCCTGCGCGGTGGCCGTGACGGTTCTGTCGACGCCGTTCACGGAGCCGTCCGGCAGCACACCCTTCACCACGATGCCGGGGGAGGTCTCGCTCGTCTGACGTCCGTTCAGCGTGCGCGCGAGCACACCGGCCTGCGTGCCGAACCACTCGGTGACCGAGAAGATGTTGCCGCCCTTCTGTCCGTCGAAGAGCACGCTCAGGTCCCAGGGCCCATAGCTGAACCGGTTTTCGATGCCGCCGTTCCAGTCCGGGTTGAAGTTGCCTACCACCTTCCGCTGCGGGTCGATCTCCGGCAGGCCCCCCGACGTCAGCATGATGAGGCCCTTCTGCGCGCTCGTGCACGCTCCATCGGCGATCTGGGCGTCGTTGCACCGCAGCGTGGTGTTGGCGAACATCGCGCCGTACGGATAGCCCAGGCGCGCCTCGATGTTGAGGCTCCACTGACCGCCGAGCCTCAGGGTCTGCAGGTCACCGTAGAGCTTGTCGACCTTCGAGGTGTTCTTCGCCCAGTTGACCGTCATGTCCCAGCGGAAGCCGTTGTCCATCTTCACCGGCGTCGTTCTGAGCAGCAGCTCCCAGCCCCGGTTCGAGACCTGGCCCGCGTTGAGCGTCATGCTCGTGTAACCGCTGGCGCCCGAAACGTTGACGTTCATGATCTGGTTGCGCGTGACCTGATCGTAGTACGTGAGCACGAAGCCGAGGCGTTCGTCGAAGAACCCGAGGTCGGTGCCGACCTCCCACGCCGTGGTCTCCTCCGGCTTCAATCTCTGGTTCGGAAGGTTGTTGCCGATGGAGAACATCGGAACGCTGCCGCCCCACGGTTGGTTCGCGCCCAGCGTGGCGGTGAGCTGGTACGGATCGGTGTCGTTACCCACCCTCGTCCAGCTGGCCCGCACCTTGCCGGAGCTCAGCAGGCTCGAGTTCATACCCAAGGCGTCCGTGAACACGAACGCCGTGGAGATCGACGGATAGAAGTACGACAGGTTGTTGGAGGGCAGCGTCGAGCTCCAGTCGTTGCGCCCCGTCAGGTCTACGTTCCACCAGCCCTTGTAGTTGAGGCTGAGCGATCCGTACACGCTGCGCACTTCCTTGTGGTCCTGGTATTCGTTCGCCGTCGGCGTCTGGGCGGCGTTGCTCACCGCGAAGACACCGGGGACCGTCAGGCCCGAGACCGCCACCGAGCTGCTGACGTAGTCGTTCTTCCGCGTGTTGGCGCCGACGTTGGCGTTCATCAGGATCGACGGCGTGAGCTGGCGCGTCGCGGTCGCCATCAGGCTGTAGTTCGTCTCGTTGACGTATCTGTTGATGTCGCCGAAGCCGCCCTTGTACCCGTCTCCGGATCCGATGGTGGTCTTCTCGGTCTGGGTGTGCTGCTGCCAGCGATACCAGTCACGAGCGATCTTACCGTTGAGGGTGATCCAATCCGTGATCTGGTACTCCGCGTTCACGTTGCCGATCACCCGGTTGCGCTGCGCGGAGGCGCCGTTGACGAACTGCACCCAGAACGGGTTGTCGTGGTAGTTGTAGTTCCAGTTGAACTCGCTTCCGATCACGCCCAGATGGCAGGGCGTCGGGCTGCTCGCGCTGCAGCGGTAGGCGCGCAGCGCGTTGATGTCGACCTGGCGTCCGAACCACGTGAAGTTCTGCATCGGGTTGGAGTCCGAATAGCCGATGCCCATGCGGTTGTGGTCGTTCTGCTCCATGTAGTTCAGCTCGGCGCTCGCATGCAGCTTCTCCGTGATGGCCGAGCCACCCTTGAGCTGGACCTGGTTGCGGAGAATCGAGTAGCCGGGAGCCATGCTCAGGATGTCGCCATGCGTGAGCGACAGACGCATGTTCGTGTTCGTGGTCGCACGACCGACGGACACGTTCGTGCTCCAGTTCGAGCCGGTCTTCCAGTAGTCACGCACGTTGTTCGGATATGGCAGGAACGGCATCTGCTTGCCCGTGAACTGGTCGATGGGCTGGCCGTTCAGCGGCGGGCCCCAGCTCTCGTCCGTTCCGTCCCACGTGCCTGCGCCGGCTCCGTCCACCCACTTGAAGTCGCCGTACCAGCCCTGGCCGTAGCCGTTCTGGTACGTGGGAAGCTTGAGCGGCGACTCGAAGGTGAGCGACGACGTCGCGGTGACGCCATAGTCCGCACCCGGCTTGGCCGACTTCGTCGTGATCACGACGGCCCCGTTCGCGGCGCGTGACCCGTACAGGGCCGCGGCGTTGGGTCCCTTCAGCACGCTGACCGACGCGATGTTGTTCGGATCCAGGTCCGAGAGCGCGTTGCCCCAGTCGTGGCCCGAATAATTGTTGGGGCTGGCACTGCCGTAGTCGCCGTTGTTGACCGGCACACCGTCGATGATGAACAGCGGCTGGTTGTTGCCGGTGATGGAGCTCTCCCCGCGGATCACGATCCGCGAGCTGCCGCCCGTCACGCCGGCGTCCGTGATGTGCACGCCGGCCACCTGGCCCTGAAGCGTGTTGATCACGTTCGGGGTGGGCACCGCGCTGACCTGCGAGCCCGAAACGTCCTCGACCGAGTAGCCGAGGCTCTTCTTCTCGCGCTGAATGCCCAGCGCGGTCACCACGAGGCCCTCGAGTCCGATGGCCTCCTGCTTCAGCGTCACTTCGACGTGACCCTGGATCGGGGCCTCCTGGGTCTTGTAGCCGATGTAGGTGAATACGAGCGTCGTGGCGCTCGAAGGCGCCGTGATCGTGAAGTTGCCCTGCGCGTCGGTGAGGGTACCGAGGTTGGTGCCCCTCACCTGTACCTGGACACCGGCAGGCGGACTGCTTGCTCCTTCGGCCGTCACGTGTCCCGTGATCGTCCGCGTCTGCTGAGCCGAAGCCAGCGACGGGAACGCCAACAGGACGGCCAGAAGCAAGGTCCCTGCGGTAGCGGGACGCTTCATGGTTGCCTCCTGGGACTGGGTCCGTTGCGGCTCCTTCGAGCGCGCAACCACTCGCGGCTGCGTCGGGCAGGGGGGACGCGCCGCATCTGTTGGCGAGTGCACCGGGCAGGGGGGGCACCGCACCTGTTATCGATCGTCAGGAGGCCCGGTTACAGGCGCTCCTCGGCTTACATGAGGAGCCGCAGAGCGGCTCCCTCGTTGTCGAGGCACGCACCCGGGTGGGCAGGACGTTCTTGTCCCGGGATGGGAGGGTTATGGGAAGAATGCGTGTTGATCCGCTCAGTGTCAAACGACTCACACTTCATGGAAGCGGCACGGTGATGCGAAACGCCCCCCGGAGGCCTGGCCTCCGGGGGGCGCTCGTTCACACAGCTGAGCCGCTTGGACGGCTCAGGACCTTCGTCAGTTGTTCACATCCCACCAAACGGGGGTGTCCATCTTTCCGTCGCTGCCCTGGGCCGCGAGCGCGGCCTGCAGGTTGTCGTTGTTGTACGACTGCTCGTTGGCCGGATAGGGCTCGCGCAGCGGGATGACGGTGATGCCGGCATACCCGGCCGCCAGATCGGGTCCGGGCACGAGGTTCGGGATGCGCACCCTGCGCCAGTTGCTCCACGCCTCCATACCGACCAGGTAGAGGCTGATCCACTTCTGAAGCTGGATCTGAGCGAATCCTGCCGCATTGTTTCCTGCGTATACCACCCTCGGGTTCTGGAGGTAGGCCGTGAGATCGGCCGCGGTCGGCGCGGTCGCGTAGACGCCCTCGTACATCTCGAACGCCGCCTGGATGGCCTGCGTGTACAGCTGGCCGGCGTCGGCGCTGATCCATCCCCGGTAGGCCGCCTCGGCTTCGAGGAAGAGAACCTCGGAGTAGTCCATGATGACCGAGGGCGTGTACTCTCCGTCCGCCCTCCAGTAGTTCCCGATCCTCGAGTAATAACCGTAGGGATACGGCTCCGAGATCATCCCGTTCTCCCGACCGAGGTACGGCTGTCCGTCATACGTACCGTCTGCCGCCCCGGCCGTGTTGGTGGTGGGCTCGGCGTAGAACTTGATGCGCGGGTCCTGGAGCGAGAGCAGCGTGTCGACCAGGGTCTTGCTCACGCCGTTGTCGTCGCGGTTCCCATTGCCGCAGATGCAGTTCTCCCACAGGGGGTTGCCGTAGTTGTTGCCACCCGCCCACGCGAGCTGGGCATTGTCGTCGTTGCTCGTGAATCCGCCGGCGTTGTACGCGGCCAGGAACTCGGTCTTGGCCGTCGCCGGGTCGACCTCCGACATGCGCATGGCGAGCCGCATACGGAGCGAGTTCGCGAACTTCTTCCACTTCGCCCAGTCGTTGTCGTAGAGGATGTCGCCACCGCCGAAGTCGTCTCCGGGGTCGGTCGCGCCCAGCATCGCCTGGGCGTCGGCGAGGTCCTTCAGCACCCCGGCGTAGATGTCCTTCTGTGCATCGTACTTGGGCGTGATGTCGGTGGCGCCCTGGACCGCCTCCGTGTAGGGAATGTCACCCCACATGTCGGTCATCTGGCTGAATGTGAAGTCCTTCCAGATCATGCCGACGCCCTGGACGTTCGCGTAGCCCAGCGCCTTGCCCTTGTCGATGATCGACTGGGCGTTCGTCAGGTCACGGTAGCGGTTGTTCCAGTTGCCGTCCGGGGTCCCTGCCCGGATCTGCCCCACGGTCTCCGCCGGGTACTGGATCTGAGCGGTCTGCTGTGCCCAATCCAGCCAGTCGGTGCCGAAGGGGAAGGCGATGAATCCCACGACGCGCTGAACGATCGTCGGCAGCATGAACTCGGGTGCGACGTCCGTCGGCGAGTTGGGGTTCTTGTTCAAGTCCGTGAGCCCGCTGTTGCACGCGCCCAAGGCCAGCACGAGTCCGGCCACTGCGGCGCCACGGGCGAGTATGTGTCTGTTCATCGTTGTGCTCTCCGTGTCGTCAGGGCCGGATCGAGACCGAGAACCCGTAGCTACGCACCGACGGGAACTGGCCGGACTCGATTCCCTGAACGTTGCCCGAGTTGTAGGCCGTCTCCGGATCGATGTTCGGAGCCTTGGTCCACAGCAGCAGGTTGTGGCCGACCAGCGCGATGTCGCCGCTCGAGAAGCCGATGCGATTGATGACCGACCTCGGAAGCTTGTATCCGAGTCGCACCTCGCGGAGCTTCATGTAGGTCGCATCGTCGACGGCGTAGGAATTCGCGCTCCACCAGTTGTGGTAGTAGTCCATCGCCGTGGCCGTCACGGTCCTGTCGACGCCGTTCACCGACCCGTCGGGCAGCACGCCCTTCACGACGATCCCCGGAGCGTCCTCGCTCGTCTGGCGACCGTTCATGGTACGCGCGAGCACGCCCGCCTGGGTGCCGAACCACTCGGTCACCGAGAATACATTGCCGCCGCTCTGGCCGTCGACCAGAACGCTCAGGTCCCACGGCCCGTAGCTGAAGCGGCTCTGGACGCCGCCGTTCCACTTCGGGTTGTAGTTGCCGACGACTCTGCGCGTCGGGTCCTTCTGGGGCAGGCCGACGCTGTTCAGGATCGGCAGGCCCTTCTGTGCGCTCGTGCATGCACCGTCCGTGATCTGGGCGTCGTCGCACTTGAGCACGGCATCGCCGTACATGGCTCCGTACGGCTCGCCCTTGCGCGCCTCGATGTTCAGGTTCCACTGACCACCGAGTACGAGCGTCTGCAGGTCACCGTAGAGCTGGTCGACCTTCGAGGTGTTCTTCGACCAGTTGACGGTCAGGTCCCACCGGAAGCCGTTGTCCATCTTGATCGGCGTGGTGCGAAGCATCAGCTCGATGCCCCTGTTCGACACCTGACCCGCGTTGAGCGTCTCGGCCGTGTATCCACTGGCGCCCGAGACGTTGACGTTCATGATCTGGTTACGCGTGACGTTGTCGTAATACGTCAGCACGAAGCCGAGACGCTCGTCGAAGAAGCCGAGGTCCGTCCCGACTTCCCACGCCGTGGTCTCTTCGGGCTTCAGGTTGGCATTCGGGAGCGTGCCGGGGATGATGAACATCGGAGCGCTGCCGCCCCAGGGCTGCAGCGCGCTCATCGTCGCAGCGAGCTGGTAGGGGTTGGTGTCGTTGCCGACGCGCGTCCAACTCGCCCGGATCTTGCCCGAGCTCAGGAGGCTCGAGTTCATCCCCAGCGCGTCGGTGAACACGAACGCCGACGAGATCGACGGATAGAAGAACGAGTTCTTGCCTGCGGGAAGCGTCGACGACCAGTCGTTGCGGCCGGTCAGGTCCACGTTCCACCAGCCCTTGTAGTTGAGGGAGAGCGAGCCGTAGACGCTGCGCACCTCCTTCTGCTCCGTGTAGTCCGTCGTGGTCGGCGTCGACGACGCGTTGCTGACGTTGTAGATCCCGGGTACCGTCAGCCCGTAGACCGTCACGTCACCGAGGACGTAGTCGTTCTTGCGCGTGTTGGCGCCGACATTCAGGTCCATCAGGATCGCCGACGTGAGCTGGCGTGTCGCCGTCGCCATCAGGCTGTAGTTCGTCTCGCTGTTGTAGATGTCGCGGTCCTCGAATCCGCCTTTGACGGCCCACCGCGCACCGACCGTTCCCACCTCGTTCTGCTGGTGCTGACGCCAGCGATACCAGTCCTTGGCGAGCTTGCCGCTGACGGTAATCCAGTCGTTGACCTGGTAGTCCGCGCCGATGCTGCCGATGTTCCGGTTGCGTTGGGCGGACGCCCCGTTGACGAACTGCATCCAGAACGGGTTGTCGTGGTAGTTGTAGTTCCAGTTGTACTCCTGGCCCACCACGCAGGGTGTCGGCTCGGTCCCGTTGCAGCGATAGGCACGCAGCGCGTTGATGTCGACCTGACGGCCGAACCACGTGAAGCCCTGCATCGGGTTGCTTTCGTTGTAGCCGTTGCCCGTGCGGTTCTGGTCCTTCTGCTCCAGATACGTGATCTCGGCGTTCGCGTGCAGCCTCTTCGTGATTGCCGTGCTGCCCTTCAGTGACACGTTGTTGCGCAGGAGCGAATAGCCGGGCGCGATGCTCAGGATGTCGCCGTGTGTGATCGACATCCGGACCCTCGCGTTCTCCGTCGCACGCTCCACCGCGACGTTCGTGGTCCAGTTCGAGCCGGTCTTCCAGTAGTCGCGCACGTTGTTCGGCTGTGCGACGAACGGCATCTGCTTGCCCGTGAACTGGTCGATCGGCTGGCCGTTCAACGCCGGGCCCCAGCTCTCGTCCACGCCGTCCCACGTACCGCCGCCACTTCCGTCCACCCACTGGAAGTTTCCGTACCAGCCCTGCCCGTACCCGTTCTGGTAGTTGGGTAGCTTGAGGGGCGAAGAGAAGGTGAGCGACGACGTCGCGCTGATGCCGTAGTTCGCGCCCGGCCGCGCCGTCTTCGTCGTGATCACGATCGCGCCGTTCGCCGCGCGCGAGCCGTACAGAGCCGCGGCGTTCGGGCCTTTCAGCACGCTGATCGAGGCGATGTTGTTCGGGTCCAGATCGGAGATCGAGTTGCCGAAGTCCACGCCCGAGTAGCTGCTGGGGCCGTTGCTGCCGTAGTCGCTGTTGTCGACCGGGACACCGTCGATGATGAACAGCGGCTGATTCTGGCCCGTGATCGAGCTCTCGCCGCGGATCACGATGCGCGAGCTTCCGCCCGTCACACCGCCGTCCGTGATGTGCACGCCGGCCACCTGGCCTTGCAGCGTGTTGACCACGTTCGTGGTCGGCACCGCCGTGACCTGGGAGCTCGTCACGTCCTGGACCGAGTAGCCCAGCGTCTTCTTCTCACGCTGGATGCCGAGCGCGGTCACCACCAGACCCTGCAGACCGATCGCTTCCTGGGTCAGGGTCACCTCGACGTGTCCCTGGATCGGGACCTCGGTGGTCTTGTAGCCGATGTACGTGAAGACGAGGGTCGTGGCGTCGGCCGGCGCCTGGACCGTGAAGTTGCCCTTGCCGTCCGTGAGGGTACCGAGGTTCGTGCCCTTCACCTGCACCTGGACGCCGGCAGGCGGTTGGCTCGCTCCCTGGGCCGTCACATGCCCTGTGATCGTCCGCATCGCCTGCGCGAACGCAAACGATGGGAACGCCAACAGGACGGCCAGAAGCAAGGCCGCTGCTGTAGCGGGACGCTTCATGGATACCTCCTGGGATTGGGTCCGTTGCGGCCCGGGTGGGCACGCAACCACAACAGGCACGCACCGGTGGGTCGGTACGTGCCATATTCGAAGAGACCGTTCGGAGGCCTGGTGAGAGGCGCTCCTCGGTGAAGGTCAGGGACCGTTTGAAGGCTCCCTTGCTCTCTGGGCTATCGTGTGTGTTGGGTCCGGGATGGGCAGGAACAGAGTCCCGGGATCAGGAGGGTCACCCGTAATGCTCTAGGGCGTGATCGACCGTGTCAATGGACCACTAAAACCTTTGAAGCGTAGGGCTTTGCGGGGTGTTGGAGGGGCTGTGTCGAACCTGTCTGGAGCAACGAAAAGCGCCCCCCGGAGGCGAAGCCTCCGGGGGGCGCGTCCTTCACTTGATGGAGCCTTCTAGGCTCCGAGCTCTCGTCAGTTCTTGTTGACGTCCCACCACATGTTCGTGACGAGTGAGAGCCCGCCGCCCTGGGCCGCGACGGCGGCCTTGAGGTTGGCATCGTTGAGCGACTGCTCGTCGCTCGGGTATGGCATGCGCACCGGGATGATGGTGATGCCGCCGATGTCCTTGACGATACCGGGGCCCGGCTTCAGGTCCGGGATGCGCACCCGGCGCCAGTTGGACCACGCTTCCTGGCCGACCATGTAGAGGCTGATCCACTTCTGCAGCTGGATCTGGTCGAAGCCGGCCTGCCCACCCTGGTAGACCACCTTCGGGTTCTGCAGGTAGGCGGCGGTCTCCGCCGCGGTCGGCGCGGTCGGATAGCCGGTGGCCGTGTACATGTCCATCGCCGCCTGGATGGCCTGCTTGTAGAGGGCGCCGGGATCCCCGGGAATCCACCCTCTCCAGGCTGCTTCGGCCTCGAGGAACAGCACCTCGGAGTAGTCCATCACGATCGACGGCGTCGTCTCTCCGTTCGCCCTCCAGTAGTTGCCGATCCTGGAGTAGTAACCGTACGGGTAGTCCTCCGCGATCTTGCCGTTCGTCCGACCCAGGTAGGGCTGTCCGTCGAACGTTCCGTCCTTGATGCCCTTGGGGTTCGTGGTCGGCTCCGCGTAGAACTTGAGGCGCGGATCGTTGAGCGACAGCAGCGTGTCGACCAGCGTCTTGCTCACGCCGTTGTCGTCGCGTCCACCGTTACCGCAGATGCAGTTCTCCCACCACGGATTGCCGTAGTCGTTGCCGCCCGCCCAGGGAAGCTGGGCGTTGTCCGCGTTGCTGGTGAACGGTCCCGCCTGGTACGCCGCGAGGAACTCGCTCTTCGCGGTTGCGGGATCCACCTCGGACAGGCGCATGGCCAGGCGCATCCGGAGGGAGTTGTCGAACTTCTTCCACTCCGACCAGTCGTTGTTGTAGAAGAGGTCGCCATTACCGAAGTCGTCGCCCGGGTCGGTCGCGCCAAGCATGCCCTCGGCCGTCGTGAGGGTCTTGAACATTCCGGCGTAGACGTCCTTCTGCGAGTCGTACTTCGGCGTGATGTTGCTCGAGCCCTGGATGGCCTCGGAGTAGGGGATGTCTCCCCACATGTCCGTCGCCTGGTCGAACGTATAGGCTCTCCAGATCATGCCGACGGCCTGGACGTTGGCGTGTCCCTGGGCCTTACCCTTGTTGATGACCGTCTGGATGTTCTTCAGGTCCGAGGCGTAGATGCCCTGCCAGGTGCCGTTCACCGAACCGGCCCGGACCTCACCGACGGTCTCCGTCGGGTACTGGATCTGAGAGGTCTGCTGTGCCCAGTCGAACCAGAGCGTGCCGAACGGCATGGCGACGAAGCTGACCACGCGCTCCAGGACGGTTGGCAGGATGTACTGCGCCGACACGTTCGTCGGCGCGTTCGGGTTCTGATTGACTGCCGTGAGGCCCTGGTCGCACGCGCTCATACTGAGCACAAGGGCGACCACGGCGGCGCCACGGGTCAGGATGTGTCTATTCATCTTGTATTCTCCCGTGTCGTCGTTACGGCCGGATCGAGAGGGAGAACCCGTAGCTACGTGCCGACGGGAACTGACCCGACTCGATACCCTGGACGTTGCCCGAGTTGTAGGCCGTCTCTGGATCGATGTTGTGCGCCTTCGTCCACAGGAACAGGTTGCGGCCGACGAGCGCGATGGTGCCGCTCGAGAACCCGATACGGCTCATGAGAGACCGCGGGAGGTTGTAGCCCAGGCGCATCTCGCGGAGCTTCAGATAGCTCGCGTCCTGCACGGCCAGAGACTGCTTGCCCCACCAGTTGTGGAAGTAGTCCATCGACGTGACGGAGATGTTCTTGTCGACGCCGTTGATGGAGCCGTCGGGCAGCACGCCCTTGACGACGATGCCCGGTGCCGACTCGCTCGTGGTGCGACCCCGCATGGTGCTGGCGAGGACACCGGCCTGCGTGCCGAACCAGTTGGTGACGGAGAAGACGTTACCGCCACTCTGGCCGTCGAACAGTACGCTCAGGTCCCACGGCCCGTAGCTGAAGCGGTTCTCGATGCCACCGTTCCACTTCGGGTTGTAGTTGCCGACCACCGTCCGTACCGGATTGGTCTGCGGCAGGCCCGAGTTGCTCAGGAGGAGCATGCCCTTCTGGGCGCTCGTGCACGCACCCGCGTCCATCTCCGCCTGGTCGCAGCGCAGCACGTCGTTGGCGAACATCGCGCCGTACGGATAGCCCTTGCGCGCCTCGATGTTCAGGCTCCACTGGCCGCCCAGCACCAGCGTCTGCAGGTCACCGTAGAGGTTGTCGATCTTGGAGTTGTTCTTCGACCAGTTGACCGTCACGTCCCAACGGAACCCATTGTCCATCTTGATGGGCGTGGCACGGAGCAACAGCTCGATGCCCTTGTTCGACACCTCACCGGCGTTGAGCACTTCGCTCGTGTAACCGCTCGCCGCGGAGACGTCGACCGGCATGATCTGGTCGCGCGTGATGTTGTCGTAGTACGTCAGCACGAACCCGGCGCGCTCGTTGAAGAAGCCGAGGTCGGTGCCGACGGACCACGCCGTCGTCTGCTCGGGCTTCAGGTTGGCGTTCGGGAGCTGATTGGGCACGTAGAACATCGGTGCGCTGCCACCCCACGGCTTCATCGAGCCGAGCGTCGCGGCGAGCTGATAAGGACCGGTGTCGTTACCGACACGCGTCCAGCTCGCGCGGATCTTACCCGAGCTCAGGAAGCTCGAGTTCATGCCCAGCGCGTCCGTGAAGATGAACGCCGATGAGATCGACGGATAGAAGAACGACTGATGCCCCGGAGGCAGCGTGGAGGACCAGTCGTTACGGCCCGTCAGGTCCACGTTCCACCAACCCTTGTAGTTCAGGGTCAGCGAGCCGTAGAGGCTCCGGACTTCCTTGTGAGACTGATAGTCCGACGTGGTCGGCGTGCCCGACGCGTTGCTGATGTTGTAGATGCCGGGAACCGTCAGCCCGTAGACGTCGACGCTTCCGTCCACGTAGTCGTCCTTACGGGTGTTGGCGCCGACGTTCGCGTCCATGAGGATCGACGGCGTGAGCTGACGCGTCGCCGTCGCCAGCAGGCTGTAGTTCGTCTCGTTGTTGTAGATGGTGTTGTCGCTGAACCCACCCTTCACGGGCCAGCGCGCACCCACCGTGCCGATCTCGTTCTGCTGGTGCTGCTGCCAACGGTACCAGTCCCGGGCGACCTTACCCGTGACCGAGATCCAGTCGTTGACCTGGTAGTCCACGCTCACGTTACCGATGTCACGGTTACGCTGGGCGCCCGATCCGTCGATGAACTGCATCCAGAACGGGTTGTCGTGGTAGTTGTAGTTCCAGTTGTACTCCTGGCCGATCGTGCACGGCGTCGGCTCGCTGCCGTTGCAGACGTACGGACGCAACGCATTGATGTCGACCTGGCGACCGAACCACGTGAAGCCCTGCATCGGGTTGCTCTCGTTGTAGCCGGTACCCGTGCGGTTGTGGTCGTTCTCCTCCATGTACGTGATCTCGGCGTGCGCGTGCAGCTTCGGCGTGATCGCCGCGCCGCCCTTCAGCTCGACGTTGTTGCGCAGGATCGAGTAGCCGGGCGCCATGCTCAGGATGTCGCCGTGCGTGATGGACAGACGGATGTTGGAGTTCTGCGTCGAACGGCCCACAGCGACGTTCGTGTTCCAGTTCGAGCCCGTCTTCCAGTAGTCGCGGACGTTGTTCGGGTGCGGAAGGAACGGCATCTGCTTGCCCGTGAACTGATCGATGGGCTGGCCGTTCAGCGCCGGGCCCCAGCTCTCGTCCACGCCGTCCCACGTGCCGCCGCCGGATCCGTTCACCCACTGGAAGTTCCCGTACCAGCCCTGCCCGTAGGAGTTCTGGTAGTTCGGGAGCTTCAGCGGCGACTGGAAGGTCAGAGACGTGGTCGCCGTGATTCCGTAGTTCGAGCCCGGCTGGGCCGACTTCGTCGTGATGACGATGGCGCCGTTCGCCGCTCGAGACCCGTACAGGGCCGCCGCGTTCGGGCCCTTCAACACGCTGATCGACTGGATGTTGTTCGGATCCAGGTTGCTGAGGGCGTTGCCCCAGTCGATACCCGCGTAGCTGTTGGGGCTTACGCTGCCGTAGTCGGCGTTGCTGACGGGGGTGCCGTCGACGATGAACAGCGGCTGGTTGTTGCCGGTGATCGAGCTCGCGCCGCGGATGACGATCCGCGAGCTGCCGCCCGTGACGCCAGCGTTGGTGATGTGCACGCCGGCCACCTGCCCCTGAAGCGTGTTGATCACGTTCGGGGTCGGCACCTGGCTGAGCTGCTTGCCGGAGACGTCCTCGACCGAATAGCCGAGCGTCTTCTTCTCACGCTGAATGCCGAGTGCGGTAACCACCAGGCCTTGCAGGCCGATCGCCTGCTGCTTCAGCGTCACTTCCACGTGCCCCTGGATCGGTACCTCGGTCGTCTTGTAGCCGATGTACGTGATGACCAGGGTGGTAGCGCTCGATGGCGCCTGGAGCGTGAAGTTGCCCTTGGCGTCGGTGAGGGTACCGAGGTTGGTGCCCTTCACCTGAACCTGGACACCAGCGGGGGGGCTGCTTGCTCCTTCGGCCGTCACGTGTCCTGTGATCGTTCGCATCGCCTGTGCTGAAACCAGCGACGGAAACGCCAACAGGACGGCCAGAAGCAAGGTCCCTGCCGTAGCGGAACGCTTCATAACTGCCTCCTGGGACTGGGTCCGTTGCGGCCCATTCGGGCTCGCAACTGAAAAGAGCGCACGCCGGTCTCCACGGCGCACGCCCGATTTATCCTTGCAGCAACTTAGTTGCCGGCATATCATGCTTGCGGTTATCCCCCAAGGTCCCAGGAGAAACCGCGATGTCCTCCCGTGTGCGGCTGCGACGCCTCACCCACGACGAGAGGCGAACGCTGCGGGCCAAGCTCAAGGACCTCTCCTTGAGCGCCCGCATACACCAGCGGTACCGCGTAATCGAAGAGATCCGGCGAGGCCGGGATCCTCTCGAGGCGGCGGAGCGGACCGGTTGCCACTTCACGGTGGTGTACCATTGGATCCGACGGTTCAACCAGAGCGGGTTCCGCACGTTCGAGCGGGTGCCCAATCCGAAGGGCCGCCCACCCATGATCGAGCCGGGACAATTGAGGGACCTGGTCGAGGTCGCGCGCTCCCATCCAGGTGAGCACGGACTCCCGTTCAAGCGCTGGTCCGTATCGAAGCTGGCTACGTACTGCCGGAAGCACGGACTCCTGCCGCCGGTGAGCGACGAATGGGTCCGCAGGCTCCTGCGCCGCGAAGGCATCGAGTTCCATCGCCTGGGGAGGTTGGCATCCAGCGGCCCGTCGAGCTCGGGATAGCATCCTACCCCGTCTACACCTCTCCCAGACATGCCACGCCCCGCGCGGCTCATCGCGCGGGCCCGGGCAGGCCCTTGCACAGGAGGCAGGTGACGCTCGGACCGATCCTTCGGCCCGGCGCCGATGTGGGCAGTAGTAGTCATATGACACTTAGTCATATTAAGTTGGAATACGATACAAGTGTGCCAGTAACGGAAAACCGTGTCAACAGAGCGCCACAGCTCGCGAAGGCGCGCTCGAGGCGCGGTCGTGGCGAACCGGAGACCGTCGTAGTCATCCGCGGGCGGGCGCATTAGGTTGGCCCGGACAATCCTCCCGATCGCGGAGCCCGCCCATGCCGGATATCGGTTCCTTTCATCCCCAGATCGTCCACTTCGTGGTAGTGGGCGGGGTCCTGGGGCTCCCGCTCTACTGGCTCGCATTCGTGCCGAGGTTTCGCGCGCTGCGACTCACCGGCACGATTCTGCTCATCGTGGCCACCGTGGGCGCGTGGGCCGCGGTCCGTTCGGGCAGGGAGGCACACGAGCTGGCCGAGCGGATTCCGGGTGCGGCGGCCGCCGTCCACAGGCACGAGGAGCTCGGCGAGGATACCCGTAGCATCTTCACGGGCGTGCTGCTGCTCGAGTTGGTGGCCCTGGGGCTGGCATGGAAGGCGAGGGCTCCTGGACGTTCGTTGATGGACGTGGGGGTCGGGGAATCGGGTGCGCCCGATCCGTCGCCGATCCGCTTCGCCATCGTGATCATGAGGGTGCTCGTGGGAATCACGTGGGCGTTCGGGGCCATCGTCCTCTTCGAGGCCGCGCAGAAGGGGGGAGACGTCGTCTTCAACTATGCGGGCGGCGTCGGGATGAGGCGGGGAAATCCCGACGACGTGCAGCGTCTGCTCATCGCGGGGCTCTACGATCAGTCGCGGGTCGACCGCAAGAACGGCGACCACGACGGCGCGGCCCGGCTCGTCAGGGAGATGCTTCGACTCGAGCCCGACTCGGCTCAGGTGCGGCTGCTGTGGGTGGAGTCGCTGCTCGAGGATCGCAAGGACCCGAGGGCGGCGCTCGCGGCACTGGACTCGATCGAGGTCGGGCCGCGCGACCTGCGCACCCGGTTCGGCGTCGCGCTGTCGAGGGCCGCGTCGTACCAGATGCTCGGGAAGCCGGATTCCGCCCGGGCCGCGCTGGATGCGCTGCCCGAGCGGTTCCGGCAGTCCCGGATGGTCCAGGAGCGGATGAAGCGGATCGAGGGAGGCGGGCCCGGATCGTAGGCCGGGTCGCCTCCGACCTGCTCGACCCGCTAGTCCTTCACGGAGATCTTGCCCGTGGAGTACTGGAGGAGCACTTCGCGGAGCGTGTCGGTCAGGTAGTTGCTCCGCTCCTCGGGCTGCGTCAGACGATCGAACGTTTCATGGTCGAGCCAGACCCCCAGGCAGTTCGGGCACTGATCGGCGCGTCCGTCCTCGAGCGTGACCGACTCGAGGGGACTTCCGCACTTGGGACAGCGATCGCGATGCTGTTCGAAGAGCTGCTGACGCTCCGATGCGTCGCGCTCACGTTCCCGTTCTCGAGCCGCCGCCATCCGCTCCTGGAATTCCAGCCGGTGGAAATACTGCTGCTCATTCCTGCTGGGTTTCGACCAGGGTTGATGAGGGAGGCGATGTGTAAACTCCGCCATGGTGACCTCCCCGAGAGGGTCCTGTTCGATCGTGCGCGCCGGCGCACACACCTTATTATATGGGTGGCTCCCGGGGTGAGGTTCCGTCCGCGCCCTTGACCGTCGCCCGCCCCCCGCTACCCTTCGACCCCATGAGCTCCGTACTCGACGAATTCGTATGGCGCGGCATGCTCGCCGATGCCACCGAGGGCGCTGCCGATCATCTGGCCGGTGCCCCGCGCACCGCGTACATCGGTTTCGACCCCACGGCCGCGAGCCTGCACGTGGGTAGCTTGTTGCCGATCATGGGCCTCGTGCACCTCCAGCGTGCGGGTCATACGCCCATCGCGCTCGTGGGGGGTGGAACGGGGCTGATCGGCGATCCGTCGGGCAAGACGCAGGAGCGGCAGCTCCTCGATCGCGAGCAGGTCGCCGAGAACGCGAAGGGGCTCCGCTCCCAGCTCGAGCGCTTTCTGGACTTCGACGCGAAGTCCAATCCGGCGCGCATGCGAAACAACATCGACTGGCTGGACGGGCTTTCGCTCGTGGATTTCCTCAGGGACGTGGGCAAGCACTTCTCCGTGAACCAGCTCATGGCCAAGGAGTCGGTGCGCCGCCGCCTCGAGAACGAGGAGACGGGCCTGTCCTACACGGAGTTCACATACGCCCTCCTCCAGTCCTACGACTTCCTGGAGCTCTTCCGTCGCGAGGAGTGCACCGTCCAGATGGGCGGGAGCGACCAGTGGGGCAACATCACGGCCGGCATCGACCTGGTGCGACGCATGGAAGGTGCCCGGGCGTTCGGCGCGGTCTTTCCGCTCGTGACCAACGACTCAGGCACGAAGTTCGGCAAGACGGAGGCCGGCAATGTCTGGCTGGATCCGGCATTGACCTCCCCCTACCGCTTCTTCCAGTTCTGGATCAACGCCGACGATACGGATGTCGTGCGCTACCTGAAGTTCTTCACCCTCAAGGGCCGCGAGGAGATCGAAGCCCTGGAGGAGGCCGTGCGCGACGAGCCGCACCGGAGGGCCGCGCAGCAGGCCTTGGCCGAGGACGTGACGCTCCGGGTCCACGGCGAGGACGGGCTGGCCAAGGCCAGGCAGGCCACCGAGGCGCTGTTCGGCGGTGAGCTCGGCGGGCTGGCGGCCGAGCAGATCGCCGACATCTTCGCCGACGTGCCTTCCTCGGATGTCGCTCGCGGGGAGCTCTCGGGGGAAGGGAAGTCCCTCGTCGACCTGCTGGTGGAGGCCGAGGTGGCGAGTTCTCGCGGCGATGCGCGTCGCTCGATCGAAGGGGGCGGCGTCTACATCAACAACCGGCGCGCGGGCGACCCGATGCAGCGAGTCACCCTGGACGACACGGTCGAGGGCCGCTTCCTGGTCCTACGGAAGGGCAAGAAGCGCTATCACCTCGTGGCTGTCGTCGGCTGAGCGCCGGTGGCGGAGGATGGACCCCTCAGAACGAGGTGTCCATCTGCCATCCGAGATGCAATCCCCAGTTCAGCCCGAGCTGCGGCCCGTTGTACTTCCGGTAGACAGGCGGCACCATCTCCACCGTGATCCGCTGACCGGCGAGGGGTGACTTCTTCGGCATGTAGAAGTTGATGCCGATCGGCAGGTCCAGCCGCTGGCCGCCGAGGAAGTACGCATCGTTCGTGGGATCGTTCTTCGGGTCGAGGTTCGGGTTCTGCCCGTGCAGATGACCCCAGTGTTGCCAGTCGACGCGCATGGACACGCTGAAGTCGTCGCTGAGCTTGAGCGCCGCCCACCCGGTCGCTTCGACCCGATTGCCCAGGCGGTAGCCCTCGGAGTTCATCCCCACGTAGAAGACGCCCCGTACCTGCGCGCCCACCGAGCCCATTCCGTTCTGGGCCTGGGCCGTCATCCCCGGCAGCAGGGCGAACGTTCCGGGCCGGATCTGCATGTCGTAGGGCAGAACCTCCACGGAGGGCGTGAACGGGGTCCGCCCGTTGATGTCGGGTTTGCCGGTGGGCAGGAGCACGCCGAATTGCAGATGACCTTCGTAGCCGTTGTCGTTGTAGAAGCGATAGAGGCCGGTGAGCCGGACGTCTTCCAGGTCCTTGGCGTTGGTGGTGTAGAACACCGAGTCGCTGATGGCCTGCTCACGCGTCCGTGACGAATACCTGGCGCTGGCCTCCAGCGTGAAGTTGTCCGACAGGCCGAACCCCAGGTTCACGTAATGGGTCGCATTGCTGAGCGTGAGCGGAACCTGCCGGTAGTAGCCCAGCGCGGTCGACAGGGAGAGCGAGTCCTGCTGGTACCAGAGGCCCTTGTAGTGCAGGTCCTCGAAGCGGTACGAGATCTCGAGCTGCCCCTTGTTCAGGATATGAGCGTCATGGACGCCGCCGGGGGCGATGGCGTCAGCGCGCTTCGACGTCCAGGTATAGCTCTCCTGGGCGGTGAGCGGCGTCGCGATTGCGAGAAGCAGGACGGCCAGCAGGCTCTTGCGAACCATCGGTTCTTCCTCCGACACGGTACATGGCCGGGCGCGCCGGCCGTTCGGCGTTCAAGTTCCAAGATGTCCCGTCCTCGGGGGAAAAAACAAGTGTTTCCTGCGCCGGATTCGCGGAGACGCGCGGGATGCCTGCGTTGCCCACCGAAACCCTCAATCGCGTGTGCTCTTCCGGGCGGCCGCGATCGGGGCGTCGAGCACGTCGTCCGGAATCCCGAACGCGTCGACCAGGAAGAGCGCGTCGCGACGCGCCTCGGCGCACAAGGCGTTGACCTGCGCCCGAAGGGCTCGCGATTTCGCCGCTTCGACGTATCCGGCTTCCAGATACCACGCACGATGCTCCTCCATGCGCGTGAGGGCGTAGAGGGCGGCCTGCGTGGCGAGCGCTTCGGAAAGTCCGGGTGTGGGGGCGTGCAGCACGCCTTCCTGGAACGCGTCGAGAATCACGCGCTCCACGTGGGCTTCGGCCAGCGCGACCAGATGGTCCTGGCACTCGTTCACCGCCTGGTGCGAGTCCATGCCGCGGTCGATGCGGGCTTTCAGGCGTCGAGCCACCGAGCGCAACAGGCGCTCCTCGCGGTAGGCGAACGCCGCGTGGTGAAAGACGGGATCGCGCAGGTGGCTCTCTTCGGTGCGGCGCGTGACGAGGGGGTTGAGCTCGGCCAGCGTCGTGCCGGCGCGGTCCGCGAGGTAGCGGACCATGGTCCAGAGCTTCAGGTCGCCCATCTGGTGACGAAAGCGTGACAGGAGCCCCTTCGCGACGAGCTGTAGGAGCACCAGGTTGGCGCCCTCGAACGTGGTGAACACGTCGGTGTCGGCCTTCAGCGCGGCCAGCCGGTTCGCGCCCGCGTACCCCTCGCCGCCGCACGCTTCGCGGCACGCCTGCAGCGTGCGGACGCAATGCGCGGACGCGTAGGCCTTGAGTCCCGCGGCCAACACCTCGAGCTCGGCGTCGCCGCTCGGCCCCCGGGTCGCATAGCGCCGGATCAGCGAGCGTACGGCGAAGTGGAGCCCCAGCGTGGTGGCCAGCGGAGGCAGGAGCGCCCGTTGCAGCATCGGGTAGTCGAGGATCGGGACTTCGCGCCCGCCCTCCGGGCCGAACTGGCGGCGCTCGGACGCGTAGCGGACCGCCACCGTGAGCCCGACCTTTGCCGCGCTCACCGAAGCCGCCGCGACGCTGATCCGGCCGGCCACCAGCGTCGCGAGCATCGTGAAGAACCGCCTCCCCGGGCTCGGGATCGGGCTCCGATAGCGTCCTTCCTCATCGATCGACGCAAAACGGTCGAGAAGGTTGTTCCTCGGCACCCGCACGTGGTCGAACCAGATGTGTCCGTTGTCGACGCCGTTGAGCCCCTCCTTGGCGCCACGATCCTCGATACGGATTCCCGGCAGGGTCGCTCCGCCCTCGTCACGCAGCGGCACGAGCACCGCATGGATCCCGTGGTCGGTCCCGTCGACGAGAAGCCGCGCGAACACCGTTGCCATGCGGCCGTGGCTCGCCGCGTTGCCGATCCAGTCCTTGCCGGCCTCTTCCCGCGGCGTGTCGATCACGAGCTCGTCGGTGTCCGGGTCGTAGGTGGCGGCGGTCTCGAGCTCCCGGACGTTCGAGCCGTGCGCCGTTTCGGTCATCGCGTAGCAGCCCGGAAGCTCCATGCGCGCAACGCGCTCGAGGAGCGCGTGATGGTGCCGCTCCGTTCCCAGCTGGAGGATGCTTCCACCGAAGAGGCCGAACTGGACGCCGAACTTGACCACGAGGCTAAGATCGCCGAAGGCGTGGGTCTCGAACGTCGCGATCGCCGCGTAGGAGTCGCCACCTCCTCCCAGCTCGGGCGGGAATGCGAGCGAGCCGTACCCCCGCTCCGCCAGGTAGCGTACGGCCTCCAGGACGCGCTCCCGGTACGCCGCGCGCGGCAGGCCCGGCGGGATGCGAAGCGGCGGCCGGGCCATGAGCTCGAGGACCCGGTCACGCAGCTCGAGATGATCTCCGTCCAGGTAGCGCCTCAACGCGGCCGGCTCGAATAGGGGCGGCGCGGGCCGCGTCGCCCCGTCGCCACCGATCGCCACGCCGAGCAGGCGCCGCGCCGCTTCGCCCCCGACGATCCCGAGCGC
>JBJKRT010000081.1:0-8320 GCA_046704545.1 Longimicrobiales bacterium
GGTGAAGGCCGGGTGACGCGATGGTCTGCGGGCTTCCGGTGCGGCACAGCAGGCGAGTAAGGAAGTAAGGAAGTAAGGAATCCTTACCGGGCACGTTTGGAGGCCCTTCGATGAACGAGGCGGGCGACACGCTGTCACGCCCGGGGCCGGCGATCCCACCGTCCGCGCGGGAGCGGGCGGTCGAAGCGCTCACGCGTGGCTACGCGGAGGACCAGCTCACGGAAGACGAGTTGGAAGAGCGGCTCGACCGCGCCTACCGGGCGACCACGCTCGCGGAGCTCGAGGCGCTGACGGCCAACCTCCCGGTGGCGCGGACGGCGGAAACGAGGGCCGCGGCGACGGCGGCCGCCAAGCACGCTTCCAAGACCTCGTTGGCTCCGGCCCCACGCCGCATCAAGGCCGTCCTTTCGGGTCATGAGGCGGTAGTCGCGGGTCCGGTTCCGCGTCGCATGTCCGTGAAGTCGGTGATGGGCTACGTGGAGCTGGATATGCGGCGGGCGGATTTCGAGCCGGGCGTCACGGTGGTCGACGTGCGCTCGGTCATGGGATACGTGCGGATCCTGCTTCCGACGGACGTCCGTGTCGAGAGCGACGGACGCGCGCTGCTCGGCTACTTCTCCTTCCGGGGCGGGAGCAGCCCGGGAGTCACCGATCGGGAGCGGGTCGTGCGCATCACCGGGCGTGCGGTGATGGGCTACGCCGAGTGCTTCGCGGTGTCGAGGAAGGAGTCCCTTCCATCTTCCAACTCGGAGTCGCCATGAGCCCGGTCTCCCCCGCGTTCCAGGACGCGTATCCCGACGACGTCGCGCACTGCTACGGGTGCGGCCGGCTCAACGAGCACGGCCACCAGCTCAAGAGCCGCTGGGAGGGTGACGAGACCGTCGCCCACTTCACGCCGGAGCCGTATCACACGGCCATCCCCGGGTACGTGTACGGGGGGCTCATCGCGTCGCTCATCGATTGCCACGGCACCGGAACGGCCGCGGCGGTCGCGGCGAGAGCCGCCGGCTATCGCCTGGGTGAAGACGCCGTGCCCGAGGGTGAGAGCGCACCGCGGTACGTGACCGCGTCGCTTCATGTCGACTACCGTGCGCCTACGCCGCTCGGGCCTACGCTCACGGTGCGGGGGGTCGTGGAGGACGCCGGAGAGGAGAAGGGGAACAGGAAGGTCGTGACCCGCATCACCGTGGAGGCCGAGGGGAAGGTCACGGCGGAGGGGCGGGTCGTGGCGGTGCGTATGCCGGAGGCGATGCTGCGCTGACGCCGACGGGCCCTACGGATCCGTCGTCCTCGTCGGCCGGTGTCGGCCGAAGCGATCCATTATGTTTGGGCGGGCGACGCACGCCCTGCCCCGGCGCCGCCGTATTCTCCTGCCCGCTCCCTCCATTTACGGAGTGCACGCATGCACGAGAAGAGTATCGAGCTGCTGAACCGGGGCCTCGCCGACGAGATGTGGGCGGTCCATCAGTACCTGTATTTCCACTTCCACTGCGACGATCAGGGCTACGACCTTCTGGCCGGCCTGTTCAAGCGCACGGCCATCGCCGAGATGCAGCACGTGGAGGAGTTCGCAGAGCGGATCCTCTTCCTCAAGGGGAAGGTCGTGATGAAGGCATCCCACGACGTGGAGCAGATCCACGACGTGCGCGGCATGCTGGAGAAGGCGATGGAGATGGAGCGCGCCGCTGTCCACGACTACAACGCCTTCGCCAACGAGTGCAGCGCCGAGGCCGACGCCGCGTCGCGAAAGATCTTCGAGGATCTCGTGGGTGACGAGGAAGGCCACGCCGACGCTTTCGAGGTCCTGCTCGACCAGCTCGACAGGCTGGGCGACCAGTTCCTGGCGCTCCAGTCCATCGAACGGACCAAGAATCTGAACGGGAACTGAGGGGAGGGCTCCTCGGCTGCTGGGTCAGCCGAGGAGCCGGTCGGCCTCCTCGCTCGTGAAGCCGGCCTCCTCCGCCAGCTTGTTCCATCGCGGGTCGTCCGAACGGAAGCCGGTTCGCGGCCTTCTCAGGTGGGAGAAGTCCAGAGAGGCGTCGTCGTCGCCCAGCACCCGCCGGACCGGCTCGGCAGCGTGCTTCGGGTCTTCGCAGAATGCTTCGAAGTCCACCGAGACGAACCGGCTCCCATACAGCCTGCGACCCTCTCGCTCCGCCAGGCGATAGCAGCCGAGCCAGTACGCCATCAGGTGCAGCGCCGCCGGCGCTTCGGGGCTCGGCACCCGGACACCCTGGTCTTCCAGGAGCTGTCGGGTGCTGTCGGCGGGGCTCCCGACGAGCAGGTCCTCCAGGTGCCACTTGTTGAATCCCGACGTCCGGGTGAAGAACGTCCGGCTACGCCACCACTCACGGAGGGGGTGGTTGCCAAGGCCGTTCGTAGGCATCAGGTGGGACGTCAGAAACGACGTCGGTCGCCGATACAGGTGCACGAAGGCGGCATCGGGGGCCACCGCGTGAAGATCCGGAATCTTCGCGTGGCAGCGGGTCACGTCGAGAACGGCGGGTCCTCGAGCGAGCAGCCATGCGAGGTACGCGCCCTGTTCGTCCGTCAGCCCCGGGGTCGTCTCCTGGTCCGGCGTCACCGGCGCGAAATGCGAGCGAAAGCCCTTCGGGTCGGCCTTGTAGAGCTCGATGAACTCGCCCCGGGTGGCGTTGCGGTTGTCCCGGGGGAGCTTGTTCAGCAGCGGGTTGAAGGGCTCGTCGTACGCGGTACGCCCGGGCAGTCGGCGAAAAAGCCTCCAGAACGCCGTGCTGCCGGAGCGCCGTGATGCCAGAATGACCACATGGCGTGCCTTCATCGGCGGAACGCCTCGTTCCGATCGGGCGCGTGCTGCATGTCCCCTCAATACGGCGTCAACGAGTACGGGCGCGCGTTCTTCGCTGTGGCCCATCGCTTGTTCGGCTTCGCTTGCATCCTGAAGTGTAGCACACCGCCGTGCTCGATCTCCTCCTGTGTGATGTAGGTCCGGTCGAGCTTCTTGCCGTCGAGCGAGACGGAGCCCACGTACGGATGCGAGGCATCCAGCCCGTCGGCGACCACCGTGAACGTCTTCCCGTTGGGCAGGTTCAGTGTCGCCCGCTTCACGAACGGACGTCCGATCACATACTCGTTGCTGGCCGGCGCCACCGGGTAGAACCCGAGCGAGGTGAAGATGAGCCACGCCGACATCTGACCCACGTCGTCGTTGCCGGACAGGCCGGCGGGGCCCGTGTGGTACTGCGACGTGACGATCTGCGTAAGCCGGTGCTGCGCCATCCACGGCTCGCCCGCGTAATCGTACAGATACGCGATGTGGTGGCTGGGCTCGTTGCCCTGGGCGTAGTAGCCGATGAGCCCGGAGATGTCTTCGACGTTGGCGAACTCCTTCGGGTTCACCTTCGTGTCGAAGACGCTGTCGAGCTTGGACACGAGCCTGCGGTCTCCACCGAGCGCCCGGGTCAGGCCGCCGATGTCCTGCGGCTCGTACCAGGAATACTGCCACGCGTCGCCCTCGGTGTAGTCGCTGTTGTAGCCCGCCGCAGCGGGGTCGAACGGCGTGCGGAAGCTCCCGTCGGCGAGGCGCGCGCGTACGAAGCCCGTCTTCGGATCGAAGACGTTCCTCCAGTTCTCGGCGCGTTTGAAGAACCGCTTGGCGACGCTGTCACGGCCCATCGCCTGGGCCATGCGGGCGATCGTCCAGTCGTCGAATGCGTACTCGAGGGTCTTCGAGGCTCCCTCGACCTCCTTGTCGATCGGCACGTACCCGAGCTTCATGTACCAGTCGAGACCGCCGTACGGGCCGTAGGTCGCGCTGGCGATCATCGCATCGAGCGCCTCGCCAGCATTGTATCCGCGGATGCCCTTGAGGTAGGCGTCGGCGATGACCGGCACGGCGTGGTAGCCGATCATGCACCACGTCTCGAGCCCCTGGAACGACCAGACGGGAAGGATCCCCCAGGGACTCTCCTGCTGGAACGCCAGAAACGAGCGGACGAAGGCGTCGGTGCGCTCGGGAGGCTGGATGAGCGACAGCAGGGGATGCTCGGCACGGTACGTGTCCCACAACGAAAGGGTCGAGAAGAAGTCGAAGCCCTTCGCGGTGTGGACCGCGTTGTCGGGGCCGCGGTAGCGGCCGTCCACGTCCATGTCGAGGTTCGGCGCGATGAGCGTGTGATAGAGCGCTGTGTAGAACATCGTGCGGGTCGAATCCGGCGCTTCGACGTCGAACGCCCCGAGCGCCTGCTCCCATCGCACACGGGCGCGCTCGCGGACCGCATCGAAATCCCAGCCGGGCATCTCGGCGTCGAGGTTGGCGATTGCGCCGGCCTCGCTCACGGGAGAGATGGCGATCTTGGCCACGAGCGGTGCCGTCAGGGCGCCGAAATCGAATACACCCACCAGCGCCCGGCCCTGGATCTCGGCGCGTCCGGTCGGATCATGGCTGGCCGGTGGGGCGAACCCGTGGTAGAGGACGTGGGTCTCGCGGTCGTAGAGCTCGTGGCCGGTCATCCGATCGGAGAACCGGAGGGCGAAGCAGAGATGGCGGCCCGGTGCCCAGCCGCGGGTGACTCGGCACCCCGTGACGGTCCCGTCGCGCCGGACCCGCAGGTTCGACCAGGACACCTTGCCCGGATAGTCGTAGATGCTCGTGCGCAGATCGAGGATAACGTGCGCGGGCTCGGTGGCCGGGAAGGTGTAGCGGTGCACGGCGACCCGGCGGGTGGCCGTGAGCTCGACCCGGATATGGTAGTCGGACAGCGTGACCGCGTAGTAACCGGGTTGCGCCTCTTCCGTGGAATGGCTGAAGCGCGAGCGGTATCCGGAGTCTGGGTGCTCCACGGTGCCGGGATCGAGCTTCACCGCACCCGAGATCGGCATCAGGAGGAAGTCGCCCAGATCCGAATGGCCCGTGCCGGAGAAGTGCGTCTGGCTGAATCCCCGGATCGTAGTGTCATCGTACCGGTAGCCCGCCGCCCAGGCGTAGCTCTCGTGGAAGTTCACGATCCGTGTGTCGGGACTCGGCTGCACCATGCCGAAGGGCACGGTAGCACCCGGAAACGTGTGGCCGCCGCCGCCCGTGCCGAGGAACGGGTCCACCGCGCGGTAGGCGGCGGTCGTCGAGTCGGTGGGAGCCCGGTGGACGGCCGGCCTCCCGACGGGAGTGGCGAGCGACAGGGACAGGACGGTCAGGGATAGGAGCACGGTACCAGCTCCGGGATCGTGTCGGGGACGATGAGGTTCGGCGGCCCGGCGGGCCAGAAGCAACGGTAGACGAGCGCGCGGGGGGCGGCAAGGAGGGCGCACGGCGCGGATCGGGAGGGGGGTGCGAGGCTCCTGCGGCCTCCGGCCCACCCGCCTACATTGGCGAGTCTCACTCCGATCAGGAGATCTCGCCATGCCTCGATCCGACCGGGCAGGTGTCTGGCGCGCGCGCGCCGGCGCCACCCTGCTCTTGCTCTCCATCGCCGCTCCGGCCGCCGCCCAGTTCCCGCCCACCGCCGCCGGTCCCGACTCGACCCCGAAGGCGCTCGTCGGCGCCCGCCTGTTCGACGGAACCGGGGGGCCGGCGCGGAGCGACATGACGATCGTCATCCGGAATGCGCGCGTCACCGAGGTCTTCCGGACCGGCGCCCGCCCGCTGCCCTCCGACGCCCGTGTGATCGACCTGCACGGGCGCACCGTCGTTCCCGGCATCATCGACGGACACGTCCACCTGGCCACGGAGCCGGACGGGGAAGACAACCTACGCCGGACGAAGCTTCGTCTTCGGTCGGCGCTCTACGGTGGGGTGACCACCGTGCGAGACATGGCCGGAGACACACGCGTCCTCGCGGGACTGGCGAGGGATGCGCTCGTGGGCTCGATCGAGAGCCCGAACATCTACTATGCGGCGCTCATGGCGGGTCCGGCGTTCTTCAAGGATCCGCGTACGGCCAGCTCGGCGCGCGGACGAATCGCCGGCCAGGTGCCCTGGATGCGCGCCATCACGCCGGAGACCGACTTCGCTCAGGTGGTTGCCGAGGCACACGGCACGGGTGCGACCGCCCTGAAGCTCTATGCGATGCTGACGCCGGCCGAGGTGTTCGGCCTGAGCCGGGAGGCCCATGCCCAGGGGATGCGCGTGTGGGCGCACGCCGACCTGAACCCGGCCCGCCCCATGGACGTGGTGAGAGGTGGGGCCGACGCGATCTCGCACGCAGGGATGCTGAGCTCCGTGCTGAGCCCGGCCGAGCGGAAGGCTGCCCGGGCGGCGGCGGAGGCCGGAAGGATTCCCGACCTGCACTCCCCCGAGCTCGACGCGCTGTTCAAGGAGATGCGCGCGCGCCATACGATTCTCGAGCCCACGCTCTTCATCTACGGGGAGGACAACGCCCGCGAGCGCATGGCGGCCGCGATCACACGCGCGGCCCACCGTGCCGGCGTGACGATCATGGCCGGCACGGACTCGATCGGGGCCCCGTCCATGGATTCGCTTCCGGACATCCACAAGGAGATGGAAGCGCTCGTGCAGGAGGGTGGCCTGAGCCCTGCGGAGGCTCTGGTCGCGGCCGGGCGGAACGCGGCTCTGGCGATCGGGATCGCGGGGTCCACCGGAACACTCGTGCCGGGACACGCCGCCGATCTGGTCGTGCTGCGTGGCGATCCGCTCGCCGACATCCACAACACCGCGAGCGTAGTGTGGGTCATGAAGTCGGGCAGGATCTATCGGCGGCCGGCCGCCGACGAGAGGTGAGGCTTTCGGCCCCGGAGGAGCGCGCCGAGATGTCGTGGCGCATCGGCTCCTGTTGACGGGAACGCCTCCCTCCCGCCTTATCAGCGTGCTTTCGAATCGCACCCCAGCAGGAGAATGCACCATGCGTGTACGGCTGTTGGCGCTGAGCCTCGCCGCTTCGTTCCTCGTTGCCGGTCCGGTGTCGGCCCAGCGCCGGGGCATGCAGGGGCCCAGGGCCTCGTCGGAGAGCGTGCCGGCGGTCGAGAAGATCTCCACGACCCACCATACGATCACGATCGACGGCAAGCAGATCGCCTACACGGCCAATGCCGGCACCATGGTGCTGTACGGCACCGACGGGAAGCCCAAGGCATCGGTGTTCTTCATCGCCTACACGCGCGACGGAGAGGACGCCGCCAAGCGGCCGGTCACCTTCTTCTACAACGGCGGACCCGGTTCGGCGTCCATCTGGCTCGACATGGGCATCATGAGCCCGAAGCATCCGAACATGGGGCCGCACGGTACGGAGCCCGCGCCCCCGTACGCGCTCGTCGACAACCCCTATTCGCCGCTGGACGTGACGGATCTGGTCCAGATCGACGCGATGATGACCGGGTATTCCCGCCCCGGTGAAGGCGTGAAAGCGTCGGAGTACACCGGGCAGCAGAACGACATCAAGATGTTCTCGCAGTTCATTCGCGACTACCTGGACAAGTACCACCGGTGGTCGTCGCCCAAGTATCTGTTCGGCGAGAGCTACGGTACGTTCCGCTCGGCCGGCCTCGCGTCGGCGCTCCAGGAGAACGAGGGGATCTACCTCAACGGGATCATGCTTCTCGGCACCGTGCTGGACTTCCAGTACATCGCGCCGTCGCCCACCAACGACATCGCCTACGCGACGTTCCTGCCGACCTACACCGCGACGGCGTGGTACCACAAGAAGCTCTCACCGGAGCTCGAGGGCGACAGCCTCGAGCAGGTCGTGCAGATGGCGCGCGAGTATGCCTTCGGAGGCTACCTGACGGCGCTCACGAAGGGCAATACCCTCACCTCGGCCGAGAAGACCGCCGTGGCCCGGAAGCTCGCGGGGCTCACGGGCGTGTCGGAGCAGTTCATCCTGAACACCAACCTCCGCATCGATCCCGGCACGTTCCGCACCGAGCTGCTGCGCGACCGGCGCGAGACGGTGGGCCGCTACGACAGCCGCCTCATCGGCATCAACGGCAACGCGGCCAGCCAGCGTCAGGACTACGACCCGTCCGATGTCGCGCCGTCGGGTGCGTTCATGTCCGCGTTCATGCAGTACCTGCACAACGATCTCAAATACTCGTCGAACCTGCAGTATTACATGGGTGGGCACACCGGCGGCTGGGACTACGGGAACGCCGGTTGGCGCGGCTACCCCAGCGAGGTCGAGTCGCTGCGCCTGGCGATGGCCAAGGACCCGTACATGCGCGTGATGGTCGGTGCGGGTTACTACGACATGGCGACGCCCTTCGCGAACGCGGAGTACACGTTCGACCATCTCGGCTTCGGCAAGACGTACAAGAACCGCATCGAGTTCAAGTACTTCAAGAGCGGCCACATGGCCTACCTGAACCAGGCCTCGGCCAAGAACCTCAAGCA
>JBJKRT010000082.1:0-11331 GCA_046704545.1 Longimicrobiales bacterium
TGTGTTTTGGGGGTTGTGCCCGCGTTTAAATGGCGTTTATGGGGGGGGCGGGGGGGTGGGGGGGGCCCGCCGGGCCCCCCACGCTCACGACCCTTCGGGCTCCTTCTCAGGCGGCCGCGTCAGCGGACGCTGGAAGTCGTGGCCCACCATCACGATGAGGGTGCGGACGGGGTATCCCGCCCGGTGCAGCGTGACCCGACCCACCATGGCCACCGAGCGGAAGTACGGCAGGAACCGGGTGGTGGGGTCGGCGTCGCCATGCGGGAGCGGCTGGACGATGACCGCGTCCTTGCCGAGGAACTCCCTCTGCGGGTAGAGGAACTGGAACTGGTGCGGCCGCACGCACAGACAGACCGTGGGCACGTCCGGACCGAGCGCATACGCGACCTTGCCCGCGTCGATCCAGCTCGGCGCGCCCACGAAGCGGCTCGAGTCCGGCAGAAGACCCCGCTCGGCCAGCGCGGGGCCGAGCTCCTTCCAGCTCAGGGCCTCGAGCGTGGGATCGCCTCGGCGGAACAGCGAGGGCACGGCGCGCGAGACCCAACCCGTGGCGATATCGGAGGCCGCCACCGTGACGAGCACGAGGAACGAGACGACCGAGAACACGAGCCAGCCCCGCACCCACCGCCGCCCTTCCCGGATCCGACGGTCGGCCGCCGCGCCCAGGAGCGGGAACAGGAAGAGGTAGCCCGGCGCCTCCCAATGCGGCAGGCCGGGATTGCCCCCCAGCGAGGGAAGCGTGAATACCACGATCGGTCCCACGGCCAGACAGCACATCAGCCAGCGCGCGGCGTCGCGCGGGCCGGCCGCGAAGCCGCGCACGAGCAGCCACACGAACGGTACCCAGATCCACGGGAGCACGTAGCCGGCCTGGCCTCCGATCGACTGGAGGAACGAGGTCAGGTGCAACCCCGACGGCGCGGCGCGCCCACCCTGGAATCGGAAGGAGATCCAGCCGTGGTGGGCGTTCCACCAGAGCACCGGTGTGAACATGAGCACGACGATGGCGGCCGCGAGGTACGGTGCCGGCCGCTTGAGCCAATGCCGGCTCGCCGGACGGGTGGCCACGAACAGCGTCGCACCGCCGGCCACGAAGATCCCGTGGTACTTGGAAAGCAGCGCGAGGCCGGTGAAGACCCCCGCGCCGATCCACCACGCTGTGGCGTGCGGCGGCTCCTGCCCGTGTGCGAGCACCCGCTCGAGGCAGAGCGCCGCCGCCAGCATGAAGAACATGAGCGGCCCGTCGGGCAGGACCCATCCGCCCGTGCTCACGCTGAACACCAGCGAGACGTTCAGAAGCAGCGCGGCGTAGAGCCCGGCCCGCTCGCCCCAGAGGCGGGCGGTCAGACGGTACATCAGCCACGTCGTGCCCGCGAACAGGAGGATGAACGGTGCCCGCATGAGCACCCTGTTCTCGCTGTGCAGCAGCTTGGCCAAGACGCCCGGAATCCAGAACGAGATCGGGGGATGATCGAAGTAGCTGAGGCTCAGTCCCCTCGACACCGAGACCGCGTAGGATTCGTCCACCCCCAATCCGATGGACGCCGCGAGGACGAAGCGAAGCACGATGCCGACCCCGACGAGGAGCAGCATCGCGCGTCTGGCGTCGTAGGCACCGCTGTCCTCGGCGCCGTTCGGGATCGGGTGGGACACGTCCATCGTTGTTGCGGCGGGGAACGCGGAGTCCGGAGCTTCGATCGTACAAAGGAGGTCGGTCGCAGGCGACGAAGCAAGGTGGACACCGCACCGGCACGAGCCGCGCGTTATCCTTCTGTCATGCGCCCGTGCGCATGATGCAGGCCGGCTACGGGGCCGATCGTGTGTCCTGGCGCGCCTTCAACCCGGGTGGCACCGCATGCACCTTCTGGTCATCGAGGACGACAGCGAGCTGGTGAGCATCCTCCGGCGCGGCTTCGAGGACGAGCGCGTCGGCCTCACCGTTGCGTCCAGCTTCCGGGACGGGCGGCTCCAGGCCGAGCTGGGTGAGTTCGACGTGATCGTGCTGGACATCATGCTGCCCGGCGGCAACGGCTTCGACCTGTGTCGCAGCATCCGCGAGCGGGGCGTCACGACCCCCGTCCTCATGCTCACCGCACGCGCCGCGCTCGACGACCGCGTGCGGGGCCTCGAGGGTGGCGCGGACGACTATCTGACCAAGCCATTCGCCTTTCGCGAGCTCCTGGCGCGCGTACGGGCACTGGCCCGGCGCCCTCCCGCCCTGGCCGACGACCGCTTCAGGCTCGCGGACCTGGAGGTGGATCTCCGTAGCCGCCGCGTATCGCGAGCCGCACGCTCGATCCGCCTCACGGCCAAGGAGTGGGACCTTCTCGAGTTCTTCATCCGTCACGAAGACGCCGTCGTCGACCGCGCGAGCATCTCGGCGTACGTGTGGGACGACAACCACGATCCGTTCTCGAACGTGCTCGAGGTCCTCATCGGTCGCTTGCGTCGCAAGATCGACGACGGATTCGAGCCGAAGCTCATCCACACGGTCCGCGGCGCGGGCTATCGGTTCGGGCCGTGATCGAGGAGCTCGCCCGGCTGCGTGTGCGCCTGACCGCCTGGTACGTCGGCGTCTTCGCCCTCGTGCTCGCGGTCTTCGGCGCATCGCTCTTCTACGTGCTCACGCGCCAGATCTCGTCCCAGCTCGACGAGTCACTCCAGGATGCGGCCGAGGAGCTGCAGCGCGCCGCCGCGATCCGGGTCCGCGAAGGGCCGCCCGGCCCGCATCAGGTCGACGCGCTGGACGAGCTGCGCATTCCCGACCGCCGACTCTACCTGTTCGACGCGCGGGGGCGGCTCATCCACCCGGACTCGGCCGCGTCCTGGCTGTACGCGCTCGCGGACTCGGCCGCGCGGCGGGGAGCGATGCTCTCGGAGCACGACCTCTCCGAGGGCGTCACGTGGCGCGCGTACGCGATGCCGTTCCGACTCTCGGACGGCCAACGGTACGTCGGCATCACGACCGCCGACGAGGTCGAGATCGACCACCAGTATCCCGGCCTGCTCCTCGCCTTCGGCTCCGCCGCGATCCTCGCTCTGGTATTCGTGGGACTCGGCGGATGGCTCCTCGCCCGCCGCTCGACGGAGCCGGTGCGCGACGCGTTCCTGCGGATGCGGGGCTTCATGGCCGACGCCGCGCACGAGCTGCGCACGCCGGTCGCGGTCGTGGGCGGCCATGCCGAGGTCGCCCTCAGGCAGCCGCGGCAGGAAGAGGAGTACGTGGAGATCCTCCGCTCGATCCACGGAGAGGCGACGCGGCTGGGAGGGATCCTGGAGAACCTGCTCACGATCGCGCGCGCGGACGCCGGTGCCTGGCCGGTGCGTCGCGAGTCGCTCTTTCTCGACGACGTGCTCCTCGACGTGACCGAGAACGCACGCGCGCTGGCCATCGGCAAGGGCGTAGCGCTGGAGGTCACCGAGCTCGAGGAGGCTCCGGTCCAGGCGGACCCCGAGCTGCTTCGCCGTCTCCTCATGATCCTGCTGGACAACGCGGTGAAGTTCACCCCCTCGGGCGGGACCGTGACCGTGGGCGTCCTCCGCAAGGACGGACACGTGGCCACCACGGTCTCGGACAGCGGACCGGGGATCGACGCCGAGCGCCTCCCGCACGTCTTCGACCGGTTCTACCGCGGCGACGACGCGCACGGGCGCGCGCCCGGCGCGGGGCTGGGACTCTCCATCGCCAAGTGGATCGCCGACGTACACGGCGCCGCCATCGCCATCGAGTCCGCGCCCGGCCGTGGCACCGTCGTCGTCGTGACGTTCCCGACCGAGGCGGACGGCTGACCGCCCACCGGCGCGATCGGCGACGCCGGAGCGGCGGCGCCGGAAACGTACCGGAAGAACAGGTGTAGGGCGTGCGCATGACCGATCTGCTCTCTTCCCTGAAGCTCCGTGACGTCGACGTGCGCAATCGCGTCGGCGTCTCTCCCATGTGCCAGTACTCGAGCGACGATGGCTTCGCGAACGACTGGCACCTCGTACATCTCGGCTCGTTCGCGTCCGGCGGCGCGGGCATCGTCTTCACCGAGGCCACGGCCGTCGCGGCGAACGGTCGGATCAGTCCTCAGGATCTCGGGATCTGGAAGGACGATCATCTGGAGGTGCTTTCGCGCATCACCGACTTCGTGTCGGGCCAGGGTGCCGTGCCGGGCATGCAGCTAGCCCACGCCGGACGCAAGGCGAGCACGCGCCGCCCCTGGGACGACGGGCCCGCGACGGTGCCGGCGACGAACGGCGGATGGCCCGACGACGTGTGGGCCCCGAGCGCGGTGCCGTTCTCCGACGAATACCCGAGCCCTAACGCGCTCGACGCGGACGGGCTCCGCGGTGTCGTCGATGCATTCGGGGAGGGAGCCCGACGCGCCCTCGAAGCGGGCTTCCGGATCATCGAGCTCCACGCCGCGCACGGCTACCTCCTCCACGAGTTCCTGTCGCCGCTTTCCAACCAGCGCCAGGACGAGTACGGCGGATCGTTCGAGAACCGGACGCGCCTGCTGCTGGAAGTCGTGGATCGCGCTCGTGAGGTCTGGCCGGAGCGTCTGCCGCTGTTCGTGCGCATCTCCGCGACCGACTGGGCCGAAGGCGGTTGGGACCTCGACCAGTCGGTCGAGCTGGTCCGCACGCTCGTGGAGCACGGTGTAGACGTCGTGGACGCCTCCTCCGGTGGTCTGGTCCCCTACCAGAAGATCTCGGTGGGGCCCGGCTATCAGGTGCCGTTCGCGGAGCGTATCCGCGAGGAGACCGGAATGGCCACGGCGACCGTGGGCATGATTACCGAGCCCGAGCAGGCCGACCGGATCATCCGGGAGGGTCGGGCCGACCTCGTGCTGCTCGCCCGCGAGATGCTGCGTCAGCCTCACTGGGCGGCGCTCGCCGCGCACGCCCTCGGTGGTGAAGGATCGTGGCCCCCGCAGTATCTGAGGGCACGCCCCCGGTAGCCCTCCGCGAAGGACGGCGTTGCGGGACTGTCGGCCTGGGCGCATCATACGGGCTGCCTCCCGCCCGGTGTCTGCCCCGAACCCCTGCCGGAGCGTCTGCCATGTCCGCCCCGCTGCGAACGCTGGTGGTCGAAGACGAGCCTACCACCCGACTCGTCATTGAGGAGATCTTGCTCAAGCGCGGCCACCAGGTGGAAGCCTGCGCGGATGCGGAAAGCGCCTGGACGATCGCGCAACGAGAGGCGTTCTCGCTCGCCGTCCTCGACATGCGCCTTCCGGGCATGGACGGAGCGGAGCTCTGCCGCAGGCTCCGAAAGCTCCCGAACGGCGACGAGATGGTCGTGATGTTCGTGACCGGGGCGGACGGCATGGAGGACCTGGGGCGAGCCCTGGACGCCGGCGCCGACGACTACATCCTGAAGCCCGTGGGCGAGGCGAACCTTCCCGTCCGGTTCGCGCTCGCGGAGCGGCGTGTGCACTTCCACCGCGACCGGAGGCGCACCGAGGAGGGTCTGCTCCACAACGCGCTCAGGGACTCGGTCACCGACCTGGTGAACCGCACGCTGTTCTTCGAAAGGCTGCAGCGCACGTTCCGCAGGGCCAGCCGGGAGAACCGAAAGCCCGATCGGGCCACGAAGTACCTGTATGCGGTGCTCGTCCTCAACCTGGACGGCTTCGGGAAGGTCAACACGCGCGTGGGGTACGACGCGGCGAACCAGATCTTGCGCGAGGTGGGGCACCGGATCGAGGACTGCATCCGGTCGGGAGACACGGTCGCCCGCTTCGGCGGCGACGAGTTCGTCCTGCTGCTGGACGACATGAAGGACGTGAGCGACCCCACCCGGGTCGTGCAGCGCATCAACTCCATGTTCGCTCGTCCGTTCGCCGTGGGTGGCGAGACGGTTCGGCTGACTGCGTGTGTGGGCACCTCGCTCTCCGTCGGCGGCGGCACGGAGCCCGAAACGCTCGTGGAAGAGGCGCGCGCGGCGCTCCTCACCGCCAAGGAGGAGGGACCGGCCTCGCATCAGATCCACGACGCGATCGTGCACGCCCGGGCGGTCGCCCGTCTTCACCTCGAATCCCGGCTGCGATGGGCGGTCGAGAACGGCGAGATGGAGCTCCACTACCAGCCCATCGTGTCGCTGCCCCAGGGCGGGATCGTCGGCTTCGAGGCGCTCGTGCGCTGGAACGATCCGCAGCGTGGGATCGTAGGCCCGAGCGAATTCGTACAGGTGGCCGAAGAGACCGGTGCGATCCTCCCCCTGGGTGCGTGGGTCCTGCAACGCGCGACCCATCAGCTCGCTGATTGGAACGTGGGCCGGTACGAACACGAACACGCACTCTTCATGAACGTGAACATCTCGGGGCGACAGTTCGCCGATCGGGACCTGGTGGATCAGCTTCACGAAGCGCTCGTCCGGAGCGACGTGGCACCACGCGATCTGCATGTGGAGATCACGGAGACCGCCCTCATGACCGACCTCCAGGCGGTCACCGGAGTCATACGCTCCATCAAGGAAATGGGGGCACAGGTCTACGTAGACGATTTCGGCACCGGGTACTCTTCGCTCAGCTACCTGTGCAGGCTACCGCTGGACGGCCTGAAGATCGACCGCACCTTCGTGGCCCATATGACGGACAGCCAGGAGAACTGGGAGATCGTGCGCACCATCACGCACCTGGCCGAGACGCTCCGGCTGCAGGTCGTGGCGGAAGGGGTGGAGACCGATCGGCAACTCGACGGGCTCCGCAAGCTCGACTGCCGTTACGCGCAGGGGTACCTCTTCGGCCGTCCGATCGCCGCCGAGCAGGCGACGATGCTCCTTCGCAACGAGCATCCCGCGGCGTGATGGAGACCGAGGGAGCTGAATCTCCCGACAGGATCGGTCGGCTGCGCCACCGTCTGTTTCAGGTGGGGGTGGGGCTGAAGGCGATCGACGGTGCGTTCGAAGTCGTCGGCGCGGTGCTGCTGGCCGTGTTCGGCGCCTCGGGCGTGAGCCGTGCCGTCCACTTTCTCACGCAGCACGAGCTTTCCGAGGATCCCCACGACCTGGTGGCCGGCTGGCTCGTGCGTCACACCCGCACGCTGGGCCATGGCGTCGTCGATTTCGCGATTGCGTACCTCCTCGTCCACGGCCTCGTCAAGCTCGTCCTGGCCGGAGGGCTGATCCGGGAACGGCTGGCCGTGTTTCCGTGGGCGCTCGGCTTCCTGGCGCTTTTCATCCTGTACCAGGGCTACCGCCTCGCGGTCGGATTCTCGTGGGGTCTGGCGTTCCTGACCGGCCTGGACGTCGCGATCGCGGTGCTGGTGTGGACGGAGTACCGATCGCTGCGCGCGGCCCGAGCCGGAGCCACGAGGCGGACGGGCTGACTTGCCACGGAATTGGACATCGGGAGTCACCCCCGTTAGATAGACGCCCATGACCCAGAGCACGCTACACCTGCCTGACGCGCTGCACGCCTATCTCATGGAGGCCTCTCTGCGTGAGCCTCCCCTGCTGCGTCGTCTCCGTGACGAGACGGCGCGCATGGAACAGGCGAGCATGCAGATCGCTCCCGAGCAGGGCCAGCTCCTCGCGCTCCTGGTCGAGCTCATCGACGCGCGCCTCACCCTCGAGATCGGCACGTTCACGGGGTACAGCTCCCTCACGGTCGCGCTCGCGCTCCCGGACGACGGACGGGTGGTCGCGTGTGACCGCAGCGAGGAATGGACGGCCATCGCCCGGCGCTACTGGGAGGAGGCCGGAGTCGCCCACAAGGTCGACCTGCGCCTCGGGCCGGCGGTCGACACGCTCGACCAGCTTCTGCAGGAAGGCCGGGCCGGGTCCTTCGACTTCGCGTTCATCGACGCGGACAAGGCTTCGTACGAGGCGTACTACGAGCGCGCGCTCCAACTCCTGCGCCCAGGAGGACTCGTCGCGGTCGACAACACCCTCTGGAGCGGACGCGTCGCCGACCCCACGGACGTCGAAACGGATACCCGTGCCATTCGCGCGTTCAACTCCAAGCTCCACGCGGACCAGCGCGTCAGCCTCAGCCTGATCCCGATTGGAGATGGGCTGACGGTGGCGAGGAAGCGGCCGAAGTAGCGGAGGGCACGCGTCGTCGAGGGCTGCGTCCGTGAGCCCGGGCGCGACAAATGCTTGCTCCCCGTGCTGCGAGCACCTAGCGTGCCAATTCGACCGTAGGAGCCCGTCCCTCCCTCAGGAGCTCCGACCCTGATCGACCGTCTCACGTCCGCGCTCGAAGGCCGCTACCGCATCGAGCGTGAGCTCGGCCAGGGCGGCATGGCCACCGTCTACCTCGCCCATGACGTCCGCCACGACCGCAGCGTAGCGCTCAAGGTCCTCCGTCCCGAGCTCGCGGCCGTGATCGGCGCGGAGCGCTTCCTCGCCGAGATCAAGACCACGGCGAACCTCCAGCATCCGCACATCCTCCCGTTGCACGACTCGGGCGAGGCTGCCGGCACCGTCTTCTACGTGATGCCGTTCGTGGAGGGCGAGTCGCTCCGCGACCGGCTGATCCGCGAGCATCAGCTCCCCGTCGACGAGGCGCTGCGGATCGCCACCGAGGTCGCCGGCGCGCTCGACTACGCGCACCGCCACGGAGTGGTGCACCGCGACATCAAGCCGGAGAACATTCTGCTGCACGAAGGCCAGGCGCTCGTGGCCGATTTCGGCATCGCGCTGGCCGTGTCCCGGTCCGACGGCGGCACCCGCATGACCGAAACGGGGATGAGCCTCGGCACCCCGCACTACATGAGCCCCGAGCAGGCGATGGGCGAACGCGAGATCTCGCCGGGGGCGGACATCTACGCGCTCGGATGCGTGCTGTACGAGATGCTCGCGGGAGAGCCTCCGTTCACGGGCGCGACGGCGCAGGCCATCGTCGCGCGGGTCGTGACCGAGGATCCGCGGTCGCTGACGGGTCAACGCAAGACGGTCCCGAGGCATGTCGACGCGGTGGTGGCGACGGCGCTTCAGAAGCTCCCGGCCGACCGCTTCGCCTCGGCGTCGGACTTCGCGGCCGCGCTCGCGAATCCTGGGTACGGCTCGGAGGCGGCCGCAGGTGGCGAGGGCGCACGTCGGTCCCCACGCGCTCGATGGCTCACGCGGGTCTTCGCGGCCACTACGGTCGTCGCGGGCCTGCTCGCCGCCTGGGGATGGGTACGGGCGGAGCGGGCCGGACGTCACTCGACCACCTGGCAGTACGTCTCGATGGGCGACAGCGCGACCGTCGTGACGACTCTTCCTTCCTTCGCGCTCTCCCCGGACGGAACCGAGCTCGCCTTCGTCGACGACCGACCGAACGGCCTTCTCTGGCTCAAACGACAGGGGCAGCTCGCGCCGACGCCGCTGCGCGGGACCGAGGGGGCCACGAGCCCCGTGTTCTCCCCGGACGGCCGGTGGGTCGCGTTCGTGGCGGGGTCGAGCCTCAAGAAGGTGCGGGTGGACGGAAGCGTCGCGGTCACCCTGGCTGACTCCGTGGACCGGGGCTTCGGGGGAGCCGCGTGGCTGGACGACGGCACTCTGGTCTACACGACCGTGCACCAGAACGAGCTCCGGCAAGTGAACGAGGCGGGCGGACCGAGCACGTCACTGGCGCACATGGACTCCACGTCGGGCGCGGGCTGGGGTCACCCCCGTGCCATCCCCGGAGGCCGGGGATTCTTCTTCGAGGTGTGCTCGTCCAACTGCCTGACGTCGAGCATCTACGTGTTCGACCTGCGCACGAAGACGGGCCGGAAGCTCGTCGACGATGCCATGCAGGCGACCTGGCTCCCGGGCGGACGGATCCTGTACGTGCTCAACAACGGCGTCGCCATGGTCGCGCCGTTCGATCTGAACCGCCTCGCGATCACCGGCCCGGCCACGCCCGTGCTGGAGAACGTGCTGGTGGTTCCGGACAACGCCTGGGCGCAGCTCGCCTTCTCGGTGTCGGGCTCGCTCGTCTACCTGCACGGCCGGGGCGCCACGGAGACCGAAGTGATGCGGGTCGCACGGGACGGCACCGCCACACCGGTCGATTCGGCCTGGAAGGGCCCGTTCACGAACTTCGACATCTCGCCGGACGGGCGCGAGATGGCCGTGGGCGCCGGGCGGGGCAACAACGTGAACATCTGGATCAAGCAGCTCGACCACGGTCCCTTCACTCGGCTCACCTTCGGGAACCACGACCGGCGACCCGTATGGTCGCCGGACGGAAAGCTCGTCGCCTTCATCAGGGACAGCGCGGCCACCAGCGCCGCGTACGCGAAGCCCGCCGACGGCAGCGGACCGGCCCGACTTCTCGCCCGGCTGCACCGGGTCGTCCAGGAAGTCGTCTGGTCACCCGACGGGCGGTGGCTCGTCCTGCGGACGGACAATACGGCACCCGGCGCCGGTGACCTCGTGGGCATCCGCACCCAGGGTGATTCCACCCCGGTGCCTCTCGTGGCGACCCCCTTCAGCGAGTTCTTCCCCGCCGTCTCCCCGGACTCCCGCTGGCTCGCGTATGCGTCGAACGAATCCGGCAACCCCGAGGTGTACGTCCGTCCGTTCCCGAAGACCCGAGCTGCCCGCTGGCAGGTCTCGGTCGGAGGCGGAACCTCGCCGGCCTGGTCTCCGGACGGTCGGGAGCTCTACTACATCGCGCCTCCGGGCCGCCTCGTCGCGGCGCGCGTTCGGGGGGGGGCGGACGGCTTCACGGTGGAGGGTCGCACCCCGCTCTTCAGCGTCACGCAGTACACCCTCGACCCGTTCGGTGCCGGCTACCGCGTCTCGCGCGACGGCCGATCGTTCTACTTCCTCGAGATGGCCGCCGGAGCAGGGCGCAGACAGCCGGAGATGGTCTGGGCCGACCACTGGCTGGCCTCGCTGGGGAAGTAGCGCGATTGCGGGTGCGGCCCCTCGGCATTTTGTTCATTGACACCCGCTTCCGCGTCACTGCCCACCGGGGGCACCGAAATGACGAAAGCTCTGACCGCTGCAGCCCTTCTTTTCTTCCTGAGCCCGCACGGCGGGCCCATGGCACGCCCGCCCGCTCCGTCCGGCGTCCCCTCCAGCGCCTATCAGGACCTGCACTGGCGCTTCGTCGGCCCGTTCCGGGCCGGGTGGGCCACCGTCGCCGAGGGCGTTCCGAGCGAGCCCAACACGTTCTACTTCGGCGCGGCGGGCGGCGGCGTCTGGAAAACCACTGACGCCGGCCGCACCTGGCATGGCCTGTGGCAGCACCAGTCGAGGGCGGAGATCGGTGCGCTTGCCGAGGCTCCCTCCGAGCCGAACGTCATCTTCGTCGGCACGGGGCAGGTCGCGGCGCGCTACGACATCGCCGTGGGCGACGGGGTCTATCGCTCCAGCGACGGCGGCAAGACCTGGAAGCACGTGGGTCTGGATGCGACACAGCACAT
>JBJKRT010000083.1:0-4966 GCA_046704545.1 Longimicrobiales bacterium
GGGTGGGGAGGGTGCTGCCCGGGAGTTCTGCGACGCGCTGCTGGAGGCGCGCGGGGAGCTCGAGGGCGTGGTGAAGCGGTACGTGGACGAGAGGAGTCCGGCGTGAGCGGGGGCCTGTGGGGCCACGGGAGCCCGTCGGCGCCGGCGGAGCACGGTGAGGGCGGCGGGGGTGGCGTCACGGACGAAGCCCTCCTGGCCGAAGGGCGCCGCGTCCTCTCGGTCGAGTCAGCGGCGGTCGCGGCGTTGGAAACGAAGCTCGGCGACGCTTTCGTGCGTGCGTGCCGCCTGGTGCACAACGCATCGGGGCGCGTCGTCGTCTCGGGCCTCGGCAAGAGCGGTCACATCGGGCGCAAGATCGCGGCCACGCTGACGTCCACCGGCACGCCCGCGACCTTTCTTCACCCGGTGGAGGGACTGCACGGCGACATGGGGATCGTCGGACGCGACGACGTGGCGATCCTCATCTCGAAATCGGGCGACACCGTCGAGCTCCATGGTCTCATCGAGTACCTCGTGCGACTCGGCGTTCCGATCATCGCGCTTACAGGGAGTGCCGACTCCTCCCTCGCTCGACATGCCGCCGCCGTGCTCGATTGCGGGGTCGAGGAAGAGGCGTGTCCCATGGATCTGGCGCCCACGTCTTCCACGACGGCGGCGCTGGCCATGGGCGATGCGCTCGCCCTGGTGGTCTTTCAGCTCAAGGGGTTCCGGGAGCAGGACTTCGCCGACCTGCATCCCGGTGGAGCCCTGGGTCGCAAGCTCACGATCCGGGTGGCCGACGTCATGGTCGCGGAAGACTACCCCTGGGTGGGTGAGGACGCCCGCATGAGGGACTGCATCGTGCCGCTCGCGGAGATGCGGGGCACCGTGCCGATCGTCGACGGCGATCGGCGAGTGGTGGGCGTGGTCACGGCAGGTGATCTGACCCGTCTCATGGAGCGGGACGAGGATTTTCTGGCCAAGCCGGTCCGCGAGGTGATGACGCATCAGCCCAAGCTCGCCCATCCGGAGGAGCTGGCCTCGGCGGCGGTGCGCCGGATGGAGCAGCACGGTGTGATGGCGCTGCCGGTTCGAGGCGACGACGGTCGACTTCTCGGGATCGTGCACCTGCACGATCTTATGAAGTCAGGAGCTGTATGATGTTCAATATGAATACGATAGAACTGCGGAAGACGCGTCTGATGTGGCTCGCCGTGGGCTGTCTGGCCCTCGGAGCGTGCCAGCAGCCGACGAACACGCCGGTGGCGTCCAAGGATCTGCAGGACCTCAAGTCCGACATCGTCATCTACGGAATGACGAGCTACCTGACCGACAGAGGAATCCGCCAGGGGCAGATCAAGGCGGACACGGCCTACGTCTATCAGGACTCCTCGTTCGTGAAGATGAGGGGCATGCACGTGGTGTTCTACGGCAAGGACGGACAGGAGCGTGCGACCGTCGCCGCGGACAGCGGCTCGCTTCATCAACGGTCTCAGCGCATGGAGGCTCGCGGGAATGTCGTTCTGATCGTGGCTGCGGATCATCGCAAGGTCCAGTCGGCCGAGCTGAACTACGACCCCGACCGCGACCAGATCTGGAGTGACTCCGCGACCGTGATGACGTTGGGGTCGCAGGTCACCCGGGGCACCTCGTTCCGATCCGACCTCGAGTTCAAGAACGTCCAGGTCCAGAACCCGCGCGGCGCCGTCGGCGGTGACGTCTTCTGAGTGGCTGCGACGTGCTCCACCGCGTTCTCGCGGGGCGCCTCGGTGCCCCTACGGTCCGGACTCTCCCGGTGCTGCTCCTCCTGGGGGCCCTCGTGACGGCCTTCCCGGGAGATGCGGCCGCGCAGCAGAACTGTAAGTGGGGTTCCGGCACACGTAGCTTCTCCTCCACGACCGTGCCTGGCCTGGGTCGCATCACGTACGTGAGCCGGCCGCATCTCGTCTGTGCGGACGGGGTGGAGATCTGGGCGGATTCGGCCGTCTCGTACGCCGACCAGGGGATGTCCGATCTCTTCGGACACGTGCGTTACCACGATCGCAGCCGTCTGCTCCGCGCCGATTCGGCCCGCTACTTCAGCCGAATGGATCGGCTCCAGGCTCATGGTTCACTGTTCCTGCAGGACACCGCGCAAGGCTCGATCATTCGTCACGGCGATCTGGTGTATCTGCGAAAGTCGAGTGAGCGTGCGGCGGATCAGATGACCGTGACGATCGGCGCCAATGGTGTGCGGCCCCACGCGACACTGCACATGCGACCGGCGGTGGATACCGCGTCGGCGCCCACGGACACGACACACGCGGCGAAAGACACGACACACGCCGCGACGGACACGACGCACATCGCGAAAGACACCACGCACACCGCGACGGACACGACACACGCCGCGAAAGACACCACGCACGCCGCGACGGACACGACGCACATCGCGACGGACACGACACACGCGGCGAAAGACACGACACACGCCGCGACGGACACGACACACATCGCGAAAGACACCACGCACGCGGCTCCGGACACGGCGCGAGCCGCGCTCGATAGCGCGTCGGCGCCCACGGATACGCTTCCTCCGGCGCCGCCGCCTCCTCCGGACACCACCCCGTACAACGTGGTCGCCAACCGTATCTTCCTGGAGGGAAACAGCTATTTCCTCGCGACCGGCAACGTCGAGATCCAGCGCGACTCACTGCAGGCATACTCCGATTCCGCGCAGTACGATCAGGTCGCGGGGCGGCTCGTTCTCAACGGGCGTGCGCGGGTGCAAGGCTCGTCCTACAATCTGAACGCCGAGCGCATCAACATCGCCGTTCCGAGGGGGGCCATCCGGGACGTGCACGCGATCGGAGAGGCGGTCCTGGTGGGGCAGGATCTGCGCTTGACGGCTCCGACGATCTACATGTTTCTCCGCGACGGCCTGCTCAACCGCCTCGTGGCGATTCCGCTCCTGCGGGACTCGACGCCCGTGACCCCCGCCGACAGCGCGAGGGCCGCCCGTCCGAACGCCGTGGCCGAGAAATTCCATCTCACGGCCGACTCGCTCCAGGTGGACGCGCCCGGGCAGGAGCTGAAGAGGATCTTCGCGACAGGGTCGGCGCTGGGGGTGTCGGATGCACGTGATTCGCTCAACACGCCGTCTCTGCCGAAGATCGCTCGTCATGACTGGGTCGCGGGGGACACGGTCATCGTGACCTTCGTCCCCGTACCGCAGGACAGCCTGGACCGAAACCCACGGTCTCCCTCCGACTCCGCGAAGGCTCGCTTCCGGGTGGATCGCCTGGTGGCGAGCGGTGACGCGCGGTCTCTGTATCGCCTGCCGCCGCCCGACAGCGCCGCTCCTCCGGGCGAATGTCCTCCGGCCGTGCACTACGTGAAGGGGAGCCGCATCACGATCGCGATGAAGCAGGGAGAGGTGGACAGCATGCAGGTGGATGGGCCGACGCAGGGATATCACCTCGAGCCCGAGAACAAGTGTCCTCCCGACTCGGCGGCGCAGGACTCGACGAAGGCCGCGCACGACACGGCCGGGGTACGATCCGACACAGCCCGGACCGACACGTCGCGCATTCGGCGGTCGACTCGCCGGTCGGGACGTGGAGGCGGAGGTGGGGGACGGCGGATGCGGGACGTGGCGGCCGGGTTCGCGGAGCCGTCGAGGGCGCGTGGCGCGTGGACGTGGGGGCAACGATGACGCGCGACGAGCTGATGGCCTATCTCGCCGGGCTCGAGCGCCACGATCTCACGATCGCGGCGGGCCTGTGCGAGATCCTGGTCCTGGCGGACGACGAAGGCCGGGTGGAGCGCGGCGTCTGGATCGCCTCCGTGCGCGACAGGCTGGAGGAGCTCGCCGGTGCGCTCGGAAGCCACGGAGCCTCGATGTTGGGCGCCGAGGGAGAGGCGTTGACGCACTTCCTGGAAAAGGCCGTTCTGAGCCGGCTCGAAGGCGCCGGTGTGGCGTCGCGGACCGGGAGCGGGGACGCGTGGAACACCATCGCCGTCGATCCGACGCTGTGGGGGAATATCCGGGAGCAACACGAGGACCTGGTGGCGGAGGCTCGTCGGACCGTGGAGCGGCTCGAGGCCGAGCGGGCGGAGGAGTTCCACGTCGACCGTTCCGCCATCCTCTCGCCGGTCGCGGATGGGAGCCGTCTGTGGGCGGAGCGCCTGACGAAGGTCTACCGTGGCCGTTCCGTCGTGAACGACGTGGACATCGAGGTCCGTCAGGGTGAGATCGTGGGGCTTCTGGGTCCCAACGGCGCCGGCAAGACCACGACGTTCTACATGATCGTGGGGCTCATCCCGCCCAACGAAGGCAACGTCTTCCTGGACGGCGACGAAATCACGAGCATCCCGATGTTCAAGCGGGCCCGGCGAGGAGTCGGCTACCTCGCCCAGGAGCCCTCGATCTTCCGCAAGCTGACGGTGGAAGAGAACGTCCTCGCCATCCTCGAGACCCTGAGCCTGCCGCGTGCGGAAGAGAAGGCTCGGCTGGACGGGCTCCTCAAGGAGCTCTCGATCCACCACCTGAGAGACCACAAAGCATACTCGCTTTCGGGCGGCGAGCGTCGTAGGCTGGAGATTACGAGGGCGCTCGTTCAGCGGCCGAAGTTCATGCTTCTGGACGAGCCGTTCGCCGGTATCGATCCGATTGCGGTCAACGACATCCAGCAGATCGTCCGCAGCCTGAAGTCCCGGGGAATCGGGGTCATCATCTCGGACCACAACGTCGAGCAGACGCTCGAGATCGTGGACCGTGCCTACATCATGTACGAGGGGAGGATCCGGGTCAGCGGGACCGTATCCGAGTTGGTCTGGAACGAGGACGTGGCCGAGATCTACCTCGGCCCCACGCTCACCCAGCGGATGAGGAGCAGGTACCCGAAGCCATGAGCCAGTTCAACGCCAAGCTCTTCCAGAGCGCGCAGCTCCGCCAGGAGATGCGGATCAACCCTCGCCTGTACCAGGCGATGGAGTTGCTCTACAT
>JBJKRT010000084.1:0-43570 GCA_046704545.1 Longimicrobiales bacterium
TCGACGAGCAAGCTCCGGCCGTCTCTCCCGACGCACGCTGGATCGCCTACAACTCGGCCGAGGGGGGCCGGGACGAAGTCTTCGTGCGTCCGTTCCCGGCCGTGGACAGCGGCAAGTGGCAGATCTCCACCGACGGGGGCACGGCGCCGCTCTGGGCCCACAACGGGCGTGAGCTGTTCTACGTGAGCGCCTCGGGAGATCTGGTCGACGTGCAGGTCGAGGCCGGCTCGGGCTTCCGCGTAGGGGAGCGGCGCGTGCTCTTCCACCTGAGCGACGACTTCTTGAGTCCCGGGCTCATCACGGGGATCTACGACATCACCGGTGACGACCAGCGCTTTCTGTGGGCCAGGTGGACGGGAGGAACCCGGCAGAGTGCGAGGCGCATCATCCTCGTGCAGAACTGGGCCGAGGAGGTGAGGCGGAAGATGGGTGGATGAGAGACGGGAGGAAGCCGCACATCCCGCATCCCCTGAAAACGATCGAGGCGCCACCGGCTGATTCTCCGGTGGCGCCTCTCATTGCCGCAGCCCGGCACGATGGCCACGTGCGGCGCGGACAGCGAGAAAAGACTTCGGTCAGTCCGACTTCAGGAGCCGAAGTGGCGATCGCTTGCCCATGCCAGGCAGGACAATGTACACGGACTAGACAAGGATCACCTCCTTTTTCGGGTGGAACATCGGGCGTCGGCGCATGATAAAGCATCGGGTGCCCGGAGTGCAAGGGTGTACGACCGATTGTGACCGAACAGGCCGTGAAACACCGCATGTCGTACCGCGGATGCGGCGCCGGCGGTTGTCACCGGATCAGGCCTTCCGGTACGCCCGGCGGAAGAGCAGGGCGCTCACCCCCAGCGCGATCGCGATCCACAGGACACCCCAGAACAGCGTGGGGATCCCGGTCAGCTGAGCGAGCATGTGTGCGTCCGAGTTCGCGCCCGGCCGGTCCAGGATGTCGCTCTTGATGTCGAGGATCACGTAGAGGCAGCTCGTGAACCCGAGCGTCAGGAGCAGGCTCCGGTTCATCGCGGCGGAGAGCTTCTGCGACACGATCATGAGCGCCACACCGAACAGCGCCCCGAAGCCGATCCCGAATCCGCTGCGCACGTAGAAGGCGGTGAGCAGGACGACGAGCCCGCCGATGGCTCCGTTGACCCAGTCCGCCCGGATCCGGCGCGTCTGCGCCGCGAGCACCATCAGCGAGCCCCAGAGCAGGCTGCCCAGGTAGCCGGCCGACAGCGTCAGGAAGGCGTTGCCGCCCGCGGTGTAGGTCGCGCCCCCCTGCCACTTGTCGATCACGATGCGCTGCACGGTCCCGCCGGTCGCCACCGCCATCGCCGCGTGGCTCAGCTCGTGCAGAAGCACCACGAAGATCTTGAGGGGATAGACCACGGGCGTATCCCACAAGAGCCATACGGCCGCGAAATAGACCGTAAACCCGGCCAGGAACCTCAGTTTGCGTCGTGCGGGAGTGCTCATGGGCCTCGCCTGACAGGTCGCTGAAGAAGGGCAGTGCCGGTCGATGCGGCCAATGCCCACCGCATCCTACGTCCGACCCCGCCCCGGGGTTTCGTCGAGCGCGGCGTCATCCCTGTCCTTTGGCTACCTGAATCGGGTAGCGGGAGCGGAGGATGGTGCCGACCTCGGCAATCGCGTCGCGCGCCAGCGTGGCGTTCTGGGCCGTCAGGCCGAGCGCCTTCAACGAGGCGTCCGCGATCTCGTCCGGGCTCGCATCCTTCTTGAAGCCCAGGACCGAAGCCCACTGCGTCGCGTCCTCGCTCCAGTTCCTTCGGATCTTCTTCACCTCTCCCGGCGGCACGGTGATCTTGCGGCGCTCCGCCTCCGCGAGCGCCGCGCTCCGTCCCTTCGGGTCCGAGAGTGCGGCGCCGTCCGCGTGCTTTGCCACCCAGTCCTCCAGCACGTCGCGCGGGTGCCCGATCTGGGCGGCGACGTCGCGAGCCACGCGGCTCCGCTCCTCGGAGAAGGGAATCATCCTGCGCTTCAGGAGCTTGATGATGTGGTAGCCGTAGATCGTCTCCACGACGCCGCTGATCTGACCGACCTGAAGAGCGGAGGCGGCGTCCCAGAACGGCTCTACCCACGACCCCTCGCGGCCGGGCGGGAGAAGGCCCTGGCTGGCCGAGGCGCCGGGCTCCTCGGAGAGACGCGCCGCGGTCTTGGCGAAATCGGCTCCCTGGCGCACCAGCTTCAGCGCGCGCTCGGCCTTTGCCTTGGCCGCCGCCCGCTTCTCGGGGGACTGCCAGCTGTCGGCGCGGAAGAGGATGTGGCGGACCGTGAGCTCGTACTTCGGGTTGGTCATGTAGCGGGCCCGAAGCACGTCTTCGCCGACGTCGTTCTTCTCGAGCAGGAGGTCCGCCGCGAGGATGTCGAGCTTCACGCTGTCTTCCTGCTCCTGCACCCACGGCTGCCCGAGCTGGTCGACCTCTCCCTTCGAGACGGCGATTCCCAACGCGGTGAGGTCGGCGAGCATCGTCCGGTTCTGGGCCGTGAGGCCGACGAGACGGCTCTCGGGGTAGGCGACGTCCCCGACCTGGAGCGCCGGCGGGGCGTGGGAGCAGGCGACGAGTAGAGCGAGCCCGAGGGCCGTTAGTGCGGTCTTCATCGTCCTAAGTTAGCCGACGCCCGATCCCGGTAAACGGCGGTCGTCCCGGGGGCCGGGACGTCGAAGATGGGCGGTGGGGGTTTCGCACGCACGGGCGCGAGGGCAATTTGCCCGGTCCGATGAGCCCCCGATCCGATCGTTCTCCGATGGCGCCCGTGCGTGGCGCGCTGCACGCCGTGGCCCGGGCCGCGATCCCGTCGGCCGCGGACCTCGACGCGGAGGGCTGGACACGCCTGGACGCGATCGTGGACGAGGCCGTCGCGTCGCGGCCCCGGACCGTGCAGCGCCAGATCGTGCTCTTCATGCGGGTGCTGGGTGTGTTCTCCTGGATCCGCTTCGCGCGTCCACTGAGGCGCCTGGACGCGACACGGACCCGCCGGCTGATCGGGTTCGCGGAGCGCTCCCGCGCTCTCGCTCTGCGAAGAGGGATCTGGGGTGTGCGCACCCTGGTGTTCATGGGGTATTACGGGCAGAGCTCGGTGCAGCGCGCGATCGGCTATCGTGCGAGCGCCGGGAGATGGGAGGAGCGGAGGTCGTCGGATGCGTGACGTGCACGCCGACGTCGTCGTCATCGGATCGGGTGCCGGAGGAGGCACCGTGGCCCAGGCCATGGCGCCGCTGGTGGCCGAGGGGCGCCGGGTGCTGGTGCTCGAGCGGGGCCCGCGCCTGCGGGACGAGGAGTTCACCGGCAGCGAGCTGGAGATGGCCCGCGCGCTCTACGCCGACGGCGGCGGCTTTCTGACCTCGGACGGCACCATGACGCTCGCGTTCGCGCGCGCCTACGGAGGCTCCACGGCCGTCTACACGGGCACGTCCCTGATCGCGCCCGAGCGCGTCATCGAGTCGTGGAACGTTCCGGGGCTCGAGCATGCGGACCTCGCCGTGCGCTCACGCCATTACATGGCGGAGAACGGCGTGCACCTGCTCGACGACGACGAGATCAACGACAACAACCGTCTCTTCGTCGAGGGATGCCGGGGCGCCGGGCTCACCGCGAGCCAGTTTCCCGTGAACGTCCGGGGTTGCCGTGGCTCCAGCCTGTGCAACCTCGGATGCCCGAACCAGGCCAAGCAGGGCACCGACCGCGTGCAGCTTCCGCGTGCCGAGCTGGCCGGCGTCGAGGTCGTGACCCGTGTCGAAGCGCTGCGCGTGCTGAACCGGACGGTGACCGCCCGGGTGCGGGCGCCGGGGCCCGGCGACAAGGGTCTGCCTCCCGAGTGGACGCCGGGGCTCTACCGCATCCACGCGGAGATCGTGGTCGTGGCCGGCGGCGCGGTCGGCTCGAGTGCCCTGCTGCTCCATTCGGGCTACGGCGGACGGCTTCCTCGGCTGGGGCGCGGATTCACGTGCCATCCAGCGTTCATTCTCGTCGGGGAGCACGAGCGCGAGATCACCAACGACGTGGGCCACCCGAAGAGCTTCTACGTCGACCGTGCGGCCGAGGAGGGCTTCGTCCTCGAGACGTGCATGTACTTCCCGTTCGTGACGGCCAAGAATCTCGCCGGGTCCGGCCCCGACCACGAGGCGCTCATGAGGGCGTTTCCCCGGCTCCAGATGATCCTGGTGCTGGCGTGCGACAAGGCCGTCGAGACCAACCGGGTGACCGTCGACCGTTACGGGACGCCGATCGTTCATTACGCCTTCACGCCGCGGGTGGTCGACAGCATGGTGCGCGCCACCCGTGCCGCCGCGCGCATCTTCTTCGAGGCGGGGGCGATTCGCGTGCACGCTCCGCCGGCCGATCCGCCCCTCGTGGACGTGTCGGAGCGCGACCGGCTCGACGAGCGGATCACGGCCCGCCACTTCGTTCCCGGCAGGCTCTCGGTGTCGGCGGCGCACCTGATGGGCGGATGCGCGATGGGGCGAAGCGCCGCCGACTCGGTGACCGACGCGCGAGGCCGGGTGCACGGGGTCCCCTGGCTTCGCGTGGCCGACTCCGCTCTCTTTCCTGATTCCGTCGAGATCAATCCGTATCTGACGGTCATGGCCCTCGCGGATCGCGTGGCCGAGGGCGTGTTGGACGATCTCGCTGGGTAACCGCAACGGGAGGGCCGTCGTGAAACGCACGGGTGGCGCGATCGTAGTGCGGGCGCTCGAGGACGAGCGCATCGGCTTCGCTTTCGGGATTCCCGGCACGCACAACATCGAGCTGTACGACGCGCTCGCGGTCTCGGAGACGGTGCGGGCCGTGCTCGTCACCGACGAGCAGAGCGCCTCGTTCATGGCCGACGGCGTCTGGCGTGCGTCTGGGGGCATGGCGTGCGTGAACCTCGTGCCGGGTGCAGGGCTCACCCATGCCCTTTCCGGCGTCGTGGAGGCGTTCCTGGACCACGTGCCCATGCTGGTGCTCGGGTGCGGCATCCGCCGCGACACCCGAAGGGCGTTCCAGCTCCACGACGTGGACCAGGCGGCGATCGTCGCGCCGGTCGTCAAGGCGACGTTGCGCGCCGAGACGGGCGACGATCTCTATCCCACGATACGCCACGCCTGCGAGTTGGCGCGTGAGGGTGCGCCCGGCCCGGTGTTCGTGGAGGTTCCCGCGAACCTGTACCTCTTCACGCACGACGTGGATCTCCCCAAGGAGGAGGAGCGGAAGTCGTGGACGGTGGAGACGCCGATGCCGGACGAGGCGCTCCTGGTGCGGGCCGAGCAGCTGATCCGCTCGGCGCGGCGGCCGCTTCTGTACGTCGGGGCCGGCGCGGCCTCGGCCACGGACGAGGTGCTCGCGTTGGCGGAGCTTCTGGAGGCGCCCGTCTCCTGCACGTTTCAGGGAAAGGGGGTGTTCCCGGAGGAGCATCCTCTCTTCCTCTGGCCCGGCTTCGGTCAGGCCGCTCCGGCGTTCGCGCGGGAGGTGGCGGCGGAGTGCGATCTGACCCTGGCCGTCGGCTGCCGCTTCGGGGAGGTGGGCACGGGCAGCTGGGGGATGGAGCCACCCGGGCCGCTGATCCACGTGGACATCGATCCCGACGCGCTCGGCCGGAACTATCCGGCGGACGTGGCGATCGTTTCCGACGCGGGCGCGTTCCTGAGAGCGCTGCTCATCCTGCTCGGTGACGAGGGGCGCGGTGAAGACGTCGAGCTCCGCGAGCGTATCCGCTCTGGACACACCAAGGTCTGGGATGGGTGGCTTCAGCATGTGAGAGGTGAGCGTGTGACTCCCGCACACCTGCTGCGCACGGCGCAGCGTGTCTTCGGGCCGGAGACGATCTACACGACCGACAGCGGCAACGGCACCTTCCTCGCGGTCGAGTGCCTGCGTCTCGAGGAGCCGGGACGGTTCCTCGCGCCGGTCGACTATTCGTGCATGGGGTATGCCGTGCCGGCTGCGCTCGGCGCCAAGCTGGCCCGTCCGGACGTGCCGGTCGTGGCGCTCGCCGGCGACGGAGCGTTCCTCATGACGGGCCTCGAGCTCCTGACGGCCGTCACCGAGGGGGTAGGTATCGTCGTTCTGGTGCTTCGCGACCGCGAGCTCGCTCAGATCGCGCAATTCCAGGCGACCGCGACGAAACGGAAGGTGAGCAGCCGTGTGCACGACTACGACCTCGGCCAGCTCGCCGCGGGCGTGGGGGCGTCCTTCCTGACGATCGACACGGACGACGAGGTGGAGACGACGCTGCGCGACGCCGAGCGACTGAGCGGGGAGGGAAGGCCGGTGGTGGTGGAGGTCTCGATCGACTACAGCCGCCGGACGTTCTTCACGGAGGGTGTGGTCAAGTCGACGCTTCAGGGCTTGCCGCTCAAGGACCAGGTACGATTCGTCGGGCGGGCCCTCGTGCGCAGGATCACCGGGTAGCGGTCATGTACTCCACGTGCATGTTCTGCAACGCCTCCCTCGGCACGAACGAGGTCATCGAGGCCTTTCCGATCGGCCGGCGACTCGCGTTCGATGCCGGCCGCGGGCGGCTCTGGGTGGTGTGCCGGAAGTGCGAGCGGTGGAACCTCTCTCCGATCGAGGAGCGTTGGGAGGCGGTCGAGGAGTGCGAGCGGCTCTTTCGGGATACCCGCATCCGGGTCTCGACCGAGCACATCGGCCTGGCCAGGCTCCCCGAGGGCCTGGAGCTGGTGCGCATCGGCGATCCGCTCCGTCCGGAGCTCGCCGCATGGCGCTACGGAGACCAGTTCGGGCGGCGGCGCAAGCGCGCGTTCATCTACGGGGCCGCGGGCCTCGTGCTGGTGGGTGGGGTGGTGGCGGGTGGGGTCGCGGCCGGTGTCATCGGCAGCAGCGTGCTCGCCCAGAGCGGCAACTTCGTGAATCTGTGGATGAACGGACGGGTACTCGCGCGGGTGCGCACCGAAGAGGGGTCGGTGCTCAAGCTGAAGCGGCGCGAGTTGCGCCGTGCACGCCTCGTGGCCGGCGACGAGGGTATGGAATTCGTGGTGCCCAAGCGGAGAAAGGAGCACCGCTTCACGGGCGAGGAAGCCCAGCGCGTGGCCGGCATCGTCGTGAGCCGCATCAATCGCGCGGGTGCGGGGGCGAGCACGGTGCAGAACGCCGTTAAGCTGCTCGACGAACGCGGCACCCCCGAAGCGGTGCTCCGCGAGGCTGCGTCTCACCGGGTGCCCGTACAGGGGTTCACGGGTCGGCGCGGAGACAAGGCGCGCATCGGGCAGGTCGCGTCACTGCCGGCCCCGGCCCGTCTGGCGGTCGAGATGGCACTCCACGAAGAGCAGGAGCGGCGCGCCCTCGAAGGCGAGCTATGGCGTCTCGAGCGTGCCTGGGAGGAGGCCGAGGAGATCGCCGAGATCTCCGACAACCTGCTCCTTCCGGAGGGGGCCGCACAGTTCGTGGAGCACAATCGGAATCCGGAACCGGAATGATTGCAGGCGGGGATTTGTAGCGCGGAAGCCGTTTGTTCCCCATCTTGAACATCCCCCCCAGGTCCAGAAGCCGGCTCGTCCGGAGGAGTGCGTCCAGGTGACCGAAGGGGTGGGGACTGTCCTCGTGGTGGAGGACAACCCGGATCACGCGCTGCTCGTCCGCATCGCCGTGCGGCGAGCCGCGCCGGAGCTGGACGTGCGAATCGTGGGAGACGGCTGTCGCGCGATCTCGTACCTGGACGGCGCCGATCCGTACGACGATCGGACGAAGAACCCGTTTCCGCGCCTCGTGATTCTCGATCTGGTGATGCCGGGAATGGACGGGTTCGGCGTGCTCGAGTGGATGGCGGGCAAGCCGGCGTTCGAGACGCTCCCCGTCGTCGTGCTCACCTCTTCTGCCAATCCCCGTGACGAGGCGAGAGCCCTCGAAGGGGGTGCGGCAGCCTTCTTCACCAAGCCTGCGAGTCTCGACGAGCTGAGCGATACCGTACATGCTATCGTCGAGCAATGGCTCAGTTGACCTGGGTGTTGTTGGTCGAGGACGAGGCCGATCATCGCCTGCTTGTGAAGGAGGCTCTCGGCCGACTGGCACCCTCGGTGGATATCAGCGAGACGGAGACCGCTCGTGACGCCGTGCGCTGGCTGGAGGACCGCTACACGAGTCCCGGGTCGCTCGCCGACGGTATGGTGATCCTGGACCTCGGGCTTCCCGGGCCCTCCGGATTCGATCTCCTGGAGTGGATGAGAGAGGTCGAGCACCTTCGCCACGTTCCGGTCGTCGTCCTCACCGCGTCGGAAAACCCCCTGGACGCCGAGCACGCGTTCAACCTCGGAGCCAAGGGCTACTTCCAGAAGCCCTCCGACTTTCGCCGTTACCTCGGAATCTTCGAGCGCGTCTTCAGCATCGCCAAAGAGGCCGAGCAAGACCCTGGTCCGTCCCGGGAGCGTCCGTCATGATCCGCGAGCGCCGCAACCCATTCCGCGCGAGCCTGGTCGTGGAGCCGACGTGGAAGCGGTGGCTGCTGGCCACGCTCACCGTCGCCGTCTACACCATCGCGTTCGTTCCCCTGTACCGGGAGGCGGGCGTCGGCGTCTCCGCCCTCTCGATCTTTCCGGTCGTCATTCTCGGCTGGCTGTTCGGTGCATGGGGTGGACTGCTCGCCGGCGTGTTCGGTGTCGGGCTGAACGCGGCGCTCCTGCACCTGGTGGGCGAGCCCGGCTGGCAGATCGTGGTTCGGCAGAGCGGGGCCGAAGGCTCGGCGCTCATCCTCGTCGTCGGGTGTGTGATCGGACTTCTGCGCGACCTCGGCGTGCGGCTGGATCGTCATCTCACTGACTGGCGCCGGGCCGAGCGCGCCCTGCGCGATACGGAGGACCGGTACCGGATCCTCTTCGAGCGGTCCCGAGATCCGATCTACGTCAGCCGTCCCGACGGAGCCATCACCGAGGCCAACGACGCGCTCCAGCGCCTGTTCGGATATCGGCGGGGTGAGTTGCTCGACGTCGACGTGTCGTCGCTCTATGAGGATCCCGGCGATCGGGCCCGCTTCCAGGAGGAGATCCAGCGTGCCGGCTTCGTCGAAGACTTTCCCGTGCGTCTGCGCACCAGAGAGGGCTCCGTTCGCGACTGCCTGATCACGGCGTCGGCGCGCTTCGATTCCGACCACAGGGCCATCGAGTATCAGGGCTCGATCCGAGACGTGTCGGAGAGCAGGTCGTTGCACGAGCTGGCCGATCGCAGGACGCGGGAGCTCCAGGAGGCGGTCCGCGAGCTCGAGGCGTTCAGCTACTCAGTTTCGCACGACCTGCGCACGCACCTGGTGACGATGGGGGGGTTCGCCTCGATCCTCTGGTCCGACTACCGCGATTCGCTGGACGAGAAGGGCCAGGAGTTCCTGCGTCGCGTCGTGGACGCGGGTCGGCGCATGGACACGTTCGTTCAGGACCTGCTGGGCTACAGCCGCGTGACCCGGCTTCAGGTGAAGCCGGAGCGGATCGATCTCTCGGAAGCCGTGGACGAGGTCGGAGCCGCCCTGGAGGCGCAGATCGCCGAGCGCGGCGCCGAAGTCCTCGTGGAGGGCGATCTCCCGGCCGTTCAGGCCGACAGGACGCTGCTCGGGCGCACGCTCGAGAACCTCCTGTCCAATGCGGTGAAGTTCGTGCCGGAAGACCGCACGCCGGAGGTGCGGATCCGCGCGCAGCGGAGGGGGCACATCGTTCGCCTCGAGGTCCAGGACAACGGCATCGGGATCCCCGAAGAGCAGATCGAGCGCGCCTTCCGCGCCTTCGAGCGCCTGGATCCCGGCAGCTTTCCCGGGACCGGCGTAGGGCTCACGATCGTGCAGAAGGCCGTCGAGCGGATGGGCGGGGCGGTCGGCGTCGAGTCGCGCCCGGGAGAAGGGTGCACGTTCTGGGTGGAGTTGACGGCGGCTGACTAGACGACATTGGCACGCCGTGGGGCCCTTCGGTGGGATGGATGCGCGTTTTCCTTGCTTCTGCGCCCGGGCGCGCTATAGCGTAGTAGATCCCAGCCTCCCCCTGGGAGCTCGGTTGTGGCTCACTCCCTGAAGCCCGCCGGGTTCGCCAGCGAAGTCGGACGAACTTCGTATGGCGGATGTTGTTGATGAGCCAGCTTCGCATTCGTCTTCTCGGGGCGCTCGAGCTCCGTGAGGACGACACCCTCCTGCCCAGCTTTCCGACCCAGAGGTCCGCCTCTCTCTTCGCCTACCTGCTGATCCACAGGGGGCGTTTGTGCCCGCGTCACGTGGTGATGGGGGCACTCTGGGGTGACCGGCCCGAAGACGAGGCCCGCAAGTCTCTTCGCACGGCGCTCTGGCGTATGCGCTCGATCGTCGAGCCGGAAGACGTCGAGGCGGGCACGTACATACGCATACGGGCCGACCAGGTGGGCTTCAACTGGGATTCGGACTACTGGCTCGATGTGGAGCAGCTCGAGGCGGCGGTTCGCGACGCCCGGAACGCGACGGGTGGGGACACCGCGACCGTCGAGGCGCTGTCGGTGGCGGTCGATCTGTACGACGGCCCGCTGCTGGACGGGGTGTACGATGAGTGGGCCCTCAGCGAGGCCGAGCGCGTGAAGGCCATCTTCCTGCACGGCGTGGAGGACCTGGTGAGCCTCCACATGGCGCGTCGCGAATGGGACGCCGCCCTGAGACGCGGATGCCAGCTCCTCCAGTACGACCCTTTGCGCGAGCATGTCCATCGCGACGTCATGCGGTGCCACTACGCGATGGGAAACCGTCCGGGAGCGCTCCAGCAGTACGCCTCGTGCTCGGAAGCGTTGGAGGAGGAGCTCGGTGTCGAGCCCATGCACGAGACACGCGAGCTGTACCGCGCCGTGCTGGATGGCTCGGCGGATCGCGAGCCTTCGTCCGAGGTGGGCGCGCGTGGGCCCGACGCCGGGGAGCGCGTCCGCGACCCCGGATCGGTGGCGGATGGATTGGAGCAGGCGGCGCGAGATCTCGAGGATGTGACCGCCCGCATACGCCGAGGTCTCCGCGCCCTGGGCCGCCAGGGCCAGGGTCACCGACCCGGCAAGCCCGGCCACAACCCCCGGACGCCCGCCTGATCTCTTCGCACGGCGCTTCCTGAGACGTTCGGGAGACACACCCGGGACGTCTGTGAGTCGCCCGCCCGCCACTTTGCCCGCAACCCCCAGGGCCGGGTGGCGGCTTCCTTCGGTCCGGCAGGCCCCCAGCCACCCGAGTGGTCCAACCCGAACCGAGGTCTGCATCGGCATGGACGGCACGGACACGTCGCGTAGGCGGTGAGCCGGAATACGCGGAGCCGGTCGCGTACGATCGTGCTCCGACTGTGGTACGAGTGCTCTCTCAACGAGGAGGACGAGGAATGGCGTGGCGAAGCCCGCGACGTGCTGACGGGGTCGGTGCGGTACTTCCGGCACCGCGGCGGGATCGCGGACGCGGTTCGCCAGCTCCTCGAAGAAGAGTGCCCGCCGTCGGACACGGAGACCGGGACGGCGAAGCGATGAGCCCGAGGTCCACGCTCGTTCGGGACGGGGAGCGGGCGTCCTGATGGCCGGGTTCGAGGCTCTCTCTTCGGCGGGCAAGAGCGTCGTCAGGTTGGTGGATGCCTGCCTCGCGGACGCCAAGCCGCTCGGCGACCACACGCCCGTCTCGGCCAAGCTCGTCACGACGGCCGACCTCAAGAACGGCTCGGGCGTGCCTGCGCACGGCGTCACGCTCTTCTTCTACCGGGTGGAGGCCAACGCACCCACGCGTGCGGCCTGGTCGGCGGTGGGAAGCTACGACGGTCGTGCGCACCTCGCGCTGGACCTGCACCTGCTGCTCACCGCCTGGGCCGACAACGCCGAAGACGAGCTCACGCTGCTCGGGTGTGCCATGCAATGCCTGGAGACCACGCCGATCCTGAGCGGCCCGCTCCTGGACAAGGGCGGCGGATGGGCGCCCAACGAAGCCCTTCAGGTGACGCTCGGAGAGATCACGATCGACGAGGTCATGCGCACCTTCGATTCGTTGCCGACCGACTACAAGCTGAGCGTACCGTACGTCGCGCGGGTGCTTCGTCTGGACAGCCGGGCGGCTGAGCACCTGCCCACCGTGACGACGGCCGTGTCGGGCGTCGCGCCGAGTGCGACGCCATGAACACGTACGTCGCCGAGCGCTACGACGAGCGCGTCCACCGCCTCGCTGCCGGGATCGAGCCGGTGGATGCCGCACGCTTGTCGCGCGTAGCGCCGCCCATGCGGGTCGTGGAGGAGGTGCCTCTCACCGAAGCCCAATGGCGCGCGCTGGGCGACCGGCGGGGCGATCCGATCACGCTCATGACCCCCTTCGAGCGCCACGCCACCTGCCGTCATGTGCTGTTGTACCGTCACGGGCTGTACCGGAGCTCGGGGGCCGAGCCGCACGTGCCGGTCCGGATCGTGGAAGCTCCCTGGCCGGTCGACCAGAGGCGCTACGTGCCTCGCAGGCTCTCGGTCCCTCTGCTCGATCCAGCCACCGTGGACAGCCGGGCGGCCGGCTTCCGGATCTGGCGTCCGCGTCTCTTTCCCGGCGCGGCGTATCCCATCCACGACACGGCGACGGCCGTTCGCGGTCGCGCGACACGAGGCGGCCGCCCCGTGCCCTGGACCCGCGTGGTGGCCAAGCACCCGGATACCGGGGCGGTGGTGGGCCGGGCGCACGGGGACGATCGGGGGGAGTTCTTCCTGGTGCTCTCCGCCGTGGCCATATCGTCCGTTGCTCGGCGCAACACGTTGGCGGTCCTGGTGACCGTCTACGGTCCCGCGTCCGAGCCCACCCCCGGCACCGATTCGGTGTCCCGGCTCGCCGCCGCCATCGATCCCCTGTGGGCTCTCCCGCTCGAGGTTTTGCCTCTGGACTCGGCGACCGACGCGGTCTCGAGGGGCGAGGTCCTGCCGACCGACTATACCGCCGAAGTGTCCCGCTCGGTGACGGACCTGCCACTGGGCCGGACCCTGAGTCTCGAAGTGCCGTTCGAGGTCCCGTGAGGGTCTCCCTCGCCGTGAGAGCAGTCCGCCACTGCGGAAAGGAGTAGTGCCATGCCCGAGTACCTAGCCCCCGGCGTCTATGTCGAGGAGGTCAGCTTCCGCTCCAAGTCGATCGAGGGGGTGCCGACCAGCACGACCGGAATGGCCGGAATGACTCGTTACGGGCCCGTGAAGTACACGGACGGACCCCTCACGTCGGATCCCCGGCTCATCACCAGCTTCACCGAGTTCGAGCGGGTCTACGGCGGACTCGAGCCGCTGCGTCTGGAGGGAGGGGCGGAGCGCATCCCGTACCTGGCACACGCCGTGCGCGCGTTCTTCATGAACGGCGGCAAGCGCGTCTATGTCTCCCGGGTCTTCGCGCAGGCCTCGGGCAACGGCGTCGCGGTGAGCGCTCCGATCGCCATCGGCTCGATCGGCCCCGCGACCTGGACCGCTCGCTGGCCCGGCGCGTACGGCGAGGTGGCTGTAACGGCGATCATCGTGCGCAGCAAGGACATCGCCCGGAAGGTGACCCTCGTCGAGGGCACACCCGAGGTGGTGCAGGCGCCGAAGGCACGCGCCGGCGCGGTCGTGGAGATCACCACCAGCGATCCGCCGACGCAGGGCATGGAGGACATCTCCAAGGTGGCGGTGGTCACCGTCGCCGCCGACGGCAAGCAGAGCTTCCTCAAGTCGGACGGGAGCACCTGGTCCGAGGGCGAGCTCGACGGAAAGGAGATCCGGCTCGTCGTGCTGGACGTGAGGGTCGACGTCACCGCGGAGCGCGTTGACTACTACGAGGCGCTGGGGACGCATCCCGCCCAGAAGCGGGACATCTGCAAGATCCTCCAGATGGACAATCCGGAGGACGAGAACGGCGTGGTGGCGCTGACGTGGGACACCCGGCCCTCCGAGGGTGACTCCGACTACGACTACAGCGCGGCCTTCCTCATGAAGGCGCTGGCCGAGCAGGGCGATTGGGTGGACGTGCGCACGGGCAAAGGCGCGCAGGTGCGCCTCGCGGGCGGCGACGACGGTAAGCTGCCCCAGGCGAACGACCTGCGCGGTGCCCAGGCGAGCGAGGACGACGCCGCGGACAAGGCCACGGGGCTGTGGGCGCTGGATCCGATCTCGGACATCGCCATCGTCGCGTGTCCGGACGCGCCCACGTTGGACAACGATCTCGAGATCCAGACGGCCACGGAGTATCTCATCGCGCACGCCGAGAACAATCGGTACCGGATCGCGGTGGTGGACGGACCTCGTGACGCGTCCATGACGAAGATCCGCGAGTTCCGGGGCAAGTTCGACACCAAGTACGCGGCCATCTACCACCCGTGGGTGGAGATCCTCGATCCGACGGAGCGCCCAGCACAGGGTGCGCCGCCGCAGCGGATCCTGCTTCCCCCGTCGGGCTTCATCACCGGCATCTACGCCCGCAACGACATCGAGCGCGGCGTCTACAAGGCGCCCGCCAACGAAGTGGTCCGCGGGCTCACGCGCTTCGAGTCGAACATCACCAAGGCCCGTCAGGACGTGCTCAACCCGGAGGGGATCAACGCGCTACGCCACTTCCCGGACCGTGGATACCGGGTGTGGGGCGCCCGCACCATGACGTCCGATCCGGAGTGGAAGTACGTCAACGTGCGGAGGCTCTTCATCTACGTCGAGCATTCCATCGACAAGGGCACGCAATGGGCCGTGTTCGAGCCCAACAACCGCCACCTGTGGGCCAACATCCGGAGCACCGTGGAGGACTTTCTCCTCACGCTGTGGCTGCAGGGCGCGCTCATGGGGGCCAAGAGCGACGATGCGTATTTCGTGCGCTGCGACCGCACGACGATGACCCAGAACGATCTCGACAACGGTCGTCTGGTTTGCCTCGTCGGCATCGCGCCGACCAAGCCGGCGGAGTTCGTGATCTTCCGCATCGGCCAGTGGACCGCCGATGCCAAGAACCAGTAGGGGGTGATCCATGGCCACGCAGAGAGACAACCCGTACGGCGCGTTCAACTTCCTGGTCACGCTCGGAGGCAACCAGGGAGACGGCAGCGAGGGCACGGTCATCGGAGGCTTCTCCGACGTGTCGGGGCTCGGCAACGAGGTCCAGTACTCGAACTACCGCAACGGGAACGAGCGGTTCAACACCGTGCGGAAGGTGCCCAATACCTTCACGGTCGACGACGTCACGCTCAAGCGCGGACTGGTGGGCTCCACCGACCTCTTCGAGTGGATCAAGACGGTACGCGACGGTACCGCGGACACGCGCCAGGTCACGGTCACGCTTCTGGACGAGGCTCGGAATCCGGTGGCCACGTACAAGCTGCGCAACGCGCAGCCCAAGAAGTACACCGGGCCGACGCTCACCGCGAAGGGAGGCGGCGAGGTGGCGATGGAGGAGCTCGTGTTCGTGTGTGAAGGCGTCGAGCTCAGCTGAAGCCGCTCGGAATGGCTACCGCTCTGGCTCTGGGGGCTCCCGGGATCTACCGGGTTCCTGCGCCGTCCGTACGGCGCATCACCGGCGTGCGCATGGACGTTGCCGCGTTCGTGGGTGTCGCGCCGCGGGGGCCCGCGAGCTTGCCGGCGCTCGAAGCCGACTGGGTGGAGCGTCGGTGGGAGGGTGTGCGCGACGCCGCCCGCACGGTCGCGGTGCCGGTCGAGAGCTGGGAGGCGTACGCGAACCTGTACGGTGCGTTCGAAGGGGTCGGCCTGTTGCCGTATGCGGTCGCGTCGTTCTTCGACCAGGGGGGGCGTCGTGCCTACATCGCGCGCATCGTGCCTGGCGGGAGCGACGCCCGGGACGGAGTCGCGTGGGGCAGGGTCGCCGGGCTGCGTGCCTCCTCGGGTGCCGACGATGTGAAGGTGTGGGCGCGCAACCAGGGCGTGTGGGGGAACGCGCTGCAGACCGAGGTGAGTCTCGATGCACGCAGGCTGACGCCGCGCTCGCTCTCGGGGACGGATATGCACCTCACGCGGGGCTCGTCCATCAGTGTCGGCGTCCTGCTTCGCGGCACGCTGGGCGGCGGGGCGACGGAGCTGCGCTACGTCGTCGACACCGTCGAGGAATGGAGCGCGACCGAGGGGCGCGTGCTGCACGCGACATTGGAGTCCGCGTTCTCGGCCATGCCCGCCAGGCTCGAGGTGCTGGACGCGCGACTCACCGTGCGCGAGGTCGGCACCCCTCCGGCGGGAGCCGAGCGCGTCGACCGCACCGAGCGCTACACCGGTCTCGGCCTGGCGTCGGCCCACCCGCGTTGGATGGGCAAGGTTCTGGCGCTCGAATCGGAGCTGCTGCGTCCCGATCCCGCCTGGGTGGGTGGGCGCCTCAGCGTGGCCGACGGGCTGGTCGCCGGTGGCACGCTGGTGTCGGAGGCCTTCACGGGCGGCGCCGACCGCTACGAGATCGTCGTGCCGGACGATTTCTTCGACGACGCGTGGGACCCCGCGGCCGACACGCCCGGCGACGGGATCCAGGCTCTCGGAGAGGTCGGCGATCTCGCGCTGCTCGTCGTGCCCGACCTGTACTCTCCCGAGCCGCTCGCGCCCACCGAGTCGGTACAGGATCCGGACGTCGGATCCGGGCCGAGGTTCGCGCCCTGCCTGCCCACGGCCGAACCCGTCCGCCAGGCCGTGCGCCGTGACGACCTCACGGGTCTGCGGCTGGTCCCTCCGGGCGACCTCGACGCCATCATCGCGCTGCAGTCCAGGGTCGTCGACTTCGCCGACGCGCGCGGGGACATCCACGCGCTCCTGGACGTGCCGCCCGGCCTCGACTACGACGCCGTGGTACGCTGGCGGTCGCATTTCGCGTCGATCCAGGCTGCGGCGTACCACCCCTGGCTGCGGGTGGGACGGGCGAAGGACGCGCGGGATGCCCTCATCGACGTTCCGCCCAGCGCCGTCGCGGCCGGCATCATCGCCTCTAGCGAGGAGCAGGCCGGTGTGGAGGAGGGCCCGGCCAACGTGATCGCGCGCAACGTCCTGGACGTCACTGCGCGCATAACACGCGCCGAGCACGACCTGCTGCACCCCATGGGCATCAACGTCTACCTGCTCGAGCGCGACGGCGTCCGGCTCACCGCCGCCCGATCGCTGAGCGATGGGCCCGAGTACCGGCAGATCAGCGTGCGGAGGATCGTCACGCTGATCGTGCGGACCCTGGAGCAGCGCATGCGGTGGACCGTGTTCGAGCCCAACAACGCTCGGCTGCGGCGCGAGGTTCGCAGCCTGGTGAGAGGGCTGCTGCGGGAGCTCTACCGGGCCGGTGCGTTCCGCGGCGCGACCGAGCAGGAGGCGTTCTTCGTGCGCTGCGACGAGAGCCTGAACCCGCCCAGGGTCGTCGATGCCGGCCAGCTCGTCTGCGAGGTGGGTGTCTCGCCCGCGGAGCCCCTGGAGTTCATCGCGCTCCTGCTCGTGCGGGGTGCGGACGGTACCGTCCTGATGGAAGGCTGAGCCATGGCGGACAGCAGCAATCCTTCGAGCCACTGGATCGCGCCGGCGTTCAACTTCCGCGTCTCGCTGAAGAAGAGCGCGGGCTCGGGCGACGCGCACACCCCGTCCACGCTGACCGACGGCGGCTTCCAGGAGTGCACCGGCCTGGAGATCGGCATGGATGTGAAGGAGCACCAGGAAGGTGGCCGCAACGACGGCGTCATCCGGCTGGTGGGCCGGGGGACGTACCAGCCGCTCGTCCTGAAGCGGGGCATGTTCCACACCGAGCACGGTCCCGTGCTGGCCGAGCTGTGGTCGTGGCTGCAGGACATCCTCTCCTTCCACCGGCCCTCGATGCGCTACGACGGAATCGTGGAGGTCCTCGGCCGTCCGGGGGGTGACGAGGCCCGCGTCCTGGCCACCTGGACGTTCACCCGTGGGCTCCCGATGAAGGTCGTGGGGCCGCGCCTCGACGCCGCCAGGGGAGACCTGGCCGTCGAGGAGCTGCACATCGCCCACGAGGGCCTGCGCCTGGAGGTCGACGCATGAGCGAGCTGGCGAAGGCGACGCTTCAGGAGATCGAGAGCGGCCGAGCGGGCAAGCCGATCGGCCACCCGATCGACGTGCAGTTCAACCCGGCCACGCTCCAGGTCAAGCTGAGCAACACCATCGAGGGCGGCGACAGCCGGAAACGTCAGACGAGGCAGTATATCGGCAAGAGCTCCACGAGGTTGAGCTTCGACCTGATCTTCGACACCGCCGAGGATTCGAGCGATCCGGCCAAGCCGACCTCGGTGCGCGAGCGCACCCACATGGTGGAGCGCTTCCTTCTTCCCAAGAAGGACGGGAACAAGGAAGTGCCTCCCAAGGTGCGGTTCCACTGGGGTCACCTGATCTTCGACGGCATCATCTCGGACCTGACCATCGACTTCGAGCTGTTTGCCCCGAACGGCACGCCTTTGCGGGCCAAGATGGGGGTGAGCATCGAGGAGCAGGACCCGAAGTTCCAGTTCCTCGAGTCGGGGCCGGGTGCGTACAAGGACTCCGGGGCCGCCAAGGGGAACCAGAGCCGCGACGCGACAAAGACCAAGCCGGCTCCCGGCACGCCCGGCTCGTCGGGCTCGCCACCGACGGCGACGGACCGGACGGCCCAGGCCCTCCAGGGTGAGAGTGCCGCCGACTTCGCGCGCCGCATGGGGCTCGATCCGACGAAATGGCGCTCCGTGGTGCCGAAGGGAGCCGATCCCCTGGCGCTTCCGGCGGGCCTCGAGATCGACTTCGACTCCACCGTATCCGCATCCGCGGGGCTCTCGGCCACGCTCGGCATCGAGGCCGACGTCGGTGTGTCGCTCTCGGCATCGCTGGGCCTCCGGACCGGCGTGCGCGGCGGCGTGTCCGAAGCGTTCGCCCTCACGGATGCTGGAGGCGTCACTGCGGGTATCGCCGCGGTGACCAGGCAGAAGAACGAAGGAGCCAGCCAGGCCGCGGCATCCGCCTTCCGGGCCGGCGATTCCGGCGTGGGCTCCGGTGCCGCGCCCGCGGGGTCGGCGGGCTCGTCGGCATCCCGCCAGGTGCCCGACGTGGATGCCCGCGCCTCGGCATACGGCCACGGGGTGCCGCTCAAGCCGAGGCCGCGCCTCGACATGACGGAGCAACGACGGTCTCCCGACGTGGCACGGGGCGCAGACACCGGCCGTCCGCCGGAGGGACATGCGGTCCGGGATGCGCCGTGGAAGGCGCTCGTCGCGGGAGACCCCGGTCGGAAGGCGGCGGATGAAGCGCAGGGCCGGCGTGCGCCTACGCGCTCGTGCGGATGTCGCGGACGCTGCTCGCACACCCCGCAAGGGGAGGGATGCGGCTCATGAACGTACGGATCGCGGAGATGACGTCCGAGCTCATGGCTCCGGCAGAGCCGGGAACGACCGGTGCCGGAGGCCCACGGGAGACGCCTTGGCAGGAGCTCGACCGGGTGCGGCGGCTGGAGGCGCGTGTGGAGCGCGACCGGGCCCGTACGCGAGCGAGGGGTTTCGATGACTGAGGAGTTCTTCGCTTCCACGGCTCCGGTGTTCAAGGTGGACGGCTCCGTCGTAGGGGAGCTTGCACGTGACACCCGCCGCCTGGAGATCACCGAGGCCAACGACGGCCTTCGGACCCTCCGGGTCTGGCTGACCGGCCTCTCGGCCACCGATTCGGGAGCCGACGAGCAGCTGGGCTATCTGGACGGCCGTCTCGTCTCGTTCGGGTCGCGGCTCGAAGTGTCGATCGGACCACCGGATCACGATCGAGCGGTCTTCGACGGAAAGGTCAGCGGCATCGAGGTGTCCTGGTCCGAGACCTCCGATCCCCTGATCGTGCTCTTTGCCGAGGATGTCCTGATGGACCTCAGGATGACGCGGCGCATGCGTACCTACGAGCAGATGTCCGACGCGGACATCGCCCGCGCCATCGCCGGGGAGCACGGCCTGTCCGCCACGGCCGACGCCTCGGGACCGACCTACGACGTGGTGCAGCAGTGGAACGTGAGCGACCTGGCCTTCCTGCGGGAGCGCGCCGACCGTATCGGCGCCGAGGTCTGGGCCCAGGGCGACACGCTCTACTTCCAGCGCCGCACACAGCGGAGCGCTCCGGACGTCCCGACGCTGGTGCGCGGCGCCGACCTCCTGGACGTCGAGGCGCGGGCCGACCTCTCCCACCAGCGCACCGAGGTGGCGGTGAGCGGATACGACGCCCACCAGGTCGAGAGCGCCAAAGGGACGGCAGGGCCGTCCGCGCTCGGCGCCGAGGCCCGTGGAGGCCGGACCGGCCCCGACACGCTTCGGCGCGCCTTCGGAGAGCGCGGGACGTACCTCGTGCTCGAGGCGCCGCTGAAGCGCACGGAGGCCGACGACTGGGCCAAGGCCGAGATGCTCCGGCGGGCCCGTCGCTTCGTCACGGTCTCGGGGGTCACCTCCGGATCGCCCTCGATGACGGTCGGGAGCCGGGTCACGCTGGACCGCGTCGGGACGCCGTTCGACGGGGGCGAGTACTACGTCACCGCCGTTCGCCACACCTACGACCTGACCCAGGGGTTCCGCACCAGCTTCGAGGCGGAGCGCCCCTTCATCCAGGGGAGCTGAGCGATGGAGCACTTCGTGGACGGCGACGGACCCCGGTACTACGGCCTGTATCCGGCCATCGTCACCGACATCGTCGATCCGGACTCGTTGGGACGGATCGAGGTGAAGTTTCCCTGGCTCGGTGCGGCGGGCGACTCCGTACGCGCCTGGGCCACGCTCCTGAGCTTCTACGCGGAGGACGACCAGGGCTTCGAGGCGCTGCCGTCGGTCGGAACCCAGGTCGTCGTCGGCTTCGAGGCCGGCGATCCACGCCGTCCTTACATCGTGGGCGCGGCCTGGAACGGGAAGGAGGCCCTGCCGCAGCGGCCCGAGGCCGCGAACGACAAGCGGGTGCTCAAGACCCGGGCGGGCAGCCTTCTCGAGTTCGACGACACCGAGGGCTCCGTGAAGATCACGTTGTCCACCCAGGGGGGTCACCGAATGGTCTTCGACGAAGGCTCCATGGAGGTGACCGTGACCCACATGAACGGACCACACGTCACGATGGATGCCAGCGGGAAGGTGGACATCCTCGCCAACAGCTCGGTGGACATCACCGCGCCGCTCATGAACGTGCATGCGGCGAGCGCGGTGTTCGACGGCACCATCACGTGCCAGGCCATGATCACCCAGTCGGTCGTGTCGGCTTCGTACACGCCCGGCGCCGGCAACGTCTGGTGAGGCCATGAGGATGAAGCACACCCTCGAGATCGTCGCTCCGTGGTACCATTGGGAGCGCCAGTGGCACGACCACGGCCTGTCTCCGCGCGAGAGCCGGCCGGTTCTCCAGAAATTCGACCGGCCGGACATGATCGCCGGGTTCACCGCCGACCCGCAGCACTCACTGACGTTCACTCCGGACGACTTCGTCCATCGCGTCAACGCGACGCTTCCCGCCGATGCGACGTACCTGGAGCGTCTCGCGGGGGCGGTGCTGGAGAAGACCGACACGCGCAAGCTGTTCCTGCCGACGCACCGGCGCTTCTACCTGGTGGTGTGCCAGCTGTGTTGCGATGCGCCGGGCCTGCCCGACGCGCAACGGAAGCGGGTGACCCGGGCGGGCTTCGTCGTGCGTCGCGCAGGATTCATCCAGGCGCAGGCGAGCGCCGGAGCGGTCGCGACCGCCGCCGACCGGAACGAGGCGCTGGACCTGGTCGGACAACTGGCGGAGGCGGTGCGCGCGCTGCGCACGGTGAGCGCCGCGGGCCTGCCCGAGGTGCTGACGCGGCGGGCTCGGAAGGCGCCGAACGCGGCATCGCGAATCGTGGCGAAGTTCGAGGCGACCCGTCGCGAGCGCGTGGCGAGCCTTGCCTCGGATATGGCGACGCTCAAAACGCGGCTCTCCGAGCTCCCGCCGGACACGCTGGACACGATCCTGCCGCGCCCGTTCATGGAGGGGTGGATTCCGTCGGAGCACGACGGCATCGGAAGCTGGCAGGCTGTGGACGATGCCTCCGGGGCGCTCGTAGAGCGCACCTATCCGCTCCACCCGCTCGTTCCCGACCCGGGCGCCCGGAACCACAGTGCCGAGGGAGCGACGCTCTACTTCGGCCTGGTGCCCACATCGTCGATGGACACGGACGCGTGGGGCACGCCGCAGTTCGACGCGGAGCGGCTGTATTCGATCCGATGCTTCGTGCGCGAAGAAGACGCCGCGGGCTGTCCGGGCTCTCCGGTCTGGAGCCGGCCCACGGAGTCCTTCCGGCTGGCCGAGCACATGGACCCGGTGGGGACCGCGCACCGCTCCATCACCATCCAGATGCCCGACCTGAACGCGCTGGCGGCACACGCCGCGACCGCATCGGGCCCTCCCGGTGGCTTGAGGATGGTGACGCCGAATGCCTCGACGCCCCGCTTCCAGGTGAGCGGCGACGGCGTTCCCACGGGCGGCTCCATGGGCAACGGTCAGATCTGCTTCTTCTACATCCCGCTCATCACGATCGTCGCCCGGTTCGTCCTGAACCTCTTCCTGCCGGTGGTCGTCATCGTCTTCCAGCTCTGGTGGATGCTCCTGCTCAAGCTGTGCATCCTGCCGTCGGCGTCGTTCAAGGCGCACCTGCAGGCCGCCGCGGCGCTGAAAGGCAAGTTCGACCCGAGCGTGGCGGCGGACGTGCACGCGCAGGTGGCCGTCCTCTCGGACATGAGCGGCCTCCAAGCGGGCTCGAGCGGCAATCTGTTCTCCGCGGATCGGCTGAAGGACCCCGACGGCAACCAGGTCGCGGCCATGGCCGCCCGCCAGCTCGATCAGATGTCCACCGCCGAAGCCCGTGACCAGGCGTCGAAGGACGGGACGGTTCCCGGGACCGCCGGCGCGCCCCCGTCGCTGGTCTCGGGCCTCGTCTACGAGACCCGCGTCTACGGACGGCCGACGGTGAGCGAGGTCGTTCACGGAGAGGTGGCCTGATGGGCAGCGCCTCCTTCCTCGGAAACGCCGTGGCGTTTCCGATCGTCCCCGACCAGCGCGGGGCGCTGGAAATGGCGGTCGGAACCGACGCGGTGTCGCAGTCGATCTGGCTCATCCTCGACACCGAGCCGGGCGAGCGGGTGATGCGGCCCGACTTCGGCTGCGGCCTCCGCCGCTACCTCATGAAGCCGAACACCGTGGCGACGCGAGCCCTCATCGAGCACGACGTGACCCGCGCGCTGACGATGTGGGAGAAGCGGATCGACCTCACCTCGGTGACCGTCGAGCCCGGTGACGACCCGTCGTTGGTGCTTATCCGCGTCGACTACGTGCATACCAGGGACCAGAGGCCCGGCAACCTGGTGTATCCCTTCTACCTGGAGTGACCGCGGATGCCGCTGCCGACTCCGATCCTCGACGACAGGTCCTTCGACCAGATCAGCCAGGAGCTGAAACGGCGGATCCCGGTCTACACGAAGGAGTGGACGGACCACAACGCCAGCGACCCGGGCATCACCCTGCTGGAGCTCTTCTCCTACCTGGGCGAGTCGCTGCTCTTCCGCTTCAACCAGATTCCGGAGGCGACCTACCTCGCCTTCCTCCGGCTCCTGCACATCCCGCTGCGGCCCGCGACCTGCGCGCGGGGGCTCATCACCGCCGTAGCGACGGAGGCGGGGGGCACGCTCGTGAAGCGGGGCGCGGAGGCGACGGCCGGCAAGCTCTCGTTCGAGACGCTGGAGGAGATGGTCGCGCTTCCGCTCGACTGCGTCGCGATGGCCAAGATCCACGAGGATCCACCGGCCACCGGATCCGAGGAAGAAGCCTACGCGCTCGTAGCGCAGGAGGAGTACCTGCGGCGCCAGCTCGCCGCGGAAGGGACGTCGGACGCGCCCGCCTGGACGTACTACACGCCCCGGACGTTTCCCGCCGACCCGACGAAGCCCGGCGCCCAGCCGGTGGACGTCGCGGAGACCGTGGACGGAAGGATCTGGATTGCGCTGCTGGCCACCGACACGACCGACCCGGTGCAGCTCGCGGGCCAGGTGCTCAACGTCGGCTTCCTGCTGGACGAGGAGGTGCCGTCGATGACGGACGTCCAGGCCTGTCCCGGCCAGGGTGCCCAGGGCAACACACCGGCGACGGTGTGGCAGATCAGCGCGAGCGGCGACGTGGACGCCGATGCGGAGGGCGCCCCCGACCCCGACTACCTGACGCTCGACGTGGTGGGCGACAGCACGGCGGGGCTCACGAGGTCCGGTGTCATCCGCCTTCGGCTCCCCGACGACGCGACGAAATGGGGCCCACTTCTGGTGAGTGACCCCGACGCGGCGGGGGCCGGCGAGCTTCCTCCGGTGATCGCAGACGACAGCAAGGCCGCCAAGACGCTCTTCTGGGTCCGCGGCGCCCGTCTCGGCGACGGACCTGCGCTGGGGCGCTTCACCTGGGTCGGCATCAACGCCGCCCGCGTGGTCCAGAGCCGCCTGGCACCGCTCGAGTTCGTGGGCTCCGGCACCGGGCAGGAAGGGCAGTCGTACACGCTGCAGAACACCCCGGTCGTTCCCGACAGCCTCGAGCTCGAGGTGCAGGAGGGTGGGACGGGCGCCCCCTGGGTACCGTGGACCGAGGTGACGGACTTCGCCGCGTCGGGACGCGAGGACCGCCATTACACGCTGGACCTGGAGTCGGGCACGGTCACGTTCGGCGACGGGTTGCGGGGGCGTGCCCCGCAGGCGGGTGAGCGCATCCGCGCGGTGCAGTATCGCTATGGCGGTGGCGCCGCGGGCAACGTCGCCGCGGGAAAGGTCAACGCCCTCACGGACGCGCCCACGCTTAAGAAGGTCACGAACCCACTGGCGACGGGCGGCGGCGCGGACGGAGAGTCCGTGGCGGATGCGCTCGAGCGCGTGCCCGGCGAGCTGCGCCGCAGGGATCGGACGGTGACCGCGGGTGATTTCCGCGAGCTCGCGCTTCAGACCCCCGGTCTTTCCGTGGGACGCGCCGACACCCTGCCGCTCTTCCACCCGCACCGGCCTCGCCAGGAGACTCCGGGTGCCGTATCGGTGGTGGTCTGGCCGTCCTCGGACCCGAAGCGGCCTCGCGCACCGATGCCCGACCGGTCGTTCCTGAGCTCGGTATGCGCGTTTCTCGACGCGCGCAGGCTCGTCACCACGGAGCTGTGGGTCATCCCTCCCACCTATCGCAAGATCGCGGTGGCGGCCGGCATCGTGGTCAAGGACGGCTACGGCGTCGAGGCCGTGCGGCGCTGGGTGGAGCTGATCCTGCGCCAGTACCTGGCGCCGCTTCCTCCCTACGGTCCCGAGGGCGAGGGATGGCCCCTGGGCCGCAGGGTCTATGGGCCCGAGCTGGAGGCGGCGGCGCTTCAGGTCGACGGCGTCCGCTACATGGCCGCGGACCTGCGTCTCGCGCGCTGGGACGAGACGGGCCACGCATGGGTCGAGATGCCCGGAGGCGTGGATCTCGAGGCCTGGGAGGTCCCGGAGGTCGCCGAGCTGACGGTCGTGGCGGGCGATCCTCTGGAGCCCGGCATCGCGCTCGTTCCCGATGAGCCCGGACCGACCGTGGCGCTTCCGATTCCCACCGTCGAGACGGAGTGCTGAGCATGACCCGGCCGTTCGTCACCGTCGCCACCGACCGCCAGTGGACCGCGTGCACGCTGGACGCCGTCCGTGTGGCTCCGGACGGAGCGGTGGAGCTGGTGTCGGTGCCGTCCCACGAGATGCCGGGCGACACGCCCCCGAAGGCGGGTGACCTGACCTTCGACCGCGGATGCCGCGCCTATCGCACGACCGCGGACGGAGGCGTGGAGCGGATCCTGTGGAGCCTGCGGCGCGACGCGAGCGGGGTGGTCGAGTTGCACTTCATCGATGCCCCGGACGCCGGCGAGGTCGGGGGATGTCCGGAAGACGGCTCGTTCCTGCCGGGAAGCTCCGACACCTCTCCGCTGGAGCGCCCGGTGGCGCTCGCGGCCGACGACGGGGACCGCTTCTTCGTGGCCGAGGAAGGAAAGCGGCGCGTCCTCGTGTACGACCTGTGGAGCCTGAGGTTGCTGAGGCGGGTGGACCTCGCGCCGAGGACGCCCGTGGACCTCGCTTGCGACGGCCATGCCGTCTGGACCGCGCTCGACGGCGGCGACGCGCTCGTCCGCTTCACCGCGCGCGGAGAGCCCGACCGCCTGGCGCTGCCCGCGGGCATGCCCTCGCCGACCCGTATCGACGTCTGTCGGACGGGCAGGGTGGCCGCGCTCACACGCGCGGGTGGACCGGACGCCGCACTGGTTCTGCTCACGAGGCGGCGCGACGGCGCGGGCCGCCTGTTGCCCGAGCTGGTCGAGACGCACCGGACGCCGGTGCCGGGCGGCACGGACGTCGCGTTCCAGGACCGAGGCGTGATCGTCGTGGCGCGCGGGAAGGGGCAGGACTTCCGCCGCTACCATGTGCGGGGCGCCAGGTTGGTGGCCGGGCGCGACGTCTTCGGCCGTGGCTACCAGGGTGGGGGCATCGCCCGCGCACCGGACGGCGGGTGCGTCGCCTTCTGGGGCGTCCTCGGACCGCAGTGCGGCGTGGACGCGCCCGTTCGATACGTCGCTTCCGGCCGGGTCGCCACCGCGCGCCTGGACAGCGGCACGTTCCGCACGGTGTGGGGACGGCTCTTCCTGGATGCGGTCGTGCCGCGCGGCGGAGACCTCACCGTGCGGTGCGTCACGTCCGACCAGGAGCAGGCGCCGGACGCGCTGACCGACCCGCAGGCGGTGTTCGATCCGCTGTACTGCCGGGACATGGGTCGTGAGGTCCCGTGGACGACGTCGCCGGCCGATCTGCCCTTCCGTACGCTCGAGGCTCCGGTCCTGGCGGGGCCCGGGCGGTACCTCTGGGTACAGATCCGCTTCGAGGGCGACACGCGGGTTTCGCCGCGCGTGCGCGCCCTGCGCGTCCAGCACCCGGGGCACGACTACCTGCGTCGTCTGCCCCGGGCGTTTTCCCGGAACGAGGACGCCGCGGACTTCCTCCAGCGCTTTCTCGACCTGCCCGCGGGGTTCCTCCACGACCTGGAAGCCCGGGCGGAGCAGCGCCACGTCCTGCTCATGCCGGAGACGACCCCGGCGGAGCTGCTTCCGTGGCTCGCGGGCTTCGTCGGTCTGGTCCTGGACGACCGCTGGCCCGAGTGCACCCGACGGGCGCTGGTGCGCGAGGCGATTCCGCTCTTCCGGGCACGCGGCACGCCTGGTGGCCTCGTCCGGTTCCTGGAGCTTTTCATCGGCGAGCCGGTCACGCTCGTGGAGCACTTCAAGCTGCGCGGTCTCGGGGGCGCGTTCCTGGGCGGCACGGGTGCGCCGGAGAGCACCTCCGTTCTGGGTGGGGGATTCCGTGTGGGCAGTGCGGTCGGCACGTCGATCGCGACGGAGGTCGGGGCGGATGGGGGTACGGGGCCGGGCGACACCGACGCGACCGCCGCGGACGATCCCGATGAGGGCGCGGGTGGTCCCGCCTCCGCCGGCGCCGGTGCCCCCGATCCGTTCGCCCACCGCTTCACCGTGGTGCTCGGCCGCGAGCTCACCGAGGACGAGCTCGCCGCGGTGCGCCTGATCCTCGAGGTCCACCGGCCCGCGCACACGGTCTACGACCTGTGCACGGTGGGCGCGGGGATGAGGGTGGGGCGGGGCCTGCACGTCGATCTCTCGACCATCGTCGGACCCACCGGAGGCTTCACGTCCGCCCAGGTCGGCGACGTGGTGCTCGGACGCGAGTCGATCCTGGACACGCAGGGCGACCTGCATGCCGACCCGGCGGGGAGACGCTGATGGACTCCGTGGAGGTCGGCCTCTTGCGGGCGCGCTACCACGGCGACATCGCGTCGAGCGAGCGGAGCGGACTCGACAATGTGGTCCGCGAAGGGGTGATCGCGTGGCTTCCGGCCGCGCTGGAAGCGGCGGGCGTCGGCGAGTGCGAAGACGTGTGCATCCGCCGCCTGAGCGTGCGGACGCAGCTGCCCCGCGTGCGGACGACCGCCGGAGTGACCCGGAGCTGGTGTGCAGCGGTCGGGGCTGCGGTCGAGGATCTGCTCGGCTCCGGCGGCGACGACGTCGTGCGCTACCCGTCCCGCGTCCACACGCTGGTCGACCTGGTGGTGTCGTCGACCCGCCGAGCGCCGAAACGCGCATGGGCCTGGCGCGACCTGGGGCTCTGGCCCGAGGGTGCCGCGGGCCCGGCCGCGGCGTCGCGCGCCCTCCTGTCCGATCCCACGACCATCGTGCCCGTGATGGCCGCGCTGGCCCGAAGCCCGGACGACTTCGCGCGGTTCTGCACCGCGCTCGACCCCTCCGAGCTGGACCTGCTGGCCAGGATGGCGGCGGTGGCGGGCGGGGCCGCGCTCGAATCCGGCTTCGCCGATGGCGTCGCGGTCTCCGCATCGGACGACGTCCCAGCCGTCCGTCCGGAGTGGGTCGCGGCTCGGTCGGCGGTGCTCCGCGCCGCTCCCGCCGTCGTGGCCGAGCGGCCGCGGTCGGCCTTCGCGCTGGCGGTGCTGGCGCTTCTCGAGGCGGAGCCCACCTCGCTTCGACGCGCCGGTGCGAGCGCCACGGAGGTCGCCGGGTCGCTGGCCCGGCTCGTGCGGCTCCGAAGCGGCGAGGGCTCGGTCGATGCGCGCCGCGAGGCGGGGCGAGCACCGGAAGGTGATCCTACCCCGGGGCCGCAGGCCCACGCGGGGCGCCGGAACGGTGAGGGCCTCCGGACGGAGGGCGGTGCGCCGTCGGCCCCTCCTCCGGCTTCCGTGGCCGCGGCGCGGTCTTCCGAGGCGTCGGTTCCGGCGGCCCGGCTCGATGCCCGTGCCTCCGGTGGAAGGGCAGGCGGGCGGCCGATCGTGGACGGCGGGCCGGTCGGTGATGGAGAAGAGGCGGACGCCGCCGCCTCGCCGCTCGCTGACATGCTCCGGAAGGTGGCCGACACGGAGCACGGAGGCCTCCTCCTCCTGCTCAACGTGCTGGAGGACGACGGGATCGCGGACAGTCTTCTGGATGCGCCGGAGCTGGCCCGCCGGACCGGGCGGGCGCTCCTCCATGCCCTCGCTCGGCGGCTGAGCGATGCCGGCGAGACGGACGCCGCGGCGCTGGCGTTCTGCGGCCTGCGCCCGGGAGACGCTCCCCCGGACGACGACCCGCTCGACCCCGTCGAACAGGTCGCGCTCGAGCACGCCCGGCTGGCCACCCTGGAGGCGGTGGGGCGGCGCCTGGGATTGGACCGCGCGGCGACACCACCTGAGATGCACGAGCTGATCGGGCGCCGGGCGCACATCCTGGCCGACCCCGGATGGATCGAGGTGCGCTTCTCGTTCGACGAGATGTCGGTCGCCGTGCGGCGGTCGGGGATGGACCGCGATCCGGGATTCCTGCCCTGGCTCGGGGCGGTGGTGAGGTTCCGCTATGCATAGCACGTCCACCCTTCGGCGTCCGTCTCTCCACGGCGGCCAGGCACTCTCCCGAGAGGTAGGGCTGCTCGCGGGCCGTCTGGCGGACCTCGTCGAGGGTCTTCCATCGGTGCAGCGCGAGATGTCCGGTGGCGTGGTCTTCCTGAGAAGCCTCGAAGAGGTTGCCCGCGACGCACCGCCGGGGCCCGTTCCGGGGCTCGATCGCCTGGTGGATCGCCTGGACCTGTCGGAGCGCGAGCGCGACCTCGTCCTCCTGGCGGGCATGCCCGAGGAGCACGAAGGACTGGCCAGCGTTTTGAGCGCGCTCCACCCGGCCGGCCGGTCGTGGTCGACGCCCGGCCTGGCCGCACAGCTCCTCGCCGCGGACGAGAAGGAGCGGAGCGCGTTGATGCGGGAGCTCGTCGAGGGGCCCGCGGTGCGTTCGGGGCTGCTGGTCCTCGAGGGTGACGGACCGGTCTTCACGCGCTCGCTGAAGCTGGGAGAGGCGCTCTGGCCGGCGATGCACGGTCACGATGCGTGGCCGACGGGACTCGCGCCGACCGACCGTGACGTCGTCGTGTCAGGCCTGGAGCCGTGGCTGAAAGGGGCCGACGCGGGCGCCGCACGGGCGGCCCTGAGCTCCGGAGAGCCCGTCACGGTCGTGCTCACGGGCCAACCCGCGACGGCCGCGTTCGACGCTGCCGCCGCGCTCGTGCAGAGCACCGGCCTGCTCTGGGCGATGGTCGAGCTGGACGAGTCCGCCTCGCCCGAGCACGTCAGGCTCCTGGCGCTACACGCCATCGTGCGGGACGTCGTGCCGGTCCTGGCACTCGCCGATGCAGGGGCGGACGCCACCGTCCCATGGGCGGCGCTCGACGGCGTACCCGCTCCGGTGCTCCTCGTCGGCGCCCTTGGCGGTCGCGGCTTCTCGGGACGACGGACGCTCCACCTGGTGCGCGCCCCCGGCCCCGGCGAGACCGACCGCGTACGCATGTGGCGCACGCTACTGCCCGAGCTCGACGGACAGGCGGAGGTCGCCGCCTCGTGCTACCGGCTCAGCCCGGGCCTCGCGGCCGACGTGGCCTCCGATGTCCGGCACCGGGCGTCGCTCGCCGGCCGCGTGCCGGTGCTTCGCGACATCGGCGACAGTCTGCGCGGCCGCACGAGCATCGCCTTCGAGGCCGGCGTCCAGCTCGTCCATCCCGGCGTGGCCTGGGAGCGCCTGATCCTTCCACCCGAGCGCAAGTGCCAGCTCGAGGAAGCCGCCCACCGTCTGCTCGGGCAGGTCCAGGTTCTCGATCGATGGGGATTCCTGTACGGACGAGCCGGTGCGCGAGGCGTGCGCCTCCTCCTTTCCGGGCCACCGGGAACCGGCAAGACCCTGGCCGCCGAAGCCCTGGCGTCCCGGCTGGGTGTCGACCTCCTCGTCGTGGACCTGTCGCGGGTCGTCTCGAAGTGGATCGGTGAGACCGAGAAGCACCTGGCGGGAATCTTCGAGACCGCCGAGCGGACACAGGCCGTGCTGCTCTTCGACGAGGCCGACGCGTTGTTCGGGAAGCGGACCGAGGTTTCCGACGCCCACGACCGGTACGCCAACCTCGAGACCGCGTACCTGTTGGCGCGTCTGGAGCGCTTCGAGGGTCTCGTCGCGCTGTCGACCAACCTCAAGCGCAACATCGACCCGGCCTTCATGCGACGCATGGAGTTCGTCGTGGAGCTGGACACGCCGGAGGTGGACGAGCGAGAAGCCATCTGGAAGGCACACGTGCCCGAAGAGGCTCCATTGTCGCCCGAGGTCGACTTCCGTGAGCTGGCCTCGCTCTACCCCATGGTCGGGGGACTCATCCGCAACGCCGCGGTGGCCGCCGCCTTCCTCGCGGCCCAGGACGGAAAGGTGATCACACGCCGCTACCTCGTCCACGCCATCCGCCGTGAATACGCCAAGGCGGGGCTCGCCTTCCCGGGCGCTCCGTCGGGCCTCACAGAGCAATAGGGAGATCGACATGGCACCGCCCACGACCCTGAAGGATCTCTGGCAGCAGGAGCTCGACGATGCGCAGAGCGTCCTCGACGCGGACAAGTCGGAGCTGGCCTCCGCCCTAGCGGATCGCGACACGGCCAGGGCGACGCTACGCGCCGCGCTGGCGCGGGTGGGCAGCGACCGGAAGGCCATCGATGCCTTGTGGAAGGCAATGCCGGAAGCGGGAGCCGACGGGGCCCTGTCCGCCGCGGCCGAGCACGACCTCGAGACGATTCGTGCCGACATGGTCTCGCTCATGGGAGATGAAGCTGCGGCGGTCGGTGCTGGAGAGGCCGTGACGCGCCTGGAGGCCCGCATCACACGCATCCAGGCGCGCGTTCAGGAGGATGCGCGGCGCGTCTCCGGCGCGCAGGCGTCGATGGATCAGGCTACCACGGACGACGCCCGCCGCAGCGCGTGGGCGGCGGCTGCGCGCTCCGCGCCGCTCTCCGATGTGCCGGGTGCAGCCCACGACTTCATCGGCGGATCGGAGTACGGCGATGCCGAAACCCGTGTGCAGGGTGCGATCCCGGAGCATCTGCGGCAGGTCGCCGGGGCGCGGGCCGATCTCGAGCGGACCCGGCTGCGGCTCGCCCGCGAGCTTTCGGCCTTTGTCGTGACCAAGATCCAAAGCCACGTCGAGACGACGGGAGGCCTCGCGGGAAAGGTGGAGCGCGGCAAGCTCGGCCTAGCCGCGGCCGAGGCCGCGCTGGCCGATTTCTCGCTCCGTGGCGAGGCGCGCCTATCCCGCGCGAAGGCGCTCATCGCGGCCGTGGACCCTGCGGTGAGCCCTGCCGCCACGACCGAAATCGGCCATGCGCCGCCGAACGCGGCCGCGACCGCCACGGCGTACCAGGAGGCGCTCCAGGCCCAGGCCGACGTCGAGCAGCGGTGGCTCGCTCTTCGCAAGTCGACGATCCAGTGCGACGTGGAGCCGACTCCTGCGCGCAAGTCGGCCGTCACCCAGGCCCAGAGCCGCCTGGACGACGCGCGACACGCGAGAGACACCAAGGTGAACGCGCTGAAGCCGCACCTGGCCGAGTTCCGCGCGTGGGAGGCGGCCGTTCCCGCCACGGCGTGGCAGGCCTTCAACGACTTCAACGAGCAGACCGCCGTGCTGAACGACCTGCACGCGATCGATGCGGCCGGACTGGCCGACGCCGTCGAGGCAGCCGAGCAGGCGCTGGTGAGCGCCCTGCTCGACGCCCTTCCGGCCGAGCGTGGGGGCCCCCCCGGGGCGCCCCCCCCGCCCCCACGGAGGTCGACGCCGACGAAGCGGCTCTCGAGGGAGCGTTCGCGGGCAGGCTGCTCGAGGCCGTGGGTGGCTCGTGCTATGTGCCGGGTCTGGACGGCGACTGAGCTCAAAGGAGACGCAAGTGTCGACCATGATCAGCGATAAGGCCTGTTGCGGGAGCCAGTTGCCGGTGAAGGAGGGAGGGCCGTTGCCTTCGGACCCGACCCGCTCCGTGCGATACCACTACGGGATGCTCCTCGGCGAGGAGGACTTCGTCACGGAGCAGGCGTATCACCGCGGAAAGCACCGGCTTCACGGTGCGTGGCTGCACGGGTCCGGTGTGGTGTGGGGGCTCGACGTCACATTGCCGCTGGCCGACGACGGCAAACCGACCGGAGACGTCCAGGTGGGACCCGGCCTCGCACTCGATCCCGTGGGGCGGGAGCTGTTCGTGGACCGGCCGTGGTGCGTCGACGTAGGGCAGTGGTTGAAGTTGCACCGTGGAGATCCGGGCTTCGTGCCTACGTCGGGGGGTGGGGCGGGAGACGACAGCATCGCCTTCGACGCTCACGTGGTGGTGTGCTTCCGCACCTGTCTGTCCCGACCGGTGCCGGCCATGGTGGACCCGTGCGACAAGCCGGACTCCGACGTCGCGTGCTCGCGCACGGTCGAGACCGTCCATCTGGAGCTTCGGCCCGGTAAGGCTCCGGCGGCTCCGGCACCGACGCATCACCTGCTCCGCATCCTCTTCGGCCTCGATGGCGCCGCGAGCCCTCCGTCGCCCGAGGAGACCACCGCCGTGACTCGGCGTGCCGAGGTGTTGGCGGAACCGGACGGAGACGCGCGGATCACCCGGTTGCTGAAGGCGTTTCGCGAGCTGGCGGCCCTCGACACGCTGGGGTGGTCCGCCGATTCGAGCGCGCGTCCGGGACTGTTTCCTCCGGACCCGGAGCCGTGCGTCGCGCTCGCCGATGTCGACGATTTGACGCTGAGCCGCGACGGCGACGCGTGGAAGCTCGTATCGGGGTCGGTGGACAGAACGGTGCGTCCGGTACTGGTGCCCACCGACGCGATCCAGGAGCTGCTGTGCGGCCTCTTCCCCGATGCGGCCGCGGCGTCGAGCTCGGGGCCCACGGGCTCGGCCGGGTCGTCTTCCTTCCTGTCCACGGACGCCGGCGGACCACGGGTGGATCGCACCCGGATTCACCTCGGAAGCAAGGCGCTCACTTTCCGGTGCCACGGGCACCCGCTCAAGGAGAGCCTGCTCGACCCGGGCGCCGTGGTGGTCAGCACGTTCGACTCCGAGGACGGCTGGATGGACGTGCCGGTGGCTTCGATCAAGGCGACCATCCACGGCGACCACACGGACGTGCGGGTCACGTTCGTGGCAAAGCCGGCCGGCGACGTGGTGCGCCTGTTCGTTCGGGGCACGGGCCCCCGTCCGGTGATGTCGCGGGCGGGCGCTGGTCCCTTCCTGCCCCTGGCCGGCGCCGTCGGAGGTCCCCCCGCCGGACCCTACGAGGGACGGGACTTCGTTCACATGATGCAACCAAGGAGCTGACGCCGTGTCCTCCAAGATCATCAGCACCGCGCGCGCACCCCTCGTGGAGAACGGAGGCCCCGGCTACGAGGTCAGCCCCACGGGCACACCGCTCAAGCGCCTCAACTACTTCGACGGGAAATTCCTCCGCGCCGAGGGGTTCCGCGAGGAGCAGGACTACGTCCGGACGCTGGCCGCTCTTGCCGGGCGCGCCTCGGGCTCCGGGGTCGTCGACGGCTTCGACGTCGGGCTCGGCGACGGCGACACGCTCCGGGTCCTTCCGGGCCTGGCGATCGAGCCGGGCGGGCGGGCGCTCCTGCTCGCGTCGGTGGCCGAGGTCTCGGTCTCTGAGCTCATCGCCGCGTCCCGGGCCCCGAGCACGGGTGCCGCGCAGCCCGCTGCGGCCGCCGCGGCTGTCGGGGAGTTCGCCGACTGCGTTCCGGCCCCCACGGCCACGCCGGTGACCGCGGAGTCCGACCTCTTCCTGATCACGGCACACGCCACCGACTGGTTGTGCGGTCAGGAAGACGTATACGGACTCCTGTGCCAGCAGGCGTGCTACACCCAGACGCAGCATCCGTACATCGAGGAAGGCGTGGTGCTGCGCGCGACTCCGCTCCGCCTGCACGCGGCGTTGCCGACGTCGAGCGTGGTCAGCCTGGAGGAGGACCTGTACTGGAGGTCGCGGGTGGCGTCGGCGTTCTTCGCCGATGAAGCGTCGGCCACCGCTCAGCAGATTTCGCACGAGGGTCTCCTGTCCGGCGTGTGGTGCAAGGGAGCGCCGGCCCGCGTCGGCGACGGCGTTCCGCTCGGCATTCTGGGCCGCCGCGGCGGAGCCACGCAGTTCCTCGACATGTGGAGTGCCCGACGGGAGCTGATCGAGACGTCTCCACGTCGTTACTGGGCATGGCGCATGCACATGCGTCCCTGGGACGTATTCCTGGCGCAGGTGCTCCAATTCCAGTGCGAGCTCTCCAGCGTGCTGCAGTCGCTGCCCACACCCAAGAGCTCCGAATCTCTGTGCCGTGACGAGGTCCGCAACGCGTCCGCCGTCATGGAGGAGATCGCCGGCAGGTTCGCGGACCTGCAGACCAAGTACCAGAAGGGTGATCAGACCAAGGCCGAGCAGAAGAAGCTCCTCGAGACCGCGTTTCCGCTCTTCACCGACAGCGTGAACAAGGTGCGCATCAACCTGCGCCAGGTTCTGCGTGCCCCTTCGAGCGCTCCGAAGCGCATCCTGCTCGAGCGTGGCATCGTCGAGTTGCCCCCGGGGGGCTACCTACCGGTGGACCAGAACGACGGTACGGTCAACGACCAGGTGCGTGCGCTGCTGGGCGAGGGTGTGGACCTGCGCTTCTGCGTCGTCCGACCGGACTTCGTGGGGCACGCCCTGGAAGAGGTCCAGCACATGGAGCGGATCTCTCTCGTCCAGGGACTCGACCATCCCACGGCGAAACCGCGCGTCGACATCCTGGTCCCGGACGGTGTGGCGACCCCCGCGGAGCAGGTCCAGGTCGGCGTCGGCTACGACATGACGCTCGCGATCAACACCTTGGTCCTGAGCTTCGGACAGGCGTCGGGACCCGTCCTGTCGAAGGGCGGTGGCAGCGCCACCGCGCAGGGCACGGCGGGGGGGACCGTTGAGCAGAAGGCGGCCGCGAGCAGCGGCGTCTTCCCGTACCTCTTCCACGGTGCGGGACGGAGCGAGCTGCCCGCGGCCGGGGGTGCCGCGTTCCACTTCGCGGGGCTCGGGTCGTGGGGGAAGGAGGCCGCGGCCGCGCTTCTGAGCTCCTGCTTCGAGTACCGGCTCCGCCCGATCAACGAAGAGGTCCTGTCCAACGAGGCGATGAAGTACGTGCGCGAAATGGCGACGGGCGACTCGAGCGTGCAGACCTCGAGCGAGGCACGGATCGCCCTCGAGACGAAGGTGGCCCTGTGGACGTCGATGAGGATCGATGACGATCCGTTCACGCTCCATCAGGGCGACACGACGGCCATGCACATCGAGATGTACCTCATCGAGGCGCAGGGTGCGGAGGCGGTTCGAAAGAGCGTGCGCGTCGACGGCACCCTGCTCTCCGACGGCGTGCCGGTTCGGACGCGGACAGGGGAGGTGGCCACCGCGACGTTCACCGCCCAGGTGACGGCGGGGGGCCAAGGCCCCGTTCTGAACGGGGTGGTCAAGCTCGCCCGGAGCGATTCGGGAGGGGCGCACCCGGACGTCGAGGTCTGGCTCGAGAACCGTCAGGTGTTCGCGGTCACGGCGCGAAAGCAGTGGAGCTCGGGACTCGACGCCAAGGTGTGCGGCAGCATCGGGGCCGCGGATCCGACGGAGGGGGGCGGCCTGGGTAGCGTGGTGATCAATCCGGGGCCCGTGCCCTTCTTCGCCGCATCGCAGCGCGTCGACCAGGCGGCGCTGGCGCCCGGAAGCGGCGCGTATGCCGATGCCACCGACGCCCTCGATCTCTTCTCCACACACGAGGATTCGGGCCTGGCTGCGGCGTGGCGCCGACTGCTTCTGCCTCCGCGGAAGAGGGTCCAGGACGCCCTGGTGATCCATCCCCGGCTCGGATGGGTGCTCTTCGCACGGCGGAGAGAGGAGCAGTGTGGAGGCGCGCAGCGCGTCACGGTCGCGCCCACCAAGCGCTTCAAGGTGTTCGCGCTGTCCGCGGACGCGAAGACATGGGACGCCCTGATCGCGGCGCTGAAGAACAACGACGACTCGATCTGGCTGAAGTACGCGCCTACGCCGGTGGGGTGGGTGGACTTCCCGGCGGGCGAGCGCGTGCCGATGAACGCCGCCGCCGACCTCGTCCAGGCCTGGCTGGCCCGGCACCTCCAGACTTCGTTCCTCGCGTTGGGCGCCGTGGCGCAGAACGACTACGGCTCCGGAGGGGAGGCTCTGGCCGAAGGGCGCCTCGGCAAGGTCGTCGCGAGGTTGGGGCAGGTGGGCAGCCTCGCCCAGAACGTGGACCAGAGGGTGCTGCCATCCGTGCCCGCGAACCTTCCGACGTCCGGCTTCGACGGAGTGATGGTGATGGTCGTCCGGCCGCGCATCATGCAGGAGGTCATCGGGCAAGACCGGATCATCAGAAAGAAGGACACCACCCGGAAGACCGGCACCGTACAGGTCGTGGTCCACGACCGGAAGGGGGGCACGCTGGCCGGCGCGAAGGTGACGCTCAGAAGCTGCGGACCGCAGAGCACGCCCACGAGCGCCAGCGAGGCAGGCCACTGCACGAGTCCGGGGACGGTCACGACCGCCACCACGAATGCGTCTGGCACGGCAACATTCACGGGGCTGGCGGCGGGTTTCCACCAGGCCCAGGTCGAACCCGGCTCGGTGGGCCGCAACACGGCCACCCCGTATGAAGGAGCGTGGACCGTGGAGCTGGCGGCGGGTGAGACCGTGACGGTGGAGTTCACGGTCGCATGAAGAGGGCGCAAGACGACTCAGGTACGAGGAGCATACGATGGCCGGTGCGGCCCGCGTGAAGCACCAAGGCAAGACGACGGCTTCCGGTCCTGCGCGCAAGACGGAGCGCACGTCCGCAGCGCACGAACCGGGGGGCCGAGCGCGGTCGATCGCCCCGCCGCTCTCCTCTCTCTTGTTTCAAGCGAAGCTCCAGATCGGAGGGACGCACGACCCTCACGAGCTGGAGGCCGACCGAGTGGCCGAGCGGGTGATGCGCCAGCCGGAGCTCGGGGGCGGAGGAGCCGTGGTCGAGGGCCCGTCGCATCCTCCCCGGATCCAGCGGGCCCGCGCCACCGTCGCTTCGGTGAAGGCGCCTGAGGCGCCGCCCGGTGTCCAGAAGGGGATTCAGTCCCTTCGGGGAGGCGGCGAACCTCTGTCTCCCGGTGCGCGCGCCTTCATGGAGCCTCGCTTCGGCTACGATTTCCGCGGGGTCCGAGTCCACTCGGGCTCGCACCCTGCCGCGCTCGCCCGCTCGGTCGGAGCAAGAGCCTTCGCGGTGGGCCGCGATATCGTCTTCGGCCAGGGGCAAGGGGCCGCGACGACGTCGGCCGGACGAAGGCTTCTCGCCCACGAGTTGACGCACGTGATCCAGCAGGGAGGCGCGGCTCCGTTGCCCGCGGGTCGACGGGGGGGCCACTCGTCCGGCTCCGGAGCGCACGGAGCTCGTGTACGGGGGCGCAGCGCTGGGCCCGTCGTCCAGCGCGATGTCGTGAGCGACATTCGCGCAGAAAGCGCGAAGCCCGAGCAGAGTCGAAATGAGGGCAGACTGGGCCATCTGGAGACCCGGGCGCGGACGCAGGCCGACTTCCAGTTCCAGCAGGACATTCATGCCCCTCCACTACAGCGCGGTGCGACCGGACGGGCGACGCAGATCGTCAACCACATCTCTCGGCAGCTGATTCGGCTAGAGGGCGCTCGCCAGGACGGCTACCAGCAGGCCGTATCGAGCACGCTCGGCTCGTTGACGCTGAGCGGGCACCAGGCCAGGTCGTTCTGGATGGCATTTGCGGGCAACACCCTCTGGGCGCTCTCCGGGCTCGTGCCGCTGCTGGGGCCGGTAGTCGGCGTGGGTGAGATCGCCGTGGCTGCTGGCGGTGGCGTGGATCTCTACATGAACCTCATCCAACGATTTCTCAAGAGCGGCGGAGGGAGCGTCGCCAGTGCGGTGGTGGGTCTCGCAGGTGCCGAGTTGGCGCAGTTCTCGGGAGGGGTACCCGTGTCCACGGGCACGCTCCCCAGCACCATGCAGCAGGTTCAGACAACCTTCACGCGAGTCAACGCACGGTTGATGAGCCGCTACAGGAGCGAAGCCTTCGCCCTCACCCTGGAGTTTCTCCGTCGCTTCGGGCACTGGGTGATGCCCACGAACACGAATCCGATCTCCGCCGACTTCCTGGAGAGCTTCGCGACGGGCTGCATCATGGAGACGCTGCTCGCGGACCTGCAGCGCGAGCACATCCTCGACACCAGCAACTACACGATCGATCGAGCAAGGGCCCAGGCGGCGGCCGAGCGAGACCTGCAGAACGCCATCACGGATGTCTGGTTCACCAATCAGATCACCTCGGTCGGACCCGGCGCGCGTGCGGGTGTGCTTCAGATCAAGCTGGGAGGCCGGTACCCGAACCGGGGTAGCACCTTCCAGATCGAGGGCGGCAACATTGTCGGCGGGGGATCCGACATCGACCTCCTCCGGCAGAACCTGGCGGGACGACATCTGGAGGACATTACGATCCCGAAGGTCATCGAGATGAAGCGAGGTCGGATGGGGGGGGGCTGGGTCGACTGCGATTGGGCCATCACCGTGTCCGGCGAGCATCCGCAGAGTCCATATCCCACGATTCAGGCCATTCCACCGGGAGGCCTTCCGTCACGCTACCAGTACTACACCGCCGTACCCCAACATGTCCAACGCATCAGCCAGTATTCGCGTTGGGGTTTTTCCTGGCTCGCGGCGTACCATCTCCGGCGGGAGGACCTGGACAACGACGATCGCCGCAACAACCGAGCGAATCAGTGGGCGGGCGCCCGGGAGGTGTGGCAGCAGGTGAAGGGGAGGACTCCGGGGTCGGTTGGACACTCGAGCTGGTAGGGAGCGTAGGCTCCGTCGTGACGCCCCCTCCCTACACCCGCAACACCGCCGCGCACCGCCTCGGGTCGAGCAGCAGGTCGAGTGCATTCGCGCACCCGTGGACGAGGATGTGGGCCGCGAGCACGGCGTCGGTCGCACAGCCCTCTCCGTTGTCCACCGCCACGGCGATTCCCGCCGCATCGCGCACGGTCTCGAGCATCAGGCGGTCGTTGCGTCCGTTGCCGAACGCCGCCACGTGCTCCGGCCCCGGCTCCAGCACCCATGCGCGCTTCTGCTCGTCGTGGTGCTCGCCGTCGAGGAGGTGGAGCGTCACGGGGAGATCGCGGAGTGCCGCCTCCGCCGTGCCGAGCGTATCCGATGTCAGCACGTGGATGTCCACGCGCTCGGCAAGCTCGATCAGATCAGGCGTGCGGCGACCCCCTCGTGGAGTATCCCGCCGGACTCCAGCGTGCCCGTGTAGTCACTCGCCACGGTGGTGATCTCGCGCGCCCCGACGCCAGGGATGTCGATACGGATCATGGTCGTCTTCGTCTCTTCGGCCGTTGCCCCTGTTTCAGCCGCAGGGGCGTCCCTCCCGTACCGGTGAGCGACCCTCCAGGATCCTCCGGGACCCCGACCGACCACGAGCCGTCATACGACCATTACCCGCCGTCGCGCAGCGATGGGACGAAGATGGCGATCGCCTGCGTCCGACGGTCGGCGGACGTGCCCAGGAACGCCTTGGCGACCTTCGCTCCGGTGCTCGGCTCTTCGGTGTCCCCGAGAATGATGGCGTTGGCCCCGAGCTTGCCGGCTTCCTCCCGGAGCTTGTCGATCATCTGCCCCTCGTCCGTGACGTCGACGTCGCCCTTGGCGTTCAGGATGGCGATCCGCCGATGCTCGGGCACCGTGTCGCCGGGCAGGTAGACGTAGACTTCGCCTTTCGGAACGGGCGTGCCGATCAGCGATCGGTCGAGGATGGACTTGTTGACCGACACACAGGCCGCGAGGAGCACGACCGCGCCTACGACCCATCGGATGGACTTCATCGGGCCGCCCTCCAACGGTGGTCCACACGCGACGCCGGGCGGGCGGGAGATCGCTCGCCGGCCGGGGGACTGCATGGGCAGGCTCCGTTCAACCTAGGCTGCGGCCTGCGGACTTGCCAGGCGTCAGGGCTTGCGCGCCGTCTTGTGAGAGGCTCCTCAGATGTGCTCCGGTTCGTCGACGGTCCGCTCGTCTCGCACGTTCCCGGTATTGAGCGTTCCCGCCGGCTCCACGAGCATGATGTGCACCTCCTCGCGTGCGATCGGGCGGTGCTCGACGCCTCGCGGGACGATGATCATCTGCCCCTCTTCCACCCACTCCTCCCGGTCGCGGAACTGCATGAGGAGGCGGCCCTTCACGACGAGGAACATCTCGTCCTGGGCTTCGTGATGGTGCCAGATGAACGCCCCGTCGAGCTTCGCGAGCTTGATCTCCGTGTCGTTCACGCGGCCGATCACCTTCGGCTGCCAGTGTTCGGTGAAGCTCCGGAGCTTCGCTGCGATGTCGATCGTGGACACTGCCACTTCTCCCTCCGGCCGTGATCCGTCGTCCCGGATCGGGGCCGGTCAATAGATGAACGGGACGAACCTGCGCACGCGGCGCCGATAAGCGGCGTATTCGGGGAACTTGTCCACCAGCCAACGCTCTTCCCGCCGTGTCTTCGCGTCGAGCAAGACAAGCAGTGCGGCCACGTATCCGAGGGTGAGCCACCCCTGAATGTACAGCGCCCACCCGAGGGCGAGCGCGAGGATGCCGCTGTAGATGGGGTGGCGCACCAGGGCGTAGGGGCCCGTCCGCAGCAGGTCGGACCCGTCCTTGGGAAAGGGCAGGGGGGTCAGGCGACGCCCGAGCGTCAGCAGCCCCGCGAGCGACACGGCGAGGCCGAGCGCCATGAGCGCGCCGCCGACGACGGCACATGCGTGCGGGCACGGGAAGGACGAGCCCGATTCGCCCGGCAGGGTCCGTGGTCCGAATGCGACGAGCCCGAAGAGCACGGTCTGTCCGACGACGTACCACTCGCCCTTGGCACCCGTCCACCACGGCCGTCCTTCACTGCGTGGCTGAGCGTTCATGGTCCGTCCCGATGCCCGGGATCGGGATCAGCGATCGTTCAATCCCTTTCCGTCGAGAATGCGTTGCCTGTGCCTCTCGACCCTGGACGCCCGCGTCTTCGATTGTTTGGCGTCGGAGAAATGGAGGATGTACGCCCGTTGCCTTCCCGGCGTCAACGCGTGGAACGCGGTCTTCAGCGCAGGATCACCGTCCAGCTCCCTCTGGAATTGTTCCGGGACGGCGTACTCCGAGGTCTTCTTGAGCTTCACCTTCACGCCGGCCTTCTCCGCTTGGATTGCTTCGTCGATGTAGGCGGTCAGCGTGCCCTCCATCTCGATGATCTCGCCGACATCGGTGAACCGGACCTGGCGTCCGGCCTGCATGTGCTTTCCCGGCGCGACCAGGAGGCCGCCGGGATCCTTCAGCAATGCGCCTTTGAAGAACATGAGCGCGCAGTATTCCTTGAATCCCTGCAGGATGACCACGTTCTTGCCTCGAAACGTGTAGCAGGGCGCGCGCCACTTCAGCTCTTCGGTGAGCCCGCAGTCGAGCGCGATCGTTCTGAGCCTCGCGAATTCTTCCCGCCACCGGCGGGCTCCATCCATGAACGCGTCGACTTCGGGATTCGTCTCGTGCATCGGCCGATCCTGTCGTTACCGCTTCCGGACGTCGGGATTCGCGCCGGGACCGTGCCCGGCATCGCGTTCGTCGAGCGACTCGTTCTCGTACTCGGCTCGAGGTCCGGCATGCGTAGCTTCCGGCGTTGTACCGAGCTGGGTCCCGGTTGGTCCGACCGCCCCTACAGTGCGATGGAAATGCCGAATCGTACGAGCTCGGCCGGGCCGGGCCCACCCGCGGCCGTGATCACCTGGAACGCTCCTTCACCGAGCACGCCTATGCGCGGACTGATGTCGAAGCGCGCACCGCCGCTCACGGAGACGACCACCCACGAAGGTGTCGTTCAGGCGGCGGTCCACCCGGAGCTCCAGGAGCGCCCAGCCGCCCTCCCCGGACGTCCACGCGCCGGCCATCACCGAGAGAGAAGTCTTCGGCGACCTGGTCGCGTCCTCGGCCTCTTGAGCGGGAAGCGGGCCCGGAAGCCCGAACAGACAGAGCATCAACAGAAGGAGTCGGCTCACGATCGCGGGCGCCGACGTTCCCTGGACGTCCAGACGCCGTCGTACGGCTTCCATCCGCTGACCCCCGCTCGTGGTGGCGCCTACTGCATCGAATTGCTGCCGCTTCCGGCTCCGTGCGACCACGATCCCCCGGTGCGGGCCAGATACCTGAACCTGGCCAGGTAGGTGGCCCACCAGGACTCGAACACCACATCGAAGTAGAGGTCGCGTCCCGACAGATTCTCCACGAACGCTCTCGCATTGCTCCACGAACGCAGGCGCTCCATGTCCGTCATGGCGTGGCCGCGGGGCGCCTCGTACAGGGAAAGGTCCTCTCTCGGGATCGGCTCGACGCTCGCCACGGCCACGTACTCGTGCTCGGCGCGATCGATGAGCGCGACCGCGGTGTCTTCGTCGAACACGACCGTGTGCCCGGCCTCCACGCCCCGCATCTCGAACTCCTCCTGCAACTTCCGGCCGGTCATGAAGTCGGTCACGGTTCGGTCCCCTGGCTTCCCACCAGTGGAAACCCCACGCGCAGACGGAACCCGACGGCGCTCGCCCAATCCGTGTAGCTTCGTCTCGAGATCACGTCGACCATCGTGCCGTGGTCGTATTCCGCGGTCGTCTCGTCCCAAGGCACCCCGAAGACGTCCCAGACGAGATCCAGTCCCCAGCTGGTGCGGCGACCGCCCTGCACACCGATCCGGGACCTCAGATACGGCACG
>JBJKRT010000085.1:0-13244 GCA_046704545.1 Longimicrobiales bacterium
TCTCGCCCGGCGGCGTCTCCGAGCGGATCAGCTGTGGATTCAGCGATCGCAGCACGCTCGTGCTGATGTGCAGGATGTGGGCGATGCTGCCCAGCGACGTCGCTCCCGGCACGAACACGCGGTCGTACCGGTAGGGCGTGACGTCCTTGGCCGTGAACCCGAACGCGTCGGAGTACTGGGCGAGGTAGGCCGCAGCCAGCATGCGCGGCACGTAGTTGCGGGTCTCGGGCGGCAGATGGGCGATCACCTTCCAGTAGAGCCCTTCCTCACCCGAGCGCCCGTCCGCGTACTGGTCGAGCACCCGGTCGATACGGCTGGGGCCGGCATTGTAGGCGGCCGCCGCCAGATACCACGACCCGTAGCGCTGGTGCAACCACTGGAGATAGTCGAGCGCGGCATCGGTGGCACGAACCGGATCTCGACGCTCGTCGACCCAGTTGTCGACGCGCAGGCCGTACTGGAGGGCCGTCGGCACCATGAGCTGCCAGACGCCCACGGCGGAGGCTCCCGACACGGCGCGTGGAGAGAGCCCCGACTCCATCATGGCCAGGTAGATGAGGTCCTCCGGCATCCCGCGCTGCCGCAGCTTGGCGCGGATCATCTGGCCGTAGACACCTTCCCTGTCGAGCATCTGCTGGAAGACCGGCCGCTGATCGGAGCGGAACCGATGGACCCATTTCTCGACACGCGCATTCATGTGAAGCGGCAGCGCCGCAGCCGAGCTCGTCGAGACATCGGGTTCGACGGTCGGCGGCGGGTGCACAGCGTGCCAGGGGCGCCCGCCCCTTCCCGTAAACAGGAGCGGTACCGCCAACATCGGAGCCCAACGCCAGGGCTGTGACGCGGCACGCACGAGCTTCCCATGCAGCTCCATCACGGAGCTCAATCTATGACGACGGGTCCCTGATTCCCGCTCGGACCCGCTGAGGTCGGTGATCTTCATCGTCCACCTCCCTTGGCAACGCCTCCTCGTCCTGCCAACCGACCGGCAGTGAATGCATCGGTCGGGAGAAAGCGCCTGGGATGGGGAGCGGTGTCACGGTCCGCCTCGAACGAGGATGCGGAGCCACCCCCCGAAGACTAGCGAAGGATCGAATTCACGATGTGGAACGCCTTCGGCGATCTCAAGGTTCCCCTTTTGCCGAATGGCAAAAGTCCGCCGCGCGGAACACATCCGCGCGCCGGACCCGGAACCGTTACTGGCGAATCCTACTCGCCGGGGTACACCGAGATGACGGGCTTGCGGTGCAAGCGCTCGAATGTGACGACGCCGTCCGCGGTCGCGAACAGCGAGTCGTCACCAGCTCTTTTGACGTTGCGGCCGGGGTGGAACTTGGTACCACGCTGGCGGATGAGGATGCTGCCCGCCGTCACGGACTCACCGCCGAAACGCTTCACGCCCAGCCTCTGGGCGTTGCTGTCCCGACCGTTGCGGCTCGAACCTCCAGCCTTTTTATGTGCCATGGGTCGCTTCCGTTGCTTGCGTCAGGGACGTCGAGGCTCGCTCAGGCGAGCGCGACCTCGTCGACCCGGATTTCCGTGAACCCCTGGCGGTGGCCCTGCTTCTTGCGATAGCCCTTGCGGCGCTTACGCTTGAAGACGATGACCTTGCGGTCTCGTCCATGACGCAGGACCTCGGCCTTCACGCTGGCGCCTTCCACGACGGGCGTGCCGACGCGTACCTCATCCTCACCGTCGCCGGTGAGGAGCACATGATCGAACGTCACCACGTCTCCCGGCTCAGCCTGGAGCGAGGGAATGCGCAGGCGTGTGCCGGGCTCCGCCCGGAACTGCTTGCCACCCGTCTGAAACACCGCGTACATACCGATTCCCGGTTCAGGGTCGGATCCTGAGTTTGAGCCTTGGAATTTCACGTCAGTTGCCCGGACGGTCAAGGCGTGGGCAGGCCACTCGTCAGACCGCCACGTACTTCTCGGTCACGTCCGTCTCGGCGGGGCCGGAGAGCAGGCGGAACTCGTCCTGTCGCATGAGCGGATCGTCGCGCAGGGCCAACTCCAGCTTCGTACGGTTCCTGAGGCGCGGCAGGAAGTCCGGCTCCTCCTCCAGGACCTGGAGCGCGACCTCGGGATGGACGCGCACCACGATCCGCCGCTCGTCCTCGCCGCCCGCCACGCGTCGCAGGCTCCGCTCGATCCGGCGGACCACCGTGGCCGGCGTATAGATACGCCCCGTACCGCCACACGCCGAGCAGATCTCGGTGAGCGCCTGGAACAGGGATGGACGCACCCTCTGGCGGGTCATCTCCACGAGCCCGAGGTCCGAGACCTCGAACGCCTTGGTCCTCGCACGGTCGCGCCCCAGGGCACTCCGCAGCTCGTGCAGGACCTTGTCGCGGTTCTCCTGAGACTCCATGTCGATGAAGTCGACGACGATGATGCCACCGACGTCCCGAAGCCGAAGCTGGCGAGCGACTTCCCGCGCCGCGTCGAGGTTCGTGCGCAGAATCGTCTGCTCCGGATCCTTCTTGCCCTTGCCCGTGAAGCGGCCCGTGTTGACATCGATCGAGACCAGGGCCTCCGTCGGCTCGATGATCACGTAGCCGCCGGACTTGAGCCCCACGCGACGGTTGAACGCCTGCTGGACCTCGTCCTCGACGCCGTACTTGTCGAAGAGTGGCGTGGGGCCCCTGTGGAGGTGAATCCGATCCTGCAGCTCCGGAGCCACGCTTCCCACGTACTCGGTGACCTGGCTGTAGACGTCCTTCGAGTCGACGCGCAGAGCGTCGAACTTGTCGCTGAAGAGGTCGCGAATGACGCCGCTGATGAGCTTGGCCTCGCGGTGTACGGCCGCGGGTGACTGCATCGACTCGACGCGACGCTGGATCTTCTCCCACTGGGCACGGAGACGCTCGAACTCCTTCTGGAGCGTCTCTTTCGTGACCTCTTCACCCACAGTGCGGATGATGAGCCCACCGCTCCCTTCCGACAGGATGTCCTTGCCCATCCTCCGGAGCTTCGACCGCTGATCGCGTCCTTCGATCTTCCGGCTCACGCCGACGTGGTTCGAGGAGCCGGGCATGTAGACGAGGAAGCGGCCCGGCAACGAGATCTGCGCCGAGAGTCGGGGGCCCTTCGTGCCGATCGCCTCCTTCGTGACCTGAACCAGGATATCCTGGCCCTTCTTCACGTGGTCCTGGATCGGTGGGTACTTCCGACTTCGACGTCTCCGGCCGTTGCCTCCGTTGCCGTTTCCGTCGTCGTCGTCGAGGTCCTCGTCCTCGAGCTCGAGATCCGAGACGTGGAGGAATCCGGCCTTCTCCGTCCCGATATCGACGAATGCCGCCTGGATGCCGGGAAGAACGGCCTCGACCTTGCCCAGGAAGATGTCGCCCACGATCTGCTCACGATCGGGACGATCGAACATGATCTCGACCAGCTGACGGTCTTCGAGCAGCGCGACCCAGGACTCCTGGGGCGTGGAGCTCACCAGAATCTCTCGCTTCACGACGTGCGTCTCCGCCTGTCGAGTCGGAGACGCATCAACCCGTCCCGGCGCTCCGTACGCGTCACGGCCCCGCCACCCTCGACTTCACCGCCGTCGTGGAAGTGGAGTCCGCCGACCGTCCGGCGCTCCGTCGACCTCGGTCCCGGCCGGGTCGGCGACACCCCGCACGACTTCGTGCGCGCACCGCCGACCCCCACCGTCGCGATCCGACTCTCGTGTAACAACGCGATCCCACGGCTGACATCCTCGATGCCGCCGAGGCAATCCCGACCAATCAGCGACCGGCATCCGCCCCGTCGATCTCGACGGGCGGCGCCCACCGCTGGACTCTGCTCTATCTTATTATGCGCTGACGGTGCGGGACCCCGCACGTTCACGGGGATGGGAGGGATCGGCAGCGATCGCACGCACCGCACCTTGCGGGCGCATCCTCACCGAAATAGGTGAGGAGCGTCCGTCTCCGACAGCCACGGCTCCGCGCGAACCGGCGTACTGCATCGACTTTGTCGAGCGCCGACGCCCTGAGCGACTCCGCAACCGTCAGGTCGGCGTGCGAATGCACGCCCACCCGAAGCCTCTGAGACCCTTCAGGTGCCGTTCCGGTTCCCACCTCCTGGTCGCCGGATGAATCGAGCACGCGGATGGCCCCCGTACGCCCGAGCGCCGACAGGGCCTGAAGCACGTCGTCGGACCCCATCCACCGGCCCAACGCCGGGGCAATCTCCTCGAGATCGATCCGCGCCACGCCGAAGGCGTCGGCACGTCGCCTCAGCTCCCGGTGAAACCGACGGAGCCGGGACGACGCAGGATGGGTCCGATCCACGAATGCCCTCGCCAGCCTCGGGTCGCGCCGTCCCCAGAACGCGACGCACCGAGCCGGTTGGCCATCCCGGCCCGCGCGGCCCGCTTCCTGGTAGTATCCCTCCAGCGTGCCGGGAAGCTGCAGATGGGCGACCAGGCGCACGTCGGGCTTGTCGATGCCCATCCCGAACGCGTTGGTCGCCACCACCAGGCGGCAGTCGCCCGCCATGAAGGACTCCTGGACGCGCGTGCGCTCGGGTCCGTCCAGACCGGCGTGGTACGCTTCGGAGCGTACGCCCAGGCCGGCGAGGCCGTCGCGCACGCTCTCGACGGAGCGCCGGGTCGGCGCGTAGACGATGGCCGTGCCCGGCACCCGCTTCAGCAGATCGTGGAGGCGCCGAATCCGTGTCGCATGGTCACGGCCGCGCAGCACTGCCCAGGAGAGGTTCGGTCGGTCGAACGACCGCACCACGCGCACCGGACGCCGTAGCTCCAGACTGTGGACGATGTCGTCCCGGACGGCCGGCGTCGCCGTGGCCGTGAGCCCCATCACCGGACACGTGAACACCGACCTGAGTCGCCCGATTCTGCGGTACGCAGGCCGGAAATCGTGGCCCCACTGGCTGATGCAGTGCGCCTCGTCCACCGCCAGGAGCCGCACGTCCGTCTCCTTCATCGCCTCCAGAAAGACGGTCAGCTCGAGCCGCTCCGGAGCCACGAACATCACGTCGAGCCGTCCGGCGGCCGCACGGGCGAGCGTCTCGGCGCGGACGGCCCGCGGCTGGTTCGCGCTCATGTGGGCGGCCCTGAGTCCCACGGCCCGCGCCCGTCCCACCTGATCCTCCATGAGCGAAACGAGCGGCGTTACGACGAGGGTGAGCCCGCCGAGCGCCAGCGCGGGCACCTGATAGCACACGCTCTTTCCACCGCCGGTCGGGAGGATGCCCAGGGCGTCGCGGCCATTCAGGACGGCCCGGACGAGCTCCTCCTGACCCGGGCGGAATCCCGAGTAGCCGAACGAGCGCCGAAGAATCTCGAGGGGATCGCCATGCACACCACCACCGTGTGGTCCGACGCCGGGCGGCGCCATGGATCGACGGGACCTACCCCGTCCGGTGGCGGTGCCGGGTGTAGACCCGGGCTCAGCCCTCGTCGGCCTCCTCTTCGTCCTCGAGATCCTCTTCTTCCTCGCCCCCCGGACGGGGCACGAGCCGCAGGGCCAGCCCGAGGACCAGGATGACGATCGCCGCGTCGACCATCCACCGGGAATGGAGGTAGAAGCTGCCCGCCAGACCGAGCCCCGCGCCGATCGTGAACAGCGCGACCCGCCATTCGAGGAAGCGCGTATCGACCGGCCCGGACCGGCGGTGGAACAGCGCCATCAGGACGTTTTCGATCGCCGCTCGAGAAACCGCCGCACCCCCTCGCGACACGCCTCGGTGCTGCGCGCGGCGGCGTTGACCTCGGCGGCGCGTGCGATCCCCTCATCGAAGCCCAGCTCGTCGAGCTCGTGGAGAAGGCTCTTGGTGAGTGTCACCGAGGACACGGGCCGCTTCGCGAGATCCTCCAGGTACGCCCGCGCGTCGTCATCGAACGCGTCCGCCGAGAACGCCTGGTTGGCCAGGCCGATCCGTTCGGCCTCCGCTCCGGAGAAGCGATGGCCCCGTGCGGCCAGCTCGAACGCACGGCCTTCTCCGACCTTGCGGCGGAGGATCGTCATCACCAGCGCGGGTACGAACCCGAGGTGGACCTCCGGATAGCCGAAGATCGCGTCCTCACGCGCGAGGACGAGGTCGCACGCCGTCGCGATCCCGCAGCCGCCGCCGAGCGCGTGACCGTGCACGACGGCCACCAGCGGCCTCGGGTGGGCCCTCATGCGTACGAACAGGTCGCCCAGGGAGCGAGCGTCCGCGAGGCTCTCCTCCTCGCCCATCTCCGTGACGCGCTTCAGGTCGGCCAGATCCACCCCGGCGCAGAAATCCTCGCCGGCGCCACGGATCGCCACCACCCGAACCGACTCGTCGTCCGCGGCCCGCTCCAGGCCGTTCTTGAGCGCCGCGATCAGCGCCTGGTCGAGGGCGTTCCGCTTCTCCGGGCGGTCCAACGTGAGCGTCGCCACACCGTCGGCCACCTCGTACCGCAACAGCTCCTCAGCCATCGTGTCTCCTCGGCTTCGGCGGCGTCCATCCCGCGGGCACCCTCCCCCGGCCACGCACCGCCTCCGCGACCTCGTCGGGCACCTCGATCTCCATGCGCAGCATCGCGGTGCTCAGGACCTTGCCCTGGGCGTCGTTCATGAGCGAGACCGTGCCACCGCCGTCGAGCGCGCCGTGGAGCACGAAGTTCAGCGCCGCGAGGTTCGGGAGCTCGTAGCGCTCGACGTCGCCCTTCACCATCGGTCCGAAATGCGCCTTCACGCGCTCGGGCGTGAGCCGATCGACCAGAAGCGCATAGTGCGACGGATCGTACGCGATCACGCCCACGTTGGCCGTGTCGCCCTTGTCTCCCGAGCGGGCGTGCGCGAGGTGCACCAGCTGGACACGGCTCATACGTCGAGCACCTCCACCGCGACGTGCGGGTCCACCGCGTCCTTGCGCACAAGCGCGGGCCAGAACGCGATGATCTCCTGCGGCCGCGGCCGCCTGCCTCCGTATCCCGTGACCGTGGGCGGCCCGGTGAGCACGAGCGGGCTGATCTCGCGCGTGAAGCGCTCCACGGCGGCCCGATCGGTCCCGCGCACCCCGACACGCAGCTGCACCTCGGGCACGTCGGCCGGCGGCTCGCCCGCGAGCGGACCGTGGGTCGAGTCCCAGCCCACCAGCTCGGTCCGCACCTCCTCGAACGAGAGCCCGAGCCGGTCGAGCCGCTCCCGCAGCACCGTGTCGGCAGCACGGGCCTTCGCCGCGGCGTCGGGCCACGCATAGGTGAGCGTGCCCACGGCCTTCCAGCCTGCCGAGTACGCTACCGACACCTTGTAGAATTCGGTGGGCGGGCGGCCCCGAACGCCGCGCACCTGTACCCGGTTCCGGCCGTCGTCGTCGAGTTGGACACTGGTGAAGTCCGCCACGACGTCGGGCGTGATGTAGGCTGCGGGATCCCCGATCTCGTACACGATCTGCTCGGTCACCGACGCGCGCGACACGCGTCCCCCGCTGCCTTCGTGCTTCGTCACCACGAAGGAGCCGTCGGGCCGCGCCTCGACGATCGGAAAGCCCACGGCAGCCAGGTCCTCGATCTCCCACCAGTCGGCGAGACAGTTGCCGCCGGTGCTCTGCGCGCCGCACTCGTTGATATGGCCGGCCACGACGCCCGCGGCGATCAGATCGATGTCGTCGAACGACCACCCGAACTCGTGCATCATCGGCGCATAGGTCAGCGCCGCGTCGGCACACCGTCCGGTCACCACCACGTCCGCTCCCTGCCCGAGCGCGCGCACGATCGGCTCGGCGCCCAGGTAGACGTTGGCGCTCCGGACGTCGCCCAGGATGTCGGCGAGCGGACGGCCGGTCTCCATGTGGGCGAGCTCGTGGCCCTGCGCGATCAACGCATCCAGCCGATCCGTGAGGTCGTCGCCGGTCACCAGACCGACGCGCGCTTCACCGGACACCCCCGCGGCTCGCCCGGCATCGACCACCGCCTCCGCGCATCCCCTCGGGTTCACACCGCCGGCATTTGCCAGCACGCGGATGCCCCGCTCCACACAGGTGGGGAAGATGCGCTCCATCAGCGGGACGAAGTCGCGCGCATATCCGGCCGAGGGGTCGCGTCCCTTGAGCTTGCGCAGCACCGACATCGTCACCTCGGCCAGGTAATCCAGCATGAGGTAGTCGATCGCGCCTCCCTCCACCTGGCGTACCGGCGCCTCGAGGTCGTCGCCCCAGAAGCCCTGCGCGCCCGCGACCCGGATGAGGTCGTGCCGCGCCGTCTCCTCGATCGCCGGCGTCTCCCGGCTCACGACACCGACCCGGGCAGATGGAACGCTCCGACGTGCGGGCCCGGGTTGTTGAGCGACGCCCGCAGAAGGTGAACGAGAGCGGACCTCACTTCCTCGGGCGTCACCACCTCGTCCGCGAAGCCCCGGGCCGCGGCGAAGCGCGCGTCCAGCTGCCGCTCGTAGTCGGCGCGCACCGCGTCCATGCGCGCCGTGAGCGCCTCGTCGGGCTCCTCGCCATGGGCGTCCAGCTCCTCGAGCTGCGCACTGAACAGGGCCATGATCGCGCTCTCGCCTTCCATGACCCCCATCCTGCCTGTGGGCAGCGAGAGAATGAAGTCGGGATCGAAGCCCTGCCCGGCCATCGCGTAATAGCCCGCGCCCGAGGCGTGATTCACCGTGAGGACGAGCTTCGGAACCGTGGCCGTCGCCATGGCCTCGACGAACTCGGCGCCCGCCCGGATGATGCCCGAATGCTCGGCCGCCGTGCCGACCATGAACCCCGAGACGTCCTGGACGAAGAGCAGCGGCGTGCCGTGGCGGTTCATCGTCTCGATGAAGTACGCCACCTTGCGCGCGCTCTCCGTGTACACGATGCCGCCGAAGCGCGGAGGCCCGCCTTTCGGGTCCTTGATCATGCCCCTCGCGTTGGCGATCACCCCCACCGCGACGCCGCCCAGGAAGCCCGTCCCACAGATCATCTCGCGGGCGTGCTCAGGCTGGAACTCGTCCAGCCCCTCACCGTCGAGGATCGTCTCGAGAAGCGCATGCGTGTCGTACGGCTGGCGATGATCGGCCGGCAGGATCTCGTAGAGCTCTTCTGCGGCGCGGCGCGGCGGCGTCACGTCGCGCGCCGGGGCCGGCCCCGACGATTGCGGCAGCTCCGCCACCAGACGGCGAAGCTCGCGAACGCACGCCTCGTCGTCCTTCACGCGGTAGTGCGCGACGCCGCTCACCTCCGTGTGAACCCGTGCGCCGCCGAGCTCTTCGGCGCCGACCGACTGGCCCGTGGCGCCCTTCACCAGGTTCGGCCCGCCCAGGCCCATGAACGAGGTGCCCTCCACCATCAGGATCACGTCGGAGAGCGCCGGCAGGTACGCGCCGCCCGCGATGCACGGGCCCATGACCGCGGCGAGCTGCGGCACGCGCAGGTAGCGACGCATGATGGAGTTGTAGTAGAAGAGCCGAGCCGCGCCGTACTGGCCCGGAAACACGCCCCCCTGGTAGGGGAGGTTGACCCCTGCCGAATCGACGAGATACACGATCGGGATGCGGCAGCGCATCGCGATCTCCTGGGCGCGGAGCATCTTCTTGATCGTCTCGGGCCACCATGCGCCCGCCTTGACGGTGGCGTCGTTCGCGACGACCACGACCTCCCGGCCCTCCACGACGCCGACGCCCGTCACCACGCCGGCCGCGGGCGCCTGGCCCTCGTAGCGGTCGTGCGCGACGAGCAGTCCCACTTCGACCCACGGTGCTCCATCGTCCAGCAGCAGGTCGACGCGCTCGCGCGCAGTGAGCTTACCCTGCTCGTGCTGCCGCGCGATGCGCTTCTCTCCCCCGCCCTCCCTCAGGCGCGCCCGGAGCGCGACGAGGTCGGAGCACAGGTCCGCCAGTCGGCCCGCCGACGGCTCGCTCACGTGGGATCCCTGCCGCCGGGGCCAAAACGGAGACGAATCGGTCGGGGCGTCACTCGGACTCGCTCCTCGACGCGTGCCAGTCGCGGATGTAGTCGATCGCGGCCGTCGTCGGCGTGCCGGGGCCGAAGAGGCGTCCGACGCCCTTCTGCTCGAGCGCGGCGATGTCGTCCTCGGGGATGATGCCCCCCCCGGTCAACAACACCTCCTCCGCGCCGGCCTCGTCCAGCAGCTCCCTCACCCTGGGAAAGAGGGTCATGTGCGCGCCGGACAGCACCGACATCGCCACGACGTCCACGTCCTCCTGGACGGCTGCGGCGGCGATCATCTCGGGCGTCTGGTGGAGCCCTGTGTAGATGACTTCGAAGCCCGCGTCGCGAAAGGCGCTGGCGACGACCTTCGCGCCGCGGTCATGGCCGTCCAGGCCCGGTTTCGCCACCAGGACCCGGATCTTGCGATCTCCCTCGGGCATGCCCTTTCCTCACATCGTCGTAGGTGTTGCTCGTGCCCGCGATGTTCCGCGGACAAACTACCGGAAAAGTCGGGGCCGGGAAAACACGGTTTCCCCGGCGAGAAAGGCGGGAAGCTCGGCCAACGACGCCACACATGGAGCCCGACCTTCGTAGAGTCCCAACGGATCGATCAGCACTCCGCGCAGGCCGGCCGAGGTGGCCCCGACGTAATCGACGGGATACAGGTCGCCAACGTAGAGACAGGCCTCGGGCGGAAGCTCCAGCCGCCTGCACGCTTCCAGGAAGATGGCGGGATCGGGCTTCTCGACGCCCACCACCTCGGAGTCGATCACGAACTCGAAGCGATCGCGCAGCTCCGTACGCACCAGCACATCCTCGACGCGACCGTCCGCGTTCGAGATCACGGCCAGGCGATACCCGTCGTCGAGGAGCGCGCCGAGCACACCCCGCGTCCCCTCCACCGCGTGAGTCCAGAGATGACTTCGGCGATGCTCCTCGCGCACCCGCTCGGAAACACGCTCGAATGCGTCTTCTCCCACACCGCTGACTGTGAAGAGCGTCGAGAAGTAGCGTCTCCAGAGCTCGGGCTCGGTACCGCTCGCCCCACGAGCGATGCCGTCGTGTAGCGTGCGGCGCGCTTCCATCTCCGCGTCGAGGAACGTCGTCTCGTCCACGTCGACGCCTTCGGCCGCGAACAGCTCGCACATGCGGCGGGGGTCGACGTAGACGAGCGTATTGCCCGCATCGAAGAGGACCGCGCGGAGCCCGTTCGTGCTCACGCTCCGCTCCCGCGGACGAGGAGCTCGGTCCCAAATCCACCACCAGGCACGCATTGGAGCATCAGAAGAAGACCGGCTCCTTGTAGGCGCCGAACACACGCTCCATGGCTTCGCGGATCTCGTACAGCGTGCAGTAGGCACGAGCGCAGTCCAGGATGCGCGGAACCAGGTTTTCGTCCGTGCGACAGGCGGCTTCGAGCTCGGACAGCGTGCGTGCGACCTCTTCGTCGTCGCGCCCGTCCCGGAGCCTGCGCATGCTCTCGCGCTGGCGCTCCTCGACGGAGGCATCGATCCTCAGGACGTCGATCTCGACCTTCCCGGAGCCCTCGGTGAAGTCGTTGACACCCACCACGACGCGGTCGCCCCGCTCGATCTCCTGCTGCTGCCTCATCGACGAGTGTGCGATCTCGGCCTGGAACCACCCCTCTTCGATGCCGGGAACCACACCGCCCATCGCATCGATCTCTTCGAAGATCTCCAGCGCTTCGCGCTCGAGCTCGTCCGTGAGCGTCTCGACGTAGTACGAGCCCGCCAGCGGATCGATCGTGTTGGGCACGCCCGACTCGTAGGCGAGCACCTGCTGCGTGCGAAGGGCGATACGCACGGCCTTCTCCGTCGGCAGCGCGAGCGTCTCGTCCATCGAGTTCGTGTGCAGCGACTGCGTGCCGCCGAGCACGGCGGCCATCGCCTGGTAGGCCACCCGCACGATGTTGTTCTCGGCCTGCTGGGCCGTGAGCGACACCCCGGCCGTCTGCGCGTGCGTGCGCAGGCGCCATGATTCGGGGTTCTTCGCGCCGTAGCGCTCCTTCATGCGCCGCGCCCAGATGCGTCGCGCCGCCCGGAACTTCGCGATTTCCTCGAAGAAGTCGTTGTGCACGTCGAAGAAGAACGAGAGGCGGGGCGCGAACGTGTCCACGTCCAGACCGGCCGCTACGGCCCGCTCCACGTACTCGAAGCCGTTGCGGAGCGTGAACGCCAGCTCCTGCGCAGCCGTCGCACCGGCCTCACGGATGTGGTAGCCGGAGATCGAGATGGGGTTGTAGCGCGGCGCATTCCCGGCGCACCAGTCGAACATGTCGACGATGCAGCGCAGCGCAGGGTCCGGAGGGAAGATCCAGGCGTGCTGGGCCTGGTATTCCTTCAGGATGTCGTTCTGGACGGTACCGCGCAGGACCTCGGACGACACACCCTGCTTCTCGGCCGCGGCCACGTAGAACGCGAAGAGGATGATCGCCGGTCCATTGATCGTCATCGAGACCGACACCTCGTCAAGCGGAATCCCCTCGAAGAGCCGCTCCATGTCGGCCAGCGACGAGATGGCGACGCCGCACACCCCCACCTCTCCGAGCGAGCGGGGATGGTCGGAGTCGTAGCCCATGAGCGTCGGGAAGTCGAAGGCGACCGAGAGACCCGTCTGCCCGTGGGCGAGGAGGTACTTGTAGCGCTGGTTGGTCTCTTCGGCGGTGGCGAAGCCCGCGAACTGCCGCATCGTCCAGAGGCGCGTGCGGTACATCGTCGTGTACGGACCACGCGTGAACGGATACTCGCCGGGCAGCCCCAGGCCGTTCTGGTAGCTCTCGGCGCCGCCCCGGTCGAGGGGCGTGTAGATGGGCTTCACCTCCTGTCCCGAGATCGACGTGAACAGCGCGTCGCGCTTGGGAATGGCACCGTAGGCCTCTTCCCACGCCGCGAGACGCTTCTTCAGATCTTCGAGCTCGGCCTCCCGCTCCCGGAGAGCGTCCTCCAGATCGCCGGATTCGGTGAGATGCTTTTCGATGGTCGACATACGGTCCAGCCTTCGGCAAGACGGGCGAATGTGTCACCGGGACCCACGAGCGTGCCCGGCCCGACAAAGATGTCCAGAGAGCGGGAACAGGGTCAACGCGGCGGCGCCGGAGGCCCGCGTCCACGCCGGGACCCGCGCCCGGGTCTCGGGCCCCGTTCAGCCTCGTTCGGGCAACAGCTCCTGGAGAATCTCCGCCGACACCGAATACGGGGTGTCCGCGCCCTCCTGGATGCGGTCCAGGCCCCGCTCGAGGAGGCCGTCCACCGTCTCCGACGCCCACGCCACGCGCTTGAGCGCCCGCTCCACCACTTCGTGGATGCGGCGGCGCGCCCGGGGGGGGCGGCGCTCCGGGGGGGGGCGCCCCAGCGCCAC
>JBJKRT010000086.1:0-56857 GCA_046704545.1 Longimicrobiales bacterium
GCCCTCCCCGGTCGACCTCCCGGGCGCACCCGTAGAGGTAGGTGGCGAGCAGCCCCGTGAGGATCGGGCGTCCCTCCATCAGGTGCCCGCGGATCAACTCCGGGCGGAGCTCCTCGAAGCGGATCTCCCCGCCCAGCTCCAGAAAGTCCAGATAGGCTTGCGTCGCGACCTGAAGCTTGGGATCGGGCTTGAGCGCCGCCTGTTCACGGAGCCTCGCCCCCAGGCCCGCCGCGCGATCCACGAACCAGGTCGGATCGAACACGTCGAGGTTGTACGTATAGAGGGTGGCGTCGAAGCCCCGGGACAATGCGTGGAATCCCATGAACACGGCCAACGTGCCGCCGGTGCCGAGCGGCGTGACCTCCCGGATCACCCGCTCGAGCGGCAGGTGATCGCCATAGTAGCCGTAGACGGCGTGCAGACAGGTCGGCCCGCACGTCAGATCGTCCGGCTGCGCCAGGATGTCGAGGAGGAACTGCTCGGTGCGCTGAGACAACCGATCCGCACCCACGAGGCACCGCCTGTGCCCAACGGGAGGGCCGCCACGGATGTGGCCCTCGACTGTCGGATAAGATATGGATTCGGCGGCGCCCGGTGCAGTGCCGCCCATGCCCGGTGCGCCGGCGACGCGTTCACGCTTGCCGCGAGCGCGCCAGGCCCCTACCGTGGCGCCGATCCCCACGTACCGGTCGAACCTCCCACGAAGACCGTCCTTGCCCCGACCCAAGCCCTGGTATCGTCGACGTCACTGGCAGATCCTGCTGGGAATTCTGCTCGGCCTCGCCTATGGCGTGGTGGCCGTCGAGCTGGGCTGGCACGGCTTCACCGTCCGTTGGGTCGCGCCGTGGGGCGTGATCTTCCTGAACCTGCTCAAGATCCTCGCTGTGCCGCTGGTGGTCTTCAGCCTGGTCGCCGGCGTGGCGTCGCTGGGCAATCTCACCGACCTGTCACGCATCGGCGGGCGCACCGTGGTCTTCTTTCTCGCCACGACGATCATCGCGGCGCTGATCGGGCTGGTCGCCGTCGACCTCGTGCGTCCGGGACGTTCGCTTCCGGTGTCGGTGCGCGAGTCCCTCGTGCAGACGTACCGCAAGGACGTCGCGAGCCATGCCTCGCAGGCAGCCCAGGTGGGCGGCTCGGGCCCGCTCGCGCCGCTCGTCCAGATGGTGCCGGAGAACGTGGTGGCGGCGGCGTCCAACAACCGCAACCTCCTCCAGATCGTCTTCCTCTGCCTCCTGGTGGGTGTCGCGCTGGTCAAGGCGAAGCGCGACGTCGCCGACCGCGTGCTCCCGCTGTTCGAGGCCGGATTCTCGGTCGTGATCGAGATCGTCGATCTCGTGATGCTCATCGCGCCGCTCGGCGTGTTCGCCCTCGTCGCCGACACGATCACGGCCATACCCAGCCGAACACCGGGCATGCTCTGGACGCTCCTCGGGGCGCTCGGGATCTACGCGCTCACGCTCATCGGAGGCCTCATCCTGCACACGTTCGGGGTCTATCCACTGATCTTGAGCCTGTTCAGCGACGTGAGCCCGGGTCGATTCTTCAAGGCGATGGCGCCGGCGCAGCTCGTCGCCTTCTCGACCAGCTCGAGCGCGGCGACCCTCCCGGTCACGATCGAGGTGTGCAACGAGGACCTCGAGGTGCCCAACGAAGTCACCTCGTTCGTGGTTCCGCTCGGCGCGACCGTGAACATGGACGGGACGGCGATGTTCCTGGTGATCGCCGCCCTCTTCATTGCCCAGGCGACGGGAACCCCGGTGACCGCGGCCGAGCGCTGGACGGTCGTGATGATGGCAGTCCTCGGCTCCATCGGGGCGGTCGCGGTGCCGAGCATCGGCATCGTCTTCCTCATTTCCATGGTCGCGGCGATCGGCGCTCCAACCGCCGGTGTGGCGCTCGTCTTGAGCGTCGACCGTATTCTCGACATGCTGCGCACCGTGACGAACGTCACTGGTGACGCGGTGACGGCGTGTGTCGTGGCGACGAGCGAGCGCGGACGCGCCGCCCTCCATCCGCCCGCCGGCCCTCCCCCGACCCCGAACAACCACCTGGAAGACTGAATGGCCAGAGGGACGCACGACTACGTGACGGACGAGCGCAACGAGCGGGTCCTCGTGTACGTGAACGGCGAGCTGGTGCCTCGAGGCGAAGCGGTCGTGTCCGTCTTCGACAGCGGGTTCCTCCTGGGTGACGGTGTCTGGGAAGGCCTTCGCCTCCACAACGGGAAGTTCGCGTTCCTCGATCGACACCTCGATCGGCTGGAGGAAGGCGCCAAGACGATCGACCTCGACATCGGCATGACCCGCGAGGAGCTGACCGAGGCCCTGCACCGCACGGTCGAGGCCAACGAGATGACCGACGGCGTGCATGTGCGGCTCATGGTCACACGCGGGCTGAAGAGATCGCCCTCACAGGACCCGCGCCTCAACGTGGGGCCGGCCACGGTCGTCATCGCCGCGGAGCACAAGGTGGCGGCGCCCCCGCAAGGGGGTCTGGCGGTCGCGACCACGCACATCCGCCGCGGGCGGCCCGACGTGCAGGATCCCGGGCTCAACTCGCACAGCAAGCTCAACTGCATCCAGGCGATGGTGGACGCCATCAAGATGGGAGCCGACGAGGCGCTCATGCTCGACCCGCACGGGTTCGTGAGCACCTGCAACGCGACCAACTTCTTCATCGTCCGGAAGGGCGAGGTCTGGACGTCGACCGGCCGCTACTGCCTGAGGGGAATCACGCGCGGCGTGATCCTCGAGCTGTGTGCGGACGCGGGCATCGTGGCCAGAGAGAAGGACTTCTCCCTGATGGAGGTGTACGGCGCCGACGAGTCGTTCGTGACCGGAACGTTCGGAGGGCTCACACCGGTCTCGTCCGTGGACGGCCGGAGCATCGGTACCGAGTGGCCCGGTCCCGTGACGACGCGGCTGCTCGAGCGCTACCGGGAGCGCGTCCGCGAGGAGTGCGGGTAACAAGCAGCGCCCTCAGCCTCCACCGTGCACCTTGATCAACAGCCAGACCAGGCCGGCGAGGACGACCCCGATCGCGAGCTTTCGGCCGATCTTGTTCGGCGGGAGCTTGTCCGGCGGGCTCTGACGCGACCAGAACGCCACCACCCCGCACGGGTTGTCCGCCGCCAGCTCGGCCGGAATGGAAGGACGCATGTAGACCTCGACGGCCTCGAGCAGCACGGGTGAGAGCGACCGCACATCCGAGTACGGCACCTCCGCGTTGTTGAGGTAGTAGGTGGGCGTGCACGACCCCCTCAACGTCATGGCGCCGGTGACCGGGTCGGCCTGTCGAACCAACGGGGTGGCCCACTCGAGCATCGCCCCCGTGCTCTGGACCTTGTTCTGCCACCGCTTCAACGAGTCGCGCGTCATGATCTCGCTGTAGCCCGAGCCGCCGTAGCGTGCGTAGCGCTCGAAGAACGGCTCCATGCCGACCATCTCGTGCCGGTTCTCCCACGGTCGCGCGGACGCGGTCACGGTGAGCGGGTCCAGGACGACGGCATCGACGCCCAGGCGGAACGTGACGTCGATCGTGTCGCCGGGCTGGAGGAAGATCTTCTTCGAGGAGGCCGTCTCGTAGCCCATCGCCCCGGCCCGGAGCTCGTACGTGCCCGCACGCGGGCTCACCAGGCGGAAGGTCCCGTCGTTCTTGGTGAGCACGGTGACGACCGGGGAGCGCCCCTCCCACAGGAGCCGCACGGTTCCGTAGGGGACCGGCGTCCCCGTCTCGGAGTCGATCACCTTGCCCCGGATGAGCTGCTCGCCCGTGTGGAGTGGACGGAGCGCGCGAGCGACGTTCACGAGCACTGTGTCGAGCAGAAAGGGTGTGGGTTCGAGGCGGAGCTCGACGGTGCTGGAGTCGCCCGGGCCCAGCGTGAGGGAAGGGCTTTCGCCGGCCCGATAGCCGACCCGTTCACCGTGGATCCGGTAGGTCCCGCCACCGATCACCCGCAGCACGAACCGCCCGGATCGATCGCTGGACGCACGATCGACCGCGCGGCCCGTCGAGTCCCACAGGCTCAAGCGCACATCTTCGACGGGCTGGCCGGTAACCCGGTCGAGCACGAGGCCCCGCACCGTCGATGCCGCGGTGTCCTGCTGCGCCCCCGCCGGGCGCGGGAGTGAGGCGCCCAGCACGACCGCCAGGCCGAGACACCAGACCGGAGACGGAGGAGCCCGGGACATCACCGTGCGCCGTTACTGAACCTGCTGATCTGACCCTGCCCCGCCGCCCATCCCGCGTCCATACCGGCGAAGGCGACCGTCCAGTAGTCGTGCTTGTCGATGCGCCTCCACGTATGTCCGCCGTCCCTCGAGTAGGCCGAGCCCTGCGGGCAGACGGCGACGAGCGTCGGCGTATCCGCGCCCGGCACCCACGCCACCCCGAACATGGCCCCCGGAAGGCCGGTCGTTCCAGCCATCTTCCAGGTTACGCCACCGTCGTCCGTGACGGCGACATTCTCGTACAGCGAGTCACGGTGCCCGTCGTCGCCCCCGACGATGACCCCGTGCTGGTCGTCCCGAAATGCGATCGAGAAGATGCCTGCGGTCGTGGACGGGCTGGCGATCGGGGTGGGATACGCCTTCCAGCTGGCCCCATAATCCGTCGAGCGGAACACCCGGGTGTCGACGGCCGAGGCGCCCGTTCCGAACCACGCGAGCCCACCGGGCCGGGTCGTGATGCAGGTACCGGAAGCCGCGAACGCGCCCTCGCCCGGCAGCGCGTTCGGCACCCGGGCGGTGTCGACGCGCGTCCACGTCCTGCCTCCGTCCATCGTGCGGATGAGCGTGAACTCCCCGTCGTGGCTGTCGCTGAACGCCACACCCCGTTGCCGATCCCAGAACGAGAAGCAATCGAAGAAGGCGTGCGGATCCTGGTTCTCGAACGACAGGCTCCAGCTCTTGCCCCCGTCCGTGGTGTGGTAGATACGTGACGAAGGCCCGTTACCGATCGAGAGCACGAACGCATCCGTGGCGGAAAACGCGGCCACGTCGCGAAACTGCAGGCTGTCGGCCCCGGGCACGACGGCAACACTCCAGCTCCGCCCCCCGTCGGTCGTACGGGCCACCCGCCCACCCGTGCCCGCCGCCCACACCGTGCTCGAGTCGACCACGGAGAGGCCGATGAAGAGGGCGGACGAATCCGCGTACTGGACCTTCCAGGACGGATAGACCATCAGATCCGCCTTGGGCTCCGGCTTGCACGAGATCGCGAGCGCGGCGACCGCGAAGTACGACGCTCGGCGGAGGGTATGCGAAAGTGACCGTGGAAGGGGCATCGGAGCTCCGGACAGGGGATTCTATCTCAGACTAGCGCGGGTCGGACTCGCCGTCCATCGAGCCGGAAGCGGCCGGGGGCGGCGGACGCGTCGACTCTCGGACGAGGGGGAGGGCCCCGAGACCCTCCGCCCCGTCCCCCTGCTACGCCTCCACGAAGTCGACCTCCGCCTCACCGCCGCAGCTCGACCACACGATGCGCACATAGCCGTTCGGCCCGCCCGACACGACCTGACCACGCACCTCGCCCGAGGTCGGGAAGGGCGACCCGCACGTCGGATTCCACCGGATGGGCGTGGGCGTCGAAAGCGAAAGGGTTGCGGTGCTTCCGTTCTGGGTGAACACCACGGGCCCCGTCACGACCACCCCTCCGTCGGGCAGGCGCATCCCGAGCCCGAAGGAGACCTGGGCGCCCTGGGCCGGCGTGAAGACCGCCTGCCAGGTCTCGGTACCCGTTGCCGTCACCCGGCCGGTGATGGTGAGCGTGAACTGCGCATTCTGGGTCAGCGTCACGGCGGTCGGCGCCCCCCCCACCTGGCGCTGCCCGTGAACGGTGAGCGCCTCGATCCTCGCGCCGCCATTCAGATTGAACTTGCTCGTCAGGTGATCCAGCACTGCCGAGAAGCCGAAAGCACTTCCTGGGTCCGTGACGTGAACCGTCCCGGTGGTCGTGCCCGTGCCGTTGCCCACGTCGAACGAGCAGCCGCTCTCGGAAAAGACGAAGTCGGCATCCTCCGGTACGCCATCGGCATCTGCGTCGTCCACGGACGAAAGGGCCAGGCAGCCCGGCGCGCCGTTGGGCAGCGTCATGGAACGCCCGACCGCGCCCAGCTCGCTCCTGAGAACGTAGGCCAGCATGTCGAACTCGATGTTGCCGATCTCTTCTTCCGGGCCGGCGCTGTCCTTGTGGCACGTGGCTCCGAGCATCCAGAGCGACAGAAGAGGGCAGAGAACCAACGGGAGTGGACCGATCCGCATACGACCTCCTCACGGCCCGGGAGGGCCGCCCGCCAAGGGTCAGGGCAGGAGATCACCACCAATATAATCCTTGTGGGAACGACGTCCGCGGCATCATCCTTCAGGCGGCATCGGCCTTACGCGCCGCCCGGCCTCCCTCCCCCCTGCCATCGGAGTCGACGATGCGCCTACGCTCGCTGGTGCTTCCAGCCTTCTTTCCCGCCCTGCTCTGGCTCGGCTCCCGGGCAGCCCCCGGAAAGCCCAAAGCCGTCCACATCGTGTCTGACTGCGACAGCGCGGGGAACCCAGCCGTGCACCCCTCGGCCCCCGTCCACATGAAGCACCAGGATTGGGTGGTCTGGGACGAGCCGGCCCACAAGGCGAGCTCGTGGACGATCGCGCCGAAGAACGAGAAGAAGTGGCCGTTCCCCAACCCGATCACGGGCAACCAGAAGCACCCGGCCAACTCCGGTAAGCCGGCCGCTTCCACACCGGCGAACGACACGGTCGGCTACAACGTCACGATCGAATGCAAGGACGGGACGACGCAGCACATCGATCCCATCATCATCATCGGGCAGTAGGAGCTCGGGCCAGCCCCGAGGAGCGCCCCCCTCAGCTCCCGCTCTTCAGTCCCGCGAGCCTCTTCTCCACGCGCGCGGCTTCGGCGGCCCGACCCGCCTTGCGCAGCATCTTGGCGTAAGACTCCAGGGGCATGATGAGTCGGCGATGGTGCGTGCCGAAGTCGGTCTCCAGAATCTGGATCGCCCTCAGATAGAGGGGCTCGGCGTCCTTGTAGCGCCCTTCGTCGCGGTAGACGTCTCCGAGCACGCGAAGGGTCTCGGAGATGCTCGGCTCGTTCGGAGACAGATTGCGTTCCTTGATCTGAAGCGCCCGGCGGAGCATCGGCTCCGCCTCGCTGTAGCGGCCGAGCGCCCAGTAGGTCTCTCCGATGTTCGTCAACGATGTCGCCACACGGGGGTGGTCGGGCCCGAGCGTCTTCGCCCAGATCTTCTCCACGCGCTGATAGTCCGCCAGCGCCGCCTCGTAGTGGCCCTCCATGAACTGGACCGCCCCGAGGTTGTTGAGAGGCGCCGCCAGCGACGGATCGTCGGTTCCCCTGCTACGCTCGAGCATGCCGATGGCCCGTGAGTAGTACTGGGAGGCCTTCGCGTAGTTGCCCTCGTAGTACGCGACCGTACCCAGGTCCTGGACGATCGTGGGCGTCTCCAGATGCTGCGTCCCGACGTCCTTCTCCTCGATGGAGAGCGCCCGCTGCAGGAGTGTGTCGGCCTCGGCCGGCTTGCCCCGGGTCAGCACGGTCTCTCCGAGGGACATCAAGGAGTGGGCAACCAGGGGGTCGTCGGGCCCGAATGCGGCCTCGCGGATCGAGAGCGCGCGGCGATGGCTCTTCTCCGCGGCGGCCAGATCGCCCCGGTTGCGCTGAACGGTGCCGAGGCGATCGAGGCTCTCCGCAATCTCCGGATCGGAGGGCTTCAGGTTCGCTTGGCGCAGCGCCAGGCTCCTTCCGAGGAGTGCCAACGCCTCGTCGTAGAGCCCCAGCCCGGCGTACACCGACCCCATCACGCCCATCAAGCGCGCCTGCACCAGAGGTTGTCCGGACAGCCCCTGCTCGATTCTCCGCGCACCGCGATCGAGGATCTCTCGCGCGGTGATCGTGTCGCCTCGCGCCTCGCTGGGGTCGTTCACCTCGAAGAGGTCGATGAGGAAGTTCGAGACCTGCCGCGCCGTCTCCGCCTCCCGCTGCGCGCGCTGGCGAGCGGCCTGCGCCACCTCCTGTGCATGCCGTGCCCGCACGAAGCCCACCCCCGTCGCGATCGTTCCGAGGACGAGCGCGAACGCGGCGACGAGCCCGAGTGCAACGGGTGCCCGGTGGCGGCGCACGAAGCGGCCCAGCCGGTAACCAGCGCTCGGAGGACGGGCCAGGACCGGCTCGCTGCCCAGGTAGCGACGCAGGTCGAGAACGAGTCCGTTCGCGGTCTCGTACCGCCGACTCCGGTCCTTCTCGATGGCCCTCATCACGATCCAGGCGAGATCGCCACGGAGCAGCTTCTTCAATCCTGCGACCGAGATCCGTCGTGCCGCCGCTACATGCTCCTGTGCCTCGGAACTCAACGCCCCCAGCCGCTGCACCGGCGTCGGGAACGGCGCATCGCGCTGTACGAGCCGGGCGAAGAACGTGGGTGCGCCGGTGTCCTTCGGGTCCACCGGTACCCGGCCCACGAGGAGCTCGTAGAGGATGATGCCGAGCGAGTACAGGTCGGCCCGGGTGTCCACGTCGAGCTCGGACGCTTCGGCCTGCTCGGGACTCATGTACGCGAGCGTGCCGACCGCCTGCCCCAGAGAGGTCATGAGGGTGGCGTCCGTGAGGCGCTGGCCGGTCGCCTTGGCGATGCCGAAGTCGATGATCTTCGGAACCGCGCCTCCGCCCTGCTCCGTGACCAGAATGTTGCTCGGCTTCAGATCGCGATGGATGACCCCCTTGTGGTGCGCGTGCTGGACGGCCTCACACAGTCGCATGAACAGCTCGACCCGGTCCTTCAGCGAGAGCCTGAAGCGATCACAGTACTCGTCGATCGGGATGCCCCGGACCAACTCCATGACGAAGTAGAGCTGCCCCGACTCGCTCACGCCGCCGTCCAGGACCTGGGCGATGCCGGGATGCTCCATCACGGCGAGGGCCTGACGCTCCGCCTCGAAGCGCGCCACGACCTCCTTCGTGCCGATGCCGGGCCTCATCATCTTGAGCGCGACGCGACGCCGCACGGGCTGCAGCTGCTCCGCTGCGTAGACGACCCCCATCCCGCCCTCACCCAGAACCTGGATGATGTGGTAGGGGCCGACGGTAACCGGCTGATCCGCTGGACGCTCGGAGGGCTCGGGGGGGTCTTCGGTCACGGTGCTGCGCTCCGGAAGCGGTGGGCTGCCTTGCGCACAACATGCTTCGGGAGCCCGTGCAACGCGAGCAAAAAGAAGTGGGCACGCGACGGACGATGCCTCGGCCGCTCACCATCCCCCACATCGTTACACGATTGTTTCTGGCCCGAAATACGAATTGGTCTTATTTTTATATTAGTTTATTACTATACTTTAATATGTGTCGGCTCGTGGTTGCGGGGCCGGCCCACGGGGACCACCACCATGAAGCTGCGTATCTCGTTCATTGCCCTCGCCGCGAGCCTGACGCTCGCCTCCCCCGCGCTCGCCCAACAAGCGCCGGGCTTCTGGACCACCCCGGCAATCGAGGGCATCGGCCCCGTCCACGTTTGGCCTCAGGCGACGCTTCGCCCCAACAAGACCACTACCTACAAGGCGGTCTTCGACGTCACCAAGGCGGGCAACGCGAACAAGATCAATCCGGGCCTCGATCACATCGCGCGTGCCGTCAATGTCTTCGCCGCCGCCGGCGTGCCGGTCTCTCACCTGAAGTTCAAGGTGATCATCCACGGTCCCGCGACCCCCGTCGTGCTGGACGCCAAGAGCTTCGAGGCCAAGTTCGGCCATGCCAATCCGAACCTCGAAGTGATCCAGGCCCTGAAGAAGGCGGGCGTCGAGATCTTCGTGTGCGGCAATGCGCTCGGCGACATGAAGTACACGCCGTCCGAGGTGAACCCCCATATCCGGGTGGCCCTGTCCGCGTTGTCCACGCTGATCATCCTGCAGGACGAGGGATACGCCCTGCTCACGATGTAGCGCGGCCGGAGGAGCGATCATGCGACGGCACCCAATACTGCTTCTCGCCACGCTGATGCTGGGCGTGGTCGCAGGCTGCGGACCCCAGGAAAAGGGTGCCGCCGAGCCTGCAGCCCGTCCGGCCTTCGACGAGGCGCTCTATCCCCCTTGGTCCAAGGGCGCGAACGATCCAGCCCTGAAGAAGGGACTCGAGTTCACCGTGCCCGAGGTGGAAAACCTGCCCGACTTCCACGGCGACCTCGACAATCCGCAGCTCGTGATCTTCGTGGGCGGGAACTACTTCTTTGCCATGGCGCCGCTGGTGCGGGCCTTCGAGAGCGAGCACCCCGAGTTGCGCGGAAAGCTCTACTACGTCACGATCCCGCCCGGTCTCCTGACCAAGATCATGGAGTCCGGAAACACCGTGACGGTCGGGAACATGACCTGGACGATCGCGCCCGACATCTACGCTGCGGGCCTCAAGCGTGTCGAGGGTCAGATCGCTGCCGGACGGCTCGTGGGTCCCGCCACGCGTTACGTGACCAACGACCTGACCATCATGGTCCCGAAGGGGAATCCCGCGCACATCGAGACCGTCGCCGATCTCGGCAAGCCCGGTGTCCGGCTCGTCATGCCGAATCCGGCGTGGGAGGGGATCGCGCGGCAGGTGCAGATCACCCTGCGCAAAGCGGGCGGCGATTCCCTCGAGCGAGCAGTCTACCGGACGAAGGTCGAAGACGGCCTGACCATGCTCACCCATATTCATCACCGGCAGTCACCGCTCTACCTGATGCAGGGCAAGGCGGACGCCGGCATCACCTGGAAGTCGGAGGCGATCTTCCAGGAAGAGGCGGGCCACCCGATCGCACACGTCGACATCCCGCCGTCGCTCAACACCACGGCCGTGTACGCCGCGGCCATGGTCAAGGGCGCCAGACACCCGGCGGCTGCACGGGCGTGGCTTCACTTCCTGACCTCGGCCGCCGCGCTGAAGATCTTCGAACGCTACGGGTTCAAGCCGGTACCGGCCTCGTAGACCGACTTCACCTTCCAACCGGTCGATTGCGGGAGGAGACGTGCTCGGACGCTACGCGAAGCAAGGTCCACTGCTCGGTTTCGTGGCGATGGCCACGCTCGCCCTGCCCATCCGGGCGACGGCTCAGACGACATCGCAGACGAAGGGCCCGGCCGCCATCACGCATCGGGGCAACGGCCGGGGCGCGCCCGCCTGCGTGAGCTGCCACGGGCCCCGACTGCTGGGAAACCCGGCGCTGGGCGCCCCGCGCATCGCCGGGCAAAGCGCCCCGTACATCGCCTCCCAGCTCGAAGCGCTGGCGAGCGGCGCAAGAAAGAGCGCCATCATGCTGCCTGTGGCGAAAGCACTCTCGGCCGCGGAGCGCCAGGCTCTCGCGACCTACCTGAGCCGCCTCCCCGTGGAACCGGACCCGGCAGCGGACACCCTGGCGGCCCATGCCGACTCCGCCACGCTCCGAGCGGGCGAGCGGCTCGCCCTGCGCGGACGCTGGTCCGAGGGCCTTCCCGCGTGCAACCGCTGCCACGGACCGGGCGGTATCGGCGTCGGGACGGCCTTCCCGCCGCTCGCGGGGCAACCCGCGCTCTATCTGATGAACCAGCTCGATGCGTGGAAACAGAAGACGCGTCCGCCCGGCCCGCTCGATCTCATGTCGACAGTCGCCACACGCATGTCCCGAGCCGACATCGCCGCGGTCGCGGCATACTACGCGCTCCAGCCGCCCACGCTCGCGACCTCCCGGGGGAACCGGCCATGAGACATTCCACGACCACCATAGTGGGCGCTGCCGCGCTCGCCGCCGTGGCCGGCGCGGCCATCATGTACTGGAGCACACGCCCGCCGGCCCCGTCCGTCGCGAAACCCACCGAGCCCGGGGCACACGAGGTGGCGCGCCGGACCGTGTTCACGCCGCCGCCCGAGTCCGCCATCCCGAACGATCGGTTCGGCAGTGAGGTCCGGCTCGGTCGGCGGATCTTCGACGAGACCGCCCGGTACGCGCCCCGGTACACGGGCAACGTGCTCAGCTGCAGCAACTGCCACATCGACGCCGGACGGCTCGCGAACTCCGCTCCGCTGTGGGCCGCCTACGTCAGCTTCCCTGCATACCGAAGCAAGAACAAGCACGTGAACACCTTCGAAGAGCGGATGCAGGGCTGCTTCCGGTTCAGCATGAACGGCAAAGCACCGCCAATGGGCGACTCCGTGCTCGTGGCGCTCGAGAGCTACGCCTTCTGGCTGAGCACCGGCGCCCCCGTCAACACGCCCGTGGCGGGACGTGGATATCCGAAGCTTCCGAGCCCCGCGCTGGCTCCCGACTACGCGCGCGGCGCCAAGGTCTTCGCCCAGCACTGCGCGCTCTGCCACGGCGCGGACGGTCGGGGCCAGCGCGCCGGCGGCACGCAGGTCTTTCCGCCGCTATGGGGCCCCGAGTCGTTCAACTGGGGCGCCGGGATGGGGAACATCAACCATGCCGCCGATTTCATCAAAGCGAACATGCCGCTCGGCCTCGGCGGTACGCTGAGCGACCAGGACGCCTGGGACGTCGCGTACTTCATGGACAGCCACGAGCGCCCACAGGACCCCCGCTTCGCCGGCACCGTGGAGGAGACGCGCAAGCTGCACCACGACACACCGATGTCGCTGTACGGCAAGCGCGTGCAGGGCGTGCTGCTCGGCGCGCATTCGGTGCCGGCCGGGGGGAGCACGCAGCGGCACGGCAGGTAGCGGCGCCCCCTTTCGACGGAGGGCGATCGGCGCTAACTCATGCACCATGAGACCCCTCGAACGGTATTGGCTGAAAGTGAGCATCACGGTCGGCGTCGTGGCGATCGTGGTGCTCGTCCTGCTCATGGCCGGCATGTCCAAAGAGCTCAGCCATCTCTACGACAGCATCGAGAAGATCCTGAGTAGCTAGTCTGACCAGGTTCCCTCCACAGGCCCATGATCGACCACCCGGGCCACCCGCAGTCGCCGTGAACACTGTCGAACAGCGCGCTCGGCCCATACACTGGGTCGCTTCGGGGCCGGGTGGGGCGGAACGTGAGAACGTGCGTACGGGTCAGGAGGTGCTCGTTGAGGCAAGCTGTCATGACACGCCCGGGGACCGTGGAGCACCGCGAGGTCGACGAGCCCCGCCCCGGCGAGGGCGAGGTCCTTCTGCGGATCCTCAGGATCGGCGTCTGTGGCTCGGACGTCCATGTCTACCATGGTGAGCATCCGTTCACCGGGTATCCGGTCGTGCAGGGCCATGAATTCTCCGCCCGCGTCGAAGCGATCGGTCCCGGCGTGGAAGGGATCGCCACGGGAGATCTGGTTACCGCCCTGCCGCAGGAGGTGTGTGGTACGTGCGGACCCTGCCGCCGGGGCGATATCCACATCTGCGACAACCTCAAGGTCCGGGGCTTCCAGGCGCCAGGTGTGGCCCAGGACCTGTTCGTCACCGAAGCCGAGAAGGTCGTCCGCTTGCCTGCCGACTTCAGCCCGGAGCAGGGAGCCTTCGTAGAGCCGGTGGCGGTCGCGGTGCACGCCACTTCGCGAGCGGGCGACCTGTCGGGGCGCAACGTGGCCGTCCTCGGCGCGGGTCCGATCGGGAACCTCATCGCCCAGATGTGCCGGGCCCGCGGCGCGCACACGCTCGTCACGGATCTGAGCACGTGGCGCCTGGAACGCGCACGGGCGTGTGGAATCGAGCACGCCTTCGACGTGGGGGAGACCCCACTGGCCGAGGCGGCGCTACAGGTCTTCGGCGACGAGGGCTTCGACATCGCCTTCGACTGCGCGGGCACGCAAGCGAGCGTGAGCGAGGCCGTGGCCCGGATCGCGAAGGGCGGCACGATCGTCCTGGTCGCCGTCTACGCGGAGCACCCCCGCGTCGACCTGGCGGTGGTCGGGGACCGGGAGCTGACGCTCACCGGCACGCTCATGTATCAGCGGCCGGACTATGAAGAGGCGGTGCGCCGGATCGCGGCCGGGGAGATCGTCACCGGCCCGCTCGAATCCCACCACGTCCCCTTCGACCGCTACATCGAAGCCTACGAGTACATCGAGCGCCGCGGCGCCGAATGTCTCAAGGTGTTCATCGACCTCTGACGGGACGCGCACGTCCCCTGCCCCATAGCCCGCCCCAACAAGTCACACGTGCGGAAAGGACCCACGCCATGAAGGGATTCGACTGGTTTCAGCCGACGGAGCTCCGCTTCGGAGAGGGACGACTCACCGAGGTGGGCGAGGTCGTGGCACGCCTGGGACGACGTTGCCTCCTGGTCAGCCGACCGGAGCGTGGACTATTCGGCCCCGTCGTGTCCCGAGCGCTCGAGCTGTTGGAGTCTGCGGGGCTCGAGGTTGCGCACTTCGACGGTGTGGAGCCGAATCCCACGACCGACGTCGTGGCGGCCGGAGCCCGTATCGCGGCCGAGCATGGAGCCCAGGTCGTGGTGGGTCTCGGGGGCGGCTCCGCCATGGACGTGGCCAAGGCGATCGCCGTGGAGGCTACCCACCCGGGAGGCTGTTGGGACTACCTCTTCTACCGGGACACGCAGCCCGACGAGCGCACCCTCCCGGTCGTCGCCGTACCGTCGACGTCGGGTTCCGCGTCTCACGTGACGCAGGTCGCCGTCGTCACGAGCTCGGCAGACCGCGACAAGTCGGCACTCTACCACCCTCGCCTCTTTCCGCGGGTGGGGATCGTCGACCCCGAGCTGGTCGCCACGTTGCCGCCCGCCGCCACGGCGGCCACGGGTTTCGACGTCTTCTGCCACGCGTTCGAAAGCACGCTGCACCCGAACGCATCTCCGTACACCCGCGTGTTGGCGGAGGAGGCGATACGCCGGGTGCTGACCTACCTGCCTCGCGCCGTCGCCGACGGGCACGACCTCGAGGCACGCCGGGAGATGGCCTGGGCTGACACGCTCGCCGGTCTCTGCATCGCGAACGCCGGGGTTACGCTGCCCCACGGCATCGGAATGGCCATCGGAGGCATGTATCCCCACGTCGCGCACGGGGTGGCCCTGGCGGCCTGCTATCCCGCGTGCACCCGGTTCACGCTCGCCTCGGCGCCCGAGGCGTTCGCTCGCCTCGGCACGATGCTGGACGTGGACGGCGGAAGCCCGGAGGCGGTGGGCCGCCGAGCCTGCGACGCGCTGGACGATCTCCTTCGTGAGGTGGGGCTCTGGACGGACCTCGCGACGCTCGGCGTTCCGTCCGACGAGCTCCCGCAGCTCGCGGCGCAAAGCAGGGTGCTGCCGGACTACGAGAACAATCCCCGGGTCGCGAGCCCGGAGGAGATGCTGCAGCTGCTGGAATCCTCCTACCGCCGCTGAGGGAGGACATCGCCTTGAACATCGACATCCTCGACCTGTCGATCATCATCGCCTATCTGGTGGGCGTGCTGGCGCTGGGCATCTGGTCCAGCCGACGCGGCCTGGACGCCTCCAGCAGCGAGTACTTCCTGGCGGGCCGATCGCTGCGCTGGCCCATGGTGGGCGCCGCCCTCTTCGCGACGAACATCTCCACGATCCATCTCGTCGGGTTGGCGGCCTCCGGGTACAACGAGGGGATCGTGTGGGGCAACTTCGAGTGGATGGCGTCGTTCACGCTGATCGTCCTCGGTCTCGTGTTCGCGCCGTTCTACTTCCGCAATCGCATCTCGACGCTGCCCGAGTACCTGGAGCGACGCTTCGGACCCGGCTCGAGGACGTTTCTGGCCATCATGGCCGTTCTCGCCGCCCTGCTCATCCACATCGGGATGAGCCTCTATGCCGGCGCCGCCGTCTTCGAGCAGTTCTTCGGCATCCAGGCGTGGGTCTCGATCCTCGTCATCTCGGTCGTGACCGCAATCTACACCGTGCTCGGCGGCCTGCGCGCGGTGGTCGTGACGGAAGCGATCCAGAGCGCCATCCTCGTGCTGGGCGCGGTGCTGGTGACCGTCCTGGCCGTGCTCGCGCTGCCGAGCCACGGGGTCCATTCCTTCGCCCAGTTCGAGGCGGCGCTCAAGCCGGGTCAGTTCCACATGCTCCATTCGTTCCGCGGCCCGAACGGGCATCTGAACGAGCTCTCGTGGGTCTCCGTGGTACTGGGCTATCCGATCCTCGGGGTGTGGTACTGGTGCGCCGACCAGACGATCGTGCAGCGCGTACTCGGCGCCGAGACCGAGCGCGACGCGCAGCTGGGGCCGCTCTTCGCGGGACTCCTCAAGGTGCTTCCCGTGTTCATCATGGTCATGCCGGGTGTGATCGCGTACGTGCTGTTCCACAACGTCATCGGCCACGACGCGAATCAGGCGCTCCCGGTGCTCATCATGAAGCTCGTGCCCCGAGGACTGCGCGGGCTCATCACCGCAGGCATGCTGGCTGCGCTCATGAGCACGATTGCCGGAGCGCTCAACAGCACCGCCACGCTGGTGGCGGTCGACATCGTCGGCCGCATCCGGCCGGACACGTCGGACTCGGCCCGCGTGCGGGTCGGGCGCATCAGCGCGGTCGTGGTCATGGTGCTGGCCATGGTATGGTCCACCCAGGGCGGGAAATTCAGCAGCATCTTCGAGGCGATCAACAAGATCCCGCTGGCATTCGCGCCGGCCATCACCTGCGTCTTCCTCTTCGGGGTGTTCTGGCCGCGAGGGACGGCACGCGCATCCCTCTGGACGCTGGGCGTCGGACTCGTCGCGGGCAGCACCGACCTCGCGCTCGACGTGCCGCTTTTCGGGCACACGAAGTGGATCTCGGACGTGGTGGGGATTCCCTTCATGCAGCAGGCCTGGTGGCTCTTCGTTCTGTGCAGCGTCATCTTCGTCGGAGTGAGCCTGGCCACGCCCGCACCGGCTCCCGAGAAGATCGAGGGGCTGTGCTGGACCCGTCCTCTCGAGTTCCTCACGCGCAACCGGATCACGGGAGTGGGCGATCCGCGTGTGGCGGCGAGCCTCCTTCTCGCCCTGATGCTCGGGCTCTATTGGCTGCTGCACTGAGCGGCCGGTTCCCGGCACCCTGGCCGGTCGCGATCCCGAGAGGCCTTCACGTTCGGCGGCCAATCGCGGATCCATGAACCGAAAAAGGCCTCCCGACGCCCGCGGGCGTCGGGAGGCCTCATCGTTCAGAGTGCCCCGCCAGGGACTCGAACCCCGAACCTACTGATTAAGAGTCAGTTGCTCTAGCCAGTTGAGCTAGCGGGGCGAAACGCACTCACCAGGCATGCCTGGGAGCCCCGAAAACTATCCCGCTGCGCGGGCGGGTCAAGCGTTCGCGCCTCGGTATGCGACGCTAGCGCGCCGTGGCCTCGTCCGGCTCGTCGGTCGCGCCCACGGGCTCGACCTCGACCTGCACGTCGATGCCGTTGCGCACGCTCTGTGTCACGATGCAGAAGTCCTCGAACAGATCGAGGCACCGCGCCAGCTTCGACCTCGGGACTCCGTCCACCGTCGGCTCCAGGAGGACCTTTACGCCGGCAATGCGGAGCCGCCCGCTCTCGTTGCGCTCGACCGTCCCTTCCACGCGCGCTTTCACGTCGCCGACCGGCACCCGAGCCTTCTGCAGGCAGAACAGCAGGCTCGCCGCGAGACAGTTCCCGATGGCCGCGCCCAGTATCCTCGAGGCGTTCGGGCCCGTCCCCTCCCCCAGCGGCTCCGGCTCGTCGAGGAGAAGGGGTTCCCACGTAGCGTCGTCGAACGAGACGTCGAACTGGAACCCTTCCCGACGCGTGAGGTCGATTGAGAACGTCTGGCCACTCATGGAGAATCTCCCGCTTCTGCTTGTCTGGATGCATCGGGACGCGGCGCGCGTGCCGGGTGCGCCCCCCACCGCCGCCGGGCGGTGCCCGTAGGGGATACCGAACCTGAAAACCTAGAGAACGAGCCACGCGCCGCCCACCGGGCAGGCTCCGAAAGGGCCTGTGGGACTTTCCCCCCCACGAGGCGGGGAATTCGTCCTACAGACAACTACCTACGGAATTATTCAACATCAAACCGCATCAGTCTTCCTTCGGAGGTCGTAATGCGTAAGCTCGTTTTGGCCGCAGCCGCCCTCGCGTTGGGCGCATGCGGAACTTCTCAGCAGCCTGCCGCGCAGCAAGCCACTGCCGCAGCACCCGATACTTCAGCGGTCCACCAGGCCGTCCACCTCACTGCCTCGCAGCAGCAGGGGCAACTCATCTACCAGTCCGTGTGCTGGAGCTGCCACGGACCCGACGGACGGGGCAACGGACCTGCTGTCCAGGCAGGCACCATCGCTGCCCCGCCCACCTTCCTGGATCTGAGATACTCGACGGCAACCGTCCAGGAGCTTCAGCAACAGTTCGCCGAAAGCATGAACGGAAAGGACCCCAACCATCCGCACATGCAGTATGTGGCGTCCATCCTGAAGCCCGACAAGTTCGCCGATGCGCTTTCCTACATTCCGGCGCTCGCATATCCGCCCGAGATCCCGGGTAGCGCGATCGCCGGCGAGCGGATCTACCAGTACCGGTGTGCGCCGTGCCACGGGAAGACCGGTGAGGGCAACGGCTCCGCAGCCGAGTTCCTGACGACCGTGAAGCCCGCCAACTTCACGACCGACACGCTGCTCGCCACGAAGGACTGGAACGCGGTCTTCAACAAGGTGAAGCAGGGTGGACAGAGCGTCCACGGATCGTCGATGCCCCCCTGGGGTGTGATCCTGAGCGAGAACGACATCTGGGACGTGGTCGCCTACCTGTCGACGTTCCAGCCGGGCCTGGTCGCGCCACCCGCCTGGGCGACCGACTGACGGGAGCCACAGCACGACAGAAAAGGGCCGCGCCCCCGTCGGGGGCGCGGCCCTTTCGTTCGTCCTTCGGGCCCGCTCAGCCTCCGCTGTTCTTGCCGAGCTCGTCGGGACGGAGGACGTGCACCAGGTAGTACGCGACACCGTCGATGTCACGCGGCGTGATGCCGGCGATCCCGAAGGTGGGCATCCCGGCATGCCCCACCCAGATCCGCTTCCTCAGCGAATCCAGGGAGTCGTAGCCCCAGTTCGGACGTACGAGCGACGGGGGCTTCAGGTTGTGCGCCTGGTCGTAATCGGTATTGCCCCGACCCACGGTACCGTGACACTTGCGGCAGCTCGCCGCATACGTGGCGTTGCCGTCCAGTGCTCGGATGGAGTCGGTCGCCCACTTCACCGAGTCGAACACGGCCGGCGTGTACTGGGCCTCCGCTTCCGCGACCTGCTTCGACCGGTTCGGAGGATCGAAATGGTGGCCGCAAGCGGTGAGGGTGGCGCCGCCCGCCATCGTCGCCAACACCCACACGCGTAGCTTCATCGTGCCGTATCCGTGCCCGTCGGGTGAACGAGCGACGCCCCCGGCGCGATCTTCTGCACCTTCTCCATCGCCTTCTGTGCCTCCGTTTCGTTGCCGAGCGCGCGCTCGGCCATATACACGCCGAACCACGCCGAGGCGACGCCGTCGTCGATCTTCGTGGCAGCCTGATAATGCCTCAACGCCTCCTTGTAATCCTTCTCCCGGAATGAGGCGCTGCCGCTGTCGAGCTGGGCGACAAGCGCGGGAGGCATGTTCTCCCGCTCCTGACGTGCCTGCTCGGGGTTGATCGTGTCCGTCCGTTGATCGCTGCGCGACCCGCAGGCCGTGACGGCGGTCAGGGCGAGCACGAGCACGATCCATCGCTTCGCGCTCATGGCTCACTCCCGTTGTCCAGGGGATTCTTCAGGTGGCACGCCAGGCACATGCGAGGGTTCTTCGCCCACGCCCGTGCGGCGTCGAAGTCCTGGCCGTGCGGGCTGATCTTGAATGCGCCCAACGTGCTGTGACACTGCAGGCAGTCTCGCTGCTTGTGGCACGATGCGCACGCTTCGAGGTTCTGCCTCGCTGCCTGACCGTGCCGCAGCAGCCAGAGCGGCTCCGCCGTGTGGTACGAGGGGCCGAGCCGTCCGGTCGTGCTGAGTCCGCTCTCGATGTGACAGTCGCGACAGAACACGGCCGTGTTGTGGCATGCCGAGCACTCCGCGTCCTGCCCGAAGGCGTCCGCCGGGTGGCGCATCACGTAGTCCGGTGGATGATAGCCCCCGTCGGACGGTCCGTCGTGACAGTCCGTGCAGAACGACTGCTCGTGACACGTCTCGCAGCTGCGGCCGTCGGAGCTCGCCAGCGTCGGATGCACCTTCATGAAGAAGCGCGATGCATGGCTCTTCGGCGCATGGATCTTCAGCCCCACTCCGGGTGCCCGCGTCTGTTTGCGCGAGGGCATGCGACTCACCTGGGTCGGCACGTTGCCGACGTGGCATGCCAGACAGTCCTGGCGCGTGTGGCAGGTGTTGCACCGCCCTCCCCCGGCCTGCTGCCCGTGCTTCGACAGCCACGCTCCATCATGGTGGGAGGCGGGTTCAGGATAGTGTGCCTTCGCGGCCGGCAGCTCCATGCCGGAGGGAGCCGTCGGCATCGCCTGGATCTGCTGTCGACTGGCGTCGACGTGACAGGTCAGGCAACGCTCCCGGGTGTGACACGTCGCGCAGCGCGACGTGTTCGACGCCGCCTGACCGTGACCCTCGATCAAGAACGTCGAGTCTCGGTGGTCGGCCGGCTTCGGCAGCTCGCGGATCTGTTGCTCGTCCAGGCCTGAACGCGCCAGCGGCACGTGGCAGGTCGAGCATTTCGCGTTCACGAAGTGGCTCGTCGCCTTGTGCGCGTGACAGCCGAAGCACGTCGCCATGTGCGGCGTGGCGCCCACGGCCATCCTGCCCCGGCCCGGCTCCGAGTGGCACTGCGCGCACTCGAGGGCCGAATCGCCCGCATTGTGGAGCATCCGCACGTGTATCGAGTGGCTGAACCGCAGGTTCGTCACCCGCTCGGTATGACCCTTCCAGGCGACTTTCGGCAGGCTCTCACCCGTGTGGCAGCGGGCGCAGAGCTCCGGGCTCGGGAACATCTTCGCCGAGTCTCCGTCTACCACACCCTCGTGGCACCCGGTGCACAACGGAAAGAGTCCCTCGTGACGCGCGTGGGGGAACGTCTGGACCTGCTGCGCCTGGATCGCGCCCGCCGCAACGACGACGGACAGCAACGCAGCACCGAGCGCCGATGCCCCCTGACGGCCGAGCCTCGCCCACCACCGCGCGTTCATCGGGGCCTCCTTCCGAGCAAGCTCATACCGGGGTCGTTGCCCACCCGGATGCGCAGCGCCGACCAGGCCCGTGTCTGGTTCCACGGGGAATCGACCGACCCGCCCCGGTCGTGCAGACGCATCACCGTGGCCCCGCCGCTGAGCGAGGCGCGGCCGTTCAGGTCGAGCTGGAAGTTCAGCCCTCCTCCGTACGCACGACCATCTCCCAGGCGATACTGCTCGATCTCCTGGAACGTCGTTCCGGTCGCGGCCACCGAAAGCCGGTCGATCGGCTTCCACCGAATCGTCCCGTCTCCCGAGCTGAGGTATCCGCCGGGGCCGTACTCCAACGCCCAGTCGCCGTCGAGGACCCACTCGGAGCCGAGCTGCCAGTTGAAGCCGGCGCTGGCTCTGGTTCCACGCCTCTTGAGCGGGCTGAGCACGACGACCGTGCCCGCGTTGCCATAGTCACGGACGCCGAGGGTGCCCCAGGCTCCGAAGCTCGGCGCGGGCGACCAGCTCAGCCGGCCCTGGATCTCGTTGTACGCGACCGGGTCGAAGTAGCCCCAGATCGTGTTGAGCGAGAAGTAGGGCACGTAGCGACGGGCCGTCGCCTCGAGCAGCCACTTCGGGTCGAGGGGCACCGTGACGGTCAGATGCGCCTTGCCCCAACGGCCGAAACCGAAGTCGTAGTCCGCCGATCCCGTGAAGCGCGCCCCGGCCATCACCGACGTCACGTCCACTTCGCCACGCTCGGACTCCAGACCGGATCGGTCGGAGAGGATCTGCCTCTGGTATCGTGCCGTGAACGATGTCGTGGACGATCGCACGCCCGCCGCTCCCCCGAAGAGGACGATGTTCTGGTCGGGCACGAAGTCCTCGAGCCCCTGGAGCGCTTCGTTCGCGGGCTCACGCAGCGCCCGGGCCAGGCTTCGACCTCCATAGGCCTCGAGGCGCACGTGCCTGCGGGTATACGTGGCGGCGCCACCGTCGAACGCCGAGAACCCCAGACCGGACCGGACCTCCTGTCGGCCGGCGCGGAACCGCCACTGTCCCCTCACGAGCTGGGCGTAGGCGAGGATGGCGTCGAAGGCGTTGTCGGCTTGTGGCCACACGAAGGCGGAGCCTCCGTGCGCACGACCCCGTAGCATCGTGGTGATGCTGAGGCCCTGCATGCCGAGCCCCCAGGCCGTCAGGCTGAGGTCCTGGGTCATGACGCTCGTGCGGGCCTTGCCGCGCGAGCGGTAGCCGATGCATATGGTGTCGCTCACGCACGTGACCGGCTGACCCTGGTAGGTCGCGTTTCCGGCGGCGTCCACGAGGACGTCGGCGCGCGAGACCGTGTCCATGGCTATGGGGCGCATCTCGACGCCCTGAACCGTCGTCGTCGCCCAGCCACGGATGCCCTGGGCGCGAGCTCCCCTCGGAGCCACCGCCGCGGCCGCGGCCAGAAGGACGAGCGGCGCCCACGCTCGGATCGTGCGGGGCCCGGGGTCGGCTTTCGCGCTCATGAGCCTCCGCTCCCTCCGGACCGCGCGGGCGGCAGCGCGTGGCAGTCCGAGCACTCCCGCCCCGGATTGTGGTTCTTCTGATTCTGGTGGCAGACCAGACAGACCTGGCGCGTGCGCGGCATGACCTTGAACGGGGCCGGCGTGTGGCATCCCGAACCCGTGCAGGTCACATGAGCCTTGCTCACCGGGTGCGCGCTGGCCGGCGGCTGTTGATGGCAAGACGTGCAATTGTTGTCGACCTCGTGGTGCTTTTGATGGCACCCGTCGCAATCCACCGACGCGGCGCTTCGGGCGAGGCCTTCGGTATGGCACCGACCGCACTGGATGCCCTCGTGCGGTTTGTGGCTGAAGGTGAACGTCCGCTGCCGCGCATTTCCGACGGAGAAGTGCACCGCCCGGGTCTCCTTGAACGACCGGGTCGGCATGTCCGCCGCCGTGTGGCACCGACTGCACGAATCGGAGACGGGCGGCGTGTGATGACAGCTCCGGCAATCCTGGAGCGTCCTGACCTTGAGGCCCCCGTGCGACTTCGTGTCGTCATGACATTTCAGACACGACACACTCTTGTGCTGCGAGTGCAGGAAGCGGGGACCCGCTCTCTTTTGTTGGGGTGCGGCTTGCTCCTGCGGTGGAGATGCCCCACCGAACCCGATGCCCAGGCCCACGACATGGACGTACGGTGAGCCGTTCCGCGCGGACTCCTTCGTCTCCGGAATCCCGGAGATGATATGGACGTGCACCGTGTCGTGGGAGACGCCGGTCGGCGACGGCACCGGGACGTTGGGGTTGTCGTGCTCGATGTTCTGGTGGCATGCCACGCACTTGCTACCGTCCACCTTGAACGAGTGGGCGACGTGGCAGTTCGTGCAGTCCTCGAGGACGCCCGGCTCCATCCCGCGGTGGAAGGGCGTCAACGTGTCGACCCGCGTGTGACACCCGGCCTTGGTGCACGACTCCACCGCATCGTGCGGGGTGTGCTGCGTGTGCGGGTTGTGGCACGAGGCGCACGACCCGTCGTGCGGATCGTTCTTCGGAAGGTTCACCAGCTTCCGCATCGCGTGGCACGTCAGGCACTCGTTGGCCTTGGGTGCCAGGGCGGCCATCGCCTGTTGCGCGTTGTCCTTGGCCGGAATCGGCTTGGTGAAGCCGTGACACGCCACACAGTGGATCGTCAGGTTGGCCATGTTGCCCAGCACGATCTTCTGGTGCGTATGGCACCCGGCCTGCGTGCACGTCTGGTCGGACGGAGAGAACTCGTGCAGCGACGTGGAGTGACACTCCACACACTGCAGCCCCTTGAGGCGCGGGTCCTTCGAGTCCAGGTGCGCCTTGTGGCCCGCCGAGTTCTTGATGATGTCCCACTTCTTGGGATCACCCTTGACGTGGCACGCCTCGCAGCGGGCGTTGGGCACTTCTGCGTGGACCACGAGCGTCTTGGGCTGCTCGACGATCTGGGTCAACGCCATCTTGCTGCGGGTGATGATCGTGGGTTGGTGGCACGCCTTGCACCCCAGCCCGCGGTGCGCGCTCCGGGCGAAGCGCTGATACGGATTCGCCATCAGGTGGCACGACAGACAGAAGTCGTTGTCGTGCTGGACGAAATCGTAGGTCTGGTATGCGTAGTAGCCACCCGCGCCGACGCCCGCGGCGATGAACACCCCGATCAGGGCCAGCGCCGGCAAGGACAGCCGGCTGACCCAGGTCAGGACGTGGGATGGCGTGTCACGCAGCTTCTCGAACATGTCGCTGACATTGAAGGGCAGGAGCGCCAGGGTGAAGTCGGGAGATCCCTGACATTGATGTCAGGGGCCACGGTCGGCGGCCGCCCGGTCCCTCGAGACCGGACGGCCGCTGCTGGACCGTACTCACCTGGATCGCGGCGAGAAACGTCCCCGGAGCGTCTACTTGACGCCCGGGAGCAACACCCTCTCCAGGCTCACTCCGTTGACCGGCTGGATGCTGTAGGTCTGCTCCACCGCCTTGATGCTGGCCGTGAGCAGCGCCTCCATGAGGAACGGATTGTGGACCGCGGCGCCGCCCTTGGAAGCCAGCTGAGCGTTGAACTTCGCGCCCTCGCCCACCGTGAAGTTGTTGTCCGTGACGTCGAACTCGCTGGACGGAACCTTCGTAAGCAGTCCGTTGAGCTCGGTGACCAGATCGGCGATCCGCTGGTCGGCGACTTCCATCAGGTTCCGGGCGACGTCCGCCGAGGCATGGCAGCCGCTGTTGGCGCAGGCGTCGAAGTTGCGCTGCGAGTCATCGCAGGTGGAACCGGTGCCGAGCGGGATCCCGACCGAGTCGACGCACGGTGCCGCCTCGAACGAGTGACCCGAGTAGCCCTGGCCGTTCGTTCCCTTGAACGACGGCATGTGGCAGGTGGCGCACGTCCCCGGATTCGCGGTGACGTTGCCGTGCGTACCCACGATGGGGTTGCTCGGCTGCGTGCCCTGCGGCCACCATCCCGCCGTCCCGATGAGCGTCGGGCCTTCGGGCGAGTGGGGTCCGTACTTCGAGTGGATGTCCGGCGTGCCTTCCCGCTGGTGGCAGCGCATGCAGAGGTTGCCCTCCAGCGTCCCCGAGTCCATCGGGTACCGGAGCTGATACTCGTTGCTCGAGCCGTGCGGGTTGTGGCACACCACGCAGGTCAGCGTGAGGTGGTTGCCCGGCCCCAGCGAAGCCTTCTCCAGGAAGTCGGTGTTCACGCCGAACGCGGCGAGCGCACCCTCACCCGTGTGGCACTGCTGGCAGCTCGGGTTGTCCTGCGCATGCGTGTTGTGCTCCGCATGCATGGACTTGAGCCACTCGTCCGTCTGGGCGTTGTGGCCGTTGTGGCACTCGCCGCAGCCCGTGGTCAGGTTCACGTTCGCAGGAGCGAGCGGCACGTTGGCCTGCGTCGGATCCTGGACGTGAGTCAGGCCCGGACCGTGGCACGCCTCGCACTGTACGTCGTGGTAGCGCGTCTCACCCGTGGCCGCGAAGCCCACCGCTGTCGAATCGGCGTTCCCGTTCGGCCCCACCGTGTGGCAGCCCTCGCAGCTCGCCGATGCGTGATCGCTCGCCTGCAGGTCGGCCCACGCCGAAGCGTGCTTCGTCTGCGACCAGGCGTCCTGCTTCTGTACGTGGCAGTTCCCGCAGACGGTCAGCTTGGCGACCGTGTCCGTATAGCCGACGAAGCCACCCGCGTCACTGGCCGGCTGCTCGAAGAGCTGCCGGTCACGGTACACGGTCTTCTGGTCGACGCAGGACGACAGGGACCACACGGAGAGCAGCAGCAGGGGCAGGAAGGCGACCCGATGCAACTGAATCCTCATTGCTCTTCTTTCTCCAATATCCGGCTCGTTCCTCAGCGCCGGACGGTCCAGTCAAGAGTGGCAACAGGAGGGTCGCATGTGAACTTTAGTGCAAGACTCCCACGCGGTCAATGCCGGGACTCCGTAACACTACGGACGGCATCCGGGAATTATACATACGTGCGCGATTTCACGCGGCGCACTCCGAAAACCGTTGTCGCACAACGCTTTTCGTGGCGCGTACGAGCGAGCCGCCCGCGAGGCCGGGGGAACTCCAGCCGCCCCGTTCTTCGATGCGAGGCGTTGCGTCGCCGCTGCGTGGTCCGGGGATTCCCCTACGACATCCGCAGGGGGGACGGGCGGAATCCGCTAGAAGGCCGAGAGCCCGGTGAGCGTCTGACCCAGGATCAGGGTGTGGATATCGTGCGTCCCCTCGTACGTGTACACCGACTCGAGGTTCTCCATGTGACGCATCGAGTGGTATTCGACGAGGATCCCGTTCGCGCCCAGCATCCTACGCGCCTCTCGCGCGACGTTGCACGCCATGTCGACGTTCGCGCGCTTCGCCATCGACACCTGCTGCGGTGTCATCGTGCCCTCGTCCTTGAGCCGGCCGAGGCGATAGGTGAGGAGCTGGCCCTGGGTGATCTGGGTGACCATCTCGGCCAGGCGGGCCTGCTGGATCTGCTTGGCCGCGATCGGCTCGCCGAACATCACGCGCTCCTTGCCGTACGAGAGCGCTTCGTGGAGGCACGCCATCGCCGCGCCGACCACTCCCCAGGCGATCCCGTAGCGGGCCTGCGTGAGGCACATGAGCGGATGCTTGAGCCCTTGCGTGGAGCCCGGCAGCATCGCGTCCTCCGGCAGCTCCACGTCCTCGAGCACCAGCTCGCTGGTGTCCGAGGCCAGCAACGAGAGCTTGCCCTTCTGGTCGCGTGCGGTGAAGCCGGGGGTGTCGGTCGGAACCACGAAGCCACGGATCGACTTGACGTCGCCGATCTCGCCCGTCTGTGCCCAGACCACGGCCACGTCCGCCATGGAGCCGTTGGTGATCCACATCTTCGCGCCGTTGAGGACCCATCCGTCGTCCGTGCGCCTGGCCGTCGTGACCATCCCCCCGGGGTTCGAGCCGTAGTCGGGCTCGGTCAGCCCGAAGCACCCCACCGCCTCTCCCGACGCGAGCTTGGGGAGCCACGTACGGCGATGCTCCTCGCTGCCGAACGCGAAGATGGGATACATGACGAGCGCGCCCTGGACGGACACGAACGAGCGCAACCCGGAGTCTCCACGCTCGAGCTCCTGCATGATGAGCCCGTATGCCACGTTGTCGAGTCCGGCGCAACCGTACTCTTCCGGCAGGTTGGCACCCAGCACGCCGAGCTCTCCGAGCTCGGGGATGAGCTCCTTCGGAAACCGGCGTCCGATGTAGGCTTCGGCGATGAGCGGCATGAAGCGCTCCTCCACCCAGGAACGCACGGTGTCGCGCACCATACGCTCCTCCTCGGACAGCAACGAGTCGATGTCGTAGAAATCGAAGCCCTCGTACTTGCCGGCCATCGGTCCACCCGGATGGAGATTCCACGGTCGAAGCGATCCGCTTCGGGAGCGAGGAATCTAACAGGTCGCTGGAGAAGGCGAGCACCCCGGAACGACGGATTCGCGGCCGACCCGCAGCGTTCGCCGAAGGGCTCCGCTTCAGTCGCGCAGCGGCTCTTCGCTCGGCGGGGTCTCGGGTGGAACCGCATCCACCGCCCGGTTGTTGAGGAACCGCATCCCGCCGTACACGAGCTCGCGGCACACCTTCGCGCCCAACCAGATCGTCGCGACCACGGTGGCCAGCCACCCACCGAGCACGAGGTCCGTGGGCCGGATGATCAACCAGATGTACGCGGCCATCAAGCCGCCGCACACCAGCCCACCCAACCACCCCCACGCCACGGAGCGGTTCCTCGCCCGACGCCGGCAATCCTCGCACCAGAGGAGCCGGTCCACCTCGATCAGGTCCTTCACCTCGAGGCAGCGCACACAGGTGACCTGGTCTGGATAGCGGTCCTTCCAGGTGACGTTCCGGTCCGGCATGCTCACCTCACGCGACACGGTTCCGCGACTCAGCCGTTCGGCACATACCTGGGATTGTACTTGAAGCGCGTGTGATCTTCACCCCACTGGATCAGATCGGCCATGCGCCCCGGGTTGTCCGTGCCTTCCTTGCGGGCGTGTGCCGCTAGGTTGAGGGAGCGTTGCCAGGTGATGTCGCTCAGCGTGTCGCGGGGCAGCATCGCCCGGGCGATCTCGTGCCCTCCAGGCTCGAGCTTCGTGATGACCCTCACCCCGGCGAGTCCGGTGTAGTCCTGGAACAGCTTCTCGGTGTCGTTGGTGAAGAGGAAGATGTACGGGCCGACCTTCGCCCAGATCGTCCCGCCCTTCCGGAGCTGATCCACCGGCTGGTCGACGGTGATCTCCGCGACGTTGCCGTTCATGTCGACCTTCATACGACCCTTGTAGTCGTAGTATTTGCGCACCTCGGCGGCCGTCGGCACCGGGCGGGGCTTCTGCTTGCAGCCGCCCAGCGCGAGCGCCAGGGTCGCGGTGGCCACGAGGCGGTAGACGCCCGTGCCGGTTGCTCTGCTCCGCGTTGGTCTATCGTTCACGTTGCTCCCGAATCCGCCCGAAGGCCTTGTAGTCATCCGCCCGCTCCGCCACCCGCGTTCTCGCCGAGCACGGTCCGCGCCAGCTTGTCCGCGGCCGAGGCTATCACACGCTCGCTCCCGACCGCTCCCGGCTCACCCTGGATGATACCGAACCAGAGCACGCGCCCCGATCGTACCTCCACCAGCGCCGCCCACAGCCGCACGGCCGATCCCGTCCCTTCCTGCTCCATCGACGCGCGAATCGGCAGCAGAGCGACGTCCGCGTTGGCGACCGCCGCGAGCCGGCGGAGATCGCCGTAGAGCGGATCGCCGATCCGCTCGATCGGCGCCGCACCGAAGACCGAGACGGGAAGCCCATGCGTCCGGGTCTGAAGGCCCGGCGAGCGCACCAGCGCCGAGTCCAGGCTCGCCGGCAGCACCCAATGGACGTCAGGCCCCCTGGCCTGGAGTGCGAACGCGAGCTCCGGGTCGATATCGCCCGATACCCCCGCGGCCTCCTGGACCGGCAGCAGCATCACACGTGTACCGCGAAGGTCCGGAGGCACACCCTGGGACGTGCCCGGCCCCGGCGGTGGCGCATGGTGCACGCACGCACATACGCCCACCAGGAGGAACCATGTCGGAACCCGCGCCCATCGGCTCAGCCTGCGTCCTCCTCGCCGTCTCCGGACGTCCGCTCCAGATCGAGCGACGCGGAGTTGATGCAGTAGCGCAGCCCCGTGGGGCGAGGCCCGTCCGGAAACACATGTCCCAGATGTCCCCCGCACTTCGCGCACAGCACCTCCGTGCGAACCATGAAATGGCTCCGGTCCGTCTGCGTCTCGACCGCCGACGCCTCCACCGGCTCCCAGAAGCTAGGCCACCCGCATCCCGCATCGTACTTCGTGTCCGCACGGAACAGCGGCGCTCCGCATCCGCGGCACCTGTACGTGCCGGCCGCCGTCTCGTTCCAGTAGCGGCCGGTGAACGGGCGCTCGGTCCCCTTCCGGCGCAATACCTCGTACGCCTCGTCGCCGAGCAGCGCTCGCCACTCCTCTTCCGTCTTTTCCACGCCGTCGGACACGGTGCACCTCCGGATGGACATTCCACGACGCGTACCGGTCGAGCGGCCCCGGTGTTCCTCGGGGCCGAGACGGGCCGGACGGTTGACAGCCGGGGCGCCCGGCCGCCCATTCCGGTCCTGAACAGCCAACCATGGAGTGAACCACGATGAGCTCTTCCGTCCGCCACGCCCGTTGGGACGACATCCCCAAGGAGAAGGTCACCGACGCCATCAGCCGCCGCCTCTTCACCGGCGACAAGATGATGATCGCGCACGTCTACCTGGACAAGGACGCCGTCGTCCCGAAGCACGCGCACGAAAACGAGCAGCTCACCTACATTCTCGAAGGCGCGCTCCACTTCTGGATCGGGGAGAACGGCGAAGAGGAGGTGGTCGTGAGCGCCGGAGAGGTCCTCTACATCCCTTCCAACGTGCCTCACAAGGCACAAGCGCTCGACGACACCTTCGACGTCGACATCTTCAGCCCTCCACGACAGGACTGGCTGGACGGCACGGACACCTATTTCCACGAGAAGTGACGGGAGAGGCATGGATCTCGGACTGAATGGCCGGAGGGCGCTCGTCTGCGGGGCCAGCGCCGGGCTGGGCCGCGCGGTGGCGGAGTCGCTGGCGGCGGAAGGCGTGGCACTCGCCATCTGCTCGCGCTCCGAGGAGCGCATCGGCGCCGCGCGCGACGAGATCGCGCGGGCCACGGGCGCGGAGGTGACCGGCATTGCGGCGAACCTCACCGATCCCGAAGGCGTCGAGCACGCCGTGGCCGCCGCGACCGAGGCGCTCGGGGGCATCGACATCCTCGTGACGAACACGGGGGGACCGCCGTCGGGACCGTTCGAGGAACACGCGCCGGAGGACTGGAAGCTCGCCGTCGCTCAGCTCCTGGAGAGCGTCGTCAACCTCGTGCGCGTGGTGCTCCCCGGCATGAAGGAGCGACGCTGGGGTCGAATCCTCAACATCACGTCGATCACCGTGAAGCAGCCCGTCGGAGGGCTCATCCTGTCGAATACGGTGCGCGCCGGCGTGACCGGGTTCGCGAAGACGATCTCGAACGAAGCCGCACCGTTCGGCGTGACGGTGAACTGTCTGCTCCCCGGCTACACGCGGACGGAGCGTCTCGTGGATCTTGCGCAGGCCAACGCGAACCGCTCCGGCGGGACCGTGGAGGAGGCATACGCGGCCTGGGAGCGCGAAGTCCCGATGGGACGTCTGGGCGAGCCTGCCGAGCTGGGAGCCCTGGCGGCGTTTCTCGCCTCCGAGCGGGCTGCATACATCACGGGCCAGTCCGTCGCCGTCGACGGAGGCTGGATCAAGGGACTCTTCTAACCGGCGCGCGTCCGGGCCGCTGCTCGCCCGGGACGGGCCCCCGAGGACGATCATGGGAAGCGCGACGCTGACCGAATCGGAGTGGATCTGGAAAGACGGCGAGATCATCGCCTGGCACGATGCAACCGTGCACCTGCTCTCTCTGGCGGTGCAGTTCGGATCTTCGGTCTTCGAAGGGATCCGTGCGTACGACACTGCCCGGGGACCCGCCGTCTTTCGGCTCGACGAACACCTGCGGCGTCTCCACGACTCGTGCGCCATCTACCGGATGGAGGTGGGCCACACACAGGAGGCGCTGAAGAAGGCGTGCGTGGAGATCATCCGGAAGAATGGCCTGAAGGACTGCTACCTGCGTCCGATGGTGTTGCGGGGCTACGGCTCCGCCGGCCTCAACCCCGTCGGCAGTCCCGTGGAGACCTATATCCCCGCCTGGCCATGGGGGACCTACCTGGGAGAAGGTGCGTTGGAGGCGGGCGTGGACGTATGCGTCTCGTCGTGGATGCGCGCACATCCCAACACGTTTCCCGTGCGCGCCAAGGCCGCGGGCCACTACGTGAGCGCGCAGCTCATCAAGATGGAAGCGCTGGCGAACGGCTACGTGGAGGGAATCGCGGTGGGCCCGAGCGGCCTGGTGAGCGAAGGAAGCGGCCAGAACGTCTTCCTGGTTCGACAGGGTCGTGTCGTCACGCCGACCCTCGACGGCACGTCGCTCGCGGGAATCACCCGCGACGCCATCCTCCGGATCGCGGCCGATCTCGGCTACGAGGTCCGGGAGGAGCCGGTCCCGAGGGAGAGCCTCTACACGGCCGACGAGATCTTCTTCACGGGAACGGCGTCCGAGGTGACACCGGTGCGCAGCGTGGATCGCATTCCGGTCGGAGACGGCCGGGCCGGGCCGGTCACGCTGGCCATCCAGAAGCGGTTCATGGAGGTCGTACGCGGCGAAGCGGACGACGCCTACGGCGCCTGGCTCACGTACGTGGACTGACGGCCGCTCGCGGCCGGAAACGAAATGCGGGCCCGCGGCGAAAGCGTCGCGGACCCGCGGCTCAGCGGTCCGTCGCCTCTACCAGTCGGGCCGCTGAGACTCGTCCATGCGGCGCATCTCCTCCCGAAGGCGGTCCAGCTCCGCATCCGTGAAGGCATCCGCGGGAATCTCGGCCTGGATCGGCCGAGCTCCTCTCTGAACGAGCAATCCCACGATCGTTCCGATCATGAGGATGGCCATCCCGGGAAGCAGGTAACCGACGAGGTTGAAGCCCTTTGCCGGCGGCTCCATCAGGACGGTCGGACCGAAGTCGGCCACGAAGCCCGCCTTGATCGCGTCGGGCGTCTTGCCCGCCTTCAGCTCGCGGCGGATGCGCTCCGCCCATTTGGGCGAGGTGCCGCACTGCATGGCGAACAGGCAGGAATGCACGTCCAGCCCGCACCCGCAGTTACAGCGGATCGTCCGCTCGATCGCCACGGCCTCGGCCTCCAGCGGTCCTCCCTTGAAGATCAGGGAGTCCCTCTGGGCCGCGGCCGCCGAAACCGGAGGCGGCGTCTGCGGCGCCGGCACCTGCCGTGCCTGGCCGGGCGCCACCAGCGCGGCGAGGGCCGCCATGTGGGTCATCAACGGGGCATGCAGCACCTTGAGTCCTCTCCTCGTCGAGAGATGTCCGTGCTTCAAGTTTTGAGGAAATCGGACCGGACGCCAATTCTGGAATACCCGTTGTGCGGCGTGGGGAGACTTCCGGTCCGGCGTCCGTAATGGGCCGTATGCCCGCCGTCAGTAGCCCACGGCCGCCGCATCAGGATTGCGTGGGTCGGGCGCCCCGAGGCGATCGCCGGTCCGGGGATCGATCATGATGCAATTGGCGCGTCCCTGCGTACCGCCCATGCGGACCGTATAGCCCATCGCCTCGAGCTGCTTCACGACAGCCTCGCTCGTGCCGTTCCGCTCGATGTCGATGCGGTCCGGAAGCCAGTCCTGGTTGATGCGCTTGGCATTCACGGCCTGTTGGATGTTCATTCCGAAGTCGACGACGTTGAGCGCGACCTGCAGGACCGTGTTGATGATCGTGCGGCCGCCGGGGCTCCCGAGCACCGCCACGAGGTGACCGTCCTTGGCGAGGATGGTCGGGCTCATGGACGAGAGCGGACGCTGCTCGGGACGCGCCAGGTTGGGACTCGTCCCGATGAGCCCCGTCGAGTCCGTGATGCCCGGCCCGGCATTGAAGTCACCCAGCTCGTTGTTGAGCAGGAAGCCGGCACCCGGAACGACGATCCCCGAGCCGTACCACTGCTCGATCGTATACGTGACCGACACGGCCATACCATTGCCGTCGACCACGGAGTAGTGCGTCGTCTGCATTCCCTCGGGAGACTCGGACACGTCGTCGGGATAGGACTTCGAGGCGCGGTCCTGGAGGATCGTGGCGCGGAGAGAGTCCGCGTGCTCGTCGCTCGTGAGGTGGTGGACCGGCATGTCCACGAAGTCCGGGTCACCGAGGTAACGGGCGCGATCGCGATAGGCACGCCGCATGGCCTCGGCGAGATGGTGGATGTAGGGCGCGGTGTTGTGCCCCATCGACTCCAGGTCCCAGCCTTTCAGGATGTTGAGCATCTCCACCAGCGTGACCCCGCCCGAGCTCGGCGGCGGCATTCCGATGACCTCGTAGCCGCGATACGTGCCCCGGATCGGCGTGCGCTCCCTCGCCTGGTACAGCTCGAGGTCGGCCGGAGTGATGAGCCCACCGATGCGCCGCATCTCCGCGTCGACGAGCCGCGCCGTCTCCCCACGATAGAAGCCGTCGCGCCGGTCCAGCATGATGCGCGTCAGCGTGCGTCCCAGGTCCGGCTGACGCAGGGTGTCGCCCGGCTGATACGGTGTGCCGCTCCGGGAGAACGCCGCCACGGTGGCCGCGTCGTCGGCGCGGCGCAGGACCAGCGCGGCCAGCCCCGACGCCAGCACGCTGTCCACCGGAAAGCCGTCCTGAGCCAGCGCCACGGCGGGATAGACGAGCCGGGACCAGTTGATCGAGCCGTAGAGACGGTGGGCCATGTCGAAGCCGGCCACCGTGCCCGGCACGCCGATGGAGCTGGCGCTCCAATGGTGGATGCGGCTCGAATGCCGTCCGGTGGAATCGAGCCACATGCGGGGGTTCGCGGCCAGCGGCGCCTTCTCGCGAAAGTCGATCGCCGTCGACGCTCCGTCGGGCATGCGGACGACCATGAAGCCGCCACCTCCGATGTTGCCTGCCGCGGGCTCCACCACGGCGAGCGCGAAGCCCACGGCGATCGCCGCGTCCACGGCGTTGCCGCCGGCCTCCAGGACGTCCCGGCCGATCCGGCTGGCGCGCGCGTCGTCCGACACCACCATGCCCGTGTGGGCCCGGACCGGCGCCGTGGGAACCTGCGCACCGGCTCGGGCTGCCGGGAAGACGATCGCGAGAAGCACTCCCGCGGAGGACATCCAGGAGCGGCGAACTGGGAAGCGGCGCATCATGACCTTCCGGTCGGCGGGGATGGCATGCGCGTACGGCGCGTATCGCTGAAAGATCCGCCGAATCGGGGGCGCGCGCCAGCGGCGCCGTGGACCCGGCGCCGGGCTGGGCTCCTACCCGATCTGTGGGAGCTCGATCTCGAGCACCCGCCAGCAATACCAGGCGGCCGCGCTCCTCCAGGGGCGGTACGAATCGCCGAGCGCGGCCATCTCCTTCTGGGTCGGAGACGGCTCGCGGCCGAGCAGGCGCGCGAGTCCGTTCCGCACCCCCAGGTCTCCCGCCGGCCAGACGTCCGGACGGTGGAGCCGGAACATCAGGAGCATCTGGGCCGTCCACGGACCGATGCCGCGCACCCGCGTGACGCGCTCCGTCACCTCGTCGTCGGACAGATCCTCCAGGTCGTCGACGCGAACCTCCCCCGAACGCACCTTTCCGGCGAGATCTCGTACCGCGGCCATCTTCGACCGTGACAGGCCGGCGGCACGCAGGTCGTCATCCGGAAGAGCCAACACGCGCTCGGGGCTCACGTCCCCGGCGAGGCGCTCGACCAGCCGACCGTGGATCGTACGAGCCGCCTGTCCGGCGAGCTGCTGGAAGACGATGCTGCGGACCAGATAGGCGAACGGCGGCTCCGACGCGTCCGGCATCCTCACCGGCCCGATCCGCTCGACCAGGGGGCCGAACGTCGGATCGCCTCCAAGCATCCGGGTGGCGCCTTCCCAGACGGTCTTCAGGCGCGGCTCCGTCAGAGGAGATAGCCCCCGTCGACGGGAAGCACCGATCCGGTGATGTGCCGGGCGGCCTCCGAGCAGAGGAAGAGGACCGCACTCGCCACGTCCCGTGGATCGCCGAGCCGGCCGAGGACCGAACGCTCCCGGGCTCGATCCAGAATCTCGGAGGGGACCGTGGCGGTCAGCCGCGTCGTGCGGATGTAGCCCGGAGCCACGGCGTTGACGTTGACGTTGCGAGGGCCGAGCTCGATGGCGGAGCTCCGCGTGAGGCCGATGAGCCCGGCCTTCGACGCGGCGTAGTTGGCCAGGCCGAACTCACTCCTGAGCCCGTGCACCGACGTCACGTTGACGATCTTGCCGTACTCCTGGGCACGGAGGTACGGAGACACGGCGCGCGTGAAGAAGAAGGCTCCGTCGAGGTTCGTGCGGAGCACCGCCTCCCACTCGTGGTCCTCCATGCGCCACAGCGCTCGGTCGCGGCCGATACCGGCGTTGTTCACCAGGATGTGGAGCCCGCCCAGCTCGTCGTGGACCTCGCGCACGAACGCCTTCACGTCGCCGGCTTCACGCACGTCGCATGAGCGGAAATGGACGCGCACCTCCATCTCCCTCAACTGCCGGGCGACGGTCTGTGCCTCCACGCGCGACTGCGCCCCGTCGTCCAGGAAGCAGAATCCGACATGAATGCCGCACTCGGCGAATGCGAGGGCGACGGCGCGGCCGATCCCGCTGGAGCCGCCGGTGACGATCGCCACCTGGCCACGCAATCTGCCCATGTCGAAGAGCAGCTGGGGCCGCGGCTGCGTTCCGACCTGATCGAGCAACTGCTCGACCGCGGGGTCGAGCGGCGCGGGTGGAGCCGTGGTCACACCTTCGGAGCCGCCCCGACGGGGCTCCTCGGCGTGCGGATCGGGCGGTTCTCGAGAAGGTTCCGACATCGGCACAGGGTAGGACGCGAAGCGCCCTTTCCGCAACGCTTCCGTGCGCCGCGCTAGTGGACTGTAACACGTGAACGTTTAGTACCGAGAGTGCCGAAGCGCCGCTGGGGCGAGGCGCGCCGACGCAGGAATAGCAACGCTATTTCAAGGAGGTGCAACGAAGCATCCAGCGGATGCAGCGGCGCTCGAATGCAAACGTTCACCTGTTACAGTCCACTAGTCCCGCTCCACCACCTGGTGCCCCTCGACGCCGTGCTTGATCGAGCGCCCCTCCACGAGGAAGACCACGTCCTCCGAGATGTTGGTGGACAGGTCGGCGATGCGTTCGAGGTTCTGACTCACCAGCAGGAGCTCGAGCGCGCCCCCGAGCCGCTTCGGGTCCTCGAGCATGTGGGTGACGAGAATCCGGAACATCGAGCGCCGCAGATCGTCGACCTTGTCGTCGGTGAGGCAGACCCGGCGAGCGACCTCCGAGTTGCGCGAGACGTACGCCGCCAGGGCGTCGGAGAGCATCTCTTTGGTGATGTCGATCATCTCCGAGAGCTCCCGGAGCTCCGGGAGGGGATGCGTCTCGGTCAGTCGGCGAGCGGCCTTGGCGATGTTCACCGCGTGGTCGCCGACACGCTCGAGGTCGTTGGAGACCTTCAACGTGGTGATGAGGCGCCGCAGGTCCGTGGCCATCGGCTGATGAAGCGCCATCAGCTCCATGACGAGCTCGTCGATGGTGACCTCGAGCTCGTCGACCCGATTGTCCTCGGGACCGACCCGCGTCGCCGCCGTGGGATCGCGCTCGAGCACGGCCTGGGCGGCCTGGGCCACCAGACCTTCGACCAGACCCGCCATCTCGAGGAGGCGCGCCTGGAGCGCATCCAGCTCCTCGTGAAAGGGGCGTCGGTGCTGTTCTGGCGTGTTCATCCGAATCTCCCCGTAAGGTAGGCCTCCGTCCGCTCTTCACGCGGATTGGTGAAGAGCGTTTCCGTCGGACCGTACTCGATCAACTCGCCCATATAGAGGAACGCCGTGTAGTCCGAAACGCGAGCTGCCTGCTGCATGTTGTGCGTCACGATGACGATCGTGTAGTCCTCTTTCAGCTGAAAGATCAACTCTTCGATACGCTGCGTGGCGATCGGATCGAGCGCCGAGGCGGGCTCGTCCATGAGAACGACCTCGGGCTCGACCGCCAGCGTGCGGGCGATGCACAGGCGCTGCTGCTGTCCCCCGGACAACGCGATCGCGGAGTCGCGCAGCCTGTCGTGGACTTCGTCCCAGAGGGCGGCCCGCTCCAGCGATTGACGCACCAACGCGTCCATGTCGCCCTTGTAGCGATTCACCCGGGGGCCGAAGGCGGTGTTGTCGTAGATCGACTTCGGAAACGGATTCGGCTTCTGGAAGACCATCCCGATCCGGCGCCGCACCTCGACCGGGTCGACGTCGCGGGCGTACAGGTTCTGTCCGTGGAAGAGCACCTCACCCTCGACGCGAGCTCCCTCCACCAGCTCGTTCATCCGGTTGAAGCACCGGAGGAGCGTGCTCTTGCCGCACCCGGACGGTCCGATCAACGCGACCACGCGGTGCACCGGCACGGCGATCGAGATTTCCTTAACCGCCTGCTTCTCGCCGTAGTACACCGAAAGGTTTCGGGCCTCCAGCGCGGGAGCTCGGTCGTCCAGGTCGATGTCGTAGGTATTGGCCATCGGCTCACAGACGCCGGGTCGTGGGAAACAGGGCAGCCACGGCGGGATTCTCCCGGTGAGAGGAATGGGAAAGCACGACGATAGCCCTCGGCAGGAATGGGTGGAAGTCTCGGATCGTCAGGCGCACGGCAGCGTGAATCGGATCGTGGTCCCTTTGCCGAGCTCGCTTTCGGCCTCCACCTCACCGCCCATCGCCCCCACCAGATGCCGCACGATCGCGAGGCCGAGCCCGGTGCCGCCGAAGTCGCGTGCACGGGAGGCATCGGCTCGGAAGAACCGCTCGAAGATCCTCGGGAGCACCTTCGAAGGAATGCCCTCCCCGTCGTCGACGACCTCGACCCGAACCCGCCGGCCGTCCTCGGTGCGCCCCACCTCGACATGGATGCGCCCCCCCTCGTCGGTGTGACGGAGCGCGTTTTCGAAGAGGTTGCGGAACGTCTGCACGAGACCTTGCCGGTCGGCCAGGGCGCGGGCGTCGCCGTCGATCGAGAACGTCACTTCCTTGACCGACGCGACGGCCTCCATCTCCTCCCACGCTTCCCTCGCCACACCGGCGACCGAGACCTCGTCGGCGCGCGCCGACCAGCCTCCGGATTCGAGACGGGAAAGATCGAGCAGGTCGTCGACCAGTCGCTGAAGCCGGAGCGTATTCTTGCGGATCGAGCCCAGGAACTCCTGTCGCAGATGCTCGGGAGGATCTCCCTCCAGCAACGTCTCCGCGAAGCCCCGGATCGAGGTGAGCGGCGTCTTGAGCTCATGCGAGGCGTTGGCCACGAAGTCCCGCCGCACCTGCTCCAGACGACGCAGCTCGGAGACGTCGAGGAACGTGGTCACGGATCCGCCACGATCGAGCGCGCGTGAGGTCACGAAGAGGTTACGGCCACCCAGGCGGACCTCGTGCACCTGGGAGTCCTTGACCACCGACGCCTCCAACACCTCTCGGAGCTCGGGATGTCGGACCAGCGTGCTGATGGGCGCGTAGGTGGGAACGGCCGGAAGCTGCAGCAGGTCCCTCGCCGCGCGGTTGGTGCGCAGCAGCCGGGCGTCTTCGGTCAGCGCGATCACGCCCTCGCCCATGCAGTCGATCAGGGTCTGCATCTCGTCGCGCTCGTGGCCCAGCTCGGCGAGCTGCTCCGTCAGCTCCTCCCCGAGGCGGTTGAACGCGACCGCGAGGTCGTGAAGCTCCTTCACCCGGCTGGCCGTCGGGACCTTCTCGTCGAAGTCCCCGGAGGCGAGGCGACGTGCCCGGTCGGACAGCGCCACGAGCGGCCGGGCCATGGCCCGACTGAGGACCTGGGCCAGCAGGAGCGACAGCAGCAGGACGAAGAGCCCGATGACCGCGACCGTCAGGCGAACCTGCTGGACCGAGGAGTCCACGATCGTCAGGGGGGCGGCCAGGCGCAGCACGACGGAGCGATGGCCCAGGTGCGTCAACGTGGCGGCGTACAGGAGCCGTCGCCCCACGGTTGCGCTCGTCCGCTCACTGAACGACACACCGCCCTCCAGGGCACCCACGACCTCGGGGCGGGTCCGGTGGTTCTGCATCTGGCCGATCTGCGACCTGGGCACGTTGGAGTCACCCAGCACCACCCCCGCGGTATCGATGATCGTGACCCGGTAGCCGATCCGTGCCGTCACCTCGCGGGCGAGCGAGTCCGGCGAGACGTCGCCTGCCCGCTCGAGGATCCACGTACCCAACGAGAGCTCGTCGCTGAGCCCCGTCTCGTACGCCTGGATCATGTGGCTGCGCACACCCTGCCCCACCAGCAGGACGAGCACGGCCACGAAGATGCCCAGCACGCCGACGAAAGCGGCGAACAGAGGCTGATGGATCCTGAAGCGCACGAATCTCCTCCGCCGAGCGTTCGAAGCGCCCTACTCGGCGCCGTCAGGTACGTGGAGGCGGTAGCCGAAGCCACGAACCGTCTCCACCCAATCGCCCAGGTCCCCGAGCTTGCTGCGCAGCCGGCGGATGTGCATGTCCACCGTGCGCGTCTGGATCCGATCGATCACCCCCGCATCCAGGTCCCAGGCCTTCTCCAGGAGCTGCTGTCGGCTCTGCGTCCGTCCGCGACGCTCCACCAGCACCTCGAGCAGACGAAACTCCGTCGGGGTCAGGCTGATCTCCTCGCCACGGATCGACACGTGGTGCGCACCGAGATCCATGCGCAGCGGCCCCGCGCTGAGCATACGTCCGCCGGCGCTGCGTCCCGTCTCCCGCACGCGCCGCAGGATGGCCTGGACGCGCAGGACCAGCTCCCGGGGGCTGAACGGCTTGGTGAGGTAGTCGTCGGCGCCGAGCTCGAAGCCGTGGATCCTGTCTTCCTGCTCCCTCTTGGCCGTCAGCACGAGCACCGGGATCGAGCGCGTCGCGTCTTCGTTCCTCAGACGCTTCAGCACCTCGTCGCCGCTCAACTCCGGAAGCATGCGATCGAGCACCACCAGGTCCGGGATGTCGCGTCCAACGGACTCCAGGGCACCGGTACCCGTGCCCGCCGTCTCCACCCGGAAACCTTCGCGCGTGAGCTGATAGGCGATGAGCGCGGCAATGTCGGGCTCGTCCTCCACGACCAACACGCGAGGTGCCGGGGCCGACGTCGAGGATGTATCCATGATGCTCCGTGCGACGGTAGAAATCACTGGACGAGTCGCGAGAATCGGCCCAGTGACCAGGGTAACATATCAGGAGCCTGTCCGCGTAATACAGTGGACCACGTTGGAGGCGCGGTTCCCGAAACCGGGTGTCCCCGAAGGCTTCCCGGGATACCGATCCGCGTCGAAAGCTTATGGCGCGGGGGTAACGGATCGGCGCTCGTCCGGTAACGGCACCGTAACCCACCGAGCGGACGTGATTTGACGATCCCCGCGCCGATGCGCAGGTTCGATGCGTTACCGCGAGCCCCGCACCCGGAGCCGTCGTGAACTCATCGGTAGAATCCTTTCTCGACGACGCCGCAGTGTGCAAGGCTGCGGCACACGCGCGGGACACCGACGAGCAGACGCTGGACGATCAGCTCGCCCTCACCGCCATCGCCGCCCCACCCTTCGGCGAGAGCGCCCGTGCCGAGGCGATGCGCGAGCGGCTGGCCCGGGCCGGTCTCCACGACGCGCGCATCGACGGAATCGGCAACGTAATCGCACTGCGTCCCGGCTCCGGGGGAGCCATGGCGCCTGTCATCCTGTCCGCTCATCTGGATACGGTCTTCTCCGAGGACGTTCCGATCGAGGTGAGCCGCCAGGGAGATCTCCTCACCGGCCCCGGGATATCCGACGACGGGAGGGGGCTGGCGGTCGTGCTGGCGGTCGCTCGCGCCCTGGAGGCGGGGGCCGTGGCCACGCGCCGTCCGATCCTGTTCGCCGCGACGGTGGGCGAGGAGGGCCTCGGCGACCTCAGGGGAGCCAAGCACCTGGTGAGCGGGGCGGGCGCCGGATCCGATGCGGCTGGGTTCATCTCGGTGGATGGAGCGGGTCTGGACCGCATCGTGACGCGCGGCCTCGGATCGCGCCGCTTTCGCCTGAGCGTGCGAGGACCCGGCGGACACTCGTGGCAGAACCGGGGAACGTGCAATCCGATCCACGCGCTCGGCCGGGCCGTGGAATCGCTCGCAGAGCTGTTGGATCCCCACGACCCGTCGTCGTCGCTCACGGTGGCCCGTTGGGGAGGCGGCACCAGCATCAATGCGATCGCGCAGGAGGCGTGGATCGAGATCGACTGCCGCAGCGTGGAAGAGGATCGTCTCGCCTCGATGGAGACCGGCGTCCGTCACGTCGCGGCGGCGGCGGTCTCGGTCGAAGCCGCCGGCTGTCAGGGAGATCTGGAGTTGAGGATGGAGTCGGTCGGCATCCGGCCGAGCGGAGCCACGGATCCGCATTCGGCGGTCGTCCGCGCCGCACGTCGGGCCACGGAAGCCGTGGGCGCCGAGCCTGTCTTCTGCCTGGCTTCCACCGACGCCAACGCCGCGATGGCGCAGGGGATCCCCGCCCTGACCATGGGTGGCGGCGGGGAGGCGGGCCAGGCCCATACGACGGAGGAATGGTACCGGAACGTGGGCGGCGCCGACGGGGTGCTGCGCGCGCTCTACGCGGTGACGCTCACCGCCGAGCTCTCCGGCTGACGGCTCCTGATCCTACCGGCCTTCCACCATCGAGTGGTCGGTCACCAACAGCGAGGCCTTCACGCCCCGGACGTGGGCATGCGCGCCCACGAGGGAGTCGGCCAATTCGGCATCCTCGAGCACGGCATTCGGACCGACCACGGTGTCCCGGAGCACGCATCGCTCGGCCCGCACCCCTTTCTCCAACGTCACGTTCGGTCCGATTCGTCCGCCGCGCACCACCACGTCCTTCTCCAGGCGCACGGGCTCGACGATCTCCGTTCCGTCCACCACCACGGACTCGTGGATGCCACCGCGCTCGCCGTCGACGAGGTGCCCGTTGGTCTCGAGCAGCGTCTCGGGCTTGCCCGCGTCCCACCACCCTTCGACCGGGGCCGTGAGGATCCGAGATCCATGATCGACCATGTACTGGAACGCATCGGTGAGGTAGAACTCTCCGGAGGGGCCCGGCTCGGCATCCAGCGTGTGGTGGATGCCCTCGAAGAGGAGCGCGTGATCCCGGATGTAATAGAGACCGATGTTGGCAAGCCGGGAGATCGGCTCGCTGGGCTTCTCGACGATCGTCTTCATCGTGCCGTCGCCGTTCGTGACGATCACGCCGAAGCGTTGATAGTCCTCGACCTCCTTGGCCCAGATCACTCCGGCGTAGGACGGATCCAGGGTGCGCACGAGGTCGTAGTCGACCTCGAGCACGGCGTCCGAGAAGACGATCAGCACCTCGTCGTCCACGAACGGCTCGGCGAGCGCCACGGCGCCGGCGGTGCCGTCCTGGACCTCCTGGAGCACGTAGTGGGGACGCAGCTCCGGATACTCCTCCGCCATCCACGCTTCGATCTCCTCACGCAGATGGCCCACGATGAGCACGAGCTCTTCGATACCGACGCCCTTCAGGTCGTCCAGGATGTAGCTGAGCACCGGTTTCCCCGCGACCTTCAGGAGCGGCTTGGGGGTATGGTGCGTGTGCGGCCTGAGGCGGGTTCCCTTCCCTGCCAGGGGGATGATCGCTTTCATTGCCGTTCGTGATGTGGCGTGGTGGAAGCTCTGCGGCGACACTATACGCGGACCCGGGCCGCGGGCAAACGTTCCGCCGGACCGTGTGCGCCTCCGAAGAGCGTTCCGGCTTTCGAGGAGAGATTCAGATGCGACGGATGTCACGGGTTCTGCCGATGCTCGGCTTCCTCCTGGCGGGAAGCTGCGCCTCCGCGAGTGGCCAGGGACGACCGCGTGCGACCCCCCCGGAGGACGCACCGCCTGCGCAACAACCGAAAGAGCCGCCGACGATCCAGGTGACCGGCTCGGCGTCGATGGACATCCCGGCGGACCGCGCCCGGGTGAGCCTCGCGGTGGAGTCGCGGGAAAAGACCGCGCAGGCCGCATCCCAGGCCAATGCCGCCACGATGACCGCGGTGCTGTCGGCGCTGCGCGCCGCCGGCTTCAAGGGCCTGGAGATCCACACCTGGGGCTACACCCTCTCTCCGGTGTACACGAGCGTCGTCGAGAAGGACGGATCGCGCTCGGAGCGCATCAACGGATACCGGGCGGTGAACAACGTGCGCGCGACGCTCGCGGACCTTTCCGCCGTGGGCCGCCTCATCGATACGGCGACCCAGGCGGGCGCCAACCGCATCTCCGATATCTCCTTCGAGGCCTCCGACACGCATGAAGCCCAGCAGAAGGTGCTCACGGAAGCGGTGCACCGGGCGCGCGAGCAGGCGCGGACGATGGCTGCGGCGCTCGATCGCGAGCTCGGGCCTCCGGTCGAGGTGACAGGAGGGAGCCGGAGTCCCTCGCCGCGGCCACCTCATCCCTTCGCCGTCGCCGGCCTCCGTATGGAGGCCCAGACGCCGGTAGAGGCGGCCGATCAGACGGTCACGGCGAGCGTCACCATCACGTTCGCCCTCGGACCGGAGCGCACGTCCCGTTGAGTGAATCGACGAGCCGGCCCCTCGGGCCCAGGGCGGCCACCGATCCTCGAGCTTCCGACGTCCGATTGCGGGGAAGGACGTACGCGATCCCGTTCGACCTTGTGTGGTCGGCGTGTCTGCGCCTGGCGGATGGAGGGCTGTCGCGCTGGCAGATCGTGGAAGCCGACGACGAGAAAGGCACCCTCGACGCCGTCACGACGACGCTCATACTCCACAAAGAGGATGAGGTCCAGATCAGGGTCGGCCTGGACGAGAATGGCCAGACGCGCGTCGACGTCGAGTCCTCGTCGCGAGACGCCAGATTCGATCTGGGCCGCAATGCCCGCAGGATCGGCGCGTTTTGCCGCCGGCTCGACGGACTCCTGCAAGCGACGCCGGCTCAGATCCTCGACCCGACTCGAACCCCGACCTGGACGTCGTGAGCGTCCGATCGAAAGGATCGGCATGGGCCGTCCCACTCGCCTGCCTCTGGGTAGCGGCGTGCTCGGGTCCCGGCTCGAAGCAGGCGGCCACCCCCGCGCGCCCGGACGACAGCACGGCGGCCCGAAACTTCCAGGGCCGTTCCTACGAACGGAACTTCGTGTTTACGACGCTCAACGGTGACAGCGCGATCCTCGTGCCGTGGCTGATGTCCATACACACGCTCCCGGGCGCGGTACAGCACGACACCCGTGGCTTTCTGGCGCGTGGGGGAACCTGGGCGGAATTCTACTCCGAGAAGTGGAAGACGCCGGCCAGTCGTGCCCCCTGGCGCATCCTGCCTCACACGAGCCTGCACCTGATCGTCGGGCAGGGAGACGAGATCGAAGACCTCCTCTTCGAGGAAGGCGCCCGTTCGCTCGAGTTGGAGCTCAACGACGTGCTTCAGGATTGGACCGGACCGCGTGGGGAGACGTTCCGACTGCAGAAGGCCGCGGCCTACCTCTCGGGGCGACGTGTGAACGGGATGGCGCTCGACATGTTCCGGACACGCGGCGCGGACGACCCGGAGCCCGGTGACTGGGCGTTTCTCGTTTCCGGAGATTCCCTTCAGGTCGTGCTGGAGAGTCCCGAGATGGAGAAGCCCGGAACCGAGAATGCCTATCGGGGGTGGGCGCGACTCGACTTCCGGAACCTCCAGTGGCCTACGCTCACGGTCGATTGGACGGAGGTACGCGCGTTCCAGCCCGCCCGCCACGATGTCCCCGTGGCCTGGACGATCTCGAGCGCCGGTGACGACATCTCGGGCGCGCTCGAGGTCCGGACCGCCCAGATCCGTGCGGGTCGGGGGCCCGGGCCGGTGCTGCCGGTGGATGCGCTCTTCGACGTCGTGGGCACCCTGAAGATCAACGGAAGCACCTATCCGGTGCGAGGCCTCTTCCGCCACCGGCGTCCGTGATGATTTCGAACGACGTCCTGCTACGAGATCTCGTCACGGTCGCCTTCGGCGCGCTCACCGGCGGCCTCACGAACAGCATCGCCATCTGGATGCTCTTCCATCCGTACGAGTCCCCTCGCCTCGGCCGCTGGCGCATCCGGTTCTTCCAGGGAGCGATTCCGAAGAACCAGCCCCGCCTCGCCGCCGCCATCGGACGCACGGTCGGAAACCGCCTCCTGACGGAGGACGACCTTACGCGGACGTTCGCCGACGTCGAGTTCCGACGGGCCTTCGACGAGCGCCTCTCCGGATTCTTCGACGACGTGTTCCAGCACGATCGGGGCTCGATCCGGGACCTCGTCCCGGCCCCGATGATGGACGAGATCGACCACGTGCTCGACGACGTGCTCGACATGGGCCTGGCACGGCTGCATGAGTACCTGGCGTCGGAGCGCTTCGCCGAATCGCTCACCGCACGCGCCGGAGAGCTCGTCGAGGTGGTGGCGGAAGAGCCGATCGCCGGCGTGCTGACGCCCGCGCGCGGAGAGGCGGTGGCAGCGGCGGTCGAGGACTGGCTGCAAGGAGTCGTGGAGAGCGAGGACTTCCACACGGCGGTCGAGGACTACCTCGGGCGCGCGTCGACCAAGCTGCTCGCTCCGGGGCGGACCTTCGAGGAGATTCTGCCGCTGGGCCTGGTCGCCTCGGTCGAGAAGGCGATCTCTAGCTATCTACCGCTCGCCATCGAGAGGCTCGGAAGTCTGCTGGAGGACCCGGCCGCCCGGGCACGCATGGAAGCCACGCTGCACGATCTCCTGCACCGCTTCCTGCGGGACCTGAAGTTCCACCAGCGGGTCGTGGCGCGCCTCGTGATGACCGAGGACACGGTCGAGAAGGTGCTCGATACGATCGAGGCCGAAGGCGCCGAACGGCTCTCCGAGGTCCTCACGGATCCGCCGGTTCGAGAAGCGATGGCGCGAGGTGTAAACGAGGCGATCGTCGATTTCCTGCGCCGTCCGGTCGCATCCGTCCTCGGCGAGCCGGATGAGCCGAACGTGGTGGAGGCGCGCGCAACGCTCGCCGGGTGGGTAGTCGGGATGGCCCGCGATCCCGCCACGCGGGAGTTCGTGGTCGAAAAGCTCCACGCCGGCCTGGAAAAGACCGGGGCCCGCACCTGGGGGGACATCTTCCAGCGCGTCCCTCCCGAGCGACTGGCCGAATGGCTGGTGATTGCCGCGAGGAGCGAGGCGGCGGACCGAATCTATCGGGACGGTGGCGCCCGCATCCTGGCCGCCCTTCTAGAGCGGCCCATCGGGACGCCGGCCCGCTGGCTTCCCGAGGGAGCGCCGGACCGGGTCAAGGTGGCGATGGGCGATCCGATCTGGAGCTGGCTCCAGACCCAGGTCCCCGATGTCGTCGAGCGTATCGACGTCGCACGTCGCGTGGAAGAGAAGGTGCTCGACTATCCGATGGAGCGGCTCGAGGATCTCGTACGCCGGGTGACGCAGCGAGAGCTGACGCTGATCGTCCGTCTGGGGTACGTGCTCGGAGCCTTCGTGGGGGTGGTGCTCGTGGTGGTGGACGCGTTCCTGAAGTGAGCCAGGAGCTCATCGCAGCCGGGATCCGACGAGCGGCGGCGGCAGGGGCGCCTATTCCTTGTCCGGCGAATCCAGGTGGAAGCCCCGCGCATGTCTGGACCGGGGCGTCTCCACGCTTCCCTTCCGCAGCGCCCAGGCCACCGGGGACAGGCTCCGCTTCTGATGATGCCGCCGGAACCCTCCTCCCTCGTCCATGGAGTCTTTGAGGTCCTCGGGCGTCTGCTTGTACCGGCCCGGAAGCCCCAGCCAGATCCCCAGGGCCAGCGCCGCGATCATACCGAGGATCTCGAGTGCGAAGATCATGTCCGACTAGGCCTTCCCGAGTGTTTCCAGAACGAGCATCACGAGTCCCACCGACAGGATAGCGGCGACCCCACTGGTTCCTACCGCCACCATGGCCGCAAGGGTCCAGAAGATCAAGGCGCGCTCCTTCAGTCGACACCGTCGCCGGCGGCATCTTCCACGCGCCGGCGTGCTTCGGCCAGGTAGCCCGGCTCCAGGTGCAGCAGATGACTGATCTTGCGCATCAGGTAATCCTCGCGGCTGGCGAGCTGGCCGTCGGCGTACACCAGCGACCACATTATCTCGGCGAGCACGGTCTTCTGACCGAGCGAATAGTTCTCGGCGATCAGGTTCGTGAACTGCCAGAGGTCGACGGCCTCCTTCCGAGCCTGCTCCGCCAGACCGATGAGCCGTTCGGCGTGCACGCTGTCCATTCCGAACTGCCGCCGGATCGAGGCCTCCAGATTGCTCCGCTCCGCGTCGCTGAACTCGTCGTCGGCGTGCGCCAGCTCCAGGAGAAGCGCACACGCCGCGAGGCGGATGTCCTGCTGGCTCGGGTGCCGCTCCTCGTGGGGCTCCGGCGGCATCATCGCGGAGTGGAAGAAGCTCTTGATGGAGTCGAGCATCGTGACACCTCCCTCAGAAGTCGACCGACCTCACCTTGCGGACCCCGGCCCAGAGCGGCGCCGCGGTCGCCACGACCGTCAGCGCGAACGCCCCCGCAACGCCCAGCACCAACGGCACGACACCCACGCCCGCCTGCCCGCCGTGAAAGTGAGACGACAGATAGAGATACACCGGCCACGCCTCGAGCACGATCACGCCGCCCAGATAGCTCACCGCCGCCATCATGAAGAGCAGCCCCCCGAACGAGGTCGGGATCTCGGCCACGTTCTCGGTCTCGTAGTTCGGATAGAGTGCGCCGAAGCCGAGGGCCAGGGCGGTCAGCGCGAAGGTCACCCCCACCATCGTGAGCGTCGTCAGGATCAAGACGAAGTGAGAAGCGTGGAGCAGCACGTTCGTGATGATGATGAGCGGGAGCGCGATCAACAACAGCGGCATCGTCCCGACCCAGTACTTCGACCAGAACAGCGCCTTCACGTCCAGGGGTGAGGAGCGAAGCAGCCACATCATGCGACCCTCGAGCGACATTGCGGGAAAGACGAAGCGTGCCGCGATGGCCGCCACCACGAAGCCGGCCAGCCCGAGGTTGAGGAACGAGACCAGGTTGATCAGGAAGAAGGAGACCTTCTCCCCGGTATAGAGCGGCAGCACCGTGATGTTGTAGACGTAGACGGCCACCAGCACGCCCAGCAGGATGAGCTGCGACCACTGCGTCGTGTCACGGAAGAAGACGCGCACCTCCTTGCTGATGAGCACGCGCGTGCTGGGGCGTACGCGAGCGAGCATCGCCTCGAGCAGCGCCGAGCGCGCTCTGCGCTCCTTGCGCTCCGCCCCCTCCTGGGCTCGGGTGAAACCGGCGTGGAAGAACGCGACGTGCAGCCAGGCTCCGAGCACGACGAACGCGGCCGCGGTGCTCCACAGGAACAGGAAGGGGAACGGCTGGAACGCCCCGTTCAGGTGCGACATGAGCGCGTGTGCCGCCCATTCGCTCGGCAGCCACTGCGACGTCGGTGTACGCAGCACGGTCATGAAGTCGACCAGGTTGCGGAACTGCCCCGGGCTCATCAACCGCTCGGGGCGAACGAAGCGCAGCAACGCCACCACCGCGGCCGCCGAGAAGAGTCCGACGAGCGCGAGCAGGTCCCGCGTCCGCCGTGCCGGAAACACGTTGACCAGGATCAGCGTGATGGCGGTGCCGAGGACCGCGGGAATCACGAGAAACGGGATCACGGTCGCGATCGCGAGCAGGTAGTACCGCACGCCTCCGTCGTACACGACGCCGTACGCCACGAGGAGCGGCACGGCGAGCAGCGCGACCATCCACGACGAGTTGGCGATCGTCTCGACGAGCCGGGCGCCGTAGACGGTGACGGCGTCCACGGGGGCGGCCACGACCAGCTCGAGATCGTCGGCGAGGAAGAAGGTGGACAGCGACGTGATCACGTTCGAGAGGACCAGGATCATCAGGAACGTGAGGAACGCGAGGCCGAGCAGCTTGGCGGCGAGAAGGTCGCCGATCCCCTGGGTCCCCCGGAAGTAGAGGAGCATCCGGAAGATCACCACGAAGATCAGCGTCCAGAAGAAGAGACCGACGAAGCCGAGCAGGAGCGCCTTGAAGACCCGCCCCTGGTCCGTGCGCGCACGATTCAGCTTGGTGCGCCACTTGGGACGGAGCAGCCAGACGAGGTCGGCCTTCACCGCTCGATGGCCTCCCGCAGGCTCTGGATCACGTCGGCCATCTCCTCCCCGCCGGTGACCTTGAGGAAGATCTCTTCGAGGTGCGCTCCGCCGGCATGCGCGTGGGCGCGCAGCTCGTCCAGGGTCCCGAGCGCGAGGATCCTACCTTCGCTGAGGATGGCGATGCGGTCGCACAGGGCCTCCGCCACCTCGAGCGTGTGCGTCGACAGGAAGACCGTGCCTCCGCCGTCCACGTACGCACGCAGCAGATCCTTGAGGATCCTCGCGGAACGGGGGTCGAGCCCCACGATCGGCTCGTCCACCACGATCAGCTCCGGGTGGTGGATGAGCGCGGAGCTGATCAGGAGCTTCTGTCGCATCCCGTGCGAGTAGCTCTCGATGAGCTCGTCCCGCCACGGGGTGAGCTGGAAGAGCTCGAGAAGCCGCTCGGCCCGCTGCTCCAGCTCGTCGCCGTCCTTGCCCCACAGTCCACCCACGAAGCGCAGGAACTCCCCCCCGGAGAGCTTCTCGTACACGTAGGGCCGGTCGGGGATGTAGCCCACACGGGCCTTGGCCGCCTCGGGACTCGTGGCCAGATCGTCGCCGCCGAGAACGATGGTGCCCTCGGTGGGCCGCAGCACACCCGCCACCATACGGATCGTCGTGGTCTTGCCGGCCCCGTTGGGACCGAGGAAGCCGAAGATCTCGCCTCGCAGGACGTCCAGATCCAGCCCGGACACGGCGGTGAAGCGGCCGTATCGCTTGGTCACGCCGCGCAGGCTGAGCACCGGCTCGCGCTCGGTCATGAGAGAACCTCGATGTGCAGGTTGCCGATCAGCCGCACGATTTCCACCTGTTGCGCCAGCCCTCCGATGACGAAGCGGATGTGCGAGGCGTCGGCAGGAACCTGGCCGAAGGTGGGATCGATCGCCACCCACCTGCCGAGCCAGACCTCGGGCCAGGCGTGGTAGAAGAACGAGCCGTTCAGGTAGACCACCCCCACCGCGGTGCGGGCCGGCAGCCCGAGTGCGCGCGCCAGCGCCACGTAGAGGACCGTGTGCTCGTTGCAGTCGCCCTGGCGGGTCTCGAGCACCTGGACCGCGTTCGGCACGGAGAACGTGATCTTCTTCTTCAGCATCCGGTTCACGGCTTGTTCGAGCCGCATGGCGACGACCTTTGGATCGCTGTGGCCGGGTGTGAAGCGCCCACCGGCGATCTTCCGGGCCTCCCGGATGATGCGCGGATCATCGCTCTGGATGAGCGGTGCAGGCTCCAGGTACTGCTTGAGGTCCATGTGCGGATACGGGAGCCGGTACCCCGGATCGAGGGAGGCCCAGTTCCCGCGCCGGACCGTGAGCGTGTCGCCGTGCAGCGTCTGCCGGTCGCCGTCCAGCTGAAAGCCGGAGAGATCCACGCCCGACAGGCGGAAGCGGAGGGAGTCGTACTGCTCCACCTCCTTCAGGCTCACGTTGCTCTGGATCGCCGTCTGCAGGATGACGTCTCCTCCTTCCTTGGACGACCCCGCACGCTCGTCGTCCTCGGCCTGACGAGCCAGCTCGTACTCCGTCTTCTCCATGGAGAACCCGAGCGGGCTGGAGGAACGCAGGATGCGGCCGTCCTCGTCGACCCAGCTCTCGACCCGGACCCCACCGAAGATCTCCGCGATCTTCCAGGCGGGAATGGAATCGTAGTGGGCGGGCGCCCACCGCCCGCTCGCGCTGTCGAGCGCCGCGCTGTCCGGGACCACGAGCGTGTCGTGCGCGAGCACCTTCACCTCCACCGTGCGCGCGCTCAGGCTCGTCGGATCGAAGACCGGGAGCCGGACCGACTCACCTACCTTCAGGCCGTTGCCCACCGCGACCCGGATCGGGACGACCGACGCGAACACAGGGGGCTGCGCCATGCGGAAGCTCAGCTTCTGCGTGTTGCCTTCCGACTTGATGCGGACGTGGAGCGTCGTGTCGGGGCCCAGGGTACCGTCGGCCTCGAAGTGGCCGACGTCGCTGTCGAGCGTGAACGTGAAGCTCCGCATGACCAGGGCCGGGCTGAGCTTCACGACCGTGTGCGCCACCGCCGAGCCGGTCTGTCCCAGCGCCGGTAGACGCAGGTGCATCATGTCCTCCAGCTCGAACCCCTCGGGTACGGTATCGAGGCGAGAGGTGGCGAGCCCTACGCTGTGGCCGCCCATGGTGAGGGTGTAGAAGTCGACGCCGGGCGCCAGCGACATCGCCGCGTCGGCCAGGCGCGTGAGCTCGGGACGGAAGTACTCCCTCCGCACCTGCCACCCGATCATCCCGAGCCATACGAGGAGGATCGTCCCGCCGACGATGTGCTTCCGTGAAATCATGAGCAGTCCGGACGACTTCAGTTCCGCATGGGGAAGCGTTCCCGGGTGAGCTGCTCGACGACCCGCGAGAAGATCGCCTCCTCGTAGGCGTTGCTCACCACGATGGTGAGCTCCAGCGGGGGCTGACCCTCGTCGAGATGGTCGATCAGCATCTCGACGACGCCGTGCGCGACGTCTTCGGCATCCACCATGCCGACGCCGAGACCGAGAGGAGGGAGCGCAAGCGACGTGAGGCCCCATTCGGTGGCGCGGCGCAGGCCGTTACGCAGCGCGAGCTCGGTGGAGTGCGCGGTCTCGGGCTCGTCGCCCGACGCGACCACCGCGTGGATCACGAACGCCGACCCGAGCGAGCCGCCCGGCGTGATGACCGCGCCACCCACCGGCAGCATCCCCATGCGCTCGAGGCGCTCCGTCATGACGTCCCCGGCACGCTCCTCCACGTTCCTGCCGCCGGCGGTGGTCGGCGTGAGGTCGGCGCGGATCGGCCGCAACACGCCCTCCGTCTCCTGGAGCGCAAGATCGCCGACCACCACCCGGATCATGGGTTCGCCAGCTCCCTGGCCTTTCGGTACATGACGCCCGCCTCTTCCGTCAGGTGCTTTCGGTCGTAGAGGATCCCCAAAGTATAGAACGCCTTGCCGTTCGTCGGCTGCAGGACGATCGCACGTTCCAGGGCATCCATCGCCTCGTCCACGCGGCCGAGTCGGTTCAGAGCCTCGCCGCGATAGAAGAACGCCGGCCCGTGCTCCGGATCCTGCTCACAGACCCATCGGAGCTCGACCTCGGCCTGCTGGTACACGCCGCGACGGAAGAAGAGGATGCCCAGGCTCGCTCGCACGCCCACGTTGCCCGGGTCGATGCGCAGCGCCCTGCGCAGCTCCCGCTCGGCCGCATCGTAGCGCCCCATCGCGGCCAGGGTCGACCCGAGGTTGTTGAGGACCTCGACGTTCTCCGGCTCGATCTTCTGCGCGGCCTCGAACTGCTCGAGCGCGAAGTCGTGTTGGCCGAGCTCGTCGAACAGGACGCCGAGGTTGTTGCGGGCCTTGAGGTTCGCGGGATTGCGGGCGAGGATGTCCCGGTACAGCGCCATCGCATCCTCGACGCGCCCCTGGCGGACCAGCTCCTTCGCACGCGCCAGGTGCTCTCCGGCCGGAGGAGGAGCGGCCACCTCCGGAGCGTCCTCGGTGACCATCTCGAACACCACGGACTGGCGAGCCTCGGCGGCCACGGGCTCCTGGTCCGACGCCACCTCCGCATCCGGCTCGCGCTCTTCGTCGGGTTCGAGTGCAGGCTCCGGCTCCGGCTCGGGCTCGGGTTCAGCCTCAGCCTCCGGGTCGGGCTCTTCGTCCGGCTCGGGTTCGGGTTCGGGCTCCGTTTCCGGCTCGGGCTCTTCGTCCGGCTCGGGTTCGGGTTCAGCCTCCGGCTCGCGCTCCGGTTCCGTTGCGGTCTCGGCCTCCGGCACCATCTCCTCGTCGGGTTCCTTCGTCGCCTCTTCGTCGGGCGATTCGGGAGCCTGGGAGAGCAGATCTCCCTGGGCGTCCTCGACAGCGACCTTCCTCGCCGCCTCTTCGCTCTTCCGACGCTTTCGCCTGGCCATCTCCTAATCCCCCACTTCCTGATCGACCCACGCCAGGTACGGCGGATGACCCGCCCCAACCGGAAGCGCCAGCACCTCGGGCACGTCGTATGGGTGCAATTCCACCGCACGAGCCTGAAGCGCCGGCAGCCGTTCCTCGGTGGTCTTGAGAATCACGAGCGCCTCCGCGCTCCTTTCGATCTCGCCCTTCCATCGATACACCGAGACCACGCCCGGCAACACGTTGGCACACGCCGCCAGTCGCTCTTCGACCAGCGTCCGCCCGAGCCTCTCGCCCGTCTCCGCATCCGGCACCGTGGTCAGCACCGCACGAACGCGGGTCTCGGAGTCGTGGGTCATCGCTCCCTCACCACGGTGTCCGAGGCCTCGTCGCCGTACATCGCGTCGATGACGTCCGCGTACCGTTCTTCGATGATCCGCCGCTTCACCTTCAGCGTCGGCGTCACGAGTCCGTTCTGGATGGTGAACTCCTCCTCGAGAAAGGCCATCTTCTTGGGTGTCTCGAACGACGCGAGCGAGCCCCAGCTCCTTCTCACCTCGGCCTCCAGGTGCGCCCGCACCTCCGGATGGTGAAGAAGCGCGGCCCGGTCATCGACCGGAAGGCCATGTTCCTCGGCCCACGCTTCGAGGTTCGCGAAGGCCGGAAGGACGAGCAAGGAGACGAACTTGCGTCGATCTCCCACGATCACCGCCTGCTCGACGAATGGACTCGCCTTGATCCGGTTTTCGATCGGCTGTGGCGCCACGTTCTTCCCGCCCGCCGTGACGATGAGGTCCTTCTTCCGGTCGGTGACCCGCAGGAAGCCGTCCTCGTCGATCTCTCCGACATCCCCGGTGTGGAACCACCCGTCCTCGTCGATGGCCTCATGGGTGGTCTCGGGGTCCTTGTAGTACCCCTTCATCACCTGCCTGCCGCGCACGAGGATCTCTCCGTCGTCCGCGATCCGGATTTCGGTCCCGGCGACCGGCCTTCCGACGGTGCCGATCCGGAAGTGCTCGATCGAGTTCACGTTCGTCACGGGGCTGGTCTCGGTCAGGCCGTATCCTTCCAGGATCGTCATGCCGATCGAGTAGAAGAAACGGTTCAGCCTGGGGGCCAGGGGGGCGCCTCCGCTCACGAAGAACCGAACGCATCCACCCACGGCGTCCCTGACCCGACGAAAGACGACCCGATCGGCGAGGCGGTACTGGAGGCCCAGCAGCCCGCGGAGCTCCGCGCCGCCCAGCCGCCTCGCTCCGGCCCGGTCGGCCACCCTGCACGCCCAGTCGACGATCACCCTCTTCAGACCCCGCGTCTCCATGAGACCGTTGTAGATCTTCTCGTAGAGACGCGGCACCGAGACGACGATCGTGGGACGGACGACCTGCATGTCCTCGACCACCGTCTCGATCGTGCGGGCGTAGGCGATCGTGCATCCGCGATCGAAGAACAGGTAGTCGACCATCCGTTGCAGGATGTGCGACACCGGCAGGAAGCTCAGGGTCCGGTCGCTCGGGCCGATCTCCAGCACGTTGCCGCTCGCCCATACGTTGGACGCGATGTTGTCGTGCGTGAGCATGACCCCCTTCGGGTCGCCGGTGGTCCCGGAGGTGTACAGAACGGTCGCCAGGTCGTCGGGCTGCACGCGCATGCCCTTCGCCACGAACTCGTCCTCGCTCCAGCCGGCCGCCCGTTCCGCGCCCTGTGTGAGAAACGTCTCCCACGAGACGACGCCGTCCGGGAGCTCGTCGGGAGGATCGAAGACGACCACCTCGACCGGCGCCGGATACGATCGTGCCGCCTCCAGCACCTTCCGCATCTGGCCTGCGGTGGACGTGAAGATCAGCTTGGCCCCGGAGTCGCGCAGGACGTACGCCACCTGGGGCGCCGTCAGCGTGGAGTAGACAGGCACGTCCACGACGCCGGCCCACAGGCATCCATAGTCCGCCAGCGCCCACTCGGGCCGGTTCTCGGCCAGGAGGGCCGCTCGATCGCCCGGAGTGAGGCCGTGCGCGGCGAGCCCGCCGCAGACCTGCCGCATGACGCCCCAGACCTGACGATACGTGAGGTCACGCACCGTCCCCTCCGACACGAAGTACCGCAACGCTGGAGCCTGGTCGTGACGCTGGATCGCGCTCAGGAGCAGCTCCGTCAGCGTCCCGCGCGGCACCTCCACCTCACTGGCCACGTAGTTGCGATTCGGCATGAGGGATCCCGTCGTGGGGAGACGGTCGCCAGGATCGAGCGCTCAGACGCGCTCCACCCGGACATCGATCTCGATGTCGGGGCGGAGCGAATGAAGCACGCTGCAGTACTTGTCGCGTGAGAGCTGGACCGCGCGATCGAGCTTCGCCTGGTCCGCCTCCGTCGGTCCGCTGAGCCGATACGTGAGACGGATCGCCTCGAACTTTCTGGGCTCGGTCGCCGCCCGGTCTCCCTCGACTTCCACCTCGAGTGAATCCAGGGGAACCCGCGATTTTTCCAGGATCAAACGGACATCCACCCCCATGCACCCCGCCAGCGAAAGCAGAAGAAGCTGCGTCGGCGACGGGCCCGCGGCGGCGGCACTGTCGAGCGTGACCTCGGGTGCGCCGTCCGGCCCCCCATGGAAGACGAGGCCGTCGCCGGACCAGCGCAGCACCACGCGGCTCGGCTTGCTCATGCCTTCAGAAGAGCTCATTGGGCGGTGGCTCCTCGGGCGCTTCGTGCGCCTCGCCGCGCAACTGTGCGAGCGTGGTGCGCGCATGGCGTACGTGCTCCTCCGACGTCTCCGCCGACGGAGGATTGGCCAGGAACGCCTCCAGGTGGGTCGCCGCCTCGTCCGCCTGCCCGGACCGCAGCAGGAGGAAGGCGATCCCGTAATGGGCTCCCGCAGCGCTGGGATCCTTCTGGAGAACGTGCTTGTAGGTCTTGGCGGCCTCGTCCGTCATGCCGATGCGTGTATAGCAGATCGCGATCTGCTGGAGCACCACCGTATCACCGGGAGATTCCTTCAGCGCGAGACGGAACGACGTGAGGGCTTCATGGAACTTCCCGGCCGAGAGAAGCGCCACACCCTCCTGGTAATAGTCGATCCTGCCTCGGTCCTTGTTCCCGAAAAGCTTGTTCCAGATCGCCATGGGCGGGGAGTGAGAGGGGGCGAAGAGCCTGTGTCGGGACCGCCGGAAGGTAGGCTCCGCCTGGTCGCCGGCGCAACGTTTTACAGGAGGCTCAACCCCTTGCCGCCACAACGGTTCCCGACTCGGAGGCGAGCACGTCGAGGCCCGCGGCCTCCAGGACGCCGGCGATCTCGTCCGTTGCATCCACCACCACGACGCGCGAGAGCCGGGCCACGCTGCGGGCCGCCTCACCACTCCAGGACGGGCCCAGCGCACCGTCAACGACCACACCGCGCAGGGTTCGGTCGAAGAAGGGAAGACCCGGCCGCGCCACCATCCGGCTCACTCGGTCGGAGGGGGGCCACGCCGCGAGGTCCGGGTCGACGGCCACGATCTCCACCCCGGGAACCCGCTCCACCAGCCCCGAGGCGTGGCGGGCGGGCGCGCCAACGAGCGCGAGCGTTCCCGGCCCTTCGGCCACGCCCAGGAGCGCTGTCAGGCGATCGGTCTCCTCCGCGTCCACAGGACCCGGTTCGCCGGCCCGGC
>JBJKRT010000087.1:0-4579 GCA_046704545.1 Longimicrobiales bacterium
GTCGTTCACGGGATCTATCCTCCAATGATCACCGGCGGACCGTGGCGCTCCAGCCGCGCCGCCAGCGCGTCCACGCGCTCCGCCGGGATCTCACGGTCGTCCGCCAGCCGCCAGGGCATGCCGAACCGCTCGTGTTTGCTCCTGGCCGGTCGATGGAACGGCAGCAGGTGCACGGCGTCGATGCCGCCGAGCGGCGCCAGGAACGCGCCGGTCGCGTCCATGTTCCCGTCCGTGTCGTTGATGCCGGGGATCAGCGGGACGCGGATCCGGATCCGCGCGCCCAGCTCCGTGAGCCGGACCAGGTTGTCCAGGATCGGCTGCAGCGGCACGCCCGTCGCCTCGCGATGCAGCGCCGGGTCCATGGTCTTGAGGTCGTACAGGAAGAGGTCCGTCTGCTCCGCCACCTGCGCGAGAACCTTGGGCGACGCGAAGCCGGTGGTGTCCACGGCCCGGTGGATGCCCCGCTCGCCGCACCGGCGCAGCAGCTCGAGCAGGAACCGCCACTGCAGCAGCGGCTCACCGCCGGAGAACGTGACGCCGCCGCCCGACTCGTCGTGGAACAGCGCGTCGCGCTCGATCTCCGCAAGGACCTCGCCCGCGGTGTAGCTGCGCCCCACCATCTGGCGCGCCTCGGCGGGACACGCAGCCACGCACGGCGCCGCGCACCCGTCATCCAGGCGACAGCGCGTCGCGTCGGTCACCGCGCTGTCGTCCGTCAACGTCAGTGCGCCCTCGGGGCACGCCGCCACGCACTCGCCGCAGCCCAGACAGCGGTCCGGGTTGTAGTAGACGAAGCGCTCGCGACCCTGGCTCTCGGGGTTGTGGCACCACCAGCAGGAGAGGGGACAGCCCTTGAAGAAGACAGTCGTGCGGATCCCCGGCCCGTCATGAACCGAGTAGCGACGGATGTCGAAGATCAGGCCGCGAAGCGCGGCCACCTCCTCGACGAGCTGCACAGGCCCTCCTTCCGCATATCACACGTCTGTGGCAAATAAGAAGCGTTAGGCGTCACCACGCAATGGCGGAATCCCCCACGGGACGAGTGGGATTGCCCCACAGTGCGCAGGCTGGAGGCTGAAGGCTGGAGGCTGACGTTCGCGGATGAACGAGAGTCCGAAGGGCTGTGCTGACCAGGCTGGCCGGGAACTGATTGACACGGAGAGGTCGGAGGGTCGGAGGGCCCGGAGGGAGGTGATGGTGGACACCATGCGGCCGTCGTCGGGGCCTGCTGCGGGCGGGCGGACCGGTGGGCTCAGATGGTCAGCCGCACCGCATCGCCATCGGGGAAGCGGGCCGTGATCTCCAGCGTTCCGCCCATGGCCTCGACGACCTCGCGCAGCGTTTCCACATGCACGTTCGTCCGCTTCTCCAGCCGCGAGATCCCGGACTGGTGGGCGCCGAGCCGCTCCGCGAGATCTTCCTGCGTGAGTCCGCGCCGCTTTCGGAGCTCGCCGAGCTGCAATGCCGTCGACAATGCTTCGGTCTTGCGCCGCGCCCGCTCCAGCATCTCCGGCGATCGCTTCGCCCGTATGTCCTTCCACTTCTTCGTCGGCATGACACTCCCAGGGGTTTCAGTGCTCCCGCGTTGATTCCGCGAGATACGCTTCATACAACCTGTCCGCTTCCAGCACGTGCTTCTCATACCACCGGTCATCGCCGCTCTTGTCACCGCCCAGCAACAGCACGGCGGACCGCCATGGGTCGAAGGCGTAAAGGATCCTGTAGGGGCGGCCGGCGTGCTGGATCCGGAGCTCCCGCATGTGCGCATGCCTCGATGACGCGACACCCGAGGAAAACGGGAAACCGAGCGCAGCCCCATGCTCCTCCAGAAGATCAACGACCGCTGTCACGTCCTCGGCCTCCTCGTCGGAAAGCCTCAGGTACCAATGCTCGAACCGCGACGTGACTCGGATCTCCCACACCCGCACCCCCACGCAACATACCCTTGAGATCATATACTGTCAAGATCATATCCCGGGTAACCCGTTGATTCAGGCTATTGGCTGGTCCGGGGCAGGAACATGGCAGAACCAGCCGCTTGGGAGCTGATTTCAGGGCCGAGGAGGAGTGATGTTGCAGCGATTGTGAGGTGCGTAACAGCGCGAGTTGTGGCTTGGACCCTATGACAGGCGCGCCAGGAACTCCGACGGGCTCAAGTCGAACGAATCGTCCAGTTGGCCGGGCACGACAAAGAGTCTCGGGTCCTTCCTGAACGTGAATAACCGGTACAGGCGGTACGCTCGGGATTCCCTCTGCGAGATGCTGAGTTCATTGGGCGTCACGAAGAAAGGCGTGTACCTACCGAAGCCGGTGGTCTTCACTTCAATGAAGCGCTCGGCCCCATCTCTGCTGAAGGACAGCACATCGAAGCCCTCTCCATCGCCGCGGGTCTGCGCCACGTGCTCGACGTCGGCTGCAAGGCCTTCTCGACCCTCAGCAATGAGCCTTGCTCGCTCGAAGTTCACGACGAAGCGCTCCCCTGCCCGACCCAGGCTCCGGTTCCTCACTTCTCGCAAGAGGTAGTTGGGCCGCCGGGACGTATCAGCTCTTCTCCGCTCCCGGACATAGGAACTGCTTCGCTGCGGCCGCGGCTCCGGTTTGGATACGAGTACCTTCAGAATGTCCAGTACCTCCGGGATCGCCGCTTCCCGCTCCACTTCTTCGGCCACGTGTCGTTCGAGCTCAGGGAAGTCCGCGAGACGTTCTTCGACCACCTGCCTGAGGAGATCCTGGTAGTTGGACAGAGGCTTGTATCCGTCAATTATGGATGGAATCCCGATGTCCAGCAGTACGGCACTTATGTTCTGATGCTTCCGTTCAATCGAACCTTCAGTCCGTTGCTTCAACGACTCTTGGAGTTCCCGTCGATGCGCCGATTTGTTGTACGGCGCCCCTTCACGTTCCAGCCGCAGCATTTCGAAATACGAAGAGACCGCCGCCTCCACTTCGGCCCGGGACCAGTCTTCTCCTCGAGGCATCAGTACATGTCCCGCCGTTCGCCTCTGAAGACCTCCCGCACGTGCCAGCGAACGTATTCCTCGAGAGGCACGTAGTCCTGACTCTGTGGCCGCCTCAACGGCCGTCCATTGTACTGGCCCAGCCAGGAGTCAAAGCCGGTGCTCCCATTGACGAGGTTGGACACGACAATCCGCCGGTCTTCGCCCAGCGTCATCGCGCCCCGGTCGAACAACTTGTGATGCATGGAGCACAGAGCGAGGCCGTTCACTTCGACTGGTGGACCACCGGCCTGATGCCACTTGATGTGGGCTGCCTCTATGGCTAGCGGAGCGTGGCCCAGTCGGAGATCGTAACCGCATACCGCACAACTGTAGCCGTACGCCACGAGCACCCGGTTCCGGAACGTCGGATCGCGCGCCTGTCTCACGCCGCCTTCGAGCTCGAGGCCCACCGCCGTGGCGATGTCTTCATGCAACGTATCGGCGAAATTGTCGGCGAGGAGCGTTCTGGCCAGATCCTGGAGGAGAACCAGATCTGCCCGAACGGCGTCATAGACATCAATTGGCAGCCCGCCCCGCGCGCCCACGCGTCTGAGCTCAGCTACGGGCGGCTGACCACCCGCAGAGGGGATTTCAGTGCCATCTTCCTGGACAACGCGCCACAGACCGTCCGACTGCAGATGCCAGAAAGGGTACTCTGGATGGTACGCCTGCCTCGGCGGGCCAAACTCTATCAGCAGCGTCCTCAGTCGGTCAGCAAGTTCGTCATATTGGACCTCTCGCTCCTCGCCGCGACTCGCTCGCCCCAGCGCCATCAGCAGCAGAAGAGGCTTGTGTGGCGCGCGCTCGTCCCCACGCTGCCACATGTTGAGGTTGGCAACTCTCTGACGGAGCTCGTCGCCGGTCACGGTTCCACCGTCCAGGACCTGAGTGTCTCCGAGATGGACGCCCTCCTAGCCTCCAGCCCTTAGCCTCCAGCCTGCCTCTCACCACGCAATCCCGTAATCCTCCCCGTGATTGCTCGACCCGCCCCACATGGTGTGGTGCGCGGTGTCGAACAGGATCGCGTTGATGGGCCCCGACGTCCGCTGCCGGAACTGGAGCGTGTAGCCCATGCTGCGCAGGCTGGCGCGGATGGAGTCGGGCAGCGACGTGGCCACGAGCATGTGGCCCGGGCGCGTCTCGTGCTGGCCGAAGGAGGAGAGCATCTGGTAGCTGTTGATGTTGGGCGCCTCCGTGGCCTCCTGCACGGTCATGCCGAACTCCACCACGTTGAGGAAGAACTGGAGCAGGTTCTGGTCCTGCGAGTCGCCGCCCTGCACGGCCATGGCCAGGTACGGCGCGCCGTTCCTGGTGGCGATGGTGGGCGTGAGCGTGACGCGCGGGCGCTTGCCCGGCTCCACCACGTTGTAGGGGCCGTCCTGCGGCCGGGTGACGAAGCTCTGCATGCGCTCGCTCAGGCCGATGCCCGTGTGGCCGGCGATGACGGCCGGGACCCAGCCGCCGCTGGGCGTGACGGAGACGACCCAGCCGTCGGGGCCGGCGGCCTCGATGGACGTGGTGCCGGCGTAGAACTGCTTGGCGAACGCCGTGTCACTGGCGCTGCCGTGGTCGGGCGCGAA
>JBJKRT010000088.1:0-19725 GCA_046704545.1 Longimicrobiales bacterium
CTCCCCCACCCTTTCAGGGGTGGGTGGGGTGTTACGGGGGCCCCGCGCCGCCCCCCCCGCCCCCCCCTCTACCGGCCCCTGTCCAGCGCGCTCTAGAAGCCGCCCGTCCCCGCCGTGAAGCCCTTCTTCCGCTCCACGGTCAACCTGCGGGTGTACGTGCGGCCTGCGATGGTCATGGTGACCGTGTACGAGCCCGGATCGACCAACGCGGCACCGCCGCCCCTGCGTCCGCGGAAGACGCTCCTCATGCTCATTCCGGGCTTGATGATGTTCGCGAGATCCCGCAGCCGGGAGTATTGCGACTCACGTCCACCGCGCCCACCCAGCGATTCGCCGGGACGCTCCTGGAACGCCTCGGGGTTGCGCGCACCTGCGCCGCCGCCGAATCCCCCTCGGCCACCGAACATCGCCGATGGACTCGTCTCACCGGTGAAGAGACCGATCATGCGATGCAGCGGCTCCTTGTCCCACCCTGCCGCGACCAGCGAGTCCTCCACCGCCTTCGCGCGCTGGGCCAGCTCCAGGCTGTCGCGACGCTCGGACGGAGACAGCGGCTGCGGCGGAGCCGGCGGACCGCGGAAGTTCCACTCGACCGTATGGACGCCGGCCGTCGTGGGCACGTTGAGCGTGTGGACCGTCTTCCCACTCGCGTCCGAGATCATGATCTTCGCCATCGGCCTGCGATTCCCGTTGTCCCCGGAACCGAGCGACGACGCGACGTCCTTGCCCACGAAGTAGGCGATCTGGGCGGTCGACCCCGGTGTCGGTCTCTGGAACCAGTGCTGGCCGTAGTCTTCGCCTCCGCGCGGCTCCTGTCCGAACTGGAACGCCGGGGGCGACCGGAAGAGCGTGGCGCCGTCGGCGACGACCTTGTCGGTGAGCCCTTCCAGCGCGGCGATGTTCACGATCCAGATGGCCCGTCCGTGGGTGGCCGCGATCAGGTCGCGGTCGCGAGGCTGGATCTTCAGGTCACGCACCGGAACGGTGGGAAGCCCGGTCATGAAACGCTGCCACGAGGCGCCACGGTCGGTGGACACGTACACGCCGAGATCCGTCCCGACGAAGAGCAGGTTCGGGTTGTGCGGATCCTCACGGATCACGTGCACGTAGTCCGGTCCGCCGGTCGGCAGGTTGTTGGCGATCGACTTGAACGACTTGCCACCGTCGTCGGTGACGTAGACGTACGGCGTGAAGTCGTTCGTGCGGTGGTTGTCGAACGCCACGTAGAAGCGATCCTGATCGAAGTGGGACGGCTCGATCCGGCTCACGTACGTCCCCTTCGGAACCCCCTTGAACCGATCGGTGAGCTCGCTCCAGGTCCCTCCGTCGTCCGGGCTCGTCCACACACGCCCGTCGTCCGTGCCAACGAACAGCATGCCCTGACGCATGGGAGACTCAGCCAGCGAAACGATCGTCGCGTAGGTCTCCGCGCCGGTGGCGTCCACCGTGATGCCGCCCGTCGTCTCCGTGCTGACCTTGATCTTCTGGGGGTCGGCGTAGGTCAGATCCGGAGAGATCGGCTCCAGCCCGTCACCGAACGCCGTGCTCTTGAGCACCATGTTCGCGCCGGCGTAGAAATTCCGGCGGTCGTGGACGGACTGGAAGAACGGGGTGTCCCAGTTCCAGCGCAGCACGTATTTCGCCGAGTCGGCGCTGGCGCGCTTCTGCAGGTCCTTGATGCGCGCATCGCTCGCGCTCACGCCCTGGTTCTCGAGTGTGACGATCGAGTCCTGGTAGGGCCTCCAGTGGTCCTCCCAGCTGGGCTTCTCCAACCGGTCGGTCTGGCCCGTGGCGAAGTTCACGCGCCCCATCGAACCGGCCTGCGACTCCGCCCACAGGATGTCCGGATCGACCGGATCCTGCGCGGTATAGAAACCGTCGCCGCCGTAGACCGTCGCCCAGCGATAGTTGTCGATGTCGCCGCGCGCCAGGCGGCTCGGGCCGCACCAGACACCGTTGTCCTGCAGACCCCCGCACACCCGGTACGGGATGTCCATGTTGTAGGAGACGCGGTAGAACTGCCCGATCGGGATGACGTTCAGGTACTGCCAGTTGCCACCCTGGTCGTAGGTGATCGCGACTCCGCCGTCGTTGCCGACGACCATGCGGTTCCCGTCGTTCGGGTCGATCCACAGCGCGTGGTCGTCGACGTGCACGTCGTTGGTCGTGGTCCCGATCGTCTTGCCGCCGTCGGGCGAGAAGTGCATCGGCGTGGACGACCAGTAGACGCGGTTCGGATCCTTCGGGTCGACCCGGACCTGGGAGTAGTAGAACGGCCGGTTGTCGATGTCGTTCATCTTCTTCCAGGTCGTGCCACCGTCGTCCGAGCGATAGAGCCCGGTGCCGCCGCTTCCGTCGGCTTCCTTCTTGGCCTCCACCAGCGCGTACATGACGTCGGGGTTGCTCGGGCTGATGGCGATGCCGATGCGCCCCTTCTCCGCGCTCGGGAAGCCGCCGCCCGTCACCTCGGTCCAATGGTCTCCGCCGTCCGTGCTCTTCCAGAGCGCGCTTCCCGGACCGCCACTGTTCAGGAAATACGGTCCGCGCACACGCTGCCAGCTGGACGCGAACAGCGTGTTCGGGTCGCCGGGCTTGAACGCCACGTCGACGAAGCCGGCCTTGTCGCTCACGAACTTCACCCGCTGCCAGCTCTTGCCGCCGTCCTCGGTGCGGTACAGGCCTCGGTCCGGATTCGAGTCCCAGATGTGGCCCAGCGCCGCCACGAAGACGACGTCCGGGTTGGTCGGGTTCACCACGATGCGGCCGATGACCTCGGTGTTCTTGAGGCCCATGTAGCTCCAGTGGAGTCCCCCGTCCGTCGACTTGAAGACCCCGCCACCGGGCGAGATCGAGTTCCGGGAATCCTCCTCACCCGTGCCGGCCCACACCTGGTTCGAGTCGCTCGGCGCGATGGCCAGGTCGCCCATCGACACGACCCTCGTCTGATCCCACACGGGCCGGAACGTCGTGCCGTTGTTGGTCGTCTTCCAGATTCCGCCGGCCGCCGCGGCCACGTAGAAGGTCGTCGAGGGGCTGGGCAGCCCTTCCACGTCCGTCACGCGGCCCATCATGTTCGCCGGTCCGATGGAGCGCCACCGGAAGGCGGACAGCACGGTCGAGTCGAGTGGTTGGCTGAGCTGGGCGCGCACGCCGGGGGCTCCCAGGACGAGCGTTGCCAGAGCTGCCGCGAGGGGGATTCGTCGCATGGTCGATGCGTCCTGCCAGAGGTCACTGTCTGCGCCGGGGAGGGAGCGACGCGCGAACGTGGAAGTAGCCGAGGCCCGCCGAAACGTCGGCCCTTCAGGGACAACGCGGCAAAGCAGGATGTTGAGTTACGCGCTCTTCCGTCGCCACGCCAGATAGACGGGGATCCCCGCCACGATCAGCACGGCGCCGTACGCCGCGTTTCGCGGGTTGGAGGCGATCGAGCTGACGACGACGAACGCGGCGGCCGCCCCGAAGGCGGTGGGGAGGAGCGGGTGAGCGGGCACGCGGAACGTCGGTCGATCGGAGGAGACGACCTCGGCTCCGGCCACCGCCGCGGGCGCGGCCTCGTGCGCGTCGCGCCAGCGGTAGACGAAGAGCGTCGACACGATCAGCCCGAAGAAGATCCAGTCGCCGAACACGACGTAGTCGAGCAGCTGGCCGTACGTGCCTGACAGGGTGAGCACCACCGCCCACACCGCCTGGATCCAGATGCCGGCCGTCGGCGTGCGGGTTCGGGGATTCAGGCGCGACACCGCCTCGAAGAACACCCCGTCCTGCGCCATGGCGCGATAGATCCGCGGCAGCGTCAGAATGAAGATGTTGAGGATCCCGAAGGTGGAGCACGCCACGCCTAAGGCAATGAGGATCCCTCCCCACTCGCCGAAGGCGGCCCGCATGGCATCCGCCGCCGGAGCCGTGCTGGCCGCGAGGCCTCCGGCGCCGAGCGCCCCGAGATAGGCCGCGTTGGCCGAGACGTAGACGAGCACGACGATGACGACGCCCACGACCAGCGCCCGCGGAAGCCGGCGCGCGGGGTCTCGGATCTCCTCGGCGATGTTGTTGGCGTGCTGCCAGCCGCCGTACGCGAAGAGGACGGCGACGAGCGCCGCGCCCATGGCGAGCACGGAGGAGCCTCCGTGCGTGGTGGGCGGCGCGCCCCCCACCCCCCGCGTCCCCCAGAGCCAGACGCCCGTCGCCACGAGCGAGGCCAGCGCCACCAGCTTGAGGATCGTGAACGTATTCTGGACCCACGAGCCGAAACGCACCCCGGCCGCGTTCACCCCGGAGAGCACGATGATGGCCGCGACCGCCACCGGCTTGATCCACGCGTCGCCCACACCGACCACGTCCGCCGCATAGCTCGCGAACGTGATCGCCACCGCGGCGATGGCCCCCGTGTTGATGACGAGGAGCTGCGTCCACCCGTACAGGAACGCCGGGAGCGGCCCGAACGCCTCACGCAGGTAGACGTATCCCCCGCCCGCCCGCGGCAGACGGTTCCCGAGCTCCGCGAAGCAGAACGCGCCGACCAGCGCGATGGCGCCGCCCAGACACCACGCGAGCAGCACCGACCCCGAGCTGCCCACCCTCTGGGCGACGACGGCCGGATTGAGGAAGATGCCGGCGCCGATGATCGCGCCCACCACAACCATGACGGCATCGAACGTCCCGAGCCGACTCTCGTAGCCGTTGTCGCTCACCCGGTCGAGGTTCGCGTCGTTTCCGGGTCGGCTCATCCTTCGTCCTCCATGAACGCGGTGACCGCGGAAAGCCATCGGTCGGGCTGCTCGAGGTGTACGGTGTGGCCCGCGTCCTCGACGATCTCGATACGCGCGCGCGGTAGACGCTCGGCCATCGCCCGGGCGATGGCCACGAACTTGGCGTCCTCGGCACCGACCAGCAGCAGGACGGGCAGATCGACACGCTCCAACTGGTCCCAGAACGAAGGGAGGCTTCCGGTGCCGAGGCCCCGCAGTGCCGCGGCCAGACCGCGCGGATCGTTCGCCATGCGTCGTCGGTGTACCGCCGCGCGCTCCTCCGGCGAGAGCCTCCGGGCGATCCCCTCGAAGAGCGGCTTCGCTTCCCACGCACGAACGAAGGAACCGATTCCCTCGCGCACGATCTCGGCCGCGAGCGCCTCGTCCGCAGCCCGCCGGGCGGTGCGCTCCTCCTCCGTGGCGAGGCCGGGAGATCCGCTCTCGAGTACCAGCCGGCCGACGCGCTCCGGATGCCGAACGGCGAGGGCCAGGGCCAGACGCGCGCCCATCGAGTAGCCGACGAGTCGCTGCGGCCCCGGCGGTATGCCGCGCAGAATCGCGGCCAGCGCTCCATCGAGCGTGAACGCGCCCGCGTCCGTGGGCCCCCGCCCGTGACCCGGAAGGTCCAGCGCGACGGGATCGAAGCCGGCCGCACGCAGGCCGGCGGGCACCCGCTCACCCCAGGCGACCGACGACCCCGTGAATCCGTGGAGCAGGACGACGTCCAGGGCCTACATCCCGACCTTGGGCGTGACGCGCACCATCACGGCCCCGTGAGACGGCACCACCGCGCTGTACGTACGCGCGAAGGTCCCTTTGTCCTGGTGCTCCCACAGGTCGCGCACCCTCGCGGAGTCGGTCCGGATCCCGAGCGCCCGGAAGCTCACCGTCATCCGCGTCGACACCGACGCACGGTTGAGGAGCACGGCGGCCCTCGATCCGTCGGCCAGCGGCCTCGCCCACACCTGCAGCTGAGGCGGCCAGTTCTGCACCAGCCGGCCCTGCACGCCCAGCGAGTCCTGGTCCACGGCGATGACCTCATTGTTCTCGAGAATCGCACGGGTCGCGCGCGCCCGGCGCGTGTCGGGCAGCAGGTCGCGGAGGTCGTTGCCGGCCATGAGGGGAGCCGCCATGATCGCCCAGAGGCTGAAGTGCGCCCGGTACTCGTCGTTCGTCATGCCCCCGTTGCCGACCTCGAGCATGTCGGGGTCGTTCCACCCTCCGGGTCCGGCCGACTGCCAGTACTGCGACGAGCGATCCAGAATCGTCATGACGCTCTGCCAGTCGTCCTGGATGTCGCCGGTCGTACGCCACAGGTTGCCGGTCTGCGGGCCCCACTCCCACGGTTCGTTGGTGCCCCACTCGCAGATGCTGAACACGATGGGCCTCCCTGCCTTCTTCAGCGCGTCGCGAAAGATTCCGTACCGCGTTCGGGCATCCAGCCCGCGGGAGTTGCACCAGTCGACCTTCACGTAGTCCACACCCCACTCCGCGTACGTGCGGGCGTCCTGGTCCTCGTGCTGATACGAGCCCGGGCGGCCCTGACAGGTCCGTCGGCCTGCGTCCGTGTACAGCCCGAACTTCAGCCCCTTGGAGTGAACGTAGTCCGCCAGCGCCTTCATCCCTTCGGGAAAGCGGGTCGAATCGGGCACGATCCGTCCGTTCGCATCGCGTGCGACCTGCCAGCAGTCGTCGATGACCACGTACCGGTAGCCGGCGTCCTTCATACCCGAGGCCACCATCGCGTCCGCCGTCTCGCGGATGAGCTTCGAGCTCACGTTGCAGCCGAAGTGATTCCAGCTGTTCCATCCCATCGGTGGCGTTCGGGCAAGGCCGTTGTCGAGCGGGAGACGCGCCGGGATCGCGACTTCGTGAGCCCCTCTGTGCCCGCCGGGGCCGCCCTCACGTGCCGAACGCGGAGCGGCTCCGAGCAGGGCACCGAGCCCGAGCACCGCCGTGAGAGTAACGAACCCCGCAGACGTGCGTTCATGCCTCTTCATCGTCGACTCCATGAGAGCGTGTGGGATATGACATTCTACAGGCGTCCGTACGACCGACGACAGAGGCTGGAGCGCGCCGCGAAGGCGTTGCGGAGGGATGGTAGCGTGATCACGGATCGCCGCGTATGGTATCCGGTCCTTTCCGTGGAACGGGCCTCTTCTCCATGGCCCGTCCGGCTCTTCCGCAAGGAGATACCGATGCGTAGGGATCGTCTCGCGTCGATCACATTGTTGATCGCTCTGGCCCTCGCGCCGAGCACGGTCTTCGCTCAACGAAGGGGCGGTCCGCCTCGCGGACCACGGCCTCACCCGGCCGAGCCACTCCACTTCCAGTATCTGGGACCCCGCAGCGCAGGGCGCGCAGCATCCATCGCCGGCATCCCGGGCGACACCATGACCTACTTCGTCGGTGCCGCCGCGGGCGGGGTCTGGAAGACCACGGACGGGGGCAAGACCTTCAAGCCCACGTTCGACGATCAGGACGTGCAGGCGATCGGCGCGTTGGCCGTCGCCCCGTCGAATCCGAACATCGTCTGGGCCGGAACGGGCGAAGCCTGGGCCATCCGCGATGCGGACATGATGGGCGACGGTGTCTACAAGTCCGTGGACGGCGGTGACACGTGGACCCACATGGGCCTGCCGAAGACCGGCAGGATCGGCACGATCGTCATCCATCCGACGAACCCCGACATCGTCTACGTGTGCGCCCTTGGCACGACGACCGCGCCGCAGCAGGAGCGCGGCGTCTTCAAGACCACCGACGGCGGCAAGACGTGGAAGCGCGTCCTGTTCGTGAACGAGAAGACCGGCTGCTCGGGCCTCTCGATGGACGCGCACGACCCGAACACCCTCTTCGCCGGCGAGTGGCAGATCATGATGCACACCTGGGTCGAGAACGACGGCGGCCCGGGCAGCGGCGTGTACGTGACCCACGACGGCGGCAAGCACTGGAAGCATCTGACCAACGGGCTCCCGCACAGCCCGCTCGGGAAGATCGACGTCGCCGTGGCGCCGTCCGACTCCAAGCGCGTCTACGCGCTGATCGAGACGCACAACCAGGGATCGGTCTGGCGCTCGGACGACGGCGGCAAGAAGTGGCGGCGGGTGAGCTGGGACCGGACGCTGATCGGGCGCGCCGGATACTACATCCGCATCCGCGTCAATCCGATGAACGAGGACGAGGTGCTGGTGGCCAACAGCAGCTTCCATCGCTCGACGGACGGAGGGCTGACGTTCGCGCACACCGATCGCGGCTGCGGCGACTGCCACGACATCTGGATGGACCCGAAGAACCCCGACCACTGGGCCGTCACCGGCGACGGTGGAGCCGGCATCACCACGGATCACGCGCAGCACTTCAAGCGGATCGTCCTGCCGATCGGCCAGATGTACCACGTGGCCATCGACCAGCAGGTGCCGTACTGGGTGTACAGCAACCGCCAGGACGACGGCACGATGCGGGGCCCGAGCAACGCTCCGGTCGAGGTTTCGAACGTGCCCTCCTATCAGCCGGCGGGCAGTGGAGACCGTGGACGACGCGCCTTCAATCCGTTCGCTCGGGGACGCCGAGGGCCCGAGTGGCAGTCCGGCCTCGGCGGGTGCGAGTCGGGCTTCACCCTTCCCGACGTGAACGACCCGAACGTCGTCTGGGCATCGTGCTACGGAAACGAGGTGACGCGCTGGGACGCCCGCATAGGGATCGCCCACTCCGTGGCTCCGTGGCGGCACACGCTGGACTCGCCGCCGAACGACGTGAAGTACCGGTGCCACTGGACGCCCCCGCTGGCAATCGACCCGTTCGACACCAACAAGGTCTACTACGGCTGTCAGGTCATCTTCGAGACGAGTGACAGGGGCCACAGCTGGAAGGTGATCAGCCCGGACCTGTCGACCAGGGATTCGTCGCGCATCGTCTTCTCGGGCGGCATCAACGGCGACAACCTCGGCCAGTTCTACGGTGAAGTCGTGTTCGCCATCGCCCCGTCGAAGATCCAGAAGGGCCTGATCTGGGCCGGGACGAACGACGGCAAGCTGTGGTACACGCCGGACGGCGGGAAGACGTGGAACGACGTCACGAAGAACATGCACCTCCCCCTGTGGGGCACGATCCGCAAGATCCAGCCGTCGCACTTCGATCCGGCCACAGCCTACGTCGCGGTGGATTACCATCTCGACAACGACACGAAGCCGTACATCCTGAAGACGACGGACATGGGCAAGACGTGGACGAACATCAGCGGCGACCTGCCCTCGAGCAGCCCGCTCGACTACGTCATGGCCGTCACCGAGAATCCGAACCGCAAGGGCATGCTCTTCGCCGGAACGGGCCACGGCTTCTACTACACGCTGAACGACGGCAAGCACTGGACGCGTCTCCAGAACGGGCTGCCGCCCGCGGAGGTCAGCTGGATCGTGGTCGCTCCGCGGTACCACGATGTCGTGATCTCGACGTACGGGCGCGGCCTCTGGGTGCTCAGGGACATCACGCGGCTCGAGCAGTCCGACCAGGCTCCGAAGCCCGGCACGGCGACCTACCTGTACAAGCCGCACGACGCGTTCAGGATGGCGCGCAGCGGCAACGCGGACTTCCTGTTCGACGTCGCACCGGGCCAGGCCGGCAAGGCCAAGCTCGACATCCTCGACGGCAGCGGATCGGTCATCAGCTCCGAGGATCTGTTGACGGTCGAGGGCCTGAACACGGCGACCTGGAATCTCCGGTACACCGGTCCGGAGCAGCCGGCGCTGCGCACGGTCTCCGACAATCCGGACATCTTCCACGAGCCGCGGTTCCAGGGTGATTCGACGCGGCCGGTGGTCCACTGGGGGATCCAGGGTGCGCAGCGCACGGGTCCGATCGCGGCGCCCGGACACTACACGGCGCGTCTGACGGTGGCCGGCAAGAGCTACGAGCGGCCCTTCGTGGTCATCAAGGATCCGAAGATCGCGGCGAGCGAAGCCGACCTCGAGGCCTCCACGAAGGCTCAGATCCGCATCAACGGCGATCTCGACAAGACGGTCGGGATGATCAACCATCTCGAGATCCTGCGGAAGCAGATCCAGGACCAGATCGCCGCCAACCGGCGGAACTCGAGCGTGCGCAAGGCACTCGAGGCGTTCGGGAAGCAGGCGTACGACGTGGAGGTGCAGCTCCTGTCGCGCCCGGCGATGCAGAGCGACGACAAGTGGTATCCGAGCTCGTACCACGTCTACCTGAACCTGGTCTGGCTGTCGGCCGAGGTCGGGTCGGGCGGCGGTGACGTGGCCGGAGGCGCCGACCACAGGCCGACCGTCGCGTCGATGCAGGTGCTCGCCGGTATCGAGCAGAAGCTCGAGGCGGCCACGACGGACTACCAGAAGCTCGTGAGCGAGGCGCTGCCGGCGTTCAACCGGAAGATGAACGGGAAGATTCCCACGCTCTCGCTCGGCATGTAGCCGCCGTTACGGGAGTGCACGGATGGCTCCGAGGGCCGGAGGGAAGGATCCCTCCGGCCCTCTCGTAGTACCAAGATGCCTGAACCTACTCCGACTGCGCATATAAGCCCGTGAGCACGCTCGAACTCGCCGACCGACAGTACGACATCCTCGCCGCGCTCCGCCGCCTGGGCGGAACCGCCACCGTTGGAGACGTGGTGGCCGCGACGGGCCTCGCAACCGAAGACTCCAGGGCAGCCCTGAAGTCCCTGCTTGAGAGCCACCGCGGGCACCTCGCGGTGACGGACTCGGGTGAGCTCCTCTACGAGTTCGATCCGAAGCTCATCGAGCGGGGAACCGAGCCGTGGCTCGCGCGCTTCAAGCGTCGCGCCTGGAGCCTGTTCCAGAAGGTCTTCAAGGCGTGGATCGTCGTGATGCTCGTGGTCTACTTCGTCATCATGGTGGTCCTCGTCATCATGGCGCTGTTCGCCAACCAGCAGGGCGGAGGGAACAACCGGCGCGGTGGGTGGGGAGGCGGGGGGCGCAGGCGTGGCGGCGGCGACGTCTTCGGGATGCCGAATCTGTGGTTCTGGTACTGGATCTGGGGACCGCGCTGGTACATCGGCCGGCCGTACTACGGCCACCGTTGGGAGCGCTCGCTCGACAAGGAAGACAAGGTCCCCTTCTACAAGAAGGTCTTCGCCTTCGTGTTCGGGCCCGACCGGCCCCGGGCCACGCCGCAGCAGCTCGACCGCACCACCCTGCGGCTGGTGCGCGCACGGAACGGCGTCATCTCGGCGGCCGATCTGGTGGAGCATACGGGTCTGTCGGTACCGGAAGCCGAGGAGGAGATGGGACGGCTGGTGGGCGCCTATGACGGTGAGCCGCTCGTGGCGCCCAACGGAGAGCTGGCCTACGCGTTCCCGTCGCTCATGATGAGCGCGCACGGACGGGTGACGGCTCGGGAGCCCAACCCCGCCTGGATGCGTCTGGAATACCCGCAGCCCCTCACGGGCAACTCGGCCGGCGCCAACATGGTCGTGGGCGGGATGAACGCGTTCACCCTGGTGGCCGGCGCCACCGCACCGTGGTTCATCTTTCCCCGGCTCCACATCGGCGGACCGGCGGCGTTCGTCGGACTGGTCGTGGTGCCCGTCATCTTCAGCCTGATGTTCTTCGCGATTCCCGGGCTACGCATGCTCGGCGTCGCGAGAGAGAATCGGCGCAGGAAGAAGCGCAACGTCCGACGGGTCGTCCTGGGGATGGTGTATGCCGATGCCCTGGGCCCGAACGCGGGCGTCACCGTCGAGGACGCGACGGAGCACGTCTCGTCGCGGCTGGAGCGCAAGGTCGAGCGCAAGAAGGTGGAGGCCGTGCTGAACGAGCTGGCCACCGAGTTCGACGCCGACGTGGAGCCGGACGCGGAAGGGCGACTCACCTTCCGGTTCCCCGAGATCCGCCGTCAGTTCGTGGGCGCGGAAACGGTGCGGCGTCAACAGGGCCTGGAAGGCAAGGAGCTCGGCGAGGTCGTGTACGATACGGGCGATACCCAGGCCCAGGCCGACGAGCGCGACCAGCGCTCGTTCGACCGCGAGCTCGGCGATGTCGACCTCACGTCCTACCTCCCTTCCCCCGGACAGATCGGCTTCGAGGACGACTGGGAGGCCGTGGCCTTCGACGAGGAGATGCGGCGCCGGGGACTCGTGCAGGCGTGATCGTCACCGCAGCCTCGTCCTCCTGACCGTTCGCCCGGGTGCCCGAGCCCCAGATCGTCGTGTCCGATGTCGCCGTGGAGTACGGCGGCACCCCGCTCCTGGAGCGCGTGAGCTTCACGGTGAGCCGTGGAGAGCGGTGGGGCATCGTCGGACGCAACGGCACCGGCAAGACGACGCTCCTGGACCTGGTCGTAGGCAACCGTGAGCCCGCCCGCGGAACGCTGACACGGACGCCCGGGCTGCGCATCACGCTGCTCGACCAGCATCGCGTCTTTCCGGGCGCGACCACGGTCTGGGAAGCGGCGGCAGGCTCCTTCGACGAGTTGCGGGCGCTCGAGCGCTCCCTCGCCCAGCAAGCGCGCGCGCTCGCCGACGGCGACGGATCGGCCGACGAGAGCGTGCTGGCCCGCTACGACCGCGATCTGGAGCGTTTCAGGCGCGAGGGCGGCTACGAGATGGAGGCGCGGGTGGACGCCGTGCTCCAGGGACTCGGCTTCGATTCCGACCGGGCCCGCACGCAACCGGTCGGGCAGCTCAGTGGCGGCGAGGCCGGCCGCATTGGACTGGCCCGCCAGCTCGCGGCGCCCGCCGACATGGTTCTCCTCGACGAGCCGACCAACCACCTCGACCTGGACACGATGCGCTGGCTCGAGGAGTACCTGAAGGGGTTGGACGCCACGGTGGTGCTGGTCAGCCACGACCGTGAGTTCCTGGAGAACGTCACGGACCACACGCTCCATGTGGAGGCGGGCACGGTGACGCCGTACACGGGCACGTACAGCGCGTTCGTGGAGCAGCACGCGCAGCGCGCGCTCACCCAGGAGCGAGCCTACCAGGCCCAGCAGCGGGTCATCGCAAAGGAGGAAGACTACATCCGGCGCAACATCGCGGGCCAGCTCAGCCGTCAGGCGAAGGGACGCCGCAAGCGACTGGCCCGGCTCCCGCGCCTCAGCCCGCCTCCCTCCGAAGACGCATCGATGTCTCTGCGGCTCGAGCCCAGGCAACGGGGCGGCGATCAGGTCATGGTGGCGCGGGACCTGCGCCTGTCGGTCGACGACCGGGTTCTGCTCGACGGCTTCGACGGCCTCATCCGGCGGGGAGAGGTGGTCGGACTCGTCGGAGCCAACGGCACAGGCAAGTCCACGCTGCTGAACGCAGTCGCCGGTATGCGACCGACCCAGGGCGGCGAGCTCCGCGTGGGCGCGTCGATCGAGCTCGCGTACTACCGGCAGGATCTGACCCAGATCCCTCCGGGACGATCCCTGTTCGACATCATCTACGATCTGCGTCCCTTCTGGAACCGCGGGCAGGTTCAGGCCCACCTCGGGCGCTTCGGCTTCCCGGGCGAAAGCGTCCAACGGACCGCCGACACCCTTTCCGGCGGTGAGCGTGCCCGCGTGGCGCTGGCGATGCTCATGCTCTCCCGCGCCAACTTTCTCCTGCTGGACGAGCCGACGAACCACCTCGACGTCGAATCGGTGGAAGCACTCGAAGACGCCGTGGACGGATTCGAGGGAACGGTGCTGCTCGTGAGCCACGACCGGGCTCTGCTCCGTTCTCTGGTGACCCGCGTCTGGGCGCTCGAAGACGTGACGATCACGGAGTATCCGGGGACGTTCACCGACTGGGAGGAGAGCCGGACCGCGCAGGAACCGGCAGCGGCCGACGAGGCGGAGAAGCGCGCCCGCGAGACGAAACGTGACGACGGAGGCAAGGGCGGACGCGGGAGGAACGGTGCCCGCCGACGCGGACCCGGCCGTCCCGACCCGGAGCGGACCAGGATCCGGGCGCTGCGTGCGGAGGTGGAATCTTCGGAGGTGGAGATCCACGAGCTCGAGACCCGGGCGGCGGAGCTCGAGCGCGCCCTGGCGGACGGCTCGCTCTACGACACCCCCGAGGGCGTGCGCAGAGCCGTCGCCATGAAGCAGGAGCTCGCCGACGCCCAGGACCGTCTGTCCCGCGCCATGGAGCGGTGGACGCGCGCCGGCGAGGCGCTGGCTGAGCGGGAGTCGACCTGAGAGGTGCCCGGCCGTCCCGAACGAACATGGACGGGCTACCCTCGAAGCTGATACGTACCGGAGCGACCCGCGAACGGGGAACCCTCTCCCTCTCGGTAAGGAAGTAAGGAATCCGGGATTCCTTACCGACGCTGGGAGCGGCATACGTCCACCGATCCCGGAGGCTCCCACCATGCTCGCGAAGCTCACGTCGAAGGGGCAGACCACGATTCCCAAGCAAGTGCGAGCTCGCCTCGGCCTCCGGCCCGGCGACCATCTTCTGGTGTGGGTCGAAGGAGATCGCATGGTCGCGCGGCGAGCCGATCTGGCTCGCAAAGACGCCCCGCCGCGGCGACACGGCCCGAACCGTGATCAAGAGCTCATCGAGCTCCTCTTCGAGACGCTCGACACGCTGAAACGGCATCATGCCGAGATCCTGGCATCCCCGGGAGACGAGGTGTTGGGCGCGTTCGCCGTACAGCACGTCGGGAAGGTCGGCCGCGTGGCGCGTGGTGTAAGCGAATCGCTGCGCTCCGGGGGCACCCCGATGCTTCCCTGGCGACAGCTCACGTCCATCCCGTCCTCCGGCCTTTCAGCCGACCACGCCCGGAAGTGGATCCTCGAGGATCTGGACCTGCCTCATGCCATGTTGCGCACCTACTTCAATGTGGTCCCGATGCGTGGGTATCTTGATGGACTCTCGGACGACCTCCTTGAACACGACGACATATCCCCACGATGAAGATCGGACTCGTAGGCTTTGCCGGGTCGGGCAAGACAACTGTATTCAACGCGATGACCGGCCTCGACGTGCCGGTCGGGTTCGGCGGGGAGGTCCGGCTCGGAACCGTCAGGGTGCCGGACGAGCGCATCGACGCGCTCTCGGCCATCTTCAAGCCGCGCAAGACCACGTATGCGGAGATGAGCTTCTGCGACGTGCCCGGTGAGCACGGAGCCGAGAAGAAGGGTCTCTCGCGCAGGTCGCTCCAGCAGATTCGCGACCAGCAGGCGCTGTGCCTGGTGCTCCGGGACTTCGCGAACCCCGCCCTGGAGGGCGAAGCCGATCCGGCCGCCGACCTCGAAGCCTTCCACACGGAATGCGTTCTGGCGGACCTCGAGATCGTGGAGCGGCGCCTGGAGCGAGCCCGCAAGGAGCGCGCCGACGCAGCCGAAATCGCCGCGTTCGAGAAGATGCAGGCCACCCTCGAAGAGGAGCGGCCGCTACGCTCGCTTTCGCCCGCGGCACTCGATCGAGGCCTGCTCCGTGGCTACGGCCTGCTGAGCGACCGGCCGCTGCTGGTCGCGCTGAATCGCGAGGAGACACGCGCGGCGGACCCGATCCCCGCCGACGTCACGGCCCGGCTCGAGGAGCTCGGGGCGGCCGGTCTGTGCCTGTCCGCGAGCGTGGAAGCGGAGATCGCCGACCTCGACCCCGCCGATCAGGCCGCCTTCCTCCAGGACCTGGGATTGGAGGAATCCGCACTGGCCCGGTTCATCCGCGCCGCCTACGGACTCCTGGACCTGATCTCGTTCTTCACGGTCGGTGAGGATGAAGTGCGGGCCTGGACCGTGCGACGGGGCACGCACGCACGCGAGGCCGCCGGCGCGATCCATTCCGATCTCGAGCGCGGGTTCATCCGCGCCGAGGTGATCCCGTACGCGACGTTCATGGAGCACGGATCGGAGCAGGCGGTGAAGGATGCGGGCCTGCTCCAGATCGAGGGAAAGGACTACGTCGTCGGCGACGGCGACATTCTGCACGTCCGCTTCAACGTGTAGCCGCACCGCGGCGGCAGCGGCGAGGCCCCGACCACCGTTCGCTCAGTCGGTCTCCAGCCAGCCGAACCACACCGGATGGTTTCGGCGGTACCATGCCAGGACCTTCCGGATGAGCGCCTTCTTGTCCGCCGGCATGACCTCGTCGTCGATGCGATCGAAATGCACGACCATCCGGTCCTCCGGCAGGTATTCGATGGCTTCCGCGCACAGCGTCTGGAGCTCGTTCCGGATACGCCCCGAATCGGAGACCTTCACCGGCCGCGACTCGTACTCCTGGCCCGCGTAGAATCGGTCGAGGAGCGGCGTGAAGCACCGGCGCATCTCGGCGGCCGGCTCCATCTCGCGCAGGGTCAGCGTCACGTCGACCATGCGCCCGCGCGTCGACGCCCGCGTCGTCACGCGGTACGTGGCGTCCCCTACCCGCTCCACGCCGGGGAGACCGGTGTAGGGATCGGGCAACATGCACGCGGCGAGGCTCAGGAGCTGCCATTCCTTGTTCGGGAAGAAGTCGTCGGCCTGCAGCGTGCGGCGTCCGAGCGGGAGCTCCGCGGCGCGCGCCTCCCGGAGGTTCTCCCGGTATGCGTCGACGTCGGCTTCGGCGCCGACGACCTGCGTGAGCGCCTGCTCGAACTCGTCGGACTCGGGATCCAGGTGTACGATCCGAGGCTCCCGGTCCCAGGGCCCCTCGAAGTGGGACGAGAACAGACAGAGCGACGTGCGGGTCTCCAGCACGGGATCGAGGCTCGCACCCTGCACCCCCTCCGCGGAGGCGGCGTATCCATCACAGATGAACAGGTGGGTCCGGCCCTCCTCGTCCTCGAACGGCCCCACCCGGAAGCAAGGCGCGTACGTGCCCGAATCGGTGAACGCGCCGACCCCCGTCCCGGGAACCGCCCAGCCGTCCTCCACGAGGTGCGCACCCAACTCCTTCCAGGTCCGCCATAGCCCCCCGATCCGCGGTTCGCGCGACGGTCCACCCAACGTCCAGACGTGGATATGCTCGGGCAGGATGCCGGGATACGTCGTCTGGATGGCCTCCATGACGAGCTTGCGCGGCGCGAGGAAGTCGATGAGCACGGACCGCTCGGCCGCCTGCTCCACGACCTCGCGGGGTAGCACCAGCGTGCCGACGTAGCCCTCGTAGGGCCGCGCCACCTTGAGCGGTTGGTCGAAGACGTGCAGCACGGTCATGGGGCCGGTGGGCCTGCCTTCGGCGAAGCGCGACGTGTTCTCGAGCGTGTCGATTGCGGCGCCCCAGACCGTGATTCCTTCCGCCTGCGTGTCGCTCCAGAACTCCGGCCACCCGTAGCCCCGCTCGTTCAGCAGACGACGCACGCAACGGTCCACGAACCGGGCCACCTGGGGACGGGCATATACGCGCCCGAAGCCGAGCTGGGGGTTGGCGCCCATCTCGGGCGTCTCTCCGGCCTTGGGCATCAGCCCTTCGCCGAGGCTCACCATGAGCGCGTGGTTCTCCGGCAGGCTACGCGTCAGGTACCAGAGAGCTTCGGAGAGCACATAGGCCGACGCCGCGTCGGCATCCTTCTTCACGCGGTTGACGGTCCTCTTGTCGCCTCCATCGGCCTCGCCGTAGCGCCCGAAGAGCCGCGTACCGACCGCGGTGACCGCAGCCGCCGTGATGAACGCCCGCTCGAGCGCGTCACCGACGAACGCCTCTCCGTTTCCCTCCTCGAGCACCGGGCTCACCTCGACGTCGTCGAGCCAGACGTGGAAGCGTCCCAGGATGCTCCGCGCGTCGAATGCCCACTGGGCGATGCGGTTCCGGCGTGTCATGTCCACGGGATGGCCTCCTCGTTCCGCACTTCTCGGGTGACGGTCGCGAGCGGAGAAGAGTAAGCTCGCCGGCCGGATTTTCCTCGACAAGGGCGGCTTGGGCGCGCAGGTTGGTTCCGTCCCGCCCCTCGGGACGCTGGATCCACCCCTGCAAGGGAGATCATGATGAAGCTCTCCGTGAAAGGCACCGCCCTGGCGTTCGGGATCACGTGGGCAGGCTCGATCCTGCTCGTCGGCATCGGGAACCTGATCTGGACCGGCTACGGTGCGGCGTTCCTCGACCTGGCGCGCTCGATCTACCCCGGATACGCGGCCACGTCGGGCTTCGTGGGTGTGGTGGTGGGTACCCTCTACGGCCTGGTCGACGGACTCGTGGGCGGGGCGATCTTCGCCTGGCTCTACAACGCCTTCAGCGGCGCGAGCGCGACGGCTCCTTCGCAGGCCGCGGGCACCCCGGGCGCGTCCGGGACACTCTGACCTTCGTGAGGAGACGGGGTGGTGACCCACCCCGTCTCCCCTTCCCATCCCTCCACTCCCTCTCTAATCTCCGGGTCGCCTCACCCGTCCATCCACAGCCCCCGCCCGATGCCCGCGACGCCGCCGAACGCAGACACGTCCCGCGGAAGCCTCCCCATCCTCCTGGCGGTCGTCTTCGTCGACCTGCTGGGCTTCAGCCTGATCCTGCCGCTCCTTCCGTTCTACGCGGAGACCTTCGGTGCGTCACCGACGGTGGTGGGACTGCTGGTGGGCTCCTACGCGGTGGCACAGCTCTTCGGCGCGCCGATTCTCGGTGGGCTGTCCGACCGTTTCGGCCGCCGCCCGATCCTGCTGTTGAGCATCGTCGGCACCTCGGTCGGCTTCCTGCTCTTCGGGCTCGCCCACACCCTGTGGATGCTGTTCGCGGCACGTCTGCTCGACGGCATCACGGGCGGCAACATCTCGGTGGCCCAAGCCTACGTGGCCGACGTGAGCACGTCGGAGAACCGGGCGCGTAACTTCGGCTTGATCGGAGCCGCGTTCGGCATGGGCTTCATCCTCGGACCGGCGATGGGTGGATTCCTGAGCCGTTGGGGCTACGCCCTCCCGGTGTTCGTGGCCGCCGGCATGGCCGCGCTCAACGCCGTAGCGGTGGCATTCGTGCTCCCCGAGTCGGTCGGGCCCGAGCGTCGCGCGCATGCACGGACGCGCCCGTGGCGCCAGATGAGCGCCGGCATGCGCCACCTCTTGTCCAGGGACCGCGCCGGCGGCCTCCTCCGGATTCGATTCTTCTACGGTCTGGCCTTCGCCACCTTCGAGACGATTTTCCCGCTGTACGCCCAGTACCATCTGGGACTCACGGCCGAGACGACCGGCTATGTCCTCGCCTACGTGGGCGTCACGATCGTGATCGTGCAGGGCGGTCTGGTCGGCCAGGTGAGCAAGCGCTTCTCGGAGAATGGACTGATCGTGGGGATGGCGGCTCTGATGGCGGCGGGGCTCCTCGCGTGGGGCTTCGCCCCGAACGTTCCGTTCCTGCTCGTGGTGCTCCTGCCCATCTCGTTCGCGGGGGGCGTCTTCGGCGCGGTGTCGCGCAGCGCGCTCTCGCACGCGGTGCACCCCGACGACGTCGGCAGCGTTCTGGGCGTGGGGGCGTCCATCGACAGCCTCGACCGCGCCTTGAGCCCCTCGGTGGGCGGCGTGCTGCTCGGGCAGATCGCGACGTGGGCCCCGGGACTCTTCGGAGCGGTCGTGCTGGCGCTGCTCCTGCCGTACGCAGCCGTGGCTCTGCGGAGGCCGGGGCCGGAGACCGACGCCACCTCGGGTTGACGAGAGGGTCCGCGCGACGTCAGTTGCCTCGACCGGCAGGCCGCCCGACCCGAACGTGAGGACCTCCATCGTGAGCGATTTCTTTCGACGGAAGCCCATCCCCAAGCGGGTGGAAGACGCCCTCGACACCAGCCTCAAGCGTACGCTCGGCAAGTGGCAGCTGACCGCGCTCGGGGTCGGCGCCATCATCGGGGCCGGTATCTTCTCGGCCGCCGGCACGGCGATCGCGGGCGGCGCCGACCACGTGGGCGCCGGCCCGGCGCTCGTCCTCTCCTACATCGGTGTGGCGATCGCGTGCGGCTTCGCGGCCCTGTGCTACGCCGAGTTCGCGGCCATGATTCCCGAGTCGGGAAGCGCCTACACCTACGCCTACTCGACGCTGGGCGAGATCGTGGCGTGGATCATCGGCTGGGACCTCATCATCGAGTACGCGGTGGGCAACATCGCCGTGGCGGTGAGCTGGTCGGGCTACCTCCAG
>JBJKRT010000089.1:0-14547 GCA_046704545.1 Longimicrobiales bacterium
CGGGCGACAACGTGCAGATGGAAGTGGAGCTGATCACGCCGATCGCGATGGACCCGGAGTTGCGGTTCGCGATCCGCGAGGGCGGCCGCACGGTGGGCGCCGGCGTCGTCACCGAAGTCATCGAGTAGCACTCTTCAGGAACAAAGAGCCATGCCGCGAGATAGAGTGATCCTCGCCTGCTCCGATTGTCAGGAGCGGAACTACACGAGCACGAAGAACAAGCGTCTGCATCCCGGGCGCGTGGAGTTCAAGAAGTTCTGCCCGCGCTGCCGTAAGCACACGCTTCACAAGGAAACGAAGTAGCCCATGGCGGTCGTCGACCATTACAGGAACACCCGGACCTTCCTCGAGGAGTGCTGGGCCGAGCTCATGAAGGTCACGTGGCCTGATTGGGAGCAGCTCAAGAACGCCACGATGGTGGTCATCGCGTTCACGATCGCGATCTCGCTCGTGATCTGGGTCATGGACAGCGTGGTCCGGATCATCCTGCAGCAGGTCATGGGGATCTTCGGGGCCTGATGTCCGACGAGATGCGGTGGTACGCGGTCCAGACCTATTCCGGTCACGAGAACAAGGTCCAGAAGCTCGTGCAGCGGCGTATCGAGGAGGAGACCTCCCAGTCGTCGTCGCCCGAGATCGCGGAGGTTCTCGTCCCGACCCAGGAGGTCGTGGAGATCCGCAACGGGAAGCGTGTCACCGTCACGAAGCGGCTGTACCCGGGCTACGTTCTGGTGCATATGGACCTCAACGAGCGGACCATACACACCATCAACAACATCCAGGGTGTCATCAAGTTCGTGGGCTCCGGCAAGGCGCCGCAGCCGCTACGCGAAGACGAGATGAACAAGATCCTGGGCGTAGAGGTCGAGAAGGAGGAGGAAGCCCACGAGGAGATTCCGTTCCACGTGGGTCAAGTCGTCGAAGTGATGCAGGGTCCGTTCACGGACTTCTCGGGCACGATCCAGGAAGTGTACGCCGACAAGGGGAAGGTGAAGGTGGAAGTCTCCCTGTTCGGGCGTCCGACCTCGGTGGAGCTCGACTATACACAGCTGAAGGGCTACTGAGACCATGGCGAAGAAGGTCATCGGCTTCATCAAGCTCCATGTGCCGGGCGGACAGGCCAACCCGGCTCCGCCTGTGGGCCCCGCGTTGGGCCAGCACGGCGTGAACATCATGGAGTTCTGCAAGCAGTTCAACGCGCGCACCCAGGACAAGCAAGGGATCACGACACCCGTCGAGATCACGGTCTACGCGGACCGGTCCTTCACGTTCATCACGAAGACGCCTCCGGCGGCCGTGCTGATTCGTCGTGCGTTGGGAATCCCGAAGGGATCGGGCGTACCCAACAGGGACAAGGTCGCGAAGATCACGCGTGCGCAGCTGCGCGAGATCGCCGAATCCAAGATGCCCGACCTCAACGCCGCGGACACGGAAGCGGCCATGAGGATGATCGCAGGAACCGCCCGTTCGATGGGCGTCGAAGTCGAGGGCTGAGCGAGGTCACGGAACTTCACCCACCCTCGCCCGCGTACCACCGTCTGAGAGCCGCCAGCGGTGGGAGGGTTGACGAGCCGGCTCGAATGGAATGCCAAAGTCCAGTAAGCGATTCGCCGCCGCCCGCTCCGCGGTGCCGGCCGGCGTCAAGTTCACGCCCGATGAGGCGGTGAAGCTCGTCAAGGAGCTGTCGAACGCGAAGTTCGATGAGACCGTCGAAGTGGCGACCCGCCTCGGCGTCGATCCCAGGAAGGCCGATCAGGTGGTGCGCGGCACGGTGGTTCTGCCGCACGGCACCGGAAAGTCGGTCCGGGTGCTGGTGATCGCACAGGGCGACAAGGCGCAGGAAGCGGAAGAGGCCGGTGCCGATTACGTCGGTGTCGAGTTCGTCGACAAGATCAAGGAAGGCTGGCTCGACTTCGACGTGTGCGTGGCGACACCCGACATGATGGGCAAGGTGGGGCCGCTGGGTCGCGTGCTCGGCCCGCGGGGCTTGATGCCCACGCCCAAGGCCGGGACCGTCACGATGGACGTCGGCCAGGCCGTCGAGGAGATCAAGGCGGGTAAGATCGAGTTCCGCGTCGACAAGACGGGCAACGTGCATGCGCCGATCGGTAAGGTGTCGTTCAGCGAAGTCCAGCTGCGCGACAACCTGGTCGCGTTCATGGATCAGATCATGCGCGGGCGTCCCTCCAGCGCGAAGGGTGCCTATGTCCGCAGTGTCACGGTCTCCAGCACGATGGGGCCGGGCGTGGCCATCGACCCGAACCTGTACCGGAGGGCGTGAGGATGGACCGCACGGGTAAAGAGTCGTTCGTCGCGGACCTCTCGGAGCGCCTCGGTCGGGCTCCGGTGGTCTACCTGACGGACTTCACCGGGTTGGACGTGAAGGCGATCACTACGCTGCGCCGGGAGCTGAAGGCGTCCGGCGCGGAGTACGTCGTCGTCAAGAACCGGCTCGCGAAGCGGGCGCTCGGCGAGACCGAGCTCCCCGACATCAGCGAGAGCTTCACCGGGCCCACCGGCCTGGTGCTGGGATACGAAGACGTGGTGACGCCCGCGAAGGTCCTTTCGGACTTCGCGAAGGCGCACCAGGACAAGCCGGCGTTCAAGCTCGCGGTGCTCGAGCAGAAGGTGCTCCAGCCAGAGCAGATCGACCGGATCGCGAAGCTTCCGCCGCGTGAGCAGCTCCTGGCGGAGCTGGCCGGTGTCATGGAGGCACCGCTCCAGGCTCTGGCCGGCGCGCTCGAGGCGAAGCTTCAGGAGATGGCCGGCCTCCTCGATGCGCTGAAGGAGAAGCGCGGGCAGGCAGACGGTTAGAACGTCCGCGCGGGCGGACAGGCAATATTCTCAATCGCCGGCCGAGGCCGGGGTCAATCAGGAGGAAGCGGCAAGCATGGCAACCAAGCACGAAGAGCTGCTCGATACCATCGGGAACATGACCGTTCTCGAGTTGTCCGAGTTCGTCGACGCGTTCAAGGAGAAGTTCAACGTCCAGGCGGTCGCCGTGGCGCCCGCCGCCGCGGCGGGTGCCGCTCCGGAAGCGGCCGTCGAGGAAGAGAAGGACGAGTTCGATGTCGTTCTCGAGGGCGTCGGCGACAAGAAGATCCAGGTCATCAAGGTCGTGCGCGAGCTCACCGGGCTCGGGCTGAAGGACGCCAAGGACCTGGTCGACGGAGCGCCGAACACCGTCAAGGAGGCCGCGTCGAAGGAAGAGGCGGAGCAGATGAAAGCCAAGCTCGAGGAAGTCGGCGCGTCGGTCGCCCTGAAGTAAGAGGAGTCGGATACGCGTTTTCCGTCCGTGCCAGGACGGCCACGCTTCCGGGTCCGGCAGAGCGCATACGACGCATTGCCATCGGGCTCAATGCGCGGGTCCCCGCCGTGGGCACCCCCGAAAGTCGGGGTGTGTCGACGGGCCGGGGATTTGCGCGCTTGTCCCATGTCGAACACGAGACGCCCGGTGCCCGCTTGACGGGTGACTGGTAAGGGGGACTCACGTTGGAACTGCGGAAAGACAACAGACCGATCGTCAGCTTCGCGAAGCTCTCGTCGGTCATGCCGATGCCGAACTTGCTGGACGTGCAGGTCCGGTCGTTCGAAAAGCTGGTCGAGACGGCGACCAGCCCGGAAGAGCAATGGGACTTCGGGCTCGATCGCGTCTTCGGCGAGATCTTCCCGATCTCCGACGTCAACGGGAATTTCACGCTCGAGTTCGTCACGGCATCGCTGGGCGAGCCCAAGTACTCCGTGGAGGAGTGCATCGAGCGTGACATGACGTATGCGGCGCCGCTCAAGGCGACGCTGCGCCTGATCGTGTGGGAGGAGCTGGAGGAGGGCGCCGAGGATGTGGAGCGCCGTCCGAAGGACATCATCGAGAAGGAGGTCTATCTCGGTGATCTTCCGCTCCTGACCGAGCTGGGGACGTTCATCATCAACGGCGCCGAGCGCGTCGTGGTGAGCCAGCTTCACCGCTCGCCGGGCGTCGTGTTCGAGGAGAACATCCACCCGAACGGGACCAAGCTGTTCAGCGCGCGCATCATCCCGTTCCGGGGGTCGTGGGTCGAGTTCACCATCGACATCAACGACATCTGCTACGTCCACATCGACAAGAAGAAGAAGTTCCCGGCCACCGCGCTGCTGCGTGCGCTCGGGTACTCGACGGATGCGGACGTCTTCCGGCTCTTCTACGACGTGGAGTCGGTCAAGCTGCCGAAGGACGACGAGAAGGCGCTCGCCGACCTCGTCGAGGGCAAGAGCATCGCCGAGGAGATCGTCGATCCCGAGACCGGCGAGATCCTGGTCGACAACGGCCAGGAGATCGACGAGGACGTCTGCGGCATCCTCGGCCGCCTCGGCGTCAAGAAGGTCTCGATCTACAAGAGCAACCGGCCGACCAGCCGTGGCGAGAGCCCGCTGGTCAAGAACACGCTCAAGAAGGACCCGACCGAGAGCGAGGAAGAGGCGCTGCACGCCATCTACTCGCTGCTGCGTCCGGGCGAGGCCCCCAACGTCGAGACGGCGCGGGCGGCTCTGGAGCGTGTGTTCTTCAGCCCGAAGCGCTACGACCTCGGGCGTGTCGGCCGCTACAAGATCAACCAGCGGCTGAACGTCGAGGTGCCGAGGAGCCAGACGGTCCTGACGCCCGACGACTTCGTGGCCATCGTCGGCTACCTCATCGGCCTCAACGAGGGCCGCGGGTTCACCGACGACATCGACCACCTCGGGAACCGCCGCGTGCGCACGGTCGGCGAGCTCATCGCCAACCAGTTCTCCGTGGGCCTGAGCCGGATGGCGCGCCTCGTCAAGGAGCGCATGTCCATCAACACGGATCCCGAGAAGATCAACATCGACGACCTGGTCAACGCGCGGACGGTGTCCGCGGTCATCCAGGCGTTCTTCGGGTCCAGCCAGCTCAGCCAGTTCATGGACCAGACGAACCCGCTCGCCGAGATGACGCACAAGCGGCGTCTGTCGGCGCTGGGTCCCGGCGGTCTGACGCGGGAGCGTGCGGGCTTCGAGGTGCGAGACGTGCACTACTCGCACTACGGTCGCATGTGTCCGATCGAGACCCCCGAGGGTCCGAACATCGGCCTCATCACCTCGCTGACGTGCTACTCGCGCATCAACGACCTGGGCTTCGTCGAGACGCCCTATCGAAAGGTGTCGGGCGGCAAGGTCACGAACCGCATCGATTGGCTGAGCGCCAACGAGGAGGAGGAAGCCCGCATCGCGCAGGCCAACGCGCCCCTCGATGCCGACGGGACGTTCACGAACGAGTTCGTGCTCTGTCGTGAGCGAGGCGACTTCCCGCTCCTCAGGGGCGAGGACATCGACTACATGGACGTGGCGCCCGACCAGCTCGTGTCGGTGGCCGCCGCGCTCATTCCGTTCCTCGAGCACGACGACGCGAACCGCGCCCTCATGGGCTCGAACATGCAGCGCCAGGCGGTGCCGCTCCTCTATACGGACGCGCCGCTGGTGGGTACGGGCCTCGAGGGCAAGATGGCCGTGGACTCCGGCGCCGTGATCACGGCCCGCCGGGGTGGCAAGGTCGTCCAGGTGACGGCCGACGAGATCATCGTCGACACGGGCTCGGTCAAGCCGGGCAGCTCGGACCAGCCGCTGGCCAAGCTGGCGCAGTTCGACCGCTACCGGCTCAAGAAGTTCTGGCGCACGAACCAGGACACGGCCATCAACCAGCGGCCGCTGGTGCATGCGGGCGAGGAGGTCGGACCCGGCAGCATCATCGCGGACGGGCCGAGCACGGACAACGGAGAGCTCGCGCTCGGACGCAACGTGCTCGTCGCGTTCATGCCCTGGTACGGCTACAACTTCGAGGACGCCATCGTCATCAGCGAGAAGCTGGTGAAGGACGACGTCTTCACGTCGATCCACATCCAGGAGCTCGAGCACCACGTCCGCGACACCAAGCGCGGCATGGAGGAGATCACCCGGGAGATCCCCAACGTCGCCGAGGAGAGCCTCGTCGACCTGGACGAGCGCGGTATCGTGCGCATCGGCGCCCGGGTGGGCAGCGGCGACATCCTGGTGGGCAAGATCACGCCGAAGGGCGAGACCGAGCTGAGCCCGGAGGAGAAGCTGCTCACCGCGATCTTCGGGGAGAAGGCCAAGGACGTGAAGGACTCGTCGCTGCGCGTGCCCCCGGGCATGAGCGGCACGGTCATCGACGTCAAGATCTTCAGCCGCCGCATCGACGATCCGCTCCTCGAGAAGGAGCACGGCGCCAAGATCGGTGGGTTCCGGAGCCTCGAGAAGGAGGAGATCCGGCGGATCTCCGAGGCGCGTGACGAGGAGCTGCGCGAGATCCTCCAGCGCCAGACCGTCTCCCTGATGCTCAAGAAGGGTACGGTCGACCCGATTCACGACGAGGGCACGAAGCTCGGCAAGTCGGACATCGACGAGATCGACTTCAACAAGGTCGACCTCGCGACGCTGAAGGTCGTCAACAAGGAAGCCAACGAGCGCATCCGCCGGGTCGTGGACGAGGCCCAGCGCCGTATCCAGCGCGTCCGGGAAAAGACCGAGGAGCAGATCGACAAGGTCTTCCAGCCCGACGAGCTGCCGCCCGGCGTGGTTCAGCTCGTGAAGGTCTACGTCGCCGAGAAGCGCAAGATCAGCGTGGGCGACAAGATGGCCGGACGCCACGGGAACAAGGGCATCATCGCCCGCATCGCGCCCGAGGAGGACATGCCGTTCCTCCCGGACGGAACGCCCGTGGAGATCGTTCTCAACCCGCTGGGCGTGCCGTCCCGCATGAACGTGGGACAGATCCTGGAGACGCACCTCGGCTGGGCCGCCCGCATCCTGGGCTTCGAGGCCAAGACCCCGGTCTTCCAGGGAGCCACGGAGAACGAGATCGGCGGGCTGCTGAAGCTCGCCGGCCTCCGCTGGGTGAAAAATGCCCTGTCGCTGAGCTTCGATTTGCCGTCCGGACTGGACGACATCGCGTCGTTGCTCGGCGGGTCGGTGCAGCTCCCCGTCGTCATGGCCGGCACCAACGGCACGGACGGCAGCGGGAACGGAAACGGCAATGGAAACGGGACCGAGCCGCATCCGGGAGGCATCGGGCAGTCGCTGGACGCCTACCTTGCGCTCGACCTGAACAAGAAGCAGGAGAAGATGTTCGGGCAGCTCGTCGACTTCCTCCTGGAAGCCTCCGAGGAGCTGGCGGAGCGTAAGGGCGAGAAGCCCAGCGACCTGTTCCCGGCCATCAACAAGCTGAAGGGCCGCAAGAGCGTGAAGACGGGCCTGGACGACGCGGTGGTGGAGCTGATGCAGTACGCCGAGATCCTGCCGAACGGCAAGGTGTGGCTGCGGGACGGACGGAGCGGACGCCGCTTCGACTTCCCGGTCACGGTCGGCGCCATCTACATGCTTAAGCTCAGCCACCTGGTCGACGACAAGATCCACGCGCGCTCGATCGGGCCCTACTCCCTGGTCACGCAGCAGCCGCTGGCCGGTAAGGCGCAGTTCGGCGGGCAGCGCTTCGGGGAGATGGAGGTGTGGGCGCTGGAAGCCTACGGCGCGGCGCACACGCTGCAGGAGATTCTCACCGTGAAGTCGGACGACGTGCAGGGTCGCTCGAAGGTCTATGAGGCCATCGTCAAGGGCGACAACCTGCCGCAGCCGGGGATCCCGGAGTCGTTCAACGTGCTGGTGAAGGAGCTACAGGCGCTCGGACTGAGTGTGACTCTCGGCGAGGAAGAGTAAGCGATATGATCGATTTCCCGAGGAACAGGGACCAGCGCGGAGCGGACTTCGACTTCATCCAGGTGAAGCTTGCTTCACCGGAGGAGATCCGCGGCTGGTCCTTCGGAGAGGTCACCAAGCCCGAGACCATCAACTACCGCTCGTTCAAGCCCGAGCGGGACGGGCTCTTCTGCGAGCGTATCTTCGGCCCGGTCAAGGACTGGGAGTGCCACTGCGGTAAGTTCAAGCGCATCCGCTTCCGCGGACACGTGTGCGACCGCTGCGGCGTAGAAGTCACGCTCTCGAAGGTGCGGCGCGAGCGCATGGGCCACATCGAGCTGGCCGTGCCGGTCGCCCACATCTGGTTCTTCAAGACGTTGCCGAGCCAGCTCGGCTACTTGATGGGCGTCACGCTGCGCGATCTCGAGAAGATCATCTACTACGCGGCGTACGTGGTCACGAACCCGGGCAAGCAGGACGTCAAGTTCCAGGAGCTCCTGGACGAGGACGAGTACTACGACCTGCGCGTGAAGGCCCGCGAGGAAGGCGATGAGCAGTTCAGGGCCGAGATCGGCGCCGAGGCCGTGCGCACGCTGCTGCGCATGCTCGACTCGCCGGATCGCAAGATTCGCGACCGCAACACCGACGGACGCGGCCTCGACAGGCTGGCCGAGTGGCTGCGCCACGAGATCGTGACTGAGACCTCGCAGCACCGGAAGAAGAAGAAGCTGAAGCGTCTGAAGGTCGTGGACGCGCTGCGCAACTCCGGCGCCACGCCGGACGAGCGCAACAAGCCCGAGTGGATGATCCTGGACGTCGTGCCGGTCATTCCGCCGGACCTTCGTCCGCTCGTGCCGCTCGACGGCGGCCGGTTCGCCACGTCGGACCTGAACGACCTCTACCGGCGTGTCATCAACCGCAACAACCGCCTCAAGAAGCTCATCGAGATGCGCGCGCCGGAGGTGATCCTGCGCAACGAGAAGCGCATGCTCCAGGAGGCGGTCGACGCGCTCTTCGACAACGGACGCCGCAGCAAGGCGATCCGCGGGCGGGGCAAGCGTCCGCTCAAGTCTCTGTCGGACATGCTCAAGGGCAAGCAGGGCCGGTTCCGCCAGAACCTGCTCGGCAAGCGCGTGGACTACTCGGGCCGCTCCGTCATCGTGGTGGGCCCGGAGCTCAAGCTGCACCAGTGCGGCCTGCCGAAGGCGATGGCGGTCGAATTGTTCAAGCCGTTCATCATCCACGAGCTGGAGAAGCGCGGCGAGGCCGAGACGGTCAAGCGGGCCAAGAAGATCGTCGAGCGCGACGACCCGAAGGTGTACGAGGTCCTCGAGGACATCATCAAGGACCACCCGGTGCTGCTCAACCGCGCACCGACGCTGCACCGCCTGGGCATCCAGGCGTTCGAGCCCGTGCTGGTGGAAGGGAAGGCCATCCGGCTGCACCCGCTCACCTGCGCGGCGTTCAACGCGGACTTCGACGGCGACCAGATGGCCGTGCACGTGCCGCTCTCGTTCGAGGCGCAGCTCGAGGCGCGCGTCCTGATGCTGTCGTCGAACAACATCCTGCTGCCGTCCAACGGCCGGCCGGTGGCCGCGCCGACCCAGGACATGGTCATCGGGGCGTTCTATCTGACGAGCTCCGGGCTGCGGATCGGCGACCTCGAGAAGTCCGCTACCGACCCCAAGGTGCCCAAGAGCCGCCGGCAGAAGGCCGAGTCCGCGCTGGAGAAGATCTACGAGAAGGCTCCGCGTTACTCCACGTATGGCGAGGTCGAGATGGCCGTCGGCTCGGACCGGCTGGAGTTCCACACCCCGGTGTGGTTCTGGGCCGAGCACCAGGAGGACGAGGAGGGCAACCTGACGGGACGCTGGATGCGCACGACGGCCGGGCGCGTCCTGTTCAACTCGATCATCCCCGAGGATCTCGGTTTCCTCAACCGGAGCTTCGGCAAGAAGGAGCTCGGCGACCTGGTCTTCGAGTGCTTCACGCGCGTGGGGCTCAAGGAGACCACGGAGTTCCTCGACGGGCTCAAGGACTTCGGCTTCCGCTACGCCACCATGGGTGGTATCAGCGTGGGCATCGCCGACCTGGAGGTGCCGACCGAGAAGGCCGAGATCCTGCAGGACGCCGACGAGCAGGTGGCCCGGTTCCAGAAGGCGTACTCGAGCGGCTTCATCTCGAACGGTGAGCGCTACAACAAGGTCATCGACACCTGGACGCACGCCAACAACGACGTGGCGGACGCCATGGTGCGGCACCTCGAGCGCTCGAAGGACGGGTTCAACCCGGTCTTCATGATGATGACGTCGGGTGCTCGCGGTAACCGCGACCAGATGCGTCAGCTCGCCGGGATGCGCGGCCTGATGGCCAAGCCTCAGAAGAAGCTGACCGGTGGCATCGGCGAGATCATCGAGAGCCCGATCAAGTCGAACTTCCGCGAGGGTCTGACCGTGGTCGAGTACTTCATCTCGACGCACGGAGCGCGGAAGGGGCTGGCCGACACGGCGCTCAAGACGGCCGACGCCGGATACCTGACGCGCCGGCTCGTGGACGTGGCGCAGGACGTCACGATCCAGCAGGAGGACTGCGGCACGATCCTCGGACTCGAGATGGCCGCCCTGAAGGAGGGCGAGGACATCATCGAGCCGCTGTCGGACCGCATCGTGGGCACGGTGGCGCTGGAGGACGTCTTCGATCCGATCGACGGCGAGCTCCTCGTGGCTGCGGGCGAGATGATCGACGAGGACTCCGCAGCCGACATCGAGGAGTCGGGGATCCAGACCGTGAAGATCCGGTCGGTCCTCACGTGCGAGTCCAAGCGCGGCATCTGCCGCGCCTGCTACGGGCGGAACCTGGCCACCATGCAGATGGTCGATCCGGGCGAGGCCGTGGGCATCCTGGCCGCGCAGTCGATCGGAGAGCCGGGCACGCAGCTGACGTTGCGCACGTTCCACATCGGTGGAACCGCATCGCGCATCGCGGCGCAGACCCAGCGGAAGTCGAAGATCGACGGTAAGGTCGCGCTCGAGCGGGTCGTGACGGTGGAGACGCCGAACGAGGAGCACATCGTCACGTCGCGCGAGGGCCAGATCATCCTGAAGACGAAGGAAGGACAGGTCCGCAGCCGGCTGTCGGTGCCGTACGGCGCCATCCTGGGCGTGGAGTCCGACCAGGAGATCGAGGCCGGCGACCTGCTCTTCAGCTGGGATCCGTACTCCGAGCCGATCGTGGCCGACGCCGAGGGCGTGATCCAGTTCCAGGACATCGTCGAAGATCAGACGATGCGCGAGGAGCTGGACGAGTCCACCGGCCGCCGGCAGATGACGATCATCGAGGATCGGGAGAAGAAGCTCCACCCGACCATCCAGCTGCGGAAGAACACCAAGAAGCGCGAGAAGCTGAAGGAGTTCATCATCCCGGTGGGCGCGCAGCTCACCGTGCAGGATGGCGCCGAGGTGGAGCCGGGCGACACCATCGCCAAGATCAGCCGCGAGGTCTACAAGACCCGTGACATCACCGGTGGTCTGCCACGCGTGGCCGAGCTGTTCGAGGCACGCCGTCCGAAGGACCCGGCGGTCATCACCGAGATCGACGGCGTCATCACGTTCGGCGACATCAAGCGCGGTAAGCGCGAGGTGCACGTCACCCCGGAGCAGGGGCAGCAGAAGACCTACGACGTGCCGGTCGGTAAGCACATGCGCGTGCACGAAGGTGACCAGGTGCGCGCCGGTGACCGGCTGAGCGAGGGTCCCATCAACCCGCACGACATCCTGCGGATCAAGGGCCCACGCGCCGTCCAGGAATACCTCCTGAACGAGATCCAGGAGGTCTACCGGCTCCAGGGCGTGAAGATCAACGACAAGCACATCGGCGTGATCGTGCGCCAGATGCTGCAGAAGGTGCGGATCACCGACGCCGGCGAGACGGACCTGCTCGAGGGCGAGAACGTGGACCGCGTGGAGTTCCGCGAGGTCAACCAGCAGGCGATCACGGAAGGGAAGCGGCCCGCGCGTTCGGAGCCGCTGCTCCTCGGGATCACCAAGGCGAGCCTCACGACCGAGTCCTTCATCTCGGCCGCGTCGTTCCAGGAGACCACGCGCGTCCTCACCGACGCGGCGGTCCGCGGTGCGCGCGACGACCTGAAGGGGCTGAAGGAGAACATCATCATCGGCCACCTGATCCCGGCCGGGACCGGCATCCACCGGTACCAGGACGTGGAGTTCATGGTCGAGCAGTCTTACTACGACGAAGAGATCGTTCCGCTCACGGAGCCCGGGGAGCTGGTGCCCGGATTGGCGCTCGGTGGGGATCTGGACGAAGATTAGTCCGGGATCGTAGTGAAGCTCGGATCGTAGCCTGCGGGGAAGGCGCGAAGGGGCGTCCCACCATTCGTGGTGGGGCGCCTCTCGCTTTGTGGGTGGGAGAGGCGGCGCGGGAGACGGATCCACCCCGAGGGACGCGAATCCCTCGTGTCCGGGGTCCTCTTTGGGTGTCCGGAGACCTCAGCCTTCTGCGAGCGTTCCGGGCGTTTGCTTCTGCAAGGTCCCTCGGGGTGGATCCGTCTCCCGCGCCTTCCAACGTGGTCGTGGGCGGCGGGGCCCAGCGCGAGGGACGCGCCTTCTTCCAACATGGTCGTGGGCGGCCCTCGCTTTCCGTGGGGGCGGCCCGATCCCGCTTCGACCCGTTCGGTCGGCTCCCCGCGGCGGCGGGGCGGGGATGGGTTGTTGTATCATTAGCCGATGGAGATCCGACAGCTTCGTCCCGACGAGGCGGGTCATTTTCGGGCGGTTTGCATGAGCGCGCTTCGTGATGCGCCCGCTGCATTCGGGACCACCTACGAGGAAGCCGGCGCGTGGTCGTCGGCGGGTTGGTCGACGCTCTTCTCGGGCTTGCGTGCCTTCGTGGCCGTGGACGACGACCGGGATGTCGGTGTGGTCCGAACCGCGCCCGAACTGGAGGTGCGCGGCGCCCCCCGCCTCGGATCTCTGTGGGTCGCTCCCGAGGTCCGCGGCACGGGCGTGGGATCCGCGTTGATCGAGACTGTCGTCGCGTGGGCTCGGACCGAAGGGTTCGAAGAGATTCTCCTGGACGTGAGCGACGACAACCCCGAGGCGGTGCGGCTCCACCTCCGGGAGCCCTCGTCGTGACGTCGCTCGGAGCCCGCCTTCCGGACCGTCTCGCGTGACCCCCGCGGTGTCCTGGCCCTCGCGCCCCGCCGCCTCCTCCGTAGCCTTCGTCGTTTCGCTGCTGGGGCTCGGGCCGCCATCGGTCCCCGACTCCTGGGACGAGGCGGAGCGGCTTCTGCGCTTCCACTCGCTCGAGGGGCTGGCGTGGGCCCGTGACCGCGAGGTCGACCGCGCATTCCTGCCCGAGTCGCTGCGTGCCCGGCTGGAGACGGTGTATCGCACGCAGGCGCTCGAGACGACGCTCGTGCTCGAGTCCGCGGAGCGGGCTCGGGACGCGTTGGGGCGGGCGGGCGTCGATTCGCTCCTTTTCAAGGGCGCGGCGCTCGTGGCGGACGGGACGTACGGCGACCCGGGTGCGCGCCGCATGGACGACGCCGACGTGCTGGTGCGGACCGACGAGGCGGAGCGCGCGGTCGACGCGCTGGTCGGTGCGGGCTTCCGGCCGGTCACGGGGTGGAGTCCCGACCGGACGGCGTGGCTCGACGCGCTCACGCTGCACGACGGCGCGGCGCCCGAGGGTGCCACCGTGGCCATCGACCTGCACTGGCGTACGGACTACGACCGGCTCCGCTTCGGGGGCGCGGCGTCGAGCTTCCTCTGGCGGGGGGCCGACCTCGTCACCGGCCGTCCACGGACGGAGGAGCACCTCGTGCTCGTGGCCGAGCACCTGCTCAAGCACCTCCGCTTCAAGGTGCACCTCACCGGTTGGGGCGACCTCGCGCGGCTGGCCGGGCAGGTGGCCGACTGGAACAGGGTGGAGGCGCTCGCGGCGCGCAGCCGCCTCGAGCGAGGGATCCGTGCACTGACGGCCGTGCTGGACGCCGAGCTGGGCGCAGGCGTTCCCGCACGGCTGCGCGCGGGCGCGACCCCGGCGCTGGTGCGCCTGCTCGCCCCGTCGAGCCTGGTGGGTCGCGTGCGGCCGGTGGAGGGTCGCCTGGCCGGTATCGTCCACCGGTGGCGGCTGCTCGGAACACCGGGGCGCGTGGCGGCCGACGCGGCCGACGCGGCGTTTCCGTCGGGAGCGTGGCTGCGTGGGCGCTACGGGAGGGGTGGTGTGGTGGGGTGGGGCCGCTACGTGGCGGACGTGCTGCGGTGGGTGGTCTACCGCGGGCGCTCCCCGGCCAGTCCGAACCAGGAGCTCTTCGACCCTCGGGCGAGGGAGTGAGAGAAGACGAGAGCGTGGGAAGAAAGACGCGTGGCCGGCCGGCTCGAACGCAGACGCTCCCGACCGATGCCCGCAATCCTGCGGACCCCGCTTGGTGGAGTCTCAGTTGCGCGCGGCCTTTCCCCGCTGCGCTGCGCTGCGCGGTCTTCACGGAGGCGTTGCGCGGTCCTCGCCGTGGCGCTGCGGGGTCGCCCCTGCGGCGCTGGGCGGTCCTCCCCGAGGCCAATTCCCCAGCCTTTGGGGTGTTATCCCGAACCTGGGGACGGACCAGCGCCAGGCGCGGGCGAATCCCCATGCGACCGAGGAGGGGGGGGGCGCTCGTTGGGGAATCGCCCGCGCTGGGTGCGGGAAATCCCGAACGAAGGCGGGCGGCGTGCATACTTTGGGGAATTCGCCGCGCCACCCGGCATGTCCGCCGGGCCGCCCGGCCGCGCGGCGCCCACCAGCCCGCCGCGCATGTCTCCCGCGCTGCGCCGGGCCGCCAAGCCC
>JBJKRT010000090.1:0-171205 GCA_046704545.1 Longimicrobiales bacterium
GGCGCCGGCTCTGAAGCGGGCACGGGCGCAGGGTCGGCAGCGGCCACGGGAGCTGCGGCGCCGGCCAGCGCGGACGTTCCGGCCGGTGCAGGCGCAGACCCGGCCCGGGAACCGGGTGCCGCACAGACAGGCGCCGGCGCGAGCGCTCCTCCCGCGAAGGGCACCACACGCCCCCGTCCCGACGACGCTTCCCGACCGCCCGCTCCTCCCACGGAGGAAGAGACGCCCGCAGACGCGCCCTCCTCCACGGAGTCTCCCGCGATGGCCGCCCGCCCCCCGGAGACGGAGCCGAAGGCCGATGGACCGGCGGATCAGGAGGAGCCTTCGGCGCCCGTGGCACCGGACCGGATGGGCGAGGTGGCCGCGGCGGGCGCCGCGGCCGGGGCGGCGAGCCCGGCCTCAACGAAGGTGCCTTCGCCGAAGAAGCCGGACGCGCCGGTGGTCAAGACGGACGAGGACGGACCGACCGCTCCCACCGAGTCTGTCCCGGCAGTCCCCCCGATACCCGAGGACGCCCCGAAGCCGAAGGGGCCCACCCCGCCGAAGCCCGGAGCGGACAGCCCCGAGCCGCCCACACCCGGTGAGATGCCGTCCGGAAAGAGACCGGCGACGCCGCCCGCCCCCGAGGGTGGGTCACCGCGCCGACCCGAGCCACCTGCGCCGGACGTCGACCCGTCCGAGGGCGATCTTTCCGTGCTGGAGCGGCTCGAGAAGCTGGAAGAGAAGAAGGACCCCGACGCCTGAGGGCAATGGCCGCCGGTCTCCGCGGACTCCGGCGACCTGTCAGCGGTAGGTGCTGAACCGCTCGATCGCGTCCGCCATCTCGGTCGACCCGAGCAGGACGGGCTCCCCGATCTGGAGCGCACGCCAGTAGAGCTCCGCGAGCGTCTCCACCTCCCGCGCCACCTGCAAGGCGTCTTCGGGCGTCGCCCCCACCGCCACCATCCCGTGGTTCGCGAGCAGGCACGCGAGACGTCCTTCCAAGGCAGAGACCGCGAGCTGGGCGAGATCCGGGCTGCCGAACGGCGCATAGGGCGCGCACCGGATCGAATCGCCACCGGCGACGGCCACCATGTAGTGGAACGGAGGGATCTCACGATGCAGCGTGGCGAGCGTCGTACAGAAGGTCGCGTGCGTGTGCACGACGGCGCCGATCTCGGGACGCGCCCTGTAGACGGCCGCATGAAGCCGCCATTCGGTGCTCGGACGCCGGGCTCCACCGAGGACCCGGCCATCGAGGTCGATGTGGACGAGGTCCTCGGGCTCCATCCCGTCGTACGCCAGCGCCGAAGGCGTAACGAACATGCCCCCCGGCGTGCGGGCGCTCACATTGCCGGACGTGCCCGGGCTCAGACCCCGCACGCCCATGGCGCGCGCGGTCCGGATCACCGCCGCACGGGGGTCAAGGGAATTCTCTCCGCTCTGGCCGTCGCCGCTCACGGTGCCTCCACCTCGTCCTTCTGCCGGACGGCGCTTCGCTCGGGGAAGAGCCGCAGCAACCCCTCCCGGCTCGCCTCGGCGACGCCTCGTTCCGTGATGAGGCCGGTGACGAGACGGGCCGGGGTGACGTCGAACGCCGGATTGAGTACGGCGGTCCCCCGCGGAACGACCGTCACCGCCTCGACCGACCCGCCGTCGGCCCGCCCGGTGACGCGAGCCACCTCCTCACCGGCCCGCTCCTCGATCGGGATCTCCTCTCCGCTACCGATCGTCCAGTCGATGGAAGAGGATGGCACGGCCACGTAGAAGGGCACGCCGTTGTCTTCGGCGGCGAGCGCCTTCAGGTAGGTGCCGATCTTGTTCGCCACGTCTCCGTTCGCCGCGGTTCGGTCGGTGCCCACGAGACAGAGGTCCACCCGCCCCCGTCGCATGAGATGGCCGCCGGCGTTGTCCACGATGACGGTGTGGGGCACACCATGCTGTCCGAGCTCCCACGCGGTAAGGCTCGCTCCCTGGTTTCGCGGCCGGGTCTCGTCGACCCACACGTGCACCGGGAGCCCCGCGTCGTGCGCGAGATAGATCGGGGCGGTGGCCGTTCCCCAATCCACCGTGGCCAGCCATCCGGCGTTGCAGTGCGTGAGGATGTCGACCGGACGTCCGCCCTTGATTGCGGCGACTCCCCGAATCAGCTCCAGGCCGTGCTCTCCGATCCGCCGATTGCGTTCCACATCCGCTTCGGCGATGTCCGCCGCGACCCGATATGCGGCCTCAGCCCGCACGTTCTCGCGCAGGGGCGCCACCACGCCCTTCACGCGATCCACCGCCCACCGGAGGTTGACCGCCGTAGGGCGGGTCCCGAGAAGGAGTCCGCCGGCGCGCTCCAACGCCTCGTCCGAGGGATCCTCGCGCAGCGCGAGCGCCATCCCGTACGCGGCGGTCGCGCCAATGAGCGGAGCCCCCCTGACCCACATGTGGGCGATGGCCCGAACCGCGTCGTCCAAAACCGACAAACGACGGACCACGAAATCGTGAGGGAGCAGGGTCTGGTCAACGATTTGGACGGACCAGCCGTCCTCGTCCAGGAAGATGCTGCGAAAGGGAGCGCCGTCGACCTTCAATTCGATACTCGTCTGCTGACCCGAGCCTCGGCCCCTCGCGGAGCCGCGACGTCGGACGGAATGGAACCGGACCGGCAAGGGCCCGCCGACACCCGAAGATTGTGCGACACCGCGCAAAGGGCGAGGTTGCCCGGAAACGTCGTGTGCATGCTCCCCCTGCCTGGAGCCGATGTGCCTACCGAGCCATGGATCGACGTCTCTTCGAGCTCGCACCCGCGCTCGCGGGGCGAGCCGCAGATCGGGAAGCCTCGTTCCGGCCCGGTCCGGCCCCACCCTTCCGTACCGACCACCGTGACGCCACGCGACACGATCGTGCGTGCATCACATCCCACTCCAACGTACCCGCCTCTTCGGAGCGAAAGCCGATGAAACGTCTGCTGTCAGCATGCCTCATGCTTGCCACGCTCACCCTGCCCGTCGCCGTCCGCGCACAACAGCAGGGCGGCATCGGGCATTATGTCCCGCCGCGGACGTGGCCCCAGGGCCAGCACAACTTCGACCTCGTGCACCAGAAGATCGCCGTGCAGTTCGACATGACGAAGCGGCTCGTGACCGGAAAGGTGACCACGACGGTGATTCCGCGCGTGCGCACGAACACGATCCGGCTCGAAGCCGAGAACATGACCATCGACCGCGCGACCGACGCACGCGGCCGTCGGCTGCACTTCTCTTTCGACACCGCGCACGTCACGGTGCGCCTGCGCAGGCGCGCGTCGCCCGGCGACACGGTCGTCTTCACCCTGGCCTACCACACGCACCCGGAGCGCGGGCTCTACTTCGTGCCCAGGCGACACATCATCTGGTCGCAGGGTGAGGCGAACGAGACGCAGGCCTGGATTCCGACGTACGACTACTCGAACGACAAGACCACGTGGGAGTTCCTCGTCACGGCGGACTCGGCCTACAAGGTACTCTCGAACGGAAAGCTCCTCTCGGTCACGCCGGTGGACGGCGGCGCGAAGAAGGTCTGGCACTGGTCGCAGGAGGAAAAGGCGTCGACGTATCTGTACTCCGTCGTGGTGGGACCCTTCACGGTCCTGCACGACCACTGGCGCAACAAGCCCGTCGACTACTGGGTCTATCCCGACACGATCGACGCGGCGTGGCGGGCCTTCGGTGAGACGCCTTCGATGATCGAGCTGTATTCGCGTCTGCTCGACGTGCCCTTCCCGTGGGACAAGTACGATCAGTCGGCCATCCCGGACTTCACCTACGGCGGAATGGAGAACGTGTCGGCGACCACGCAGACCGACTTCGCGCTCCAGGGGCCCGGAACGGACCCGATGCAGGGTGGACGCAGCCTGGTGGCCCACGAGCTGGCGCACCAGTGGTTCGGCGACTACGAGACCACGGCGAACTGGGCCAACATCTGGCTCAACGAAGGATTCGCCACGTACATGGAGTCCGTCCAGAACGAGAAGACCCGCGGGTGGGACGTGGCTCAGCTCGAGTGGTACCAGCAGCAGCGCCAGGCCATGGCCGCGGACCGCAGGCAGGCCCGCCCCATCGTCTGGGGTGTGAACGAGATGACCAACCCGATGGGGCTCTTCTTCAGCGGTCACGTCTACCAGAAGGGCGCCCAGGTCCTGCATCAGCTTCGCCGGCTCCTCGGCGACAAGGTCTTCTGGGCCGGGATGCACCGGTTCCTCGTCAACAACGCCCACAAGGCCACCACGACGAAGGACCTGGCCGACGCCTTCGAAGAGACGTGCGACTGCAACCTCGGTTGGTTCTTCAACCAGTGGGTCTACAGCATCGGCTACCCGCAGGTCGACGTGACGCGAAGCTGGGACCCGGCCGCGAAGGTCCTGCACGTGACGGTGAAGCAGGTCCAGCCGACGGATTCGACGCGGCCGCTGTTCAAGTTCCCGACCACCATCCGGGTCATCACCGCGGACTCGGTGGTGCGTGACAGCGTGATGGTCCAGGCCGACAAGAGCCAGACCTTCGACATGTCGCTGCCGAGCGCGCCGTTGTCGTTCCGGTTCGACGAGGGCGGATGGCTCCTCGGCACCGTGCACACGGACCAGACGCCGAAGGAGCTCGCCGACATGGCGCGCCACGACCTCGACACGTCGGCGCGCAACTGGGCGCTGCATGCGCTCGCCGGGTCGCAGGACTCGGCCGCCGTCGACGCGCGCCGCTTCATCGTCCTCAACGAGCATGAGCCGCCGATCCGGGTCGAGGCCCTGCGCCAGATGACCCACGACTCCACTCCGGTCGGAATCGGCATCGTTCGCTCGGCGCTCCGCGATCCCGCTCCCGCGGTGCGCAGTCAGGCGCTCGAGACACTGGCCGGTCTGGACGCCCATGGCATCGAAGCGAGAGCGCTCGACATGTACCGGAACGATCCCTCGTCCCCGGTGCGCGCGACCGCGCTCGCCGTGTACGCCCATGCCGAGGGCAACGCCGCTCTGAGCACGCTGGAGCAGGCGAGCATGCCGGATCGCTCGTACGCGGTCCGGACATCTGCGGAGCGCAGCCTTTCGCGGCTGCATTCCCAGGGGGCGGTGGACGCGCTCGTGAAGTTCACGAATCCGTCCGAGGTCCGCAGGCTCCGTCAGTCCGCGCTGATGGGACTCATGATGACGGGCGATACGGCGCGAACCGTCCAGGTCGCCGCGCACGGGCTCAGCGACTACGATCCGCTCTATGCCGAGACGGCCGTGCGCGTGCTCGCATACATTGGCACGCCGGCCGCGGAGGCGAAGCTCCGGGAGGCCGAGAAGAAGGAGACGCGCGTCCAGGTGAAGAACGTGATCGAGCAGGCGCTGAGCGGTAAGCTCAGGATGCGGCGCAGGAGGCGCTGACGGACTGCCGCTGACACCGACGGCGCACGACCGGGCGCCCGGCGCGGAATTCCGCGCCGGGCGCCTTTGTTCACCCTTCCGATCCGGGGCGGAGCGTACGCCCCACGATCAGTGTCACGTTGTCCGTGCCGCCATCGTCGAGCGCGTCCTGTAGAAGCTGCTCGACGACCTGCCGGGAGCTGGTCATCGTCCGGAGCCGCTCGGCGATGCGCTCGTCGGAGACGTGCTTGGTGAGCCCGTCGCTGCACAGCAGCATGACCGTGCCCCAATCGCGAACCACACGCGTCACGACCGGCGCGGCCTGCTCTCCGCCGATCGCGCTCGACAGGACGTGGGCCCAGCGCGTCCTCTCGGCAACGGTCCGGGTCAGCACGCCGCTGTCGACCAGGTCCTGTGCCATCGTCTGGTCGCGTGTGATCTGCGTCAGCTGGTCGTCGCGATAGATGTAGCAGCGCGAGTCGCCCACCTGGAGGAGGTAGGCGTGGGGCCACAGCCCCAGAAACAGCGTGAGCGTCGTGGCGAAGCGTCGGCCTCCGCCCTCGAGCTCCGCCTTCTCCAGCAGGCTCTCGTGTACCGAGAGGGCGGCGTCGTGGAGAAGGCGCGTGAAGACTCCCGGATCACGGGACTCTTCGGCCCAGGCATCGTGGAACGACGTGGACACGGAGGACACGAGACTCTCGACGGCGCGCCTCGCGGCCTGCTCCCCACCGCCCGAGCCGCCGACTCCGTCGGCGATGATCGCCAGCGTGGCGAGCCGCTTGGGGTGCAGAAAGCTCCCGCCTTCGGCCCCGGGGGCGATGCTCATGCTGTCCACCGTCACGCCCTGCGCCAGCGCGCCGACGAAGAAGTGGTCCTGGTTCTCGTGACGGACGCTACCCTGATGTGTGACGCCCCACGCATCGATGTTCGAGTACTGGGGAGGGTCTGGCTCGTTCATGGAATCGCCTCGCTTTGGGCACCGGCCGCAACATGGGCGCCCGACGCCGCCGACGCCATGGTCATTCGTCGAGCGGGCTCGCCTCCTCTCCCAGGAACGCGCCTGCGCGGCTGCGTGTACCCGAAAGACGAAGGCGACTCCTCCGCCGGTGAAGACAGCATGCTTCGAGGTCTGGTTTCATTCGCTTGCGTTTTGGCGGCCGGTTCGGCTGCGGCGGCCGGCGGCACCGGCGTCCACCCTGTCCGCACACCCGCTGCATCGACGTCTCGACCCGTCGATGCCCGCGCTTCCGCACGCGCGTTTCCCGGCTCGCTTCCGTTCTTTTACGATCTCTACACGTTCCGTGGCGGATCCGGCAAGACCTCCATCGTAGCGGCGTTCGCGGTCCCGGCCGGGCGGCTGCGGAAGGAGAATACGCACGACGGGGTCCGCTACCGCTTCGACGTGACGCTCGTGCTCGCCGACACGGCGCTCAAGTCGGTGACCCGAACCGACGACACCGTCTACGTGGCCTCTCCCCACTCTCTGGACGACGAGCACCTCCTGCACACGTACATCGAGGTGCAGGCCCCACCGTCGGTCACCACGCTGGAGCGCGTCGTCATGAACGACGCCTCCACCCCCGGCATCGGCCAGATGTACGGCTCCCCCTTTCCCGTGCCCGACTACACGGGCCACCAGCTCATGCTCAGCGACGTCGTGCTCGGGCTGCCGGACCCGAAGTCCGGCTGGAAGCGCGGCGACGTCAGGCTGGAGCTGCTGCCCACGAGCGAGTTCCCCAAGAGCGCGTTCGACGTCTACTACGAGATCTACAACCTTCCGGCCGGACACTCCTACGCGACGGAGATCGGGGTTCAGCGCATCGCGGACGAGAACGGCAACGGAGAGAACACGAACGTGGTCCGGGCGAAGTTCACCGGACAGGCGGCTCCACGTCCGGACGGCTCCGTCCACGAGCTCCGCCATCTCGGATCTTCACTGAGCAAAGGACGCTATCGGCTCACGGTCACCGTGACCGACGAGGACACGGGTCAGAAGGCAAAGCGGTCCCGGGTGTTCAACGTGCGTGGTTGGGGTCGGGGATCCACCCTGGTGCCGGCGCTCCCGTGGAGAAAGGGGGCGGGCTCGCAGGGCACGGGCTCCTAGGCGGGCTCCTAGCGTCGCCCCCCGGGGGCCACGGAGCGCAGCGCCGTCAGGACGCCCTCCACGGACGGAAGCTCCCGCAACTCGCCCGTCCCGAGGCCTCCGACCTCGCGATGATGGTTCAGCGCCGATCCGCTCGATGCACACAGCAGCGTCGACGCGACGTCGCCGTGCGTACAGAGGACCACCGTGCGGATGTCGCGGCGACCGGCCACGTCCTCCACAAGGCCACCTGCCCGCCGCAGCACGTCGGCCACGCTCTCCACCCCCCGCTCGCCGTGCGTCGGGTCCCGGCGGTCCATCTCCCAGATCTCGCTGTATCCCGTGTCGGGCCCGAGATCAAGCTCCCCGAAATCCCGTTCGCGGAGTCGCTCGTCCTCGACGCCGCTCGTGCCCAGCTCGCCTCCGGCCACCTCCGCCGATTCACGGGCGCGGAGCAGGGGCGAGAAGACCAGCAGCAGCGGCGGCTCGAGCACACCGTCGGCGACGGCCTGCCGCACGCTGCGACGCACCTGCTCGCGCCCGAGCGGCGTCAGGCCGTACGCCTCGCCCGCGCTGGCGAGCCGGCTGGCGATCCGCCCCTCCTCGTTCGCGACGCTGCGACCGTGGCGGAGCAAGAAGATGCGTGGCACGCGAGATGGTGTGGTCACGGCCGGCGCCTATCGCTCATCCGGCACCCGCCCGGCGTTCAGGTTGTCCCAGTTCATGAGTGCGTTGAACACCAGCGCGTAGCTGGCGATCGTCTCGCCCCGGTACACGGGGTTGTTCGCGAACAGGACGACGTGGCCCTTGCCCACGGGATCGTCCACCACCACCGGCCGCTCGGCGATGTCACCGCCCCCATCCAGGAGCCCCGACACGAGCAGGTCGCGTCGACCGCTGTAGCGCAATACGACGCGAGGCCGCTGGTCGGGCGGAATGACGTTCAGCGGATTGCGGAGCTGCTCGTCCGTGACGGGTTGTGCCTGCCACGGCTCGACGCGCGGACGGACGGGCTCCTGGAATCGAGGCTTCAGCGCGGGCCTGCCCTGCACCACGTCGGGGTCGTCGACCGTGCCGCGGCCCGTCGGGCGCTTCGCGCTCTCCGCCCCGAACCGACCCCGGAAGCCCCGCCCCTGCGTGCTGCTCACACCGAACGTCTCGCCCCGTTCGCTGTAGACGGTCAGGCCGTCCGAGATGCCGTAGGCGATCGGACTGGCCGCATCGACGATGCGCGTGCGAAGCAGGCTCCCCGCGACCTCGCGGGCACGGGCGCTGCGCCCGCTGACCCCGTTCGTGAGCCCGTACTGGATCGCGAAGTCCGAGGTATTCACCGCGGTAATCAACACCCCTCCGTTCCGCACGAACGCCTGCAGGTGATCGAGGCCGTCCCACCCGAGCCCCGGTCGCATGTCGTCGGTGCTCGCGACCCGCCCGAGGTTCGGCGTTTCGTCCGTCTTCTTCCACGGGATCGGGTTCCTCCACATCGGCATGCCCTCGATGATCGACTGAGCGCTCGCGCCCACCGGAGGAAAGACGATCACGTCGTACTTCGCATTCAGATCATCGTTCCTCGCCACGTCCTGGGTGCTGATGTAGTCGTAGGGCACCTGCTGCTCGTCGAAGCCCAGCCGCCACCACCCCTCGGTCTGGGTTCCCTGCCAGGTGTGCAGGATCGCGACCCGGGGGGCGCGCGACGCGTGTGTCTTCACGTCCGGTGCCGAAGCGAGGGCGTACACTTCGATGCCGAGCGCCTCGGCGGTCCGATCCAGGTCTCCGCGCGACACGCCGCTCACGAGCAGAGAGCCGCGACCGAAGTGCCTGTCGCCGATGTCGAAGGGCTCCTCGACGGCCCGGAAGTCGGCGTCGCGGAGCCGATAGCGCAGCGTCACGAGCGCGTTCTCTCCCTCGTTGGCGATGGCGTAGACGGCTCCGCTCCCCCGCACCCCGCCGGGCGCGGTGATGTCACCCGCGACCTTCCGCATCGGCGCGTGGAGCACGGTCGTGTCCACGACCCGCACGCACGCCACGCCGAAGCCTTCGGGAAACGTCCAACCCGTGTCGTCATAGGGGTGGCTCTGGGGATCGTCCGGCGACCAGTACTGGTAATCGAGCAATGCGTCGGCGATACGCGAGTACGGCTGGTCCATGCGGATCACCCAGCTGCCGGCCGGGAAGGTGCGCGCCTCGGTCGGCGGAGGCGCCGGCTGCACGGCGGTGTCCGCGGCCGCGGACTCCACGCTCCGTCGCCGCTCTTCGGCGCCGTCCGCTCGCTTCACCGGCACCTGTACGGTGAACGGGGCGCGGGCCCTCGAGATCTCGACGTGCTGGCGTCGCATCACCTCGAGCAGACGGGCCTGAGCCACGGGCCGGGGATCGTCCCCGGGGAGGACGTAGGCGGCCGGCCCTTCCGTGGTCGCCTTCTCGATGGACCGCTTGGCCTTCGCGTAGAAGTTCTCCAGAAAGAGCTGGCGGTTGTTCGCGAAGTACTCCAGCGAGACCAGCAGGCCGGTCTCCTCGTAATTGTTGTTGTCGCGCAGCGACCACCTGACGTGCGGAAGAGGCGGATCCTGACGGTACCACGTCTTCTCGGTCGCGCTCCGGGAGATCGTGCGCTCCACCGTCTCGGCCGTGCCGCCGTTTCCGAACGTCTCGTAGAGCCGGCTGATGCCGTTGTGCATCGCGGCGACGAACATCAGGTAGCCCGGGGACCAGGTGTCGAACCTCCCGTGCGCGAACACTCCGGGCATGCCGAAGCGGGTCATCTCCTGAACGTTGTTCCACCCGATCATCTGCCACTCGTTGGCGAGAATCGGGTCGATCCACGCGTTGTACGGTCCATCGCCGACGGTGTTGTCGTAGAGAAACGGCACCGACTCGTGCAGGTCGTGCAACACCTGGGCATTCCATCCCACGTACGTGTCGATCACGTTGCGGGTCAGGTCGAGGCTCGCGCCCATCGCGTCACGGTTGTTGTCGTGCGCCACGTAGTGCCCCCAGTAGACCAGCGGAATCGGGGTGTCCTCCGGGTGCTCGAGGTGCCAGCGCTGGATGTCGACCTCCCTGTCACGGCCGTCCACCTCGACGATCGGGGTGATCAACGTGATGAGGTGGTCGCGGATGTTGGCGATGTACGGGCTCCGGTCCACGGCCAGGCGGTAGGCCAGCTCCATCAGAGCGGTCGGCGCGCCGCTCTCGGGCGAGTGGATCGTTCCGGTGATGTAGTAGACCGGCGCGGTCTCGGGAATGAGCCTCTCCGCGACGGCGTCGCTCATGCCGATCGTGCGTGGGTCGGCGAGCTTGGCGAGGTTCGCCCGATTGCGGTCGAGGTTCTTCCAGATCGCCTCCGAAGCGACCCCCACCGCGATCATCTCACGTCCCTCCTCCGTCCGGCCGATCGTCCAGACCCGCACGCGCGGGCTCGCCTCGGCGAGCATACGCATGTACGCGTACACCTGGGACGAGTACGGGAGGTTGTTCCGGGCGCCGGCGATGTCGCCCAGCACGGCCGCCGGCGTCGGCACGGTCTTCGACGCCGGCAGGTAGCTCACGAGCGGTGAGCTGAAGAACGGCTCGGTGGTGTATTCGCCGATCTTCGCAGTGTAGGCCGAGTCGATGGGCTGGCCCGGATCGCGTCCGGGCCTGAAGCCGTGCAGCTCACCCTGAGCCAGCGAGGGGAGGGCGGAAAACGAGAGCGCGGTCAGCGCAAGCGATGCAGCGGCGAGCCACGAACGGACACACCTCATGACGAGCCTCCGAGAAGGCGGTGGAGCGGACGCGAGCGAGTCGCGAAAAGGTGGACTCTGCGAGTCCCGCCCGCCAGAGGAACCGTGGCAAATACGCGACCTCGCGCCTTGCCTTCGATCGACCTGTCCGGCCGACGAGCGCGCTTGCCGCCGCGCGCCCTCGTCTCTAGCCTCCAGAGCCGACAACTGGACAACGAGAGGCGAGCGGGACGCGCCACGGGGATTCGATGATCGAGCGACGCCGGTTTCTACAGTGGGCCGCAGGCGCGGCCGTGCTGCCGCGCCACATCCTGGACCTTTCCGGCGCGAAGACGTCCGCACGGCTGACCGCGGACGCCGGAGCGATGCCGCGCCGACCCGGGCGAGGCTACGCCCCGGGCCGCATTCCCAACAAATACTCACTGCTCCTGCCCGGTGAGGCCGAGGCGCTGGCGAAGGCGCCGGCCGTGAGCTCGTTTCGCTCGGATTCCGTGCTCGTCACCCCCCCCTCCGGAACGGGCCAGCGACTTCGTGTCGGCGAGGGGATCGACGGATGGCGACTGGTCGCGCTCCTGGGAAGCGTCGACGGCGCTCCCGCGGCCGTCCTGGAGCGGCACGTCTCACATAGAGGCGTTCTGGTCTACGCCGCGGAGAAGGGCGAGGTCGCTCGCATCCCCAAGGGGATCGGCCACCTGTCCAACATCCGGCCCCGACCGATCAACGCAACGGGAGACGCGCGCTTCCGGCGGCCGGCCACGTTCCCGGCACAGCCCGACGCACCGGGCGAATACATCCTCGGCTCGAACGAGGACCCGTCCTACGAGAACGTCGCGGCGTTGGGCGAAGAGCTGATCGGATGGACGCTGGTGGCCAACGAGGAGGCCGGCCCCGAGCGCTCGCTCTGGCTCGAGGCCGACGGCACGTCGCGCGAGCTCGCTCCGAGCGATCAGGCGCTGTGGGCGCCAGATACCCGCGGCCGGCTCTTCGATCCCCGGCGGTTCCTTCCCTCGGAGTACCTCTACGAGTACGTGCACGGCTACAGCAAGCGCACGCTCCTCGGTGGCTACCTGCCGGCGGCGGACATCGGCGTCTGGAATCCGACGTTCGGGGTCGGCTACGAGGTGATGGCCATCCTGCCGCCCGGTGCGGACGCGAAGCCGACCGCGCGCGTGCGCGCGCTCCTTCCGAAAGGGAGGAAGGGCCTCATCCCTCCGGGCGACACCAACGCGGACCAGGAGCTTCCGGCCTCGGACTGGGTCGACCGGTACTGGAACGGAACCGCCGAGACGTTCTTCACCGATCTCCTCGGTGTGTGGCGCCACTGGCACGACTTCTTCGAGACCCGGATGCGGGTGGAGATTCCGGACCCGTGGCTGCTCGACGCCGCGCGGGCCGGCATCGTGCTCTCGCGGTGCAGCTACCGGGGACTCGAGCCGACGTACCAGATCGGAGAGGGTGCGTACACGAAGATCCCGGAGCGCAGCCACGCGCTCTTCCCGGTGGCCCACTACGAGTTCGTGTGGGCGCACCAGATCTGGAACCTCACGGCCGAGGTCGAGCCGTACTTCGAGCACTACCTGAACAAGTACATCGAGCCCGACGGCAACTTCACGTACAACACCCAGGACCAGGTGGAAGCGCCACTCGACGCGGGCGTCTTCCTCGAGAACTCCGCGCGCGCCTACGACTACGGGCACGATCTCGACGCGCTCGCGCGCCGTCTGCCCGTGCTACGCCGCATGATCGGCTTCCTGGTGACCCGCTATCGCTATTCGCTGAAGAAGTTTCCCGAGCACGACCCCCGGCACGGGCTCATCTGGGGCTCTCCGGAGGCGGACCTCGGTAATCCGAAGCACGACACGCCCGATGCGCACCCGTTCTACTATCAGAACGCCGTGTGGACGTGGCGCGGGCTGTACGAGCACGGCCGGGTGCTGGAGAAGGCCGAGCGCGCCGCGACTGCGAAGGGCAAGCGCGACCTGGCGCGCGAGCTGAAGCGCGACGGAACGAGCGCCCGCACGCTGGCGAAGGAGATGCGCGCCAAGATCGAGCGCTCGTTGGCGACCACGCTCGCCGCGCGCAACGAGGCGATGAAGAAGGCGGGCATCACGCCCTTCCACCCCTTCGACACGAAACGCCGCCCCGACGAGCTCTCCAGCTACGAGAACCATCGGTTCATGATGGACTGGTGGACGGCGGACTGGGGCGACCCCCGGCTGGACGCCGGGCACTTCGCGCACCGCACGCTGGCCGGCGAGCAGCTCGTGGGCATGAACACCGACGGGCACTACGCTCGGACCTCGAACTTCATGGAGCACGGCACGCTCGCGGGCCGAATCCGGGAAGACGACTACCGCCCGTTCCTGCTCGCGCTGTACGGAAACCTGTGCTACGCCATGGACTCCGGGAGCCGGTACGCACCCGAGGATGCGCTGCTCCCCGGCAACTTCCCGGGCGAGGGGAGCAAGTACGCCTGGTCGGCGGTGGTCAACAGCGAGCTGCAGCCGACGATGGCGCTACGCTGGCTGCTCTGCTGGGAAGAGCACGAGCGCGACGGTGCGACGCCGACCGTCCACCTCCAGAAGGGCGCTCCGAAGCACTGGTTCGCGCGGGGGCGGCGAATCGCCGTGCACGGCTGCCCCACACGTTTCGGGGAGATCGGCTGGACGACCGCGACCACCGCTCGCGGCTGGCGGATCACGATCGAGCTCCCCGAGCACCTCCCGGCGAACCTGGAGATCCACGTGCATCGCCCGGACGGCCGTGCGCTCTCACATGCCAGTGCCGGCACGGTCCGGACGGGATCCGTGCTGATCCGTGCGGCGGAGCTCTCCGGAAAGCGAAAGCTGGTGGTCGAGACCGGCTGAGCGGGAGAGCGGATCACCCGCCCCCTCCGCCGCCGCGACGCCCCATGGGAGCCGTCCCGGGCGCCACGGGCGGCGTGCCGCTGCCGCCCCACATGCCCCTCCGCACCCGCGACACCGCGTCCTGCGGAGACTGGCCCTGTCGCATGAGCCGGCGTACTTCGGCGGGCATGTCCAGCATCTGCTGCTCCCGCACGCCGCGCCGCATGGCCTCCTGCACGAGCGACAGCGCCTCGTCTCCGGAGACCCCCGCCTCCACGAGGTTCGAGAGCGCCAGCACGGCCACGGGCGAGCGCTCCCGGCCCCCTCCCAGCCTCTGGAGGAGATGGGCGCTCACGCCGCGCTGGATCGCGTCCGCGCCGGCCACCAGAAGCGGACCGGCGGCACCACCACCGAATGCACCCTGCGCCGACCGGAGCCGACCGGCGTACGCCTCCACAGCGGGTAGCAGACGATCGTCGGGGACGTGCTTCGCCACACCTTCCAGGGCCTTGTTGTAAAGGATATCTCCCGGGATCCCGTCGGCTTCGGCACCCCTCGCCACGGCATCGATCTGCGCGAACACATCGGCGGGGAGCACGGCGCGCGCCCGCGCGCGCGATGTCTCCTGCGCGGCAAGCCGGCCGCCCGCCGCGGCCAGCAGCACCGCGACCGCGACCGTCGTCAAGTTCGTCCTCACGGCTCTCCAGCTCCTTGCGGGACCGTGCGCCCGACGGCTCATGATCCTGCCTCTCCTTCGATGACCAGCGTCGCGCTACGACGTCCCCATTCGTCGGGGACGGCGTCCGCGGCTCCCTCGGGTAGATACCACGCTCCATCCACCTGGAACCCGAAGTGATACGTCCCCGGAGGGACCTCCATCTCGAGACTCCAGGTGCGGCCGACCTCTTTCATGGGAACGGGCTTCCAGAGCGTGAAATCGCCCAGGAGCTCCACCCGCTCCGCCCCGCGCGGAGCGTCGACCGTGAAGCGGACCCGCGCCTCCTCGGACGACGCCTTCACGACTTCGTGGAGCGACACACGGCGGCTGGCCGGTGCGCGCCCGAAGATCGTCCGGCCGACCAGCATCCCCCCGGCCCCCCGCCCCGGCTCGGCCAACAGCAGCGGATCGGGCTCGGGCTTGCCCGCCGTCCCTCGCACGCTCCACGGCCCCCAGGGCACCCAGAACACGATCCCTCCGGTGTTCCTGCTCCCTTCCGGCGTGTGCCATGCATCGACGCGCAGCTCGATCGCCCCCCGTCGACCCGCCGCCACCAGCCGTGCGCCGGCGGACCGGAACGATCCACCCGCGCTCTCGTGGGTCCCTCCGGCGACGCCGACCGCGATGGGCCCCCGCCCCACCAGCACCTCGAGCGTCGCACCGTACCGCCAGAGGTCGTCGATCATCACCTCCCGCACCGGAGCACGGTGTCGCATCCGCTGAACGGTGCTCGAAAGGACCACACGCGACCGTCCGACCCCGCCGAGCCCGGCGAGGCGGGTCGAGATCGGGCCGAGCCGATACCGCACGCCCACCGCCGCCTCCGCGGAAGCCGCCTCGTACTCGAAGGGCGCTGCGACCCGGAAGCCGGAGGCCCGCCCCATCAGGTCGGCCGACCAGCCATGTCGCGGACGCGAGCTCCACGCGCCCCCGAGCTCGCCGGACAGGAAGTCCCCGCCCGCCGTGGCGTTCAACGCCCGACCCAACAGGAACGAGCCCCACACCCCCGTGCTCGACAGGTTCTGCGTGCTCGCACGTATCCCGCCGACCAGGAAGTCGGCCCCGTCGCCCTCCACTCCGTCGGGCGGCAGAATCCGCGATGCGCCCATCTCCACGCTCACTTCCGAGGTCTGGGCCGCCCCGTGGCGGGGCGCGAGTATCCCGAACGTGAGCGTGAGCGCCGTCACCAGCGCCGACCCCATCGGCACGGAGTACCTCATGTCACCGGCACCGTCACGGCGAGCACGGCGTCCTTGTTTCCGAATCCGTCATCGACATAGGACGCGGCCTGCGGGTCCGTAACCCACCGGGATCCGTTGATGAGGAACATGTAGGTGTGCACGCCGGGCCTCACGGGCACACGTCCGGTCCACACGCCGTCGCCGTTCCGGTCCTCGAGCTCGTGCGAGCCGCGCCATTCGTCGAAATCGCCGCCCACGGCCACGGAGCGAGCGCCTGGCGCGACCAGGCTGAACTGGACGTACACCACGGCGGATCCTGCTCCTGCGGCCGGAGCGGGTGGCGGACGGAGCTCGGTTCGAGCCACCAGCACGAACGCCACCACCACTGCCGCCACGAGCCCCGCCACGGCCGGGCTCAGACGCACCGTCCGCGGACGCAGCAGCCAGTCCCACGCCCGGGCCACGGGACCGGGCTCGGGCAGCGCTTCGATCGCCGCCATCACCCGGCCCTCGAGCCAGGGAGGCGCAGGCGCGCCCGGAAGCGCCGAACGGAACGTCGCCACCAGGCGCTCCCACGACCGCGCTTCCGCCGCATCCGCCCTATCGAGGCCCTCACGGCCGGTCTCGCCGTCCAGGTAGCGTTGGAGATCGTCGTTCATGCGAACTCCTTGAGCAGGATCCTGAGCGCATCGCGCGCCCTGTGGACCCGCATCTTCAACGCGGCCACCGAGAGATCCAGAACGGCCGCGATCTCCTCGTACGAGCGGCCCTCGACGTCCTTGAGCACGAAGGCCTCCCGCTGCTCGGCGGTCAGGCGCACAAGTGCCCGCCGCACCCGGTCCTGCACTTCGGCGTCCGAAGCGTCGTCCGCCGGATCCCTGCGCTCCACGGCCACCTCGGGAAGCACGTCCAGCGAGACGCGCGTCCGACCCGTGCCGCGAACGTGGTCCCGCACCCGGTTGGCGAGGATCCGGAACAGCCAGGCCCCCACCCGCTCGGGATCGCGAAGCGAAGACAGTCGGCGATAGCCGGTGACCAGCGCATCCTGAACCAGATCCGCGGCAGCGTCCGGGGTGCCCACCATGCGAAGCGCATGGGCGTGCAGAACGTCGCCGTATCGCCTGACCAGCAGGCGGTAGGCATCGCGGTCGCCGTCGAGAACGTCTCGGACCACCTGGGCGTCTGTGCGCTCGGCCCCTGGCGCCATGATACCAACATATCTCGTTTCCACTTTGGTCGGGGAGCCCTCGCGAGCGCGGACCGCGTGTGTACTGCGCGCACGCGGCCCGCGCGTCGCGCATAGGCTACCCGATGACCCACTCGCAGATCACCGACGCGCGCCACAGCGCGCCGGTGCCTCGGGGCGGCGTCTGCTCCAACGTGGCCGTCCCGTAGTCGATGAGCTCGCTCGCCCAATCCAGGAGCTGGACCTCCAGGTCCGTCAGCTCCGTGGCGGCGGCTTCGGTGTACTGCGCCCCGGCGAGCGCAAGCATGGCGTTCGCCTCATCCGTGCTCACACCATCGGGCCAAACCACGGCCTCCAGGCTCGTCCAGAGCGCCAGGTCCGAGAGGTGGACGGCCGCCTGCTCGTCGCCCGAGGCGAGCGCTTCGTCGGCCGCTGTGGCGTAGTCGTCCGCAACGGCCAGCAGGTTCGCCTGCTCGTCACTCGGCCCACCGGCCTCGGTCACGAGGCCCGTGGAGAAGGTCACCGAGGTATGGCCGAGCCCGACCGCCACCTCAGCACCGCCGGGACGCGTGGTCGGATGTGCGAATCGCTGATGGTGCCGCTGCTCGGCGAGCACCGCGCATGCGCCGGCACCGATCGAGTCCCGCAACTGGAGCCGCTGCCGCGCCTGCGTCGCGAGACCGTTCAACTCGTTCCGCAAGCGATACGCGTCGGCGTACATCGCCGGCTCGTTGCCGACGCGTGCGGCGAGCCCCTCGGCCCGCGCGGCCATCCTCGGCACGGCACGTGGCCCGCCGACGGCCACCATGGCCCTCACAACGAGCCGACGGGCTTCCCGTGCGCGCTCGAGGGCCTGGACGGAGTCACCCTGGTTCATGGCGCGCAGGGCTTCCTGGAACCGCTCGCGGGCGAGCAGGCCGTTGGCCTGCGCGTCCGACGCGCTGCCCCACGCCATGCCGTGCCGCCCGGCCGTCCGCGCGGGAATGTCGATCAGGTCCATCGCGGCCTGGATCGCATCGGGGCTCGAGATCACGTCGAGGACGATCCGGTCCTCTTCGGTGAGCACGACGTCATCGGCGATGGGGTCGGTGGCCCTGCTGGCGTCACACGCCGGCAGGGCGAAGACTCCCAGGAGAGGGAGCATCCGGAGTGCTCGTGACACGTTCATCGGTCGTCTCCGATCGTAGAGGTTCCACGCGAGCAGTGGACATCCGTCGAAGACAAGACGTAGTGAAGGGCGCAAAGGTAACGCGGCAACCCGCCGTCCCGGCGGCGCTCAATCCTTCGTTAGGTGGATCGAGAAGATCGCGTTCATCCCGGCGGGCTCGAGATCCATCTCCCAGGAGAGCGACGAACGCTTCAGATCGAATACGGAGATCCGGGTGGGGAGCTCGCCCAACCCCCTCGGTCCAAATGGATGCTTGACCCATCGCACGGCCTGCACCCAGGGGGTGGGTCTGAGCCGGGAGAACCCCACGACGACTCGGTCGTCGTCCAGAATCTCGAGGCCCCTGCACCAGCCGAGCGGCCTCCGCTTGCCGGCTATCGCGTTCAGGTCGTAACGCTCCTCGACCTCGCGCGATTTCGCGTCGACCACCACGAGCTCGCCGTTCACCGAGGTGAAGTGGACTCGGCCGTCCCGAACCAGCCCGTCGTGCACCGGGTGCTCCGAGAGCCGAACGGGCGCGGCGGGCATGGTCAGGCACGCGGCATCCCTGAGATCGCATCGTGTCACCCACAGCTCACGGCCGAGCCGCCAGACGTGGTTCGGGTGGGCCCGGTGCGGCTTGGTCGAGACCACCTTTCGGTAGTCCACGTCTCGTGCGAAGCGGCGCCACGGCGTCTCGTCGTCCGCACTCCACTCCCGTCGAACCGAGCCGTCCAGGCCGATCTCGAGGACCATGTCGAGCCCTGTGTTCACGACCAGGAGGGAGTCCGTTCCCTCCGGACGTACGTGGTGCACGTCGTTGAACCACGGATGAGAGACGTACGCGACCTGCCGGAACGAGGGCACCTCGAAGACCAGCACCTCCGTCTGGGTCGGAACGTAGAGGTGGCCGTCGCTCAGCGTGCCGGTCTTGAACGTGATGGAAGGGTCGGCGTCCGCGGCGCACGCCTCCGGCGGGCTCACGTATTCCACGCGTGTGCGCGCCGTCCCCGTCTCGGGGTATACGGACAAAACGAGCCCGGCACCGTAGTGATGCCACTCCCGGACCGCGTCCGTCACGCCGGGCTTCTGTCGTCCGCCGACGACGAGCAGCTCGAGCATCTGTTGAGCATCCCCCGCAGTCGTGGCACAGGACCGGCTCCGCGACGCGAACACCCCGTTCCGTCGAGCGCACGGCCACGCGCGGCACGAATGGCGGATCCAGCTTGAGCCGCGGTCGGTTCTGCGCCGCTGCGCTTCGGGCTGGCCGTCGGAACAGGGCACGGGCAGGATACTTGCCTGTACCATGCCGCAGGTTTCATGCCCTGCGACGCCGGAGCCATGTTGGCACATTGCCCCGCCCCTCACGGGTATAGACCCACACACGAACGGGGCGCGCCCCGCCGTACATTTGGATTCCACTACGCTCATCCAGCACACCGGAGGACCTCACCATGGCCGATCGCATCGCCGAGCTACTCGGATCGGACGAGGCGCTCCTTACCTACGAGTGCCACGGCATCTCGCGTGATAGACTCCACCTTCCCGGGCCCGACTTCATCGAACGAGTCGTGACGCATACGGACCGGCCGGTTCGTGTGCTGCGCAACCTCCAGAACGTGTTCGATCACGGACGTCTGGGCGGCACCGGATATCTCTCGATCCTCCCGGTGGACCAGGGGATCGAGCACTCCGCCGGCGCGTCGTTCGCGCCGAACCCCGATTACTTCGACCCGGCGCGGATCGTGGAGCTCGCCATCGAGGGAGGCTGCAACGCCGTGGCGTCGACCAGCGGGGTGCTCTCGACGGTGGCACGCAAGTACGCCCATCGGATCCCCTTCATCCTGAAGCTCAACCACAACGAGCTCCTCTCGTATCCGAACTCGTACGACCAGGTGCTCTTCGCGACGGTGGAGCAGGCGGTCGAGATGGGCGCAGCGGCCGTGGGCGCCACGATCTACTGGGGCTCGGAGGAGTCGCGCCGACAGCTCCAGGAGGTCGCTCAGGCGTTCGAGATCGCCCACGAGATGGGACTCTTCACGGTGCTCTGGTGCTACCTGAGGAACTCGGCCTTCAAGACCGAGGACGCGGACTACCAGGTGGCGGCCGACCTCACCGGCCAGGCCAATCACCTGGGCGTGACGATCCAGGCCGACCTGATCAAGCAGAAGCAGCCCGAAACCAACGGTGGCTTCAAGGCGCTCCACTTCGGTCGCACGGACGAGCGGGTCTACTCCGAGCTGGCGGGGGACCATCCCATCGAATGGACCCGTTACCAGGTCGCGAACTGCTACATGGGCCGTGCGGGGCTCATCAACTCGGGAGGGGCGTCCTCCGGACAGGGCGATCTCCAGGAGGTGGTCCGGTCCGCGGTCGTCAACAAGCGGGCCGGCGGCATGGGAATGATCACCGGCCGGAAGGCGTTCCAGCGTCCCATGTCCGAGGGCGTCGAGCTGCTCCATACGGTCCAGGACGTCTATCTGAGCGACGAGGTGACGGTGGCCTGACGGACCCGGCCACGTGCACGGCGAAACACCGGTCGCCCGCCGGCAGGCGCTCCGGGCGCTCGGGCCGGCTCTGCTGGCCGCGGCCGGCGTGGCGATGCTCGCCTGGACCTGGCGCGCCTGGCCCGATCCGCTCGTCGATTTCGGCCGCGAGCTCTACGTGCCCTGGCGTCTCTCCCAGGGAGCGAAGCTCTTCAAGGACATAGCCTGGTTCAACGGACCGCTCTCGCAGTACTGGAACGCCGCTCTCTTCCGCGTGTTCGGGCCCGGGCTGATGGTGCTCGTGTGGAGCAACGTGCTCGTGCTCCTCGCATGCGTGTGGATGCTCTACGGGCTCATCGCTCGTCTCGCGGACCGACTCACCGCGACCGTGGCGGGGATGGTATTCCTCCTCGTGTTCGCGTTCGGTCAGTACGTCGGAATCGGCAACTACAACTGGATCACGCCGTATTCGCACGAGCTGACACACGGCATCGCGCTCGGGCTCACCACCCTCGTGGCGCTCGCTCGCTGGCGCCGGACCGGCTCCCGTATCTCACTCGGTGTGGCCGGCTTCGCGTTCGGGCTCTGCTTCCTCACGAAGGCGGAGCCCTTCCTCGCCGCCGGTGCCGCCGTGCTGGTCCTCCTCGCCCCGGCCGCTCGGCGACGCGACGTGAAGAGCCTCGGAATCGTCCTGGCGAGCGCGGCCGCTCCGGTAGCCGTCTCGGTTCTGACCGTCGGTCTCCGGGGCACGCTCGGCGCTTGGCCGGCCGTGCTGGCGGGCAAGTTGGAGCGCCTCGCGTACTACCGCGCCGACATGGGCCTGGACGCCCCGGGCTTCCGGCTCGAGGAGGTGCTCACATGGAGCGGCGTCTGGCTGCTGGCCCTCGGAGCCCCCGTGGCCGTCGCGTGGCTGGGCCGGGAGCATCGAGGGCGGACCCTCGCACTCGTCTGTGCGGGAGCCACGGCCATCGTCCTGGGCATGCTCGGCATACACGGGTGGCAGGGGGCGCTCCGTCCCTTGCCTGTGGCCGTCCTGGCGATCGCGGGTGCGATCCTGATGTCTCGCGGAGGGGGAGACGACGTGCGCGCGGACACGGCCCTCGCGTTCGCCGCGTTCGGCCTGGCGCTTCTCCTCAAGATGATCCTCCGGGCACGGGTGGCCCACTACGGATTCGCGCTCGCGGTGCCGGCCACGCTGCTCGTGGTGACCGCCCTAGTGGGCTGGCTCCCCGCGCGCTTGAGCGCCCGGGGCTGGAGGGGCGAGATCGTGCGCGCGTGCGGGCTGGTCCTGATCGCCTTCTTCGTCGTCGCGCACCTGGTCGTGACCGGGGCCTGGCTATCACGGAAGACCGAGACGGTGGGCACCGGCCGCGACCGGTTCCGAACGGACGTGCGGGGGGCGTTCGTACAGCGGGCGGTCTCCGAACTGGTCTCGTCGGGCGTCCACTCCGCGGCCGTGCTCCCGGAGGGCGTGATGATCAACTACCTGGCGCGCGTTCCGAACCCCACGCCGTACGTGAACTTCATGCCTCCCGAGGATATCCTGTTCGGGGGAGCGCGCTGGGCGGCTGCGTTCCGCCGGTCGCCTCCGCAGGTGATCTTCCTCGTCCCCAAGAACACCAGCGAGTATGGGAGGGGCGCCTTCGGCGTTGGATACGGCAAGGCGCTCGCCGGTTGGGTGGCGGAGCACTACGTATCGAGCCGTGTGATCCGGGCGGACGGCCTTCCGTTCGACGTTCGAGTTCTCGTGCGGCGGAGCGCCATCTCGAAGCGATCTACTTCGCCGGTCCCGTCAGGTACTTCGCGCTCAACCGATCGTAGAGCTGCATCAAGGGGGTGACGTTCCCCTCTCCGTCGAAGAGTCCGCTCCGCGGGCCGAGCGGCTCGAAGATGGCCGTCCCCTTGCCCATCCCGGCGGGTAGATCGAACACGATGCCGTTCACGGTCCGCTTGAAGCTCGAGTACTCGACCACGATCACCGGCTTGTGGTACCGGGCCGTGAGGTCGTCGACGTTGCGGTAGAGGTCTTCGAGCGTCCCGTGCCGGCTCGGATAGTAGGAGAGGCCGGCGACGTCGAACGCGACGCCCCGGGCGAGCATGTTGTCCAGCCAGAACCGCGCCTCCTGGTTCTGACCTCCGAGGGCCAGGTGCATCATGATCGGCATGGTCGGATCGACGGCCTCCGCTCCGGCGACGCCGGCCTTCAGCAGGCCCGCCAGGTGATCCAGGTGGCTGATGTGCCCGTCCGGCCACAGCAGACCATGGTTGATCTCGTTGCCGATCTGCACCATGTCGGGCGACGTCCCCTGCGCCTTCATCGCCTCGAGCACGGCCGACGTGTAGCTCCTCACGGAGTCCTCGAGCGTCGTATAGTCCAGGCCGACCCACGAGAGCGGCTCCGTCTGCTGCCGGGGATCCGCCCGGTCATCGCTGTAGTGGAAGTCGAGCAGCAGCCTCATCCCGGCGGCCTTGACCCTTCTGGCCATGCTCAACGTCGAGTCCAGGCCACAGAATCCCTGTCCGGGCGCATAACCCTTCGGGTTCTCCGGGTGCACGAAGATCCCCAGCCGGATCGTGTTGAAGCCGTGCTCCTTCAGCAGCGCGATCGCGTCGATCGGCTTTCCGTTCTCGAAGAACGCACCGGAGCCGTGAGCGAACCTGCCCGCTCGGTTCTCGATCTGCGGAAGAAACGAGATGTCCGCACCGATCATCCGTCGAATCTGCTTCGTCGTCGGCGGTAGCTGATCGCCCCGGGGAACCATCAGCTCCACATCGGACGGGATCGTGTGGATCTCGCGCGACGAGGGCGACAGCCCGGCGGAGCGGGCCACCACCTTCACGCGGGCCGGCGCCGTTCCGGCCCGGAAGGCGACGGTGTCGACCCCGTTCGTCAAGCGTACGGGGGTGTACCGGGCACCGGCGCCGTCCGTCACGACAGGCAGGCGATCTCCATCCTGGGCGGTGATCGTGGCGTCGCCGGTCACGTAAAGACGAATCGAGTCCGAGGCGGACGTGATCTCGCGGCCCGCGCTGTCCGTCACGGCCATTCTCAACAGCGTGTGATCCTTCCCGTCCGCCAAGAGCGTGGTGCTGTAGGCCGTGAGCATCACCGAGACGGCCCGGCCGGAATCGACTCTGCTCACCGACGAGAAGTCGGGGATCGGATCGACCTCGGGGCCAGGCCCCCCTCCACACCCCACCAGCAGGCAGGTCGCCGACAGAGCCCACACGATCGAAGAGGTCTTCACGGCCACAACGCTCCGTCGAGGCGAACGGCGTCGGGAATCGCGTATAACATAGGCCGCCCCCTACCCGAGAGCGACCTGCCGCGGTCTGCGGGCGCTCGAGTCGTGAAGGCGGCCTCGGTCGCGTCGGAGGCTGTTTGACACCCCCGGGAGAAGACTCGAAGTTGCTGGCGACGGTGACCTGCCCGGTGACCCCACCTAGCGATCGGGGCTGGTCATGGAGTTTCTCAACTTCGTCCTCATCCTGTGCGCCGCATGGCTCGTGTGGCGCCGGCCGGAGCGTGAGCGCACGGCCTTCATCCTGCTGGTCGTGAGCTGCGCGCTCATGGCGTTGCTGTTCCTCGTCGGCACCCACGGATCGCTGGTGCCGGGAGTGAACCTGTGATGCCGATCTCCGAGGATCGACTCAGGGCGGTGCTGGCGTGGATCGTGATCGTCCTCATGGGCGGCCCCGTTACGACCGCGGTCCTGCTCGGAGTGCTGCACGGAGACTCTCCGTGCATTCTCTGCTGGGCGGAGCGGACGTCCATGATCCTGATCGCGCTGGTGGGATTGTTCGTGATCCGCTACGGACCCAAGCCGAGATATCTGGGCCTCGCGGTGCTGCTCGGCACATGGGGCACGTTCATGGCCATCCGCCATTCGGCGCTCCACCTCGCGCGTGACGTTGGTCAGGGCTTCAGTGCCGCGATCCTGGGCGTGCACACCTACGTCTGGGCGTGGGTCATCCACGCCACGGTCCTCGCGGTGATCGGGGTGCTCCTGCTCTTCATGCGCCGTCTCGCGCCATCCGACGAAATCCGTCCGCCGAGCCGTGCCGGCCGCTTCGCGATGGGCTTCTTCATGGTCGTCGTCGCCGCCAACGCGCTCCAGGCGTTCGCCTCGACGGGCCCCCCTCCGTTCATAGGCCAGGGCGATCCCGTCCGGCTTTCCCTGAATCCACGCCACTGGGTCTGGTCTCTTGAAGAGCTGCAACCGCCCTACGTCTCTCTGCGCGGATCGTGGGCGATTCCCGCCCCGGACCCGGACGCGGCCGACCCGGAGCCCGCACACGGTCCGCTGGCGAACCTGCCCGCCCTGGCCGTGCACCGATGGACACGGATCGGCGTGCCGCTGGACGGGGCCCCCAGCGGCCTCGCGTACGATGCGGCGATCGGGCGCTTCGTCGTGGTCACGGACCACTACGAGGTCGCCCTCCTGGACAGCACGCTGACCCGGGTGATTCACCGAGTCGTGCTCGATCCGGGCTTCAGCGTCGACCTGACGCCGCTCGCCGGGGCGGCATTCCTGGGTGCCGACACGATGGCCGCTCTGTCGACCAACAAGAGCTATGCCCTGCTCGTGCCCGACCCGAATGCGGATGCGCGCCGGGAGTGGCGGCATTTCCGGGCTACCGACGGGCGTGTGAAGGAGCTGGACCTCGGTCGATTCCAGACCGTCCGCGCCCACCAGATGTACGTGATGTCGCTCGCGTACGACCCGACCGCGCAGGAGCTGATCACGGTCGGTGTGCCCAGCCCCCGCCATCGGCAGCTCGTCGTCTCGCGGTTCGCGCGCGCCGACATGACGCTGTCATCGGAGTTCGAGCCGGATCTCGCGTCCGGCCTGGCACTCGCGGGATCGGATCGCTCCCTGGCCGAATACGTCGTGACCGGCACAACGGTCGCGGGCGGACGGCTGTACGCCGTCAGCGCGGCCTACTCCACACTCCTGGTCATCGACCTGCGTCGCCGTGAAGTCCGATCGGCGTACGCGCTCCCCGGTGTGGCACATCCGGTCGGACTGGCCGCGCGCGGCGGGGATCTGCTCGTCGCTCAAGCGGATGGTCGCATCGCGGTGATCGAGCGCCCCCCCGCCTGAGGCGCCCGTCCACCTCGTTCGCGCGAGGGCGCTCAAAACAAATCGGCGCGTCTTCCCGTAGTGCCTTCAGAGACCCGGACGGTCCCGCCGGGCACTGGCAGACGGGAGAGGGAGGAGCGTGATGTACGACGAGTTCGAACGTGCCCTGACGGGCAAGGCCCCGCGCAAGGGTCTGTCGCCCCTTGGATGGGTCGGCGTGAGCGTCGGCCTGGTCGTGCTTCTGGGAATGGCGGGCGTGGGATACGCGGCAATCCACGTGGCCAACCGGGTCCGCCACGTGGCGCACGAGATCACCGCGTCGACCGCGCCCGATATCGACCGGATGGTCGCGCGCCTCGATCGGAGCTCGTCGGTGGTGGCGCTCGACCCCGACGCCGGATTGGCGTTCCTGCGCGGCCTCGATTCCGGCGACCCCTCACAGGCCCTGGTGAGCAGGCTGGTGGGAAGTCGGCTCGACCTGTCGGCCGGGCTGCGCTCCCTGCAGCGTCTCCCGGACAACGCCCATGGCGGCACGACGACGATCCATTCGGGCGATCGCGACGTGCGCGTCGATATCAACCGTGGCAAGAGCGGCGGCTCGCTCGAGGTCACCTCCAAGGACGGCCACGTTCGCTTCAACCTGGTGAAAGGTGCCGGAGGCGGCACGCTCACGATCAACTCCGATGATGGGCATGCCAGGATCGACTTCGTGCGCGACCACGACGGTGGCAAGCTCCTGATCCGGAGTGACGAAGGCACCGTCGAGCTCGGCGTCGGGTCGAGCAGCCGGAGCGCGCCGGACTGGGTCCCACTTCCGCAGGGAGCGTCGGCCGGGAGTCATCCCGTATTCTCGATGCGTACTCCGGACGCGCTGCTCGGCGCCGTCGCATGGAAGGACGCCGTCGCCCCGGGCGAGCGCGTCGCGTCGTTCCGGAAGTCGCTCGAAGCCGACGGCTACGAGGTCCAGGCCGAGCACAGCCGCAGCGGACCCGATGGAGACGAAGCGTCCCTGTGGGCGCGGCGGGATCGGGACGGACGGACGGTCTTCCTGCTCGCACGACGCATGGACGGTCGGACGCACGAGGTCCTGGGGTACGGGCTCGGGCATTGAAGCCCGTATATGGCCGCTTCCCGCGTCATGCGGGTTTGCGGCGGGCCGGCCTCGGAGGGTGATGAACCCCCGAGGGTGATCGGGGGTATCCGGCTCCTATCGACGGTGGCCGCCAGAGGCGGGACCGCACTACCGTCCGGAAAGCACCTTCTTTCGCCGCGCGTGTCGCCGCAATGCAGCAGTTCATCGCACGGTGTGGGCTCGCTCTTTCACATTTCCTCGCCGACCTGAAGCGACGTCGCGTCTTCAAGGTCGTCGCGGTCTACGGGGCCGGAGCGTTCGCGATCCTCCAGGCCCTCGACCTCCTCGAGCCGCTCCTGCCACTCGCGGGAGTGTACCGGTTCACGGGTGTGCTTCTCCTCCTCGGGTTCCCCGTCGCCGCATCCGTCTCCTGGCTCTACGACTACAACCACGGATTCACACGTACCGCTCCGGCGACTCCGGAGGAGCTCGACGAGATCTTCCGATTGCCGCGGGCCCGCCGGTGGGCGTCGGGACTACTCGCGCTCGGCGGGCTCGCCCTCCTCGGAATCACCGTGCGGTACGCCGTCCACCCGGGCGGCGCCCCACCGCAAAGCGACCCGCGCCCGACGCTGGCCGTGCTGCCGTTCGCCAACCGAAGCGCCCTGGCCGACGACGCGTTCTTCGTCGAAGGACTGCACGACGACATCCTCGTGCAGCTGTCCCGCGTAGGATCGCTCCGGGTCATCTCCCGGACGTCCGTGCAGCGTTTCAGGAACAGCGACCTTCCGCTCGGCGCCATCGCCGACAGCCTGGGGGCTTCCACGATCCTCGAGGGAGCGGTCCAACGCTCCGGTAACCGTGTGAGGGTGTCGATGCAGCTCGTGGACGCCCGTACCGAGCGACACCTCTGGGCCGAGCGCTGGGACAAGGAGGTCACGCCCGCGAACCTGCTCGCCATACAACAGGCGCTCGCGGTGGATATCGCAAAGGCCCTCGAAGTTTCGCTGGGGCCCGAGGAAGAAGAGCGCCTCGGGCAGTCGCGGACCCAGGACCTCCAGGCCTACGACGCCTTCCTGATGGCCCAGAGCCGTTGGTCACGGCTCAGCCTCGAGGAGACCCGCCAAGCGGTGACGCTCTTCCAGGAAGCCGTGGACCGGGACCCTCGCTTCGCCGAGGCACGAGCCGGGCTCGCCGCGGCGCAGGCGATGCTCGCCACCTTCACCGCGCGAAACCATGTGGTCGCTGGTGATTTTCTGGTGGCGGAGGCGCAGGCCGACACTGCGTTGGCGCTCCGCCCCGACCTTGCGTACGCGACGCTCGCCAAGGGAATCGCGGAGCTGGGAGCGCGACGCAATCCGGCCGCCGCGGACAGCCTTTTCCGGGCGGCGCTGGTGAGGCGGCCGAGTGACCCCGTGATTCGCCTGTGGCACGCGCGGGCGCTCATGACGTTCGGGCGCTTCGACGAGGCCGTCGAAGCGATCCAGGAGGCTCGTCTCCTGGACCCGCTCTCACCGTTGGTCCAGGCACATCTGGGGCTGGCGCTGTGGGGCGCAGGACGTCCGGCGGAGGCCGACGCCGCGCTCCGTCGGGCCACCGAGCTCGACCCCGGCTACTCCTTCGCGTACCTCGAGCATGCGATCCTGATGGCACAGCGGAACGACGAGCCGCAGATGCGCCGGGACCTGGTGGCGTTCGGGCGCACCATCGGCTACGACAGGCCGGATTCTCTCTCGGTCATCGCGCTGGCGGTCTTCCGGAAGCGCGCTCCGGAACGTGGGATCGCGGAGCTGGACCGGTTCCTCATGCGCACACCGATCCGCGAAGGCGACGTCATTCCGCTCCTGGCTCTCCTGGGAGCGGAGGAACGGGCGGCGGCGGCGCTCGACCTGGCCGAAGAACAGGGGAGTCCATGGGCCCCGTTCTTCGACCATCCGCTCTTCGCCCCCCTGCGACGGAGCCGCTGAGCGGCTCCTGCCGTCATCCGGCGGCCGCCAGGCTCGCAGCCTCCATCTCGACGAACACCTCGACGATCCGAGGATCGAGATGGCTGCCCGCGCTCCTCCGAATCTCGCTCAGCGAATCCGATCGGCTCCAGGCGTCCTTGTAGCGGCGGGGGTGGGTGAGCGCGTCCCACGTATCGGCCACGGCCACGACACGCCCCACCAACGGTATGTTCTCACCCCGCAATCCCTGCGGGTAGCCCGTGCCGTCCCAACGCTCGTGGTGCGTGAGCGCGATCTCCGCTGCTTGCTGCACGAGCGGCACGCCGGTGCCGTCGAGGAGATCGTGGCCGATGACGCAATGCGTCTTCATGACCTCGAACTGTTCGGCCGTCAGGCGTCCGCCGTGGAGGAGGATGGAGTCCGGGATTCCGATCTTTCCGATATCGTGCAGCGGTGCGGCCAGGCCGATCATCTCCACCGCGTCGCTACCGAGCGCGAGGCCCCGCGCGATCTTCGCGGACGTTCGCCCGACACGCTTGGTATGCTCACCCGTATCGTCGTCTCGGTACTCCGCCGCGCGGGACAGCCGGAGAAGCACCTCCATCCGTGCGGCCGCGAGCTCCGCGGTGCGCTCCGCGACCCGCCGCTGCAGGAAACGATTGTGTCTGGTGAGGGCGTGAAGCGCGTCCTGTCCTTCCAGAACCCGCACGATTCCCCGCATCACATCCGTGGAGGCATCCTCGTCCTGGCCGACGAGGTGCCGCGCCGCGGGCAGGTTGTTCAGCATCCTGAGACAGTCGCCTACCTGCGCAGGCGACGCAGCCTGCGCGCTATCGTGATGAATCCGGTTCGGTGGTCGTCGTATGGCCGTGCAAAAGCCGGACCACCCGAAGCGGGAGTGGGGCTGTCAGCCTCCGGAAGGAGAAACGGGCGTTCCACCCCGTGGCGATCCGGTCTCCAGGAGGGCGCCGGCTTCCGCGGCGTCCAACGGCTTCCAGAAAAGGTAGCCTTGCGCCAGGCTCGACCCCGCGGCCCGGTGCTCCTGCAGCTCTTCCTCCGTCTCGACGCCTTCCGCGACCGCGTTCATCCCCAGACAGCGCGCAAGTTGGGCGATGCGCTTGATCGCGGGCTTGCCTGAGCTGCCGCCGTTCCCGTTTCCGACGCGCTCCGGACGAGGGATCTTGAGGCTGTCCACCGGCGTGCGATCGAGATAGCTCCACGAGGAGAAGCCGTGACCGAAGTCATCGATCGAGACCCGGATGCCGAGGTTGCGGAGACGCCGGAACGCGCTGGCGGTCACTGCCGGGTCGGCCGCGAGGGTGCTCTCGGTCAATTCCAGCCGAATGAGCTCGGGTGGCACCTGGTGCTCGCGGATGGCCCGCTGCACGTCGTCCACGAAGTCGGGACGTAGAAACTCGGCGGCGGAGAGGTTCACGGAAATCGAGATCAGGTCGGACTCGGGGTACCGGTCGCGCCACTCCCTGAGCTGCCGACACACCTCGTCGAGCACCCAGCTCCCGATCGCCTCGATGAAGCCGCGTTGCTCGGCGACGGGAATGAAGTCCGACGGGGATACGAGGCCCCGCTCCGGATGACGCCACCGCACCAAAGCCTCGAAGCCGTGGAGCCGCCCCGAGTCGGCCCGGACCACGGGCTGGTAGTGCAGCACGAACTCGTCGCGGGCCAACGCACGGCGCAGCTCCGCGTCGAGCCTCAGGGTCCGGAGCACCCGAGCCTGCATGACCCGGTCGTAGATCTGGTACTTTCCGGGCCCGAGTCCCTTGGCCTGGTACATCGCGTAGTCGGCTTGACGCAGGATCTCTTCGGGCGATGCGGACTCGTGTGTACCCACCGTAATGCCCACGCTGCACGTGAGCCGGACCTCCCGATCCGCCAGGTGGAAGCCCCTGCCGATGTGGTGCAGGATCCTGTCCGCGATGATCGTCGCCTCCTCCCCGTCGTCGATCTGCGAGAGCAGGACCACGAACTCGTCTCCACCCAGGCGCGCGACCGTGTCCTCTTCCCGGATCGAGTCCGACAGTCGCGCGGCCACCTGCTGCAGCAGCTCGTCCCCGACGTCGTGCCCGAAGCTGTCGTTCACGTCCTTGAATCCGTCGAGATCGACGAACATCACGGCGAACGAGCGTCCCTCTCCGCGGTCGCGTCTGTTCACGACCCAGTTGAGCCGATCCAGCAGAAGCGAGCGGTTGGGGATCCGGGTGAGCGGATCGTAGAAGGCCGCGCTGGGTGAGGCGACACCGGTCGACGAGCGGCTCGTGAAGTCCTGGAGCAACACATGGTACCCGGACTCGCCTTCGCACGGAGCGACGGACAGCGACACCCAGTGAGGCGATCCGTCGGCCCGTCTCACCGGAGCCTCGACACGCTCGATCGTCTTCCGCTCGGCAATCGCCTCGCGGACGGCCTCCCGGTCCTCGGTGCGTACGAAGAGCGTCTCCAGCAGGCGTCCGGTCAACTTCTCGTGCGAGTCGCCCAGGAGCTCGACCGCCGCCCGGTTCGCTTCGGTGACCAGCCCGTGGTCATCCACCGTGCAAATCCCTTCCTGACAGACGTCGAACAGAGAACGGTAGCGCTGCTCGCACGTTTCGAGCGCTCCCTCGGCACGCGTCCGCTCGGACACGGCCCGCCTGCTCGCGACGGCACATGTGAGCACGCGCGGCAGCACGGTTTCCTGCACCTGGCCGTGCAGGAGGTAATCCTCGGCGCCCGCCCGTACCGCTTCCATCGCGCCGTCTTCCTGGGCGTCCTTGGCCAGCACCACGACCGCGACGTCGGGATTGCCCGCCCGAATCACGTCCAGCGGAGACTCACCCTCTTCCGCAGAGACTCCCAGCTCCAGGAGAACGACCCTGATCTCCGGGTCCGCGAGAAGCGCGGTACGGGCCTCCGGAAGGGATCCGACCTCCACCGCGAGTATGCCCTGACCGTCCAGAAGGTCATGGAGCTTCGTCCTCCGCGCCTTCCGGTGGTCCACGATGAGGGTGAGCGGGGCCGACTCGGGAAGCGGATGCATGCGTCAATGCCTTGTCGTCGGATCGAGCGGCGTACGATGCGCAGAGGCGCGCCCGGGTGCGCATCAGGACTCACGATTCGCGAAAGCAAGACGCACGCCACATGTGCCCCCCGCAAGAAGCCAAGTGGCAGAACCTCTTCCAGCTGTCGATGACCCACGAAAGAGGCTTCGCGCGTGGGTCCGGATCCCCGACTGTCGCGGACCCGCTACAAGACGGCGACCCCGGCGCACCGCGTCACCAGGGTGCAGGTCTTGCCCACGCGATCGTCGATCCAACGACGATCGCGCGGCGAGTTCGGACAGTCTGTCCGCATCCGACGCGAACCGAGGCTCCGTGCGCGTCTCGCGACATGTCGACTGCATGCGACAGCTGTGTGCGGCGTGCGACCGCCGATTCCTTCGCAGGGACCGTCGTTCGTGGACGGTCCGGGCATGCGTATCCGCGGATGTTCGCTCCACACACCGCGTCCCGCCCCACTCCGAGGCCGTTTCCCGTGGTGGGCATGGTGTATGCCGCCCTCGCCGACGGCCTTCGGTGTGGAAGAGGGTCGGCCACCGAGCCAGAGGCGGGAGCGTTCATGCGATCGAACCAGGATGAAGCCGAGCACCGGACCGATGCCTACCCGGACGAGGATGCCGACACCCGGTGCCAGCTCATGGCCCTGCAGGAGGCGGGCGACGAAGTGATGATGACCGCGAGGCTCACGCCGAGCTATGTCCTGCGGAGCGTCGTGAAGGCCTTTTACCGCCCCGATCTTCTGGCCCGCAAAGCCGGGCGCATGGTCCAGGTGCTCCAACGAACCCGGGAGGTCGACAGGCAGGCGGCACGTGCGAGTGACGGACGGCCCCGCATTCGCCCGCTCGGACTGCAGCCGGGCGAATGGGTTCGCGTGAAGACGGCGGACGAGATCCGGGCCACCCTCGACGACGACGGACGCTACGACCGACTCGGCTACATGGACAACGTCATGGATCGCTTCTGTGGCAGAACGCTGCAGGTGCACTCCCGCGTCGAGCGCTTCTTCGACGAGCGCAACTGGGCCATGAAGAAGCTGAGCGACGTCGTCCTCCTCGAAGGCACGTTCTGCCGGCCGCATCCGGACGACGATGTGTCATGGGCCGGCTGCCAGCGGTCCTGCTTCCTCTTCTGGAAGGAGGCCTGGCTCGAACGCACCGAAGAACCCCGAACGGTGACCTCGAACCCGCTACGGCCAGAACCGTGAAGATCCTGGAAGTGACCCGAAGAGAAGACCTCGAAGCGGTACGCGCCGACTGGGACGCGCTGTACCGGGGAGCGACGAGGGGAGAGCTGTTTCAGTCCTACGAGTGGCTGATTCCGTGGCTGGACGCCTATCTGGACGGACGGAAGGTCGCATTTCTGATGGGATACGACGAAAGGAGACTGGTCGGAGTCGTGCCTCTCATCCGCGACCAGGGGGGTGCCGGCGCCTGGTGTCCGGGTCGGCTCACCACTCCCGTGAACGCACACGTTCGACGTCAGGGCATCCTCAGCGGCGATCGCCCGGGCGCCCTTCTGGACGCCGCGCTCGGGTGGGCCGCCACGACTGCGCGGACCTCGTGCGTGGTGTTTCGTCAGATGCCCGCCGACGGCACGCTCGCCGCGGAGGTCCGCCTGGCCGCCCGGCGGGCCGGCATGCCCGTCTCGTTTCGCGAGGAGACCGCTTCGTCCGTGGCGGATCTCTCCAACGGGTGGGAACGCTACGTGGAGGAACGGGGACGTCACGCGGTCAGGGAGATGCGGCGCAAGACCCGCAAGATCGAGGATTCCGCGGAATGGCGCTTCCGACGTTTCGTGCGGCCCGAGGCATGGAGCGAGGCCTTCGACGCGGTCCTGGCCGTGGAGGCGCGAAGCTGGAAGCAGGAGAACGGCACGTCCATCGCCAACGAGCCCGGCGCGAGGGAGTTCTATCGCGAGGTCACGCGATTGAACGCCGAGCTCGGGCGGATGCGCATCCACGTGCTCGAGCACGACGGTCGGCCCGTCGCACACGTGCTCGGCCTCGTGGACGGCGGAACTCTGTTGGCGCTGAAGACCGCCTACGCGGACGACGAGAAGGCCTGGGCGCCCGGCGCGGTCCTGATGTGGCGCGCGCTCGAGGATGCCGCCGAGAGCGGACTGACCACCTTCGACTTTCTGGGAGATACGGCGTCGTGGAAGCGGTCCCTCGGCAGCCGCGAGCGCCCGTACCTGAGCGCGACGGTATTTCCCGTCCACGGTGTCCGGTGCGGCATGTGCCGAACGCTGAACGTGCAGGTCAGGCCCGTGGCGCGCCGGATCGGCGTGGGGCGAATCGTCTCGCAGCTGCGACGGCAGGCAGGGTAGGCTCATGGTGGCGATGGGCGGATCGGAGCCGGCGCGTCGCCTGGACGTCGTGGGGGCCGTGAACGGACATGGCTTGACCGTCCACGTGACCTACGACGACCGCTTCGACCGGGAGCGGTGTGTCCGGGAGCTGGCGAGCATCGGCATCCGCCAACCCCTTCCTCACCGGGCGTCGTGGCTGGACATCACCTACGCCCACCGGACGATGTTCCTGTGTGTTCGCGATCGTGCGGGGAGAGCCCGTTTCGGCATGGGTGTCGACATACACGACGTCCGGGTCCCGCCCGGCCACCACGTCTGGCGCGTGCGGCGCCTGGGCCGGGCCCCGGATCAGAGCCTCCTCGATGCGAGCCTGATCACGCTCGCGGACATGGCACGAGAGCAACGCCACCTGCTCCGCCTCGAGATCCAGCTCTTCGACAGCGACCTGGACGCCGACGGGCGTACAGCGAACGTGCTCGAAGCGCTCGACTTCCGACGCAACCCGAAGCCCCTCATGTACGAGCGTACGGTGGCCGTGGACCTCCGTCCGGAGCCGGAGACGATTCTGGCGTCCTTCCACCGGACGGCGAGGCAGAACATACGTGGGCCCGCGAAGAAGGGCCTCGTCCTCGCCCCGATCACGGACGTCGGTCAGGCAGAACGCCTCGACGACCTGGGCCGAAAGACGTTCGCCCGCACCGGCGGCGTCTACCAGCCCCAGGAGTGGGAGCGGATCATCGAGCTGGCCCAACGCCGGCCCGACGATGCACGTCTCATCGGCCTGTTCCGCACCGACCATACCGGACCACGAGCCCTGCTCGCCTATGCGGCCGCTTACGCGCACGGCGACCACGTCGAATACGCCGGCGCCGCCAGCGCCCGACCTCCGGACCTCAAGGTCTCACTCGGCTACGCCCCGGCCTGGGACCTGATCCAGTGGGCGCGGCGCACGGGAGCACGATGGTTCGACTTCGGGGGCATCACCGCGGGAACCACGAACGACAAGAAGGATCGGTGCGGAGGAATCTCGGACTTCAAGCGCATGTTCAGCACACGGACGGTGCGATGCTCGGAGGAATGGATCTGGGAGCGGTCGCAAATTCGCGGAAAGGTGGTGGGATTCGTCAGGCGCGGAGCGCGCGCCCTTCTCCAGCTATGAGCGGACCTCACGTGCCGGTGTTCAAACGATCTCGATGTGTGGGATCCGTACCTCATGTGAGGTTGGACGCGGAGGATGACCGGCATGCCGACCTCATGACCGCTCACCCGCACGGTCTCCCACACCAACAATCGCTCGGCTCTGTCCCATGACCATAGGATAGAGGCCACCTCAGTCCGTGGCCCTTCCCTTGCTGACACTCAGTGCAACCGCCTGCCCCGAACGCAGATGCTCAAAATGGACCTCCCAGATACGACATGGCGCTTCTACTCCCGACGATCCTGTTCATGACCGTTGGAACAATGTCACTCCCTTCGTCCGCCGATCTCCTGGCGACGTGCCGCCGATCGATGGTCTCCGTGCGTGGGGGGCCGTCGATGAAGCCAGGTGAACGAGAGATCCTCTCCTCTTTCCCGGCACACGACAAGGAGTTCTCCAACGAAGGGCGTCTTCGTTCACTCTCGGAAACGAATTACCCGAAGCGCCTCTCAGAAACCTGTGCGTCGTCGATGTCCTCCTCGACGCGTCCTGCCTCAACCTCTTCCATCTGACACCGGGTCTTCTTCGATGTTCAAGAACGTCGGTTCCAACTGGCTACTCCACCTGATCGGGATTGGAGCCGCGTTCCTCCTGATGCCGTTCAAGATCCGGATGCTCGGCGACAACCAGTACGGCATATGGCTGCTGATGACGTCCATCACAAGCTACCTCTACATGCTGGCGCTGGGCGTGCCCATGGCCACCGTCCGTTTCGTGTCGAAGTACGCTTCCGTCGGTGACCAGGAGAACCTCGATCGAACGATCGGAAGCTGCGTGGGCATGTACGGTCTTATCGGCATCGTGGCCCTGATCGTCGGAGGGGCCCTGTTCTTCGTCTTCCGCGCCGCCTACGACATCCCGCCCGAGCTGAGCTCACGGGTGAACGTGGCCTACGGACTCACCATCGTCTTCATCGCCGTTCAGTTCGTGGGCCAGCTCCCGTACGGAATCATGAACGGGCACCAGGAGTTCGTGCTTCGCAACCAGATCCAGACCCTGGGTATCATCGTCCGTCTCGGGCTGACCTACCTGCTACTCACCCTGGACGCGTCGCTCGTCTGGTTGGCGGTGGTCCAGCTATGCACGTTCACGTGCGAGTTTGTCGTGGCCATGGTGATGGTGCGCCGACGCTACCCGAACGTCCACATCCGATTCCGTGACTTCGACCGGCGTATGGTGCGTCAGATCCTCTCGTTCAGCGTGTTCGTGCTGCTCCTCCAGCTCGGAGCGCAAGTCGCCTTCCGGACCGACTCCATCGTCATCGGCGCGTTCCTCCCGTTGAGCTCCATTCCCCACTTCTCGGTTCCGAGCAGCTTGGCCCTGTACGTCATTCAGTTCGTCGCCGCCATCGCAGCCGTCGTCATGGCGAAGTCTGCGGAGCTGGAGGCCAGCGGCCGCCTCGAGGATCTGCGGCGAATGGTCCTGAAATGGTCCAAGCTCACGCTCTCGTTCACGCTGGTGGCCAGCCTCTTCCTCATCATCCTCGGGCCCCGGTTCATCGCGTGGTGGATCGCGCCCAATTACGAGAAGCCGGCGGGTGCCGTTCTGCAGATTCTCATGATCTCGAACATCGTCTACTTGCCGGCACGAGGCGTCGCGCTGCCCCTCCTGATGGGTATCGGGAAGCCGGGCCGAGCTGCCATCGCCTACCTGGTAACGTCGGTCCTGAATCTGGGCATGAGCGTCTTGCTGGTTCGGCCCTGGGGCTTGAACGGCGTCGCTCTGGGCACTGCCTTGCCCAACATGGCGTTCGCGATCTACCTGGTGCGGCTCGGATGCCGGGCCCTCGATATTCCCATCGGACATTACATGGAATACGTGGTCGTTAGAGCCGTCCTGGGGGCGTTGCCGGTGGCGGCCCTACTGGTGTGGCTCCGCTTCTTCCAGGACGTTCGCGGATTCATGGAGCTCTTTCTTGCGGGCTCGGCCACGCTGCTTCTGTCCGGAGTGATCTCGGTGCTCTTCGTGTATCGGAACGACCGGTACGTGGATCTGGCCGCCTGGCGCAGCCAGGTTCCGTTTCTCAAGAGGACAGCATGAGTCTCATCGTGCTGGTCATCGCCACCGCAGCGGCCCTCGGCCTGGGAATCGGAGCCGAATGGACGGCGCGGGCCCTGCTACGTCGGAGCAGGTATCGGCTGCACCCGCCGGGTACACGGCGGGTCGTGTACCCGGACCGCGAGACTCATCCCCAACTCGAGCCACGCCTGGAGATCGAGTTCAATTCGGACGGTGAGCGAGGCCGGCCACTCCCCCGCAGATGGAACCGGACCGCACGAGTCCTGGTCGTGGGTGGCAGTGCCGCCGAGTGCTTCACGTCGGACCAACGGACATGCTGGCCTGGTGTTCTCGAGAAGCGGCTGCAGGAACTCGGCTGGGCAGCCTCGAGGGGTGCCGATGACGTGTACGTGGGAACAGTCGCCCGATCCGGCGTGGACACGGCCACGTTGAGGCGTATCCTCCACGCCGTGCTGCCCCAGTATGAGCGCTTGGACGCCATCGTCGTCATGGTCGGTGGCAGTGACGTGCTCCATTGGCTGGGAGATGGGGCCTCGCGTTTCCATGCACCTGACCCTATGCCCATCTCGGGCATCTTCATCGAGCATCCGGAGATGCGATACGGGCTTGGACTCCGTCGACTCGCGCTCACGGAAGTCCTTCGCAGGGTCCGTACGCGACTGCGTCGACCGAAGGTGGACCAAAATGCGGCGCGCTGGATGGGGAGGGCGCGGGCCATGCGTCAGCAGGCTCGTGAGATTCGTCGAGAGCTTCCAGATCCACAGGTGATGCTAGCCGCGGCCGAGAGACACATGCGCGACATACTCGCTCTGGCCCATGCTGCCGCCCCATGCGTACTCGTCGTTCGGCAACCCTGGTTCGATAGGACGGACCCATCCCCGGACGAGGAAGCGCTCTTCTGGAGCGGCTCCGTCGGCTCGGCGTTCCGTGGCTTCGTGGACGTCTTCTACTCGCATGAGGTCGTTGTGAGGCTGATGGCGATGCTCGACGCCCGAATCGCACGTGTCTCCGAAGACATGGGCGTACCATCGATGGACGTCCGCCCGCAACTGGAGATGAGTGCCCGGTGCTTCATCGACCAGTTCCACCTGACCACAGAGGGGTGCCGCAGGGTGGGCGATGCCGTCGCGCGCCGCCTTCAGCAGATAACGAGGTCCACCCTGTCTCAGAAGAACCGGACGATAGAGAATAGAGCCGTAAGCCCCAGGATGCCGATCTGAATCAGGTCGCGCTTCTGGATCCCATTCTTGACAGGGATGATGATCCGGTCCCCGGTGCGGAGGCCGAGCTCGTTCACCGAACGTGACTCGATCGGACCCTCGAGCGTGCTCTCCGGGCTCCAGACACTCGCGGGCCCTCGCTCGATACTGAGCTTGCCGAAGTCCGCATCCTGTGTGGGACCACCCGCCGCCATGAGGGCTTCGGTAAGGAGCGCATCCGGTGTGACCAGATAGAATCCTGGCCGGGTGACCGCACCGAGAATCGACAGCTGGACTAGTGCCCTGGCCCGCACTCTCGGCGCCTTCACAACCTTCGCGATCCTGCTCGTCAGGTAGGGCTCGAGTTCCGAACGAAGGATCCCCGTGAGCGAGACGTCGCCTACAAGGGGCAGCCGCAGCACCGCCCCGGACGCAACGGTAAAAGTGTCGGTGAGCTCGGGGGTTCCATCCACGTCGAGGATGACGTGGTCACCGGCTCGAAAGTCTCCCTCCTTGAGGCGCTGCCGAATGACCGTCTCGCGGTAGCGTAAGCGCATTCTCCGGTCGTCGCTCAGGTGTTCCGCAGACAGGCCCGCTTCTGTCTCGGTCAGAAGCTCCCGAAGGTGTCCTCTCGTGACTTCCAGCTCGAGGATTTGCCACCCGTTTCCCAACTGAGCTGCCAGAGTGGAAGGCATGGACAGCAGGCTCAGAGCAAGTATGATCACCCCGGTGGGCCAGTGAAGAAGAACTCTCTGTGGCGACGTCACAGTCCTACGTGCACGCTTCATCGAACGGTTCACTCCACGGTGACGCTCTTCGCGAGGTTTCTCGGGCGATCCACGTTGCACCCTCGCAGCAGCGCGATGTGATAGGCCAGCATCTGCAGCGGCACCACGGTCAGGAGCGGTGACAGGAGCCTCGGCCCCGATGGCACGCGAACGACATACTCCGCAAGGCGGTCGAGCCGGTGCTCGCCCTCGCTGCAGATCGCGATCACCCGCCCGCCCCTCGCCCGTACCTCCTCGACATTAGCCACCATCTTCAGGAAGAGGGAATCCGAAGGCGCCACGCAGACCACAGGCATTTCATGGTCGATGAGCGCGATCGGGCCATGCTTCATCTCCGCTGCGGGATAACCTTCGGCATGGATGTAGCTGATCTCCTTGAGCTTGAGCGCCCCCTCCAGGGCGACCGGGAAGCTGACGCCCCGTCCCAGGTACAGGAAGTTCCGCGCGCCGTGAAACTCCCGCGCGATCGCTTCCACTTCGGGCTCGACCTCCAGCGCTTTCTCCACGAGGTCGGGAATGGCTTCGAGACCGCAGCTCAGCATGGAGATCTCCGCAGCGTGGTGCCCCCGTACCTTGCCGAGATACATGGCCAACAGGAGAAGGATCGCCACCTGATTCGTGAACGCCTTCGTGGAAGCGACACCGATCTCCGGCCCGGCCCGCAGATAGATGCCCGACGACGCCTCTCTGGCCAGGGTGCTCCCCACTACGTTTACCAGCCCCAGCAGCCGCGACCCGGCCGCCCGGGCAGCTCGAGCAGCTTCGAGTGTATCAGCCGTCTCCCCCGATTGAGATACTGCGATGGTCGCAGTCCCATGCAGGTCCGCGCGAGGCAGATACCGAAACTCGGACGCGTACTCGACCGTCACCGGGATGCTGGTGAGCTGCTCGATGGCATACCGACCGAGGAGCGACGCGTGCCATGAGGTCCCACATGCCACCATCACGATCCGCTGGATCTCACGAATCTCGCCATCGGTAAGCTGCAGGCCGCCAAGCCGCACCAGATCAGCGTCTGAACGCAACCGGCCCGACAGCGCTCTCCGGATCGCCTCCGGCTGTTCCGCGATCTCCTTGTGCATGTAGTTGGGATGGATGCCCAGGTCGACCTCGGACAGGCTCCACTCGATATGGTCCACGGCGCGCTGCGCAACCCGAGCGTTGCCGTCTACGACCTTGTACGAGTCGGGGGTTAGCACTACGAGGTCTCCGTCCTCGAGATGGACGATGGAGCGCGTGTGCTCGATGAGCGCCGAGGCGTCCGATGCGAAGTACAGCTCCGAGCCTCCGAGCCCCAAAAGGACGGGCGACCCGTTGCGCGCGATCACGATCTTCGAAGGCTCCCGCTCCCAGACCACGGCCATCCCGTATGTTCCCTGGATGTGTTTCAGAGCGGCGAGCACTTTGTCTTCGAGAACGTCACCTTCGGCCTCCTCGACCAGGTGCGCGAGAACCTCGGTATCGGTGTCGCTCGCGAATCGGTGACCTCGGCTCTCGAGGAGGTTGCGCAGCGGTGCGGCGTTCTCGACGACTCCGTTGTGCACGAGCGCCAGGTCTCCGGTGCAACCCGAGTGGGGATGCGCGTTGATCTCCGTCGGAGCACCGTGCGTTGCCCACCGGGTGTGCCCGATCGCGCAATGTCCTGCAACGGGCTCGAGCTCGAACCGCTCACGCAAGCGGCTGACCGTCCCCGAGACCTTCCGGACCAGGAGACCGGCTCCATTCTGGATGGCGACACCGGCCGAGTCATATCCGCGGTACTCCAGTCGATTCAACCCGGCAAGCACGATCTCGGCGGCATCCCGACGGCCCGTGTAGCCTACGATTCCACACATGGTCACCTACCTACGGCCTGGGTTCGTCCAGCGCCGAAGTGACGCCCTCTCGTAAGACGGCGTGTCCTCGACCGGAAGTCCAGAACACAAGAACCAGACCTTCGGGCGGGCTGAGGACAGGATGACCACGGCACAGCATTAGACTTACTCGGAACTGGCTTTGCGGGGCACCTACCGTCATGGCTGACCCGTCGCTTCTCACACAATGTGTAGCGGTGCCACGACAGCCGCCTTCGGCACGCCACAGGTGAGAGCCGAATCCCAAGACCCCCTCCACGCATCCCAAGACGGGGGGACATCACGCATCTCTGTCCGTGAAAGATGGAATCGACAAGGCGGGCGAGCCGTCCGGCCTCTTCGCTGTGTTGCTGCCTGTGAGCTGATAGTAGGAATCGTACGCATAGTGGCGGTACACGCCCTGCTGGCCCCGGATGTCGTTCAACACGGCACCGAGAACCCGCACGGGAAGTCGATCCAGCAGATCGAGCTTCGACTCGGCCAACATGCGGTCCGTGGCGCCCGTTCGAAGCACGAATAGGAGGTTGCCGGCGAGCGTGGAGAGGGCAAGAGCGTCCACACCCGCCCGTAGAGGAGGTGTGTCGATGATGATCACCTCATACTTGCTCTTCACGTGGGCCACCAACTGCCCCAGCCGCCTGGATGTGAGCAACTCACCGCTGCTCATCCGCGGTGTGCCCGACGGAACGAAGTCCAGCGACCACTTCGCCGAGTGATGGATGACCTCGTCGATCGGCGCTCTACCCTCCAGATACTCTGTCAGACCGGGCGTGCGCGGGCCATCTACCGAACCGTGCTGCCTGCCCCGCCGCAAGTCACCGTCGACGAGGAGGACACGCTGACCCTGGCGAGCGAAGATGCCGGCCAGGTTCGTGGCAACGAAAGACTTGCCGTCACCCTGCTCCGGGCTCGTCACAGTGAACAGCATCGGCCCTGCGGCCCCGTACGAATGCACGAGGCTGAGGCGGAGTGTCCGGAACGCTTCCAGGAGTTGAGCTCGGTTCTCCCGCGCCCGGCGACCCCGACCGTTCTTCAAGTGTGGGATGCCCCCGAGGATGGTGAGGCCCATATCACGTGTTACCTGAACGGGATAGCGCACCCTCGGATCGAGACGGTCGAGAATGACAGCCCCGAAGATCCCAGCCCCAAGTGTCGCCAGGAACGCCATGAAGATCATCCGCTTGGCCTTGCGGCTCTCGGGATCCTGTGGAACCGCAGCCATGTCGAGGATCCGAACGTCCGGAATGCTGCTCACCTCCGCCAGCCGAGCCTCTTCGTAGCGCTTCTGCAGGGTGCCGTACAACTCCTGAGAGAGTGTCACGTCACGTGTGAGCCGTGCATGCTCGAGCACACGCGGCGGAATCTGCTCGAGGCTCCGAGCCCGACCCGCGATCTCCCCGTCGAGGACTTCCTGCCGTCGGCCCAGCTCAGCGTTCAGGCTGCGTACCCGGGCTGGCAACGCCCCCTTCTCGAGCTCCTCGATCTCCTGGAGCAGTTGCTGCACAGCCTGACTCTGGTCGGTGAACCTGAAGCGCAAGTCGCGCAGTTCGGCCCTCTTCTTCGCAAGCTCATCGAGGAGCAACTTCATTCCCGTTGACTGCTGGATCAGCGGAATCCCTTCGAGCGATTCGACCGGGAAGCTGCCTGTGTCCGCCACCGCGAGGGCCTGTCGCAGCGCCGCCCGGCTCCGGATCAATTCGTCCCGCTCGTCCACGAGTCCGAAGTAGGCTTTCAGAATCTCACTCGAGGGGTCTCCCCCGGCGGAGGTTCCCGTGCCGTCGCCCCGACCGGGCAGCGTGATGGTCCGCACCCGGAAGGACTCGAGCGCACGATCCGCGACGGTGAGCTTCTGCCGGGCCGAGTCGAGCTGTTCGGAGAGGATTCGGGTGCGCTCCGAGAGCGTGGCACGCTTCAGGTCACCCGCCACGCGGACGAACCGGAAGATGACCGCATTGAGCGTCGCGGCAGCTCGGATGGGATTCGCCCCGCGGAGCGTGACGCGAAGAAAATTCCCCTTCGAATCCATCTGAGACTGGAGGCCCGCGGCCAGATCCCGGGCCGCATCCCGCACCGTGCGTACCGAAAACTCCAGACTCTCATCGCTCCTCAGCGAGGCGGGCGGAGGAGCCCATCGGAGGCCGACGCTCCGCCCTACCGAATCGCCGACCACCCCCTGATCCACCAGGCGCCCGCTCTTCGTCGTCAGCTTGAATCGGGTGCCCGTGCTGTCTATACGGAGCACGTACTCGTCGGGAACGACACCTTCCGTGACCGAGAATCCGGTCAGCACAGCCGAGTCGGCAGCGGACGCGACATTCAGATACAGCCGCTGGTCCCGCACGACCTGCTCCAGCACGCGGTACGATCGCAGCAGTTCCTCCCAGGCGTTGGTCTCGAACAGCTGGCTCGACTGGATTGGGCCGCTCAACGCGCTGCGGCGGTTCGACGCTTCGAGCCAGAGACGCGCCTCGATGACATAGCTCGGCCGGACGAGGCGGGACGCTGCGACGCCCAGAGCCGTGCCGAGCACGGTCACCAGGAAAACGAAGCCCTTCCGGGTCTTCAGCGCGGAGGCCAGTCTGGTCCAGTCAATGCCTTCGTCGAACACCTGCGTGGGAGGTGGGGTGGGCTGTCTCGAATTCGTCGTTCGTCTGAGGAGCGCCATTTGCGGCTCGGTGTCAGGCCACGAGAGGGTTAGTGAAACAGATGGTCGTTGGTCCGTCGATGCCTCCTCCTGCAATCCAGGTACCGTTCCGTGCCCCTCCCCGCCCAGCGAGCGCAAGGCGAGAAAACCCATGAGCGGCCTAGCTGCGCGCCCTCAGAACAGAAGGCGACCATCATCAGCGCCGCTGCGCGACCTCCACCCCTGTCGAGCGCGTACCACACCTCAACCGTGTCGACATCGTGCGATCATGCCCCCGCTTCCGCGGATCTGGGCGACTGCAGCCGCGCATAGGAACAACCGTGACTGTGGCATTTCCCTTGCACCTGTTGCATGATATGGTTGCCGCGTTGGCAACCTGCGGACGGCCAGGCGGGAGCCGGCCCGCTCCTTGTTTGCACCCATCCCCAGGGGAGCGTCATGGCCTCTACCTCATGGCGTCCGCGCTACCATCCCAGCGCGGACCGCGCCCATCCCTACGCACCAGGGTATCGAAGGCCTACCTCCGCCCAGATCACCAGCCTCACCGAAGAGGACAAACGCTCGGTCAGCATCCTGATCGTCGACGACGATCACACGCTGGTGGAGACGTGCGCCACGATTCTGAGGGGCTCGGGCTATCAGGTCACGACCTGTGAGCGCGGATCCGAGGCCCACGAGCTCCTGAGAAGAAGGACGTTCGACGTCGCCCTGCTCGATCTGTATATGTCGCAGGTTTCGGGCCTCGACCTGATGGAGACGGGACTACGGGCGAACCCCCGACTCATCTCGATCGTCATGACGGGCGATCCGTCGATCGAGTCCAGCCTGAGCACGCTCGACCTCGGAGCGTTCTCGTATATCCCGAAGCCGTTCTCGGCCATTCTCCTCGAGCTGTTCGTCGGTCAGGCGGCCCACTACGCCCTGGCGGCCCGGGAGCTGGACCGGATGGACGAGGACCTCCACGGTTCGCCGGAGTGGCAGCATCCGGACATCCTCGGCGACTCGCCCGCATTCAAGCAGGCGATGGCGCTGGCCGCTCGGGTCGCCCGTACGAAAGCGTCTGTGTTCCTGCACGGTGAGAGTGGGACCGGCAAGGACCTCATCGCACGCTTCATTCACGAACGGAGCTCACGCGCCGCGCGTCCTCTGATGGCGGTCAACTGCGCCGCGTTGCCGGAGACGCTCCTGGAATCGGAGATGTTCGGGCACCGAAAGGGTGCGTTCACCGGAGCCGTCGAGGAACGTCCGGGACTTCTCGAAGCCGCCGATCAGGGAACCCTGTTCCTCGACGAGATCACGGAGATGTCGCTGTCCATCCAGGCCAAGCTCCTCCGCGTCATTCAGGACGGGAAGGTCCGACGCGTTGGAAGCGACCGGATCGACGCGGCCGTGGATGTCCGCTTCATCGCGGCAACCAACCGCGATCCCGAGGACGCCGTCGAGGAGGGAAGCCTGCGGGCCGACCTGTACTACCGGCTCAGGGTCGTGCCCATCCTCGTCCCGCCTCTACGTGAGCGCGTTGAAGACATTCCGATCCTGGCGGAGCACTTCCTTCGCAGGGAGTGGGCGCGTCACCGCGGCAACGATGGTGCGTTGCCCCGCCTGACGCTGGACGCCATCGAGAGCCTCCAGCATCGGCAGTGGGCAGGCAACGTGCGCGAGCTGCAGAACGTCATGGAGCATGCGGTAGTGCTGGTCGAGCCCGGCTCGGATATCGGTGCGGGCGACCTGCCGTCTTTCGGCGAGCGCGCATCCAAGGGTCTCGGATCCGACCTCGATTCCATGTCGTTCGTCGGCAAGGAGTACCACGCGGCCCGTCAGGAGCTTCTGGACTCGTTCGAGCGGAAATACCTGAAGTCGATCGTGCGGAGCTCTCGGGGCAACATGTCCCAGGCGGCTCGACTCGCCAACGTCGATCGGACCACGCTGTACCGCCTCATGGAAAAGCATGATCTCGCGATCCGAAGGGAGATGAAGGAAGAGGCCGAGGAAGGCGTTCACGGGGACTCCGACTTTTGAGGCCCGCTCGTTCCGGAGAGGCGGCCCGGCCCCTCCGCCCGATGGCTTTCGGTGCGGGAACGAAACGGTGAATAGATCTGGAATGGCGCGCGAGGAACGCGAGGTCGACCTCGTGGTCCAGTTGGCGCACGACGTCCGTTCGCCGATCACGGCCGTGGTGGCACTCACCGGTGTGCTGCGCGACGACCTCCAGGACGTGGTGTCGGAGCAACAGCGCCACCAGTTCAACCTCATCTACAATGCGGCGCTCCAGTTGGAGTACTTGATCAGCGATCTCATCGAGCTCGCCCGGCCGCGCGAGGAGCTTCTGCGCCTGCAGCCCTCGGTCTTCTCGGTCGCCGCCATGCTCGAAGGCGTGCGCGACCTCCTGCAGCCCCTGACCGAGCTGCAGCGAAGCACGATCACGACCCACAGCTCTGTCTCTCCGGACATGCGACTCGGCCAGGCACCCGTGGTGAGCCGCGTCCTGCTCAACCTGGCCGCTCCGGTGCTTCGCAACGGGGGGCAGGCCAACGTCTCCCTCACGTCCGAGACCGTGGACGAAGAGACCGTGAGGTTCGCCGTTCAGTGCGAAGGGCCCGCTCCCGACCCGGACGTGGTGCAGAAGGTGAGGGAGGTCGCGCTCGGCCAGAGGCCGAGAAACGCGCACTGCTTCTCCAACCTCGGGCTCGAGCTTTCGTTCTATCTCGTAGACCTGCTCGGCTCCGCACTTCACGTGGAGTTCCCGCCCACGGGCGGCGTCACGTACTCCATGGTGTGCAAGGCTTCCCCCGCCCCCGACGACATCGCTCTCCTCTGAGCCGAGCGCGACCGAAGCGTAGCACGACACCCACACCGGTGGTCTCGCTGCCGCGATGATCGCGGCCCAACGATTTGTGCTGTAATCGTAAGGCGTTTCGAGTCAACGTCTTACGGAACCCCATTCCGCGCGACGCAAGCGCACGCATGTTGCACTCCGCTTCGGGTGACACCGTCACGGGGTCCACGCCGTGGACCCCCTCGCCGGGAGCCCGCACATGCGTACGTCATTGGAAGTCGCCCCAGCACTCCCGATCTCGATCCCTCGGTCGGAGGTCGGCTCCGAGCGGGCGCGTCGAGCGTTGAACGTTCTCGTGGCCCTCGTGGGATTGGTGATCGCCTTTCCCGTCATGGTGATCGTCGCCCTGGCGGTCAAGCTCACGTCGCCGGGTCCCGTGATCTTTCGCCAGCCACGTGTCGGCATCGACCGTCGGCAGAGACTGGCGTTCCCACGGCGCGGTCCGATCCGCCGCTCCGATGCGGGCGGCCGCATCTTCCAGATCTACAAGTTCCGGACGATGACCGCCCAGCCGGGGAAGCAGCGTCAGGTCTGGGCGTCGGCCGACGACCCGCGCATCACCCCCCTGGGACGCATCCTCCGCAAGTACCGCCTCGACGAGCTGCCTCAGCTCGTGAACGTCCTCAAGGGAGACATGAACATCGTCGGTCCCAGGCCGGAGCAGCCCGCGATCTTCCGTGAGCTCCGTCAGAACATCCTGGGCTACCCGCTCCGCCAGCGGGTTCTGCCCGGCATCACCGGGCTGGCACAGGTATCGAACGGCTACGACCAATCCCTCGAGGACGTGCGCCGCAAGGTGAGCCTCGACCTGGAGTACGTCGCGCACCGCTCGCCGGGAGGTGATCTGCGCATCATGGCCCGCACGCTTCCCGTCATGCTGTTCAAGCTCGGGTCGCTTTGACGGACAGCCCTTCAGCCGCGGATCTCGTTGCGCCGGGTGGGCTCCCACACGGAGCTCCCGCGCCTTCCGGGAGCCTGCACCAGCGCCTGAACGGCCGCGAGATTGCTCCAGACCGCGAAGGCCGGCAGCGCCAGGACCCGTGGGAGCGACCACCCGGCCGGCCATAGCCAGGCCAGCGCCGCCACGGATGCGAGCACGATCACGCCACCCGCGATCGCCAGCCCCACCATGCTCCCCGCCGTCAGCACGAGCGCTCCGAGCGCTCCGGCAATGACGGCCCACGGCGCGAGCCACCGGCAGATCTTGTGGCTGAAGAGCTTCCAGGCGAACAGCCCGTAGCGGAAAGGATCGAGGAGGCGGCGCTTGTAGAAGAGCGTGCGCATACCGCGGACCATCGTCCTCACCTTGCGTCGGTACTCCCTCTTCAACGACGGCGTACGCGGCACGAAGCAGACGGCGTCGTCCACCGACACGGCCCGGTATCCGTTCTCCCGGGTCACCAGCGCAGACGCGAAGTCGCGACTCAGGTTGTCCGGGAGGAGCGTTCGGTGGAGATCTCCACGGATCGCGTAGAGGCACCCCGATGCACCGATGATTCCTCCGGCCCGCGTCTCGAGCGCGCGGATGCGCATCTCGTAGCCCACGTAGCCGGACTCTCCCGTCTCTCCTCCTTCTTCCACGTTGGTCACGCTCACGTCCCTCCCGGACGCGAGCCCGACGCCCGGATCGTCAAACGCTTCCACGAGGCGGCGTACGGCGTCGGGGCGCATGCGCACCGACGCGTCCGTGTTGATGACGATGTCACCCTTCAGAAGGGGGGCAACGGCGTTCTCCGCCGAGGTCTTTCCTCTTCTGACAGGCATGCGGCGCAGCTCGACGCCTTCGGGCTCGAACGTCCGCACGATGTCGTCGGTGCCGTCCGTGGAGGCGTCGGACACCACCAGGATCTGTAGCCGGTCCCGGGGATAGTCGATTTGCAGGAGATGGAGGAGCGCGTCGCGGATCTGGGAAACCTCGTTGTAGACCGGGAGGGTGATGCTCACGAGCGGCCAGTCACCGAGATCTCGCGGCGTAGCCACCCCGGCCTCCGGCCGCACAAACAACCTCAGCATGAGGGGATAGCCGACGTAGGTGTACAGGACCAGGACCACGGCCGCCACGACGGCGACCCAAGCTAGAGTGCTCATCAGACGTGACTCGGATGCGGGGACTGGATGGAGCGACGTACTCTCTTGCCCAGGACATCCTGGAACCAGCGCCGGCTCTCCACCACGAACGGGTATGGGTCGGACCAGCGCAGCACCTCCGTTCGGTCGTCGCGGGTGCAACGCAACACGTTCAGAAGACCTCTGAGCCGCGCGGGAAGCGTCTCGGCGTGGTTGTCGGAGAACGTCTTCTTGCGCACGACAGCGAGGGTGTGATCCACTTCTCCCCAGAGCCACCGCAACCGCACGTGACGGTCGGTGGTCACGGGCTCGCGTGGAGCCGGACGCCCCTCCATCGCATCCATGAGCAACGCGGGGAAATCGACGCCTGCATCGACCGCGAGTTGGAGGGATCCCCAGAAGCGACCGTTCACCTCGATGAGGTACGGGTCCCCCGTTGCAGCCTCGATCTTGAACTCGACCATCGCCACCCCCTGCCAATCCACATCGCGGAGAATCCGAAGCGAAAGATCCAGGAGCCGTGGGTCCGCCGGGACGCTCTCCCGGCACACGCTCACCCCCCCCGAGGGAGGCATCTCCCGGATCCGGCGGTGCCCGAACACGCCCCGCACGGCGTCATCCCACAGAAGCAGGAACAGGCCGGCGCCGGGGCCTATGATGCGTCGCTGCAGGAGCAGCGGAAACGCGCACTCCGGAAGAGACTCCAACGATCGCCGAAGCTCGGAGGGACTTCCGGCATAGCTCACGCGCAGGCTCGTCGACCCACTGCCGGTCTCGACCACGGATCTGGTCGGCTTGAGCACCAGGGGAAAGCCCAGCGACTCGAGGGCTTCGTGCGCTTCCTCGACTTCTTCCCGACACTCCAGCCTCACTTGAGGCGGCGTCAGCACGCCGAGCTGCGCGGCTCGGTCGACGAGCCACGCCTTGTCCGAGACGTGGCAGAAGCTCTCCAGGGAAGGGAACGGAGTCACGGCTCGCCCCATGAGGTGACGCTGCGGAAGCAACGTCCTGAGCGAAAGCTCCGTGACCGGTACGAGGACGTCGATGTCGCGATCCCGTACCAACTCCTTCACGACCTCGACGTGGTGCGTCGGATCCAGGGCCGCGTCCGGCACGGCGACATCCCGCCGAGCGTATCGAGACGCTCCGGCGAGCGACCGGCCCGTTCTCGACGTCACGACCACGTGCTCGCCCCGCCGCCCGAGGGAACGTACCAGCGCCAGGGCGGCGCGCTGCTCTCCGTCCGTAATCAGAATCCGTTTCATGCGCGGCACAGGAAGCCGGCCAGACGTGCCCGGAAGCCCTCGGCGGAGAGCCCCGCGGGCACGCTGAGACGCGGCAGGTCGAAAGAGGAGGTCCGTTTCCGAGGCAGCCACCCGCCTTCGACGAGGAAGGAGCACGTGTACCCACACGCCGCGGCCGCCTGTCGCACTTCCGGAGAAGAGTGGCCGTACGGATATGCCAGCCAGGGCGCGGCCACCCGCCGTTCCCGCAGCCAGCCGAGGGTTCGCTCCAACTCGCCCCTGAGGTCCTTGGCGGTGACATGCGCGAGGGAGGGGTGGTGCCAGCTGTGTCCTCCCAGGGTGATCCCGTCGGAACCGTCGACGTCCGCGAGCTCCCGCTCGGTGACGGTCCGACACTCCGAGGGCATGGGTCGAGACTGCATGCCCCGGCTCCGGGCCCATTCCAGGATCAGGTCGGAACGCCCGGACAGGTGCTCGAGGGCGTGGCGTCGAAGTCCGGACAGCGTTCCGGTCGCGGAATCCGAAAGGCCGTCCCACCAGAGCGTCTGATCGCCCAGGAGGCCCGGAGCGATGAAGATCGTGGCGGGCAGGCCACGCGCGCGCAGCTCGCGCAGCCCGAGGCTCAGCGCTCCACGATACCCGTCGTCGAACGTCACGGCGACCGGAAGCCGCGCATCGTCGGCCGCGGCCCCATCCGCGGAAAGGAGGGTGGAAAGAGGCACGACGCGGGCGCTCGCCATGAGGATGTCGAGCTGCCGCGCGAAGCTGTCCGCGTGCACGTGCAACGACCTCTCTCCCACCGGGCCGAGCGAAGGTGGGATCACGTTGTGGTAGGCCAGCACCAGGCCCCGTCGAGCCATGCGCTGCCTCCCGACATTCGCGGCGAGGTCGCCCGACAACACGCCTTCCGCTGCCTGCTTCACCCATCTCCTGACCGCGGCCATGCTTCTTCAACCTCCGCCAGCCACGAGGGACCCGCCGCCTCGCATTCCCGGAGCCCGCTCCAGGAGAGAGGGGGAGTACGCTTGGAGCTCCCGAAGCTTGCTACGGGTGCACGCATACAACCCAGCCGATAAAGCAGACAGGATGTAGATAGGATCGAGGTAGGCGAAGGAGAGAAAGAAGGCGGCCACCGCGAACCCGAGGTAAGAAATGCTCAGGTACAGAGGCGCGATGTAGAGGAAGCGCTCTTCGGCATCCCCCTGCGCCCAAGCCCGGGGCGCACGCCGGCGCAGGCGAGCCATACCTACGATTCCACCCAGCACGAGGCCCAGGAAAGCCACGCCACCGGCTACCCCCATCTCCGCGCCGGCTTGAACGTAGGAGTTGTGCGGCGCCAGCCATGGAACGCCTTTCCCAGGCATCGCATTTCGCGCCACGCTTGAGATCGTGCCCTCAGCCCTCGCGAAGTTGTGGAGCCCGATCCCGAAGAACGGGTAATCCATCATGTACCCCAGGCCTCGCTTCGCGATGGCCCGTCGACCCGTGTCCGCACTCCAGTTGTAGTCCTCCTTGGGACTGAGGATGGTCTCCATCTGCGCCCAATAGCCCTTGGGGGCCCCGACCCAGAGAACCAGACCCAGGCACCCGAGCACAATGAGCCTGCGGAGAATCGACATGCCGTCGAGGAAAAACAGAAGCGCAAGGGAGACGCATGCCAGAGCCAGGAAGGCACCACGGGACCCGGTGAGAGCGATCGTCGCCACGGCACCTGAAAGAACGACTCCAATGGCCAGACGCCCCAGCCATCCGGACATCCTGAATACCAGAAGGCCCAGGGGAATTCCCACGACGAGCAGGAGCCCGTTGTCGTTGGCGTCGTAGCCGTACATGTTGCCAAGTCGGTTGGTCAAGCTCCCGGCCGAAGATAGTCGGAAGACGAAGAACGAGAGCCATACCAGGATGGCGTTCGCCACGACCCAGCCGATCATAAAGAAGTAGATATCACGTGCGCTCCTGACGGCGAGGACGAGGAGCGCCGCGAACAGAAGGACCTTGGCATAGCTCGTCAGGAAGTAGCTGCCCGAAGAGCCGATGGAGAGGCCGAAGGGAACGGACAGACAGGCAGCCGCAGCCATGATTGCCATCAACGCGACAGGCCAGGTCCGGAATGGCCGCGTGGTCACGGCTCCAGGATTCAGGAAGGCGTACAGAGACGCCAAAGCCGCCAACGTCAGCCCCGGCCTGAGAAACCCGAGCCCCAGAGCTTGGTGGACCCGGCTCAACGTCAGCACCATCAGAAGGAAGAGCAAAAGTCTGAAGGGATCCTGCGGCAACCGGAGCGAGGGGCTCCCCTTCATGACGTGGGCACGTCCGTTGCGCGTATCGGCTTCAGTTACCATGGCCCGTCCGCTCCATCCAGGACATGCAGGATCTCTCCCGTCGCGCATACGCCTCCTGTAGGATGGAGATGGAGGGAATCACCTCGGCCGCCGGCACGAGTGGGAGGGCATGACCGCCTGCCACGGCGAGGAAGTTGTCCACGATCATCGAGCTGATACGGCCGATGGGGCGGTCGGCGCCGGGACCTTGCAGCACCCGCACGCACCCGGACCGGTCCGTGAGTCGCACACGGATCGGATCGCTCGGGTCTCCCTCCAGGGTGGCCAATGCCCCTTCGATCCTGTAGCGGTTCTGGAACGTGCTCCGACGGCTCAGGCGAACGACGGCCGTTACGTCGCCGAATGCGAGCATCAGCTGTGCCGCCGACTCGGATCCACCCGGACGATCCTCCAGGTAGGACACCACATGCGGTCGCCCCCCCATCCACCAGCACAGCAAGTCCACGGCACGAGGCCCGAGATCCGACAGGACCCCACGGGCTCCCCCAGGGAGACCGTGGTGAGAACCCGAACCCCTCGAGCACTCGGGGGAAGTTTCCTCCACCCAATGGATGGAGCGGAGCACTCCCAGCGCTCTCTGCCCGAGAAGCTGTCGGACCTGAATCGACGAGGGATAGAGGCGCCAGGGACTGTTCACCGCGACGGCCACCTTCGCCATCGAGGCCTCGTGAACTAGGGCGATCGCCTCCCCTTGAGTGGTGGACAGGGGCTCTTCACACAGCACATGGCATCCCGCCCGGATGGCTTTGAGCGCCAAGTCGAAATGAAGATGCGGGGGGCCGGCCACGATGACGCCGTCGACGTCCTCGAGCAGACCGTCGGCACTCGCAAGGACGTTGTGCACCCCCCAGGGTGCCGCCGAGTCCCGGGCCCTCGAGACATCCGGATCCACCACCACGAGGTGTTCGAGGACCTCCGGACAGGCGGAGATAGCCGACAGATAGAGTGGTCCGAGCTTGGCCCCCAGCCCCATCAGGCAAATCCGGGGGACCGGTTTCATGTGAGACGGTGCGGACCTGCACCCCACATCCGTCGGCTCCGTGAGCGCGGGCAATGTCCGTTCTCCTTACTAACGGGGAGAGAGGCACCAGAGGTAGTTCCTCGAACCCACGCGCAAGCAAGGAAAGGGCCGCTACGGCATGCGAGCCGGAGGGCGCAATGGCTCGTGTCCAGGGCTTCCGGCACGCCTCCTCACAGCATGTGCATGCCACAGCTGTCGCACGTGTGCCACACAGGCGAGTGCTCGATGCTGGATGCCCGCCCCGAAAGCCTCCATGGCGCGAGCACACCGAGACGATGGTCCTGTGTTCCGTTCCTCCGTGGCCTCCACTTTGCTTCGGGCACTCCAGCGGGAGATACGTGCTTGCGGCCCCGCCACGGTCGGAGCGCCCCAGCCCGCTGCGGCAATGATGAATCGTGTGGGAATGGGAGACAGTCAGAGTGGACCCGAACGGTCGGCAACTGCCGGTAGGCACACGGATCGCACACCTTATCGAATCGGACGGCCCCGGCGGAGCAGAACAGATCCTGGCGAGCCTCCTGAACGAGCTCGCTCGGCGTGGATACCGAAACACCCTGTTCCTCCCCCGCGACGGGGAGGGATGGCTCTCCACCCGTATCGAAGACTCGGGCGCCGAAGTGATTCCGTACAGGCTTGCCCGGTCTTCGTCGATACGTTTCCCGTTCTGGCTTGCCAGGTCCCTGAAGACCGCCGGCGCACAGGTCGCGCACAGCCACGAATTCACCATGGCGTTTTACGGAGCGTGCGCCGCGTCCGCCGCGAGGGTTCCCCATCTCATTACGATGCATGGTTCCCGCTACTACGCCGGCCATCCCCGTCGAAGCAGTGCGCTCAGATTGGCCGCCACCTTGAGCGGTCGCACCATTGCAGTGTCCAGACCGCTCTGTGACGCTCTGAGAAGCGATCTCAAGCTACCCACTTCGAAGGTGGCGGTGATCCTGAACGGCGCCTCATCTCCGCCCCCACGGCGGATCACACTGCGTCGGGACCTGGCCCTGACGGCACGAGATGAACTCATGGTCTCGGTTGCCAACCTCTACCCCGTCAAAGGACATACACACCTCATCCAGGCTTTGGCACTACTGAAGGGGGCTCATCCTCGTCTGCACCTTGCGCTTGCGGGGCGAGGCCAGCTCCACGACGACCTGTCGCGTCAGGCCGCCCGCCTGGGACTCGAGGACCGGGTACATCTTCTCGGGTTACGCGCCGACGTCCCCAACCTGCTTCGCTCCGCAGATCTGTTCGTGCTCGCTTCGCTCTCGGAAGGGCTGCCTCTGGCACTCCTGGAGGCGATGTTGGCCGGCACTCCGGTGGTGGCGACACAAGTGGGAGAGGTCCCCAGCGTCCTCGGTGACGATGTCTACGGTCTGACGGTACCTCCGGCGGACTCCATCGCTCTTGCCGAAGCCATCCACCGGATTCTGGATGACCCGGAAGAGGCCTGTGCCATGGGAGAGCGCGCACGGGTGCGGGCCGAGGCGCGCTTCAGCGTGCGATGTATGGTGGATGCCTACCTCGCTCTCTACGGAGAGCTGTTACAGGGGACCAGGTGACGCGGTGAGAACCCCCCGCAACGACTCGTCGCTCATCGGCGTCGCGCAAAGGCGAGGGCGACCGGACGACCCTTCAGAACCGGGCCTCCGACCGCAGTTGCGCGCCCGCCACATCCGCTGCCGGATGAATGCGCGGCCCGCGGAGGTCGCTGAAGTCCGAGACGCTCGTGCCGACTCTCCGTCGACGAATCATGCCGGTAGCACCCAGGCACACTTCTTGAACTCCCCCCTCGTAGTCTCACGCCTTCCGGCTCGGCACTCGAAAGCGCAAGCCGGTCGGCGTGTGGGAGCCTCCATCCAGCTCGCTGTCGTCCGGGAGGGCAATGATGAGCATCTCCGAGCGCCTCCAGCGCTCATCCGAAGAGACCGGAGTATCAGTCGAGGAACAATCCGAGGAACAGAGGCACGAGGAGATCTACTCGAAGATCCCCGACGAAAACCTGAAGATGAAGCCCCCTGACTGGAACAAGTTCGATGGCTGCGCGAGCCCGCATCCCGATCCGTACTTCCATGCCCTGCTACAGTTGGGAGACGTTCGCGGAAAGACGGTGCTCGACGTCGGCTGTGGCGGTGGATGGCTGAGCGTGATCCTCGCCAAACGCGGCGCCGCTCGCGTCGACGCCTTCGACATCTCGAAGGCAGCCGTTCGACTGGCCAGAAAGCGCGCTGCGGTGAATGGCGTCGGCGACCGCGTAACGGTCAAGCATGCCTCGATCTACGACATTCCCTGGCCGGACGATCACTACGACCTGATCACCGGCCACGCCATCCTGCACCACGTGCGGAACAAGTCACTTTGCGCCGAAGAGATCCGCCGCGTTGTCAAGCCGGACGGCCTGGCCGTCTTCAAAGAGCCGTTGGGCAACAGCGCATGGCTCGAGCACCTCAGGCTGCATATGCCCGTCCCATCCGAAGCGCCGGATGATCCAGAGCACTGGAAAGACCAGATCAGAGTGAAGCAGTTGGAGGCGTTTCGAGAGAGGTTCGACATCACTTGGCGCGAGTTCCACCTGTTCTCTCGTCTCGACCGGGTAGTGAAGTCGAGGAAGATCCTGTGGGCGATCAACCGCTTCGACATGGCGCTGTTGGATCGGGTTTCGTTCCTACGGTGGTATGCACGGCAGATCGTGATCGAGCTGCGGCCACTCCATGCCGATACGGCGCCACCGCGCCCCGACGCTCGGTCCTGAGGTCGTGAACGCCTGGCAAGTTGTCCCGCTTCATCTGGGTCGGACCGTCTCGGCTCGACCCGCGTATAGCCTGTCTGCCACTGGATAGGCACAACCCGACCGTTCTTGGGGAACCGCATGGTACGCCTCGCAGGATTCACCCGGATGAAGGGCCAGATCCACCAGGAACGTCCACCCTTGTCCAGTTCACGAAGCCAGGCTGTCATGAGCACTCTTCACCATTTGACGCGCAGTTTGAACGAATACCTGCGAACCTCCTTGCGCGAGGTCAGGGTGGCGATCACCCCAGTACCGCACCCCGATGCGTGGCTCTTCGTAATCGGATGCTACAACTCGGGCACCACATTGCTCGCGAAGCTGCTGTCCACCCACAGCGAGCTGTCAGTGCTGCCGAACGAAGGCCAGTTTCTCACGGATCAGCTGACGCGAGACTATGCGGTCGGGCTGCCCCGAATGTGGCACAAACGAGAAGACCTCTTCCGCATGGTCGAGTCAGACGCTGGGCCTGACGTCCAGCGGTTGAAGAAGGAATGGGGACTACGTCTCGATCGGTCAAAACGGATCTTGGTGGAGAAGTCCCCGCCCAACACCGCCCGCACACGGTGGCTGCAGGAGTACTTCGAGAACGCGCATTTTGTGTTTCTTGTGCGCAACGGGTACGCCGTTGCCGAAGGCATCGTGAGGAAGGGTGAGCCCCATCACCGGGCAGGGGGGTGGACCATCACGGAAGCAGCGACACAGTGGCGACGGTCGATCGAGGTCATCGACGAAGATGGCCCCCACCTCAAGCGACTGCACTGGATCCGCTATGAAGACCTGGCACAGGACCCCGTCTGCACCTTGTCCGGAATCACGGAGTTCTTGGGATTGCAGCCATACCCGAGAGACAGTCTGCCGCAATCCGTCCAGGTGCACGAACGAACCGAAGCCGTAAGAGACTTGAATGCGGCAAGCATCGCCCGGCTCACGCGAGAAGACATCTCCGCCATCAACAGCATCGCAGGAGAGTATCTAGAGCGGTTCGGCTATCCCGTGATCGAGCCCTGATACGACCCTCACCCGGCGACCCGCATCTTGCCAGACCCTGGCGGCTCACGGTGTCAGCCGTTGAGAGAGGCGTCGTACGTGGCCACCGCGTCTGGATCAGACGCCGCACCCTCCGCATCGGTCCGTGCCGGTGGACCCTCTGGCAACAGGACTCCTTCCATGACACGACGGAAGGCCCGCTCGCAGATGTCCAATCGAAACTCACGGTGCACCTTGGTCCGGGCGGCCGCACCCAGCTGCTCTCTCCAGCGAGGGTGTTCGATGAGTTCCGAAAGCTTGCAGGCAGCGTCTTCCAGATTGCCAGGTTCGTACAGGACTCCATCGACGCGATCCTGAACCGCTTCTCTGTTCCCACAGTGGTCTGGTAGTACCACGGGCAACCCGGCGGCCATGTATTCCAACACAGCCAGTGAAAAGGCCTCTCCGTGCGACGTGTGGAACGCAATGTCGGAGGCAGCGAGGACCGGGTACACGTCCTGCATTCTGCCCGCGAAGTGGAAGCGGTCCTGCACGCCTCGACGAACCGCTCGTTCCTTGAACTCAGCCAAGTGGGGGCCGTCTCCCACATGGACAAACCCCACGTCGCGGTGACCTCGCCGGACCAGGTCCGCCGCCACGTCTATCATGAAGTCAATCCCTTTGTAGCGGTGAGCTCGGCCCACATTGGCGACAAGGACCCCTCGTGGACCGATCCCAACAGACTGCCGGATAGAGCTCGCGGGAATTGCGTCGGCTCGTGGTATCACGCCGTTGTGGACGTACGTAACCCGCCGGCGCGGGACACCTCCCACTTCCACCATGCGCCGGGCGACGAATGCGGAGACACCGATGTTGAGATCACACGAGAAGACACGCAACTCGTGAAGCAGGCGCTTCGCAAGCCATCGCGTGGTTGGCGGCTTCGGGCGCTCTCCGGGGGTGTGATCGTGCAAGATGATTCGCCTGACACCCCAAAGACGCAAGAGGAGGTAGAGCCAGTCGAACGAACCTCGATCCGTGAGATAGACGGTGCCGATGTCCCGACTGCGTATCAGTGCGTGGAGTCGAGCGAGTGAGCGGACGGAACGGTCCCCGAAGTCATGAACGGCGACTTCGATCGACGAGTCGGCAACGCGCGAGGGAGGATCTCCCGAATCGGGGTAGATCAATAGACATTGTCCGGCCCGAGACTCGACGATCCGCTGGATTTGGAGCCAAAAGTCCTCCATGAGCCACCAGGCATATCCCGTCTGGGGCGCGAAATTGGCTACCAGGAGGACATTCTTCGTTGCTCCCATTGTCGCCTCCAGCGCTCCCGGTGCCTCAGCCGCCCGGCACGCTGACGTATGTGTGGTCGAACCGGAAGTAGTCGTCGTGCTGCTTGGGCTGCGTACCGGCGCCACCCCACGTCGAGGTGATGTCCACGTTGCGGAAGCCAGCTGGCGGATAGCCGTAGTCCGTGTAGCTGCCCAGAAGCACTCCGTCCTGCCACCAGCGGATGATCTTGCGGTCAATGTCGAATTGGAATTCAAGCCGGTACCACCGGCCCGGCACCATCGGCACCTGGTGCGCATTCTGCGCGAGGAATCCTCGCGTATCCGGGTAGTCCTGGCCGTAGGGCTGAAGGTAGTAGGGCCCTCCAGGCGGCCCGCGCATGACGAAGATGATATTCGCGCTTTCATACGCGCCGGAATTGAAGAAGAAGAAAATCTTGTTGATTCCCGTCGGGTGGCCCTGCCAGTTCGGGCTGGCCTTGAACCAAGTCCCGACGAACATGGCTCTGGCCCCTCCCACCAGGAGGTAGTCCGCCGAGGGCTCCACACCATTGGCCGGATAGCCCTTCGGGTAGTACTCCTCCAGCACGTTCGGGGGCGACATCGGGGCCGTGGGATCGGATACGATACGGCCCTCGGACGCCAGATTCACATGATCCCAGCCGTTCGACGCGAGCGCATTCCACGGCTGGTCGTTGAAGGTGACGTAGCCCGCAGGCTTGTTGGGCCAGGCGGCTGAAACCACGTTCACGGTGGCACTGCCAACCGCTTCGGTGTTGGCACACCGTATGAGCGCACTGCCCACGTGGTAAGCAGAGACGACACCGTCGGCATTCACCGTGGCAGCGCTCGAATTGCTCGTCGACCACGAGCACGTCGCACCGGCCACCACCGACCCGAGCGCATCCGCCAGACGGACCTCCAGGGGGATTGAATTGCCCGGGACCACCGGGTTCACGTCCGGTGTCACGTCGATGCGCGCCACCCGCTGCTGAACCCGAGCGGGGATTTTCGTCGCAACAGGTTCCGCCCTGGCAGTCACTGTGGCTCGACCGTTCTGAGTGGCGCGGACGACGCCCTGAGAGGTCACGGTGACTACGGAGGGGTCCGAAGATGTCCAACTCAGCGTTGCCCCCGACACCGGCGTGCCGCCCGGATCCAGGGCAACGCCGATGATCCGGACTGTCTCATTGAGCGACGTGAGATCGAGGCTCCCCGGAGTCGCGCTGATGCGGTCCACGACCTGAGCGACTGAAACGGAGACCGCGGCAGTGGCGGAACCTATGCGAGCCGAGATCGTCGCGGTTCCGTTGTCCAGGGAGGTGATCTCGCCGACGTCCGAGACCGAGGCCACACCCGCGTCCGAGCTCTCCCATTGGATGGAGACGTCCGGAACGACGCTCCCGCCGGCGTCGAACGCAGTGATGGAGACCGGCACGGTACGGTGAAGCGCGTCGAAGTGAAGCGTGTCCGGATCGACAACGAGCCGTGTGACCCTCTGCCGCACCACCACATCGATACTGTCCGCGACTCCCTCGGAACTGGCAATGACCCGGGTCTTGCCAGTCCCCACGGCCTTCAGGAGGCCTCCTTGATCGATGGTCGCCACGCTCGAGTCCGACGACTGCCAAGAGACGCCTGCGCTCTTCACCTCGCTTCCACCTGCGTCGAAGGCACTCGCTTGAAGGCTGTCGCTCTCGCCCAGGGCCGTGAGCTCCACGGTCACCGGAGCGATGCGCACGCTGACGACCACCTGATCGACCGTGAGCGTGGCCGCGGCCGTCTCGCTGCCAGAAGCCGCCCTGATGGAGGCCTGCCCTTCGGCGAGGGCGGTTGCCACTCCATCTCCGTCGACGGTAGCCACGGTCGAGTCGGAGGAAGACCACGCGACGGTCCGACCCTCCAAGGAATGCCCCGTGGCGTCGGCAAGCGCCGCAGAAAAGGCGACGTGGGCACCGAGTGCGTCGAGGACTGCGGAGGATGGCGAAATGTCTACGCTCGCGACGCTCTGTAGCACGACAACGAGCGACGAACCTTCCACGCCCTCCGATGTCGCCACGACCCGAGTGGTGCCTGCGGCAACGGCGGTCGCCAGACGTTGCGAATCGTCCCCGCCAGCGGATGTGACGGTCGCGATGGAGGGGTCTGTGGACACCCATCCAAATTGCCGAGCGAGGGGTTTCCCACGAGCAGAATATGCGACGGCGTGCAAGCTCTGCGACGAGCCCAGGGCTTCGAGTCTCACGGAATCCGGCATCACGACGATACGGGCAACCGTTTCCGGGGCCGTAGCCGACTTCTGGCCCCCGCACGCCACCACACCCAGGGCCGTCACCGAGAGTCCAATCCTCGTCGTGGTAGCCAACAGGTTATGAAGCACGTGACCCTTGCCTCCAGCGAATCTTCAGGTGCAAGCCAGTACCTCGCCGCTCCCGAACGTCGGGACGCAAGCACCTGGGCGAGCAAGTTCCGCACCGTCTCCACGGGCCATCAGGAATGGGTGGACCCCACCATGTGTGGCCTTCGCACGCGGATTGCCGTGCCTCGTCGTGTTGAGCGGCCGCCGCACCTGTCGCTCAACAAAGTCGCCGACGTATCGTCGGATGCGGCTATTCTCCGTTCCTCCCGAGCACCGCTCGGTAGACCGCCTCCTGACGGCTGAGCCAGAGCTCGGCCGAGAAGTCCCTTTCCAAACGATCCGACGCCCGCCGAGCGCGTTCAGCGGCATCCAACGGGTCGGCCAGAGCTTCTCGGATGGCAACCGCGAGCGCCGGCGGATCCTCCGACGGGACGAGCCACGACTCGCGCTCACTCACGATCTCGGGCACTCCGCCCACGGCGGTGACCACCGTTGGAATGCAGGCCGCCATCGCCTCCAGGAGCACGATGGGCGTGCCTTCGGTTCGGGAACTCAGCACAAAGAGGTCGAAGGCCTTGAAGAGAGGAGCGGCGCTATCCACGTGCCCCACCAAACGCAGCCGGTCCATCTGGCCGGCGGCCTGGACCATGGCTTCGATGCGTGGGCGCTCCGCGCCGTCTCCCACGACGACACCCGAAACCGGCAGGTCCCGCAGCTTCAGAAAGGCCTCGGTGAAGACATCCGGTCCCTTCGCCGGAATCAGGCGGCCCACGTAGGCGATGGCTGTGCCCTCTCCGGGCAGGCCGAGCGCGCGCCGTGCCTCGGATCGAGACAGGAAGGCCACATGCCCGGCCCACCCGTTCGGCACGAGGTACACGTTCTCGGGCCGGACACCCTCACGCACGAGGAATCGGGCGATGGCGGATGATACGGCCACCACAGCGTCAAAGCGGCGGAAGGCCTTTCTCTTCAGCCACTCGTAGAACGCCGCCTTCCCTCCCAACCGGGAGCTTCCGTGCTCGGTCGTGACCGTGGGAATCTCCAGCCGTCGTGCCGTGGGAGCATGCAGGAGATCCGGGCGGTATCCGTGCGTATGGACGATGTCGGGACGGATCCGATCGAGGAGACTCCTGACGCACCTCCGCTCCGCGAGGAACGCCTTGGGGGAAAAGCGCAGCTCGTGGACCGTGACGCCGGCCTCTCTCAGAGGAACAGGAAAGGGATGGTCGTCGTCTCGGGGCCCGACCAACGAGACGACGGTCACGCGATGACCCTGGCGGTGATGGCCGCAGGCCAGCGCCTGCACCACCCGCTCCAGACCTCCGACAAGGCTCGGGGCTGCGACATGGACGATGGAAAGCGGCCGAAGCTTGCCTGTGCTCGAAGCGCCTATCGCGCGCGGGTCAAGGTCTTCCATCCCAAGACCCCTGGGGGAGGAAGCCGCTGTGTCTCAGCCACTGGGCGCTCAGCTCCACCCCCCGATCCATGTTCACCGCCGGTTCGTAGCCGATCAGGTCCCGGGCCTTGGCCGTCGGGAACGACACCTGCCTGCTGTAGAGGTCGAACTCCCCCGTGGTGGGCGAGTTCCGTATCAGTCCCTCCGCGGTCTTCATAGCCTTCTTCGCGACCTCGGAGCGCTTGTAGAGACCCATGATCTGGTCACCGAAGTGGTCGAGCCCGAACCGCGCTCCCACCCGAACGGGTTTCATGGCCCATGCCATCAGCTTCGAAAGTGACGGGGTCTGCGTCTGGATGGGAGGAAGCGCCATGGCCTCGTTCAGCGCCCGGAAGTACTGATTCCAGCTCGGTCGGTCCGGGCCGTTCACGTTGAACGCCTGTCCGACGGCACCATCCCGCGTAAGGGCCAGGCGTACCGCGGCTACGAGGTCATCGACGTACACGAGGTTGCAGGTACCAGCGCACAGGGCCGGAGGGAACGGCCAGGGCTTCACCTGTAGTCGCTCGGCGAACTCCTCGGTCCACAGGGCGCTGAAGGGCCCATATACGATGGTCGGACGCAGAACAGCGACCTCGAGCCCCCGCTCGGAAGAATCCCAACAGGCTTCCTCCGCGTCGATCTTGGACTCGCCGTACTCGGCGCCCGTGCGCCCATAGGACACTGTTTCGTCCACCTCTCCGCTGGCATCGCCGTAAACGGCGATGGTGCTGATATGCACGAAACGCCGCACACCCGCATCCGAGGCGCCCTGGAGCAGGTTTCGTGTGCCCGTCACGGTCACGGGACCAGCCCCACGTGCACAGTGAACGACCCCGTCGACGCCTTCCAGCGCACGATAGACCTGCGCCGGCTCCATCATGTCGCACTGCACGATCTCCACCGGGAGTCGACCGATACGTGCTGCAGTCGACCACCGATGAATCCCGGCACGCACTTCGGCGAAGCGCGCCTCGTGAAGGACCTCCACCACACGACCGCCGATGAAGCCTCCCGCTCCGGTGACCAGGATCTTCATACGCCGTTCCTCGATGATGCGTCCGCGTACCACGGGGCTTCGAGGCAGGCCCGAGCTTCGTAGCACTCTTCGATGAGCGAGATGGACGGAGCCACGTCACGGGCGGAGACCGCCGGAGGCCGCTGTCCTCGGACAGCGGAGAGAAAGGAATCCACCATCATTTGGGCGACATCGCTCTTTCCGTCCTCTTTTACCGAGGTTCGGGTACCGTCACGGGCGACGAGCGTCACGCTCCGTTCGTCGTAGAGCTCACCCTCGATCGCCCCCTCGTCCCCGCTGATGCGGTAGGTATTGCTCAGGCGCGACAGCCAGCTGAGGTGGACGAGACCGCGGCAGGAGCCCTTCTCGAAGACCAGCCTCGCCACAGCTTCGGTGCCACCGCGTGCATCGTCCTGATAGGCGACCACATCCGGCTTTCCGTCGAGCCACCAGCAGACCAGGTCCAACACGTGCGCGCCGAGGTCGAGCAGCACCCCCTTCCTTCTGTGATTGTTGACACCGAAGTAGGAGCCGGTTGCCGCCGGCCAGTCGAACTTCGCCCCCTGGTAGTACTCCAGCGTGGTGGGAGTACCGATGGCGCCCTCGTCGATGAGCCTCTTCATGGTCCTGGAAGAGGCGAACAGACGACGTTTGTTGTTGACACCCACGGTCACTCCCACCCTTTCGACCGCCCCGATGACGGAGTCTACCTCCGCCCTGGTCTCCGCCAGCGGCTTCTCACACAACACGTGTACCCCCGCCTCGATACAGTCGAGTGTGATGGGCACGTGCAGGTGGTGAGGCGCAGCGATGATCGCCCCGTCGATCTCCCCCAGGATGCTCCTGTAGTCTCCGGCCGTGCGGCTCACGCCATGCCGCCTTGCGGCAGACTCGGCTCGGCTCCGGTCGGGGTCTACCAAGATCATCCTCTCCCGGACGGATGGGTGTCGGACGAGGGATGGAATGTGGAAGGCGTCAGCGATGGCACCGCAGCCGATGACGGCAACGCGGAGGGGGCGGTTGTTCGAGGCGTTCACACGTTCAGTAGACACATCTCGCCATGCTTGTTCGAGGTTCCTCGGCACGGTGCATTGCGCGTCGGCCGACGCGCTGGCTACCACCTCATCGCCGCGCGTCTGTAGAGAAGACGCGCAACCGCAGCAAGCATATTGCGGGCCATGGTGGCGATTGTCGCCAGTCGCTACCGCTCCGCAGCGGGGTTCTGATCGATGCGCCTTTCGCGCTACACCTGTTGCATATCCGCCTCACCTCCCCTTGCCGGAGGTCTCCAGGCGATGGCCGCACGCTCCCCCCGCGGAGGGGGCCTCGATAGCGCAGGGAGCCCACACCGCTCCGCTCTTCCAGACCGGAGCGGTGTGGGCTCCCTTTCGTCCCGTCGGGACGTTTGAAGCGTCAGCTCAGCGCTTCCGAGAGCTGCGCATCACGCTCTCGCTCCGGGCTCGCGCTCCAGGTCGGCACCTATGGTTTCTTGGTGGCAAGGGTCAGATCGTCGATCCAGATGGACTGGTCGACGGGAGACCCGGAACCCATGTACGGTGCCAGCAGCAGCGTCCTGAACTGCATTGTCGAGTTGACACCCGTGCGGTAGTACACGTTGTGCCGGTCGATCAGCAGCTTACCGTCCACCCAGTACTGCAGCACCCCGTCCTGCTGGCCGATGCCGTTCACCACCGAGTTCAGCTGCCAGTAGCTTTCCACGTGATGCCATTGGGTCTTCGTCGCATCCGAGATCGTCACGGCCCTCGGCTTGAACATCTTGTAGTTGGTATGCTGCCCCGCGCTGTACAGGTACAGGTCCCACCCCACCGTGCTCAGGGAATCGTCGAACTCACGCTCCCCGTTGTAGCCGCCGATGGAACGCTGCTCTGTGACGTCCGTCAGGTCCACGTTCAGGTTGGACTCATCGATCATCAGGGCGTCCTGAATCATCGGGTGTGCCGTCAGATTCCCGTTCAGGTACAGCATCTCGTCGTAGACGGTGAGGTGTGAGAGCGAGGGACCGATATAGTGGTCGTCGGCCGTGGTGATCATCTGGATCATGTGCGGCTGGTACGCCAGGCCCGATCCGATCCAGTTCGAGCTGAACTTGATCCAGTACGACATGTAGACCGAGTTGGATGGCGTGAAGTCGATCCTCGACGAGCCCTGAGGTGCCGTCGTGCCCTGCGCCCAGTGCCACAGGAGTGAATGTGTGCCTGAGCTCCCTGGTCGAGCCACGTTCGCAATCGACACGTTGGTTGCGTCGAACCACCCGTCATTCGCCAGGTTGCTGCTCTCGAACCCCTCCGACACGAGTTGTTGACCAGTGGTCGACGGAGGAGGCGCACTTGCCATGGTCTGTCCGGTAACAGTATCCGATAGCTGCCCGTAGACGGCATTGACGCTGGGCGTACCGCGGTATGCGACGAGCTGGAACTGATATGTCGTGCTCGCCTGCAGACCCGTCCACATATAAGTGCGGGTCGTTCCGATGCCGTTCCCGCTGACTAGGATCTGCGTGCCACTGGCCGACCCCCACGAGATCGTGGGAGATCCATATCGCAGTGCGTAGTTGGCCGGATTGCCCGTCCCGTCGTCCACCTGGGTCCACTGTAGCGTCACGGATGAGTCCGTGGAGCTCGCCACCCGCAGGTCCGTCACAGTGCCTGGATTGGTGGTGGTCTGCGTGGACGTCGTCACCGTGACCTGAGCGGTTCCGCTCACACCTCCGCTCGTGGCTGTGATCGTAGCGTTGCCTGCCGTCACGCCCGTCACCAGTCCCGAGCCACTCACGGTTGCAATTCCCGAAGCCGAACTCGACCACGTGACGGTTTGGCCGGTAAGGACATTCCCCGTCGAATCCTTCAGCGTGGCCTGGAGTGTGGCCGTGTCGCCGACGCTCAGACCGGTGGATGATGGGCTGACGGACACCGAAGCCACAGGCGCTTGGCCGCCTCCAGTGCTCCCCGTTCCCCCGCTGCCCGGCACGCTGACGTATGAGTGGTCGAACCGGAAGTAGTCGTCGTGCTGCTTGGGCTGCGTACCGGCGCCACCCCACACCGAGGTGATGTCGACGTTACGGAAGCCCGTTGGCGGATACCCGTAGTCCGTGTAGCTGCCCAGAAGCACTCCGTCCTGCCACCAACGGATGATCTTCCGGTCAACGTCGAACTGGAACTCGAGTCGGTACCACCGGCCCGGCACCATCGGCACCTGGTGCACATTCTGAGCGAGGAATCCTCGTGTATCCGGGTAGCCCTGGCCGTAGGGCTGAAGGTAGTAGGGCCCTCCAGGCGGCCCGCGCATCACGAAGATGATGTTCGCGGTCTGATACGCGCCCGAATTGAAGAAGTAGAAGATCTTGTTGATCCCCGTCGGGTGGCCCTGCCAGTTCGGGCTGGCCTTGAACCACATCCCGACGAACATGGCCTTAGCCCCCCCCATCAGGAGGTAGTCCGCTGAGGGTGCCACGCCATTGGCCGGATAGCCCTTCGGGTAGAACTCCTCCAGCACGTTCGTGGGCGAGAAGGGAGCCGTAGAGTCGGTTACGATACGGCTCTCCGACGCCAGATTCACATGGCCCCAACCGTTCGAAGCGAGAGCATTCCACGGCTGGTCGTTGAAGGCGACGTAGCCCGCAGGCTCGTCGGGCCAACCCTTGCTCGGCAAAGCTCCGCCGGACGTCGTCACGCTGACCGACGCCGATGCGGACTTTCCGTTGCTGGTGGCGGTAACGGTTGCCGACCCGGCGCTCGTCGCGGTTACCACACCCGCGGTGCTGACCGTGGCCACGGTCGCATTGTTTGTGGTCCACGTCACCGAAGCACCCGAAACCGTATTGCCCCGCGCGTCCTTTGCTGCAGCGGTAAGGGCTTGCGTTCCCCCTACCACGAGCGACACCGACGACGGAGACACCGCCACGGACGCCACTACCTGCGCAACGCTCACGCTGGTCGTATCGGCGACTCCGCCATAGCTGGCCACCACGCGCGCGGACCCGTTGCCCGCCGAGCGCACCAGGCCCGTGCTGCTGACCGTCGCGACGCTCGTGTTCGTGCTCGTCCACGTGAGCTGGCTCGCCGTCAGCGCGTTGCCACTGCCGTCCTTGGCCGTGACGCTCAGGCGCGCCGTGTCCAGAAGCGACGCGAACGACAGGCTCGAGGGTGAGATGGTGACCTGCGGCGGCGTGCTCGTAGCGGCCGCCACGACGATCTGTGCCCGACCGGAGACGCTGCCGCTCAGCGCCGTGACGCTGGTCGTCCCGGCCGCCTTGGCCGTGACCGTACCGGATGAGCTCACGGACGCCACCGTGGCGTTCCCGCTGCTCCATGTGAACGAAGCACCCGCAATCGCGACGCCGTTGGCGTCCGTGGCGGAGGCCTTCAGACTCAGCGTATCACCCACCGTCATGGAATCAGGCGACGGCGAGACCGTCACGCTTGCGACCTGCTGCCTGACGCTGACGGTGGTCGTGTCCGCGACGCCGCCGTAGCTCGCGATCACCGACGCCGTCCCGTTCCCGGCCGAGCGCACCAGACCGGTGCTGCTGACCGTCGCGACGCTCGTGTTCGTGCTCATCCAGGCGAGCTGGCTCGCGGTCAGGGTGTTTCCGCTCCCGTCCTGGGCCGTAACGCTCAGCCTCGTCGTGTCCTGCAACGATGCGAACGACAGACTGGACGGTGAGATCGAGACCTGAGGCGACGTCGAGCTGGACGTCGTCACGTTGATGTGCGCCTGACCGGACACCCCGCTGGTGGTCGCCGTGACCACGTCGGAGCCGACGGCCTTTGCCGTGACCACCGCTGCCGGGCTCAGGGAGGCCACCGAGGTGTCGGCGTTGCTCCACGTGAACGAAACACCCTGGACCTGGACCTGGTTGGCGTCCACGGCCATGGCCGAGAGCGCCACGGTGTCACCGACGTTCAAGGACGTCGAGAACGGCGACACGATCACGGTCTTGACCTGCTGTACCACGCTCACCGCGGCCGAATCGACCGCCGTGCCGTAGGTGGCCACGATATAGGTGCGGCCGTCGGCCACGGACTCCACGAGGCCCGAGGCGTCCACCGTGGCGACACCCGCGTCACGGGTGCTCCAGGTCAGATCCGTGGGCCGAAGCGTGTTACCGCTCGCGTCGGTCGCCGTGACCGTGAGGCGCGCCGTGTCCTTCAACGACGTGAAGGCAAGGCCGGACGAGAGGGAGATCGACGCACTGCCGGAAGACTGTGCGGACGTCACGGCCACCGTGGCCGTGCCGCGGACGTTCTCACTGGTCGCCACCACGGTATCCTGACCCGGTGCGACGGCCACGACCGTCCCGCTGCTTCCGACGGTGGCGACGCTCGGGTTGTTGCTGCCCCACCGCACCGCCGCGCCGTGGACCGGATACCCGTTGGCGTCCATCGTGGAGGCGGACAAAGCGACGGTGTCACCCGCCTGCAGGGTCGTGCTGCTCGGAGCCACCTGCACGCTCGCCACGACCTGCTGGACGTGGACCTTGGCCGTATCTGCACCGACGCTGTCGGTCACGGTGACCAGTGCATCACCGTCTGCGCGGGCCTCGACGAGGCCCGTCGAATCCACGCTGACGACCGACGGGTCGCTGGAAGCCCAGTGTAGCGTCGGGGAGGACCCCGAGCTGGCGCCCATGGCGCCGCTCGTCGGATTTGGCGTGGTCACGTCCAGGCGGACCGTGTCTCCCAGGCTCGAGAAGTCGAGCGACTGCTCCGCGAGCACCGGTCCCGCGGCCGCCACGGCAGTCGCCGTGAAGGTCGCGAACACCAGTCTCTTCCCGGTCTCCGGGTCCACCGCCCGGGCCTCGACGACCTGCTGACCGGTCGTCGGTCCGAGGGTCCAGTAGTCCTGCGCCATTCCCTTGGAGTCGGTGATGCCCGTGCCGGCGAATACCGATCCGCCGCCGGACACGACCACGAAGTTCACGACCTGCCCCGACTCGGGGTGCCCTCGAGAATCCGTTGCCCGCACAACGAGGGGATCGTTCAAGGTGCTCCCGACGGTCCCCGTCTGACCGCTTCCCGATACGATCTGCATCTGGATATCGGGAGGGGAGATGTTGGTGGTGGTCGCGGTGGGGCTGCTCCCTTGACACGAGGTCATGAGCACAGCTCCGAATACGAGCGCGCTCAGCACGACCGCGCCCTCTCGCCAGACACTCCGGCGTCTCTGCATGATGTGATGCTCCCTGTCTTCGGCCAGTCTCGGCCAAGAAGCGCCGCGCTTCTCGGCAGGTGGGTGTGCGGGTCGCCAGTGGGGGAACGGGAACTCGGTTCACTGGCGGCTCGGCTGGCCTGACAGGTGGGGACCCTATCGTAGCCCCGTGGCTCTGCGACCCCACCTTTCGGTGGGTGTGCTCTGTTGCAGTGCACTTCCCGGATGAAGCTCGTTCGCTTGGTGAGCGAAAACGCGCAGCGTGGTAGCGGCCAAACGGCTGACTCCTCGCTACCACGATCGTGGGATGGATGCGACCCACGGAGACCAGATGCAACACATGTGCCACCCGTGCCTCGCGGGTTCATGCGTGGAAGGACCATCGGGGCAGCGCCCGGAGTTCTCTCGCGGAAGGCGATCGACTGGCTGGACCGCCGCGCCGGGCAGCAGACCAGCGTCCGAATCGGCAAGTTGTTACCGGGCAAGGTACTTCTTGCCGCATGGCATTCGACCGGACGCTGCTGCGTCCCCTGCGGCCTGATCGTTGCAGGCGTGGAGGACGCCCCCGTGACGGAAGATCCGGCCATCTCCAGATGATCGAATCCGAGGAGGATACAGCCATGCCACGAGGCCGCTCCGGGGTGGCCCCGGGCGTTGAAGAGGCGACGCATCGGGATGCGCGCCCGGCAACGCCACGTATCTCGGTGGTGGTACCGGTCTACAATGCAGTGATGCATCTCCGCCGCTGCCTGGATTCGATCCTGGTGGCCGTGGAAGACTACGGACAAGCCGAGGTCATCGTGGTGGACAACGGCTCCACCGACGGATCCTGGGAGCTGGTGCAGCGTCGGTACGCGGGGCGCGTCAAGGCCCTCCGCCAGTTGGATGGACATGTGGGCAAGGTGCGCAACGTCGGTGCCGCACGGGCGGAGGGTGAGATCCTGAGCTTTGTCGACGCCGACTGCGAGGTGGGTCGTGAGTACCTGCATCGGATCGTGCAGGCCCTGGACGACACCCACGCGCAGGCGACGGGCTCCCGCTACGCGCTTCCCCCATCACCCCACTGGGTGGAGCGCGTCTGGGCGCAACTGCATCGGCGCCGCCATGACGGACCGGCGGACTACATCAGCGCGGGCAACTTTTGCGTGCTGCGCAGGGCCTTCGAGGACGTCGGCGGTTTTCGCGAGGACCTCGACTCCGGAGAAGACGCCGAGTTGGGTCTGAGAATGAGGAGGCGCGGGTTCCGGATCCACGAGTCGAGTTCCGTGCTCGCGGTGCACCATGGGAATCCCAAGACCCTCCGTGCATTCTTCAGGAAGCACGTCTGGCACGGAATGGGCATGTTCGGCACGACGAGGGGCGGAGGAATCGACAAGCCCGTGGTAATGACGATCCTTCAACTCGGCCTGCTCCTCCTGGCCGCCGCCTGGACTCTCGTCGGGATCGGCACCCTTCCGGTCCGTCTGGCGACCTCGTTGGCCCTCACTTTCGTGGTTCCGATCGCCACCGTGGTCTATCGCGTCGCGCGCGGCGGCCTTGCTCACGATCCGATCCGGGCCTTCGTGCTGTACTGGGTCTACTACGCCGCACGGCTGGTGTCCCTCGCACGAATCATCGCCTCTCGAGGACGGCTCGGCCGACGGGCGATGTCCTGAGCCCCGCGGGCCGAGCCGCCCGCGCCTGGCGCGTCCGCAGCCGACTTTGTCAGTTTCCGCTGATGAACGTATGGTCGACGCGGAGGTAGTCGGCCTCGGTCTTGGACTCCCCGACGGCACCCCACGTGGGCGCGATGCTGTAGCTGAGAAAACCCGTGCCGGCCGGAAACGACCGGTTTCGGTACGAGCCGACGAGCTCCCCGTCCAGCCACCAGTCGACCACACCGTCCGCCGCTCCCGGTGCGCTATCGTAGCGCAGGTGGAGCTCCAGGCGGTGCCATGCGCCCAGCGTCACCCGACCAACACGGACGTTCGGCGCGAGCATCGAGCCGCCGCTCCATTTCTCGACGATCCTAATGTCGAAAGGACCCGTGCTCGGGCCGTACATCGGTACGGCGATCATTCCTCCACCATCCAGGCGGAGATAGCTGAAGGTGTTGAATCCGTTGCCCCCACCCTGCCACGGATCGCTGACCTTGAACCAGAGGCCCACGAACAGGTCCCGGACCTCGGGCAACTGATAGAACGTGTAGTAGTCCGAAGCCGGGGAGTACCCTCCGGGAAAGCCCTCCGGGTAGGTGCACTCCAGCACGTTGACGGGCGATCTCGGCGCCGTGGCGTCCGTCGCGATTCGGCTTGTACTCGTTCGATCCACGTGCCCCCATCCGAGCGAGGCCAATTCGTCCCAGGGCTGGTCGGTCATTACCGTCAGTCCTTCGGGCTCGTCCGTCCACGCTGCGGGGGCCGGCGTCGGTACCGCTCCTACGTTGATCCGGAAGGCAATCGGGAGCGGCGCGTTCTTCAGGTGCGGTACGACCCGGTTCGAGGGATCCCTCGCCCAGGAGAATCGCGCCATGAGCCACTCCCAAAGGCTGGAAACGATCTTGAAATCGGCGTGTCCCAGCTCGGCATCGTCGATCAGGACACGAACACGGTAGACTCCGTGGTCCTCGAGCCGGGGCACGGCGCGCCGGGTATCCCATGTGACCAGATAGAAGCCACGCACCCCGTCTCGCGTCTCGCGCGTGAATACCCGCACGGTCCGATCCCTCGGACCGTCCGAGGTGGTGAAGCGTGCAACGGGCGCACCGCCGCAAGCGCCGCGATGCAGCTCGCACACCTCGACCACCGGCGCGCGGCGCGCGTCGAAATCGCCGGCGGGCCGCACGTACTTCGCGAGCGGCGGCAGGAAGAAGAAGTTCGCCGCACCTCCGTTGTTGGCACCGTCCACGACCTCGCGCAAAGGAGCGGGAACCTGTGTTTCCGTAGGTCCCATCGGATCGTGACTCGCCTCGCAGGCGGTGCTCGACATCGCGGCGACGAGCGCAACGCCCAACCATCGCTTCGCGTTCATCTCTTCTCTTCCTCGTTCGAGTCCCCGGACACGGGGAGGCGATGTCCGGTACGATGGAGGTGTCTCCGTCTCGAGGGACTGACGGAGTCCCACTCGTCTTCCACGGATCGCAAGTTCCACACCGTGCGTCGACCCGAATGCGACGGAGATACTCCGAACCACCCGCGTTCCCTCGCACAATGCCGCCCATCCGCCACGTTGAACCCCGAGCCACCGCACCGACTCCCCGACGGCACCGACCCCGCACCACCCCGCTCGGCGAGGTTCCGGCACGTAGAGCCGCCATAGCTGTCGACCAGCCGCAACAGGTGCTCGCGCTCGTGCGCGTCCAGTCCTCCATGTGTGGGAAGGGTGACCAGGTGCCGTGCCAGATGATCTGCTCCGGGACAGGGTGTTACCGGATGATCGAGGCGCGCCCGGAGCGGCAGCAGATCGGCGAGAGTCGAGGGATAGGAGACTTCGATCCCGAGCCGACGGGCCTCGCTCGACGACACGAAGCCGGCCATGCCGAACGACAGCAGGAGAGGAAGACGGAGAAAGCCCCCACCCTCCGCGTCGAGGGGGTGGATCGGCTTGACGGAGCCCGTGGGTATGATGCGCTCGAGCAGCTCCTTCCCCACAGCGCGGCGGTCCCGCGCGGCCCGGCCCGCGGCACCCTCGGTCTCGAGGACCAGGCCGGCCGTGAAGCGCGTCATCGATCGCATGGGGCTCGGAGGTCTATAGATCGTCCTTCCGAGGTGCAGCCCCGGTATGGACGCGGGAATCCAGTAGAATTCCGGGCCTGCCAGCGCCGCCTGCCCGAGCGCGGCAGCCATCGCGTGGGGGGCGGCGTCGAGCCCTGCCGGAGGCACCCGGCATCCCGCGAGGATCCGGGCGGCTGCGTCTCCCCGAGCCAGGCACGCTCCGCCGCGCCCACCCGTCCACCCCTTTCCGCGGCCGAAGCTCAGCACGCTCAGCTGCCCCAGGCCGCCGAGGGGCTGTCCCCTCCAGGATGCGCCCTGTCCCTGCGCCGCGTCCTCGATCACGATCGCACCGTAGTCGGCAGCCGCCTCGGAAAGAGCCGACCAGTCGGGCGGATACCCATAGAGCGGCGTTACGACCAGCACACGGGCGCCCCGCCTGAGGGCGGACATCCACGAGCCGAAGTCGGGGGAGAGCGTATCCGGAGATACGTCGTAGAGGACAACCCGGACTCGCGCGCCCACCGCGGCGGTGGCCACGTCGTAGCACGTGAACGCCGGAACCGCGACCGGACCAGCGCCCCGCGCCAGGATGCGTGCGACCCTGATGGCGAGCTCCAGCGCCTGGGTCCCCGTCTCACACAGCTGGACCCCGTCCGCCTGGAAACGATCGGCGAGGCGTCGCCTCAACACATTCCTCGGATCATCCGCCCCCCGCACCGCGCCGAGCGCCGCTCTCAGCACCTGACTCGGAGAGATGGGCGAGTGAACTGGAGGCTGACGCCTGAGGCGCCGTCCGCGGTGTCCTTCCGCCGGCACTCCACCTCGGCCGATCATGGGAGCCGGCGCGCGAGGAGCGGCCCCACCCGGTTGGCCAGCACCAGCGGCACCCGCTGCCACACCGCGGATGCCATGCGAAGCAAGGCCCGATCGTCGCTGGGAGGAGCCGTGGCGTGGCCTCGCGACCACTGGAGCCAGGGTAGCGGGACGTCATGCCCCCCCCACTGCCGCTTGAACCGGTGCGTGCCGCTTCCGGGCGAGCACCGCCCGAAGTTGAACACGCGCACCCCCCGCTGGATCATTCGCTCCATGAGCGCCCAGTAGAGAAGCATGTTGGGTGCGCTCCGCGAGAACTCCCTCAGCGCGGAGGCCCGAACGAGCTCGAACTCGCCGTTCCACACGAACCCGAATCCGACCGCTACCGGCGTACTCCCGTGGTAGATGGTGCAGAACTCCATGGAGTCGCCGAAGGTATCACGCACGCGCTCGAAATAGCGGAACGGGAGCACCGGCGTGCCGAGATCACGCATGTGACGGGAGAAGACGTCGTAGAACGCGTCGAGCTCGTCCACGCCGAAGCGCGGCTCCATGGCGTCCTTCATCGGTCGGCGAATCTGGCTGCGGAGCTTCGCGCCGAAGCCGCTCTCCCACAGCTCCTCCGCCGTATCCGGCAGGTCCAGGAGCACGGTGATCTTGCGGTGTGACACGTGCAGCGCGGTCCCCTCCAGGAGACGGTCCACACGAAGCTCCAGCAGGTCCACCCGCCGGCGGGCGGCCTCGCCCAGGGCCTCCTTGACCAGGGAGGCGCGCGTCGTCTCGTCGCCGAGAGGGCCGCCATGGTTGATGAACGGCATCGAAATCAGGTAGCTACCCAGAGGAGCCGCCCGAACGTGAACGAGCGGGAGGACGCCCACCAGCCGATCGCGCTCGTCCCGGACCAGGCGATAGACCGGCTCGTGGCCCAGAACGTCCTCCATGACGTCGCGCCAGCCGAACAGATGACAAGGCGTCGAATCCGATTGTCTCGACACGAAGTCGTCCCACTCCTGGCCGTCGGCGTGATCGTCCGCAGGGAGCACCCGGTTTCGGGGCGCCGCCCTCGGCGGTCGCTCGATCGCTCTCATGCCCTGGCGATCGAGGTAGCGATGGGCTGGAAGCGGAACTCGTTCAGCAATCGGCCGAGACAGCCCTTCGTGCGGAAGAGCCCTCCGTACTGCCGCAGTCGAGCCACGCGGGAGACCTTGAAGCGGGGCTGGTCCGTATCGAGCTCCCAGGGATGCACGTACAGCGTGGCCGGCTCGCCTGCCTGCTCCATGGCGCGAACAGCCGCTTGAATCAGGCCGTACGGGAAGAAGCGCAGATACGCTCCTCCCGCCGCCGGTATGTTCACGCCGAGGACGCGCAGGGTGGCCGGAGGGAACTCCATGAGCCGCCCCGGAGGGCGGTCGATCGCGTACGGAACGCGCCCACCGGCCGGATACCCGTAGCCGGGACGGCGAATCGGGAAGAGGCTCGAGTCGTATCGATACCCTTCCTCCAGGAGGACGTCGAGCGCCCACTCGTGCCCCGGCAGCACGGAGAAGCTCGGAGCCCGGAACCCCGCCACCGGCTTACCGGTGATGTCCTCGAGCACGCCTTTTGTCCGGCGCACCGACTCGCGGAACTCTTCGGGCGTCTGCGCCGGGATCCGGCGGTGGTCCCATCCGTGGGAGGCGATCTCGTGGCCCGCCCCGTCGATCGCACGGACGACCTCCGGGAGGCGACCTGCAACCCAACCGAGCACGAAGAACGTGCCCTTGGCCTCGCGTCGGTCCATGAGATCCAGAACATCCTCGACGCTCCGGGCCACCCGGCTCTGGTACCCGTGCCAGAACGCGCGCGGGACCTCCGATTCGAAGGCCGAGACCTGGAAGTACTCTTCCACGTCGATCGTGAGATGATGGCTGGTGGTACCGTTGGTGTTCACCGGTGACCTTCCTGTCTTCGGTGCCCGGACACGGTCCTGCGTTCCAACGGTCTCGACGAGTGCAAGAGACGGGCGAGGAGCAAGCCGGCGAGCGAGAACCCGAAGATGGCGCGTTTTCAGCGGTTTGCCGGTGGGGCGTGGAGGTCTGCGGCCGGAAACGCTGTCGTCCGGAGCCCACTCCTGCCGAGCGCGCGCCACAGGGAGACCGACGCTCAGAACACCATCGTCGTACGTCCGAGGCAGGGAGCGCCGCCACGCAGCACAACGCTCGCTCCCGCCAGCGGGAGGGGGACCACCTTCCATGAGGCTTCGAGCACGACCCTGCGCCACACCTGCGTCGACAGGATCGCCACCAGCGCCTGATTCTCACGGAATCCCGTGACCTTTCCTTCGCGGCAGCGCTTCACCAGCCCGGGTACGGAGCGGGCGTCGAAGATGCCTGCGTCATCGATCTCCGGAGGGCTCAGAAGCTCCGTGACCCAGGCCGGGGTGTGTCCGCCGAAGAACGCATCCGCGTCGGGGGCACGGTAGGGCTGCTTGGGGCGCTCCATGATGGCGGGAGGAACGATTCCGTTCGCCCATCTCCGCAGCACGTCCTTCTCCCTGAGTCCGCGGAGCTTCGTGTTCGTCGGCATCGCGGCGGCCAACTCGAAGACCTCGTGGTCGAGGAACGGGAAGCGCCCCTCGACGCCATGGGCCATCGCCATGCGGTCGCCCTGAGAGCTCAAGAGATAGGGAGACAGCAAGGTCACCATCTCCAGGTAGGCCGCCCGATTCAGCGCCGACCAGCCCATGAACGCCGACGGCAGCGACGACCGCAGCTCCTCCAGCGGATCGAAGCCCCCGACCCGTTCACGCATCCCCGCCGAATAGAAGTGCTTGATGGCCGACGTGAGGCGAATCCGTGGAAGGTGAGAGAACAGGGGGTCGTCGGGAGCGCCGGCATCCAGAAACGAGCGCCGCCAGAATGCGCCGGTCCGCCCGGTGCCGTCGAGGTACGGGTAGAGCCGGTCGAAGAGGCGCGGCCGGCGAGCCGAATCGGGACGACGCAGACAGAACCGCCGTACACGCGTCTCCTTGAACAGGTCGTAGCCCAGGAACACTTCGTCGGCGCCCTCTCCGGTGAGCACGACCTTGATCCCCTGCTCCCGGGTCCGACGCGAGAGCAGGTAGAGGGGCGCGGGCGCCGTGCGCACGAGCGGCGTCTCGGTATGGCGAATGACGTCGGGAAACACTTCGGCGACATCGGCCGCCGAAATGACGCGGACGAGGTGCTGGCTCCGGATGGCTTCGGCCACCAACGCCTGATGGACCCCTTCGTCCAGCTCCGGATCTTCGAAGGTGATGGAGAACGTGCGAAGGCGGTGTGGTGAGATCCTCGTCGCCATCGCCGCGGTGATGCTCGAGTCGAGGCCTCCGCTGAGATAGCCCCCGACCGGCACGTCCGACCGCATTCGCAGGCCGACGCTGGACCACATGCGCTCGTCCATGCCCTGCAGGACGTCGGCCGCCTCGCGACGCTCCTCGGGAAAATCGAGCCCGTAGTACCGATGCACGGAAAGCCGCGTATCGTGCCAGCGGGCGTAGCACCCGGGCTCCAGCGACCTGACGCCGCGGAACACGGTTCGCGGAGGCCGGGCAGCCCAGAAGGTGAACACCTCGTCGAGACCCTCGACGTCGATCTCCGGGTGCACCATGCCGCTTGCGAACAACGCCTTGACCTCCGAGGCGAACACGAGTCCCTCGTCGGTCTCGGCGTAGTACAGGGGCCGGATCCCGAACCGGTCCCGAGCCAGGAAGAGCGTATCGTTCCGGGCGTCGTGGATGACGAAAGCGAACTGTCCGTTCAGCTCCTCAAGCGCCTCCGCGCCCCACTCCCGATAGGCGTGGAGCAGCACCTCCGTGTCGCTCCGCGTCCGGAACCGGTGGCCCAGGGACTCGAGGCGCCCGCGTAGCTCGACGTAGTTGAAGACCTCTCCGTTGTACACGATGTGAAGGGCCCCGTCGTCCGTACCCATCGGCTGATCGCCCTGCTCGATATCCAGGACGCTCAACCGTGTATGCGCGAAGCCCGCCCCCGCACCGGTGTAGATCCCGTACCCGTCCGGTCCTCGATGCCGCAGCGTCCTCGCCATGGCGAGGAGCATCGCGTCCTCGACGATGTCGGACCGGCTCAGCCCCACGCCGGCGATCCCGCACATCAGGAGTCGCCCTCCCTCCTGTGCTCGACCTCCGGAACGTCCCCGGACAGGAGGGGGGGCAAGTGGAGATATCGGGTCGCTCTCCGCTTCCGGTCGATCTCGGCGAACACCCCGTTCACGTTCTCCAGGGGCAGCTCCAGCTCGCGCGACGACGTCTCCGCGTCCATCCCCGCGTTCCGCGCCCAGAGCACATCGTCGAGGACGTGGAGCGGGAGTGGGAAGTAGAACTCCTCCTGGCTCTGGGCCAACGGGTACGTGTCGGTCGTCGGGCTGCGCCGGATCACCTCCCGAGGAACGCCGAGCACCTCGGCCAGCTCGTACACCTGGCCCTTGTACAGGTGGGCGATGGGCTTCACGTCTGCGAGGCCGTCGCCACCCTTGACGAAGAAGCCCTGATCGTACTCCAAGCGGTTCGGCGTCCCGAGGACAGCGTAGTGCAGCCGGTCTGCGTGGTAGTACTCGAGCATCGTGCGGACGCGCTGCTTGAAGTTGGTGGCCGCCACGATCTCCCGGTACACGGACGGGTCGAGGCGCACGCTGACGGACTCACCCTTGGGAGACTCCACTACGAGATCGAAGATGCTCAGCCCTCCGAGACCCCTGACGCCACGCGCCGTAACGATCTTGCAGCGCCATCCGTCACCGTACTCCGGAACGAGCTGCCGAACGGCGGTATCGCGTAGACGGTAGCAGCCCACCGCATCCAGCACTCTCGTGATATCCTCCACCACGTAGGCGATTCCCAACTCGTCCGCCCACGCGGTGGCGGTCGTCAAGCTTTCAGGCTCGGAGTCGGCGTCCGGAAGCATCAAGCCGAAGACCGATGCCGCCCCGAGGGCCCGCACCGCCAGGGCCGCGCAAACGGAGCTGTCGACACCACCGCTCATGGCGACCACGACTCCGCGACGTGAGAGGGTCTGCCAGACCTGGTCCCGAAGTGCCGTGGTAATGCTCGCTACCGCATCTTCAGCGTCGAACCCGGCAAGCGTAGGAGACACGACCGTGGTCGGTCCAGGATCGTCGGACATGGATACACCTCGTCGGTTGGAGACTCCATCGTCGAGTCAGCAGATAGCAAGGAAGGGACCGCGCGGACGCGGTCGGGCTACGGGAGGCGTTCCGGCTCGCCAGTGCACGCACGGGAACGGCTTGTGTCGGCATGGCCCGAGTCCGGCGCAGGTCGAGGCCATTCATCGGGTGTGGTACGCGCGCAACAAGGTCCACAGGAGCCCGGCGACTTCAGGATGCGTCGCGGGCCATCAGCTCGTCCGCGAACTCCTTGACCGTGGCAGCCCGCACATCGACGTGGCGACGCAGCTCCGTCACGAACGTCCCGATCTTGCGGAGCAGCCGCTGCACGTCCGCTTCGCTCCGCGCGAAGGGCGTCAGCCCAGGAACCAGGCTGGGTGAATGCATGAGAAGTTGGAGGTGGCCCACGCCGGAGCGAATGAGCTCGAGCGCAACCCGCGTCATGTCCCTTGCAGTGTCGATCTCGGGCTCGAGTGCCACCTTGCGCACGACGCCCGAACGAGACAAGAGACCCGAAAGTGGCACCCCTCCGATCCGAACACGCTCGCATGCCCGATGCACGCGCCCCCAGAAGGCAAACGGCCGCCGGGTGAAGCCCACCGACACCGGGATCTCCATGAGGTCCGCATCCACGAGCGAGGTCAAGCCCTCAGCCGGCGCGATCCGATGGATGTCCAAGGGGGCGTTGGTAAAGTCGGGCCCCTCGTCCATCTCGGTGAAGTCCGTGAAGGGAGCCACGCTGCAGTCCACCTCGTAACCGCACGAGACCAGAGCTTCCACCGTCCTCGGGCCCAGCCCCAACCGGCCGGCCCGGAATATGGTCGGCCGCCCTCCCAAGACACGTGTCAGGGAGTCGGTCAAGACACGGATCTTGGCCTCCTGAAGCTCGTACGGAAGGTTGCCCATCATCGTGTTGCGACCCGTAGCCGGCTCCTGGAGGGGCGGTGTGCACCACGGGTGCAGATGGGCCTCTATGTCCGCGCCCTGCGTACGGGCGAGGTGCGCGACGATGTCGGATGCGAACCCGCAGTTGGCCACCTGCCAGGTCGTGAAGTAGGTGGCCCGCAGCCCCAGGTCGCCGAAGACGCGGTGCAGCATCGGCAACAGGCGGATGTTGTCGACCGTGTAGCCACCGGGGTCGGGACCCCATTGGTCCTCCTCGGTGTCCACCGTGACCAGGAGGACGGGGTCGGACGGGTGCGGCGGCGTGGCGGCTACCATGTGCTGCCGTCGATCCAGGTCAGCAGCCACTCGTCGGCCGGTGGCAGGAGAACGTCTTCCCTCAGCGGCTTCGCCAGCAGGGGCTGATCGTCGTTGCGCGGAATGAACCCGCACCGCCTCACCGTGCTTCCGAGCACCGAATGATCGAGCGCCCGGATTCCGAGCTTTCGATACCCCCTCACCCTCGCCTGTGCAGCCACGGCGTACAGCACCGACTCCAGGTTGATCCGTCGCTCGTCCCAGAGCAGGTCCATGAGGCTCAGGGTATGATTCGGCGACAGCGGTGTGGCCAGCACGAGGCCCGCCGGTGGGTCTTCGGGCTTGGCGTCGGGAAGGTCGAGGACCGTCCACTCCGACCGGTCGGTGATCTGGGCCCACGCGCGACTCTCGTAGAACAGCCGCGACCGCTGCACTCGAATACCGTGGCCCGAGGCCAGCTCGTCCTGATGCACGAGGAGCTGGGTGCCGTCGCGCCAGGGAACCTGCCGTGAGCGTAGATCCACGACGGGTGTGCGCAGCTTGAGCACGGAGAGCCATCCGGGCACCAGCGGCAGGACGAACCGCCGAATCGAGTCGAGAACGTCGAATCCGGCAGCCCGCACCAGCGCGAACGAGACGGCTTGGGGATCGGTATACAGGAAGTCGTATCGACGGCTCTCCACCAGTAGATCCACGGCGCACTGGAAGAAGCGCACGGCGGACCAGAAGTCGCGATACGGCTGGGCCACCATGAGATCGCCCAGAAGGCCTCCCGAGAGTCGCTGATCACCCTGGCGGAACGTGCGAGGGAAAACCGCGACGTGCATGATGACCGTGCCGTGGTCGTCCCGGGCCACCATGCTCGTCCCGCCCATTTCCGCCACGCGCGGGTACGCCACGTCGAAGAACGATTCGAAATCGGACGAGCCTTCGGACTCGAAGAGCCGCTTGATCTCGTCCGATATGTCGAGGGGATTCCGGGCTTCGACGGCGAGATGCTTCCCCGAAGCTTCGTCCTCCCCACCCGTCCGCCGGTCCGTCGTCATCTTGCGCCCGATGGAAGCTGAAGTGGACATGGTCAGGCCGTGCGTCGCCCCACCGCCTCGTTCCCGGCCCGCTTGCGGACGACGAACGACGCGATCGCGGCGAGGGAGCCGAGATTCTCCTCCGTGATCTCGTCATCCCGCACGGTGAGACCGAACTCGCGCTCGAGTACCAGGATCAACTCCATCACGCCCATGGAATCGATGATGCCCGTCTCGAACAGGGAATCATCGTCACGCAGCTCGAAGCCCGAGCGCATGTAGAGGTAGTTCTCCGTCACGTAGCTCCGGAGGCTGCTGAGGATCTCGATGTCCGTCATAGAGTCGACCCTCGATTGTCTGGGTGGATGTCGAAAGAGTGGTCCGAAGAGCTTCCGGCCAGGTCGGTGCTGGCTTCGCCCCGCACGGCACTGCAAGGTCGAAGCCTACCCCGGCACGGGAAGCCAACAGACCGGGAGGCCCACGGCCACGGTCGAATCCACGGGTCGCCCCACCCACTGGAGAGGGCCCCGTGTGATGGGCCGCTCCCCTGACTGTCGCGACGCTGCAACGGTGCCTTCGACCGAAATGCGGTCTTCACGCGGGTCGCGACTGGCATCCGACGTGCACGTACCCGAAAACGGCCGCTCGGAGAGGCTGGACCGGGGCGGTCGTATCTCGGATGCCTCGATCGAACCCATCGCAAACCGGAGCGCCGTGATGAGCATGAACGTGGCCGAGTGGCTGTGGCACGCCGCGGACGACGCGAGCGACCACCCCGCCATCGTCACCCGAAACGAGACCACCACCTACGAAGCTCTGAGAGCGCGGGCATCCGACTATGCGCACGCGTTTCTCTCCGCCGGGGTCGTCCCGGGGGACCGGGTGGCCATCCTGCTGAGCCGAGGTGCGGACGCAGCCGCCGCCTACTTCGGTGCCGTGGCCATGGGGGGCGTTGGGATCATCATCGACGAATCGCTGAGACCCCGTCAGATCGAGCATATCCTCGAGCACTCCGGCGCCGTTGCCCTCGTGACGTCCGTGCCGGTGTCGAGCCGCCTCCAACGAGCCCCGGCGGCCGACGCTCGACTGCTGTTCTCGGAAGAGATCGAGCCCCTGGAGATCATGTCTCCGGTGTCGAGGCTAGCGGACGATGTGGCCCTCCTGGTCTACACCTCCGGCTCCACCGGGCTGCCCAAGGGCGTCACCGTGAGCCACGGCAACCTGCACGCCGGCACCGATGCGGTGGTGTCCTACCTGGGCATCCGAAGCGACGATCGCCTCGCCAGCCTGCTGCCGTTCTCGTTCGACTACGGATTCAACCAGCTCCTGTGCGCCATGCTGACGAAGGCGACACTGGTCGTGGAGCGCTCGCCGCTGGCCGGAACCATCGTGGAGTCGCTGGCATCGGCCCGGGTCTCGGTGCTGGCGGCCGTTCCGCCCCTGTGGCTCCAGCTCATCGACGTGCCCGCGTTCCGGACTGCGCCGCTGACGGACCTGCGAGTCATGACGAACACGGGTGGGCACCTGCCCGTATCCACCGTCCGCGCGCTCCGGGCCTCTCAGCCGCAGGCGCAACTCTTCCTCATGTACGGCCTCACCGAAGCGTTCCGAGCGACCTACCTCGAGCCCGACCAGGTGGACCGCCGGCCGGGCTCGATCGGAAAGGCGATTCCCGGCTCGGAGATCATGGTGTTGCGCGACGACCTCACCCGCTGCAAGCCGCACGAGATCGGCGAAGTGGTGCAGCGCGGATCGACCGTGACGCTCGGGTATTGGAATGATGCCCGGGCCACGGAGGCCGTGTTCCGCCCGAACCCCCTCCGGCCTCCGGGCACACCGCCGGCGGAGCGGGTCGTCTTCTCGGGCGACCTCGCCTGGTTCGACGAAGACGGGTTCCTGTTCTTCGTGGGTCGTCGTGATCGCATGATCAAGTCGATGGGTCACCGTGTCAGCCCCGATGAGGTAACCGACGCCCTCTACTCCTCGGAGCTGGTGAAGGAGTGCGCGGTCACGACCGAGATGGACCCGGTCCGTGGGGATGTGATCGTCGCCCACGCGGTCTTGCACGACGGCGCCGACCTCGAGTCCCTGGTGGCCTACAGCCGGCGGGAGCTGCCGGGCTACATGCAGCCCGGGAGGTTCATGCTTCACCAGAGACTGCCTCGAACAACGTCGGGCAAGCAGGACGTCAAAGCGCTCGAGGTCAGCGCCGCCCCATGAGGCGTTCCGGCGAGGACGGGGGGCGGGCCGAGACACGATCCGCCCTGCCGGGGGTGGCCGTCGGGCTCGTTGCGGCGGTCATCCTGTTCGGCACGCTCCTCCCGGCGGGCCCGCCGGGCGAAGAGCCGACGATGTGGTGCGGCACCTCCGTCATCTGTGGCACACGGGGAATGGCCGACGCTGTCGTCAACATCTTCCTCTTCCTTCCGTTTGGAGCGGCGCTCCGAACGTGGCTGCGCTCCACGAGCAGATCGGTGGTCGTCGCGGTGCTCTTCTCCATGGCGATCGAAACGACCCAGCTCTTCGTGCCCGGCAGGATGACCAGCGTGGGCGACGTGATCTTCAATGGCCTGGGCGGAGCGATCGGCACGTGCCTCGTAGCGACTGCGCCCGTCTGGCTGTACCCGTCGAGACGCATCCGGGCATGGCTCGCGGGAGCGGCTCTGGCCGCCGCGCTGGGCGTCGTCTTCGCGACGGGCCTGGGCGTGCGGGCGGCGCTGCCCGCTCCGCCATACTGGGTCCAGTGGACCCCCACGCCACCGTCCGGAGCCCGCTACCGTGGCCGCGTCCTCTCGGCCACGCTGGCCGGCGACACGCTCCGCGTCGGTGTCCACGACGCCTCGCGACGCCTCCGGAGGAGAATCACCGCCGGAAGCCCCCTCAGCGTGCGGTTCGTTCTGGGCCCCGCCCCAAGCAGCATGGCTCCTCTCGTACGGATCGTCACGGGCTACGGCGACGACGTGGCGCAGCTGGCGGTCATCGGAACGGACCTGGTCTTCGACCTGCGGCGCCACGGAATCGTCCTGCGGATGCACGATCCGAGCATCATCTTCCCCGATGCCCTGGCCCACGCGAAGGCCGGGGACGTGGAGACCGTTCGAATCTGGAAAGCGCGCGACGGCACATACTGCGTCTCCTCCACCAGCCTCGGCCGAAGCCTCTGCGGCGGGGGATTCACGGCTGGAAGAGGGTGGGCGTTCCTGCTCGGCGACGAATCGATGTCGACCGGCCTGCGCCGCCTCTTCGACGGAGCGTGGCTACTCTTCGTATTCTTTCCCGTCGGTGTCCTTGCGGGGAGCGTACGGATTACCGGGGCTCTGACGGCCGCGTCGACGGCGGGCCTCTTCCTCCTGCCCTACGTCTCCGGCCTCCTTCCCACACCCCCGACCGAGCTGGCCTCCGGCGTGCTCGGCATCCTTCTCGGGGCGGCGGTTAGGGCCTCCGTCATCGTGGCCAGACATCGGTCGATGCGTTCGAAGGCCGCCTCGAACACGTCGGACGCGCCACCGAACGGGTCACGAACGTCCCTGCGCCGTACGGCATCCGGGTCCAGGTCCCCCATCAGGATAGTCCTTCCGCGCGGCTTGCCGTACCACCGCTCGAGCGCCAGACGCTGACGTTCTTCCATCACGATCACCACGTCGCTGTCGCGGACCTCGTCACCCGTGAGCTGCGTGGAGCGATGGCGTTCCAGGTCCACGCCGCGGCCCGCCGCGACGCTCACGGCGAGGGGAGGTGAGCGTCGTCCGGACGCCGCGAACCCCGCCGAGCGGACGGTCGCGGCCACCCCGGCCGCCTCGATCCCGCGGCGCAGGACGTGCTCTCCGTACGGGCTACGGCAGATGTTGCCGTGGCAGACCACGAGGATGCGTGAAGGGACCGGTTCGCTCCTCAGGAGGTCGAGAACGCGTTGGTGCCGGGTTCCATGCAGCAGCCGGTCGGGGAGATACCGGAGCACCCGCGCGGCGCGGCGGAGCCTGGAGTCGGTCGATTGATGATCCATGGGATGACGATGGTGCACCATCCGTACCACGTCCGGGCACCGCCGGCCCGCCACGCGACGGGGTCCGGTCCTTGCACTCCATCCAGACGCGGAGGATGCTGCGATCACCTCATTCCACACCGGTTCGATGTACGCTGCGACCACCGATCCACGCCCGGCGTCGGCTCTTCCCGACGAGGGCGAGGTGTTGCTCTGGCGCGTCCTGCTGGACCGACCGCCACGCGAGATCGCGACGATGCGCGGCCTCCTCTCGGCCGAAGAGGCCCACAGGGCGGAGCGCTTCCGGTTCAAGCGGCACGCGGCACGGTTCGTGGTGGGTCGTGCCATCCTTCGCCGGATCCTGGCGACCGCGCTGGACGAAGAGCCTGGGCACCTGAGCATCACCACGACCGCGCGGGGCAAGCCGATCCTGCTGCCCCGTCGAGGGCGGCAGTTGTACTTCAACCTGAGCCACGCGGGCCCTGTCGCGCTGTACGCGCTCACCCGCTGCGGCCCGGTCGGGGTGGATATCGAGCGCTACACGATCACCCCGCACATGGATCGCCTCGCCGCCCGCGTATTCACGCCCGAGGAGCGCGCGGCCTTCCGCGCCATCCCGCCTGACAGGAGGCCGGCGGCCTTCCTGGCGGGATGGACCCGCAAGGAAGCGCTGCTGAAAGCCACCGGCCAAGGCATCGCGGACGGTCTCTCCACGTTCGAGGTGTCGATGGATCCTATGAAGCCGGCGCGGATCCTTCGCTGCCGCGGACTCGACCAGGGGCCCTGGAGCCTATCGGACGTAGCGCCGCTCGCAGGTCACATGGGCGCGCTCGCCGTTCGGGCATCCGCGGTACGCGTCCGCTGGGCCCTCGACGACGAGAATTGTTGCACGGATGCGTCAGTCCTTGCGGCCGTGACACTACCTCGCCGGGCTCTCGAGGTCTGATCGACCGAGCGCACGAATCGGGATGCATCCATCGAACGCAGGCCCATCGTGCACCACTGCCACGCGTGGCCCACGTCTTGCACTCGAACGAATGCACACGGAAATGGGGTGGCTTCGGTGGAAGCCAGACGACCCACTCGCTGCGAGCGGATGAGACCGCGGGTCGTCGGGCAGAACCGGAGCCACCCCGCCATGCTTTCGGGCCCTCCGGCTCGGCGAGATGCCCGCCGTCGGCCTCAGGAAAGCATCTCGCTCAGGGCCGCTCCCAACTCGTCCGGCGTCGTGGGCTTCTCCAGCACCCGCACGTCGTGGAACTCGTCGGGGAGCACGTCTCGAACGTCCGCTCCGGAAAGGAATACGAACGGCACTCCGATCTCCTGGAGGCGTCGCGCCACCGGGATCACCAGACGGCCCCTCAGAAGGACGTCCAGGAGCGCGCAGTCCACGGGGTCACGCTCGAGGAGGTCGAGAGCGAACTCGACCGTGGGTGCCGGACCCTTCACCTCGTACCCCAACTCTTCGACCGCACTCCGATAGGTCTCCGCCACCAGGTACTCATCCTCGACGATGAGCACCCGCGCACGCGGCCGCTCGCTCATGGTGCCTCAGCCCCTCCTCCATTTTCGCCGATCGGGATCAGCAGGTAGCAGCTCACGCCTTCCGGCGGCATGCGAAGCGTCACGTCGGCTCCCGTCTGAAACGGCAGCGCCTCCTGGATCACCACGAGCCCGAATCCCCGCCGTCGCGGCACGGTCACGGCCGGTCCTCCGCTCTCCGTCCATTTGACACGCAGCTTTCCCGTGTCCGGAGCGATCATCCACTCCACGTGGACGCGCCCCCCCGGAACCGACAGAGCACCATGCCTGGCGGCGTTGCTCGCAAGCTCGTGCACGGTCATGGCGAGCGGGATGACCAGGGAGCCGGGCACGACGATGTACTCGCCCGCGTCGACGATGACCTGGTCCTTGCCGTACGGGTCCAGCAGGAGATCGAAGAGGCCCTGGATCTCGAGACCCTCCCAGTTCGTGGACCAGAGCGCACGGTGCACCCGCGCATAGGCGTTCAAGCGCGTCCGCAGGGCGGTCTCGAACGCCTCGAAGGAGCCCTCCGACGAACGCATGCTTCCTTCGGCGATCGCCTGAACCGCCGCGAGGGTGTTCTTCACGCGGTGGTCCATCCCCCGTACGAAGAAATCCCTGCGCCGCTCCCGCTCCCGGTCCTCGGTGATGTCGACCTCCAACAAGCACATCCGCCAGACGGGATGCCGCCTCATGGCGACGCCCTGGCAGAGCACGTCGATCGTGCGCCCGTCCTTTCGGACGCGCCGCGTCTCGAGGGGCGGCACGTCGGAAGCTCCTTCGAGTGCCCTCAGATGCACCATGACCGCCGCTCGATCTCGCTCGTCGACGAGGTCGTAGAAGCGTGTGCGACCCACGACTTCAGCGGCGCCGTACCCGTACACGCGCTCCGCCGCCGGACTCCACACCTGGATGACGCCCTCACCATCGAGCGCGATGAACGGCTGCGGAAGGCGCTCGACGAGCTCCGTTACGAGATGGGCGTCGGCCACCGCTCGACGCCAAGGAGTCTCGTCGTGGAGCGTCAGCAGCAGCTCGCGATGCGAATTCGCGTCGCTACGACAGGGGAAGGTCTGGACGAGATAGCTCCGCCCCTCCGCATTCTCCAGACGTATCGATGCCGCCCGTCCGTCCGTCAGAACCGGTTCGAGAGCGGTCTCGATCTCGGGCTCCTCGATCCCGGTGGCAGCCGCCAGCCGGGAGGTGACGAGCACGCCGTCGGAGGCGCCGGTGTCGGCGTCCACCTCCGCGGGCGAGGCGACGCCCACCACCTTCAGGTCCGGCCCGACGAGGAGGGCGGACACGAAGGTCCTGTGGTGTCCGTCGGTGGGATTCAGGGGGCCCGAAGCGAAAAGGGATTCGTCACCCGACGGACGGTCCGTGGGGAAGTACTGTGCCATCTGCCCCGTCCAATCCAGGCGGAATGCGGGGGTCACCCGGACAGAAAGGCCCTCGGGCAGAGGAGGCACCGGCGACCAAGGTGCGGACAAATCTGCCAACTCGTGGTTGGATTCCGCAAGGTTTCGTTCTGCGGCAGTCACGAGCGACCCGCGACGGAAGGAGCCGGGGCGTTCACGCTCGACGCTCCGCTCCCCACATCCGGACGCTGGGCCACGGCCGCAAACGCCACCTCCGTCAGCGTATCGAGAAGCGCCCGGGGGTCCGGCTGCATGTAGAAATGACCACCCGGAAACCGCTGCAGCGAGAAGCGACCGTTGGTGGCTTCCCTCCAGGCACGCAGCTGACGGGAGCTCACGGCTGAATCGTCTCGCCCTCCGACAGCGATCACGTCGCAGGCCAGACGAGGATCCGGCGGCGCCCGATGATCCAGGGTCAACTCGATGTCGGCGCGCAGCACCCGAACCGTGAGGGCGAACAGCTCCGGCATCGTGAAGAGCCGCGGGGGAATCCCACCGAACCGACTCTGAACCTGTTGCGCGAAGTCGGCGTCGGAGAGGGATCGGGGCGGAGGCAGCTCGTCGTGGGCCCACGGGGGGCCCCGGCCCGAAACGACGACGGCGGCGGGCCCTCGCCCCCCACGGGCGACGAGGGTGCGGGCCACTTCGTAGGCGACCACGGCTCCCATGCTGTGGCCGAACAGGACGAGTGACCCACCGGATATCGGCTCGATTCCCCGAGCCAGATCGCCCGCAAGCCGAGCGAGCGTCTTCGGCATCGGCTCCCTGACACGCCCTTCCCGCGCCGGGAGACACGCCGCCCACAATTCAATCCAGTGCGGTAGGAGTCTCGCCCAGCCCGCGAAGACCGAAGCACCCGCTCCCGCGAACGGGAAGCAGCACAGACGCACGCGTGCCATCGGCCGTGGGCCGAACACCCGGACGAGCGCCGGAGCGTGGGTCGAACCCTCAGACATGTATGGCCTCCCTGCCCCACCGGCAGGACGGATCCGAGCGAGCGAAGCACCTGTCAGGCAAGGAGGCAACGCCAACTGAGGGATCGAAGACATTGGTGTTGCACCCTGGCAACACCCCGCGACAGCGCTTTTGCAGGGCCTTGTTCGCAGCGATACGTGGGCGTGAAACCCATGTGGGCGTTGTCGGACACCTCGGGCATCGATCGTCGCGGATCTGCGGCATGGGATTGGTATGGTTGGTGCAATCGAGGGTCGCGAGTGAGTGACGTTCCTACCCGAGCCCCGATGCACTCCCCATGCCAGTCGACGACTACGCGAGCAACACTCCCCGCGAGGATTTCATGGATGCGCGCCTCCCGATTCTGGAGCATCCGGAACCCGGCGACGAGCCTGGGCAGGCTCCGTCCCCGATTCTCCTGGACGCTGCCCGTACTTCCGTGCTCCGGTCACTCGACCCCGCGGGGACGTCGCCGCTTCCCGGATGTCTGGCTGCGCTCTCGACGGTGCTGTCACGTTACGAGCCCCGGAGCGAGACCCGGATCGAGGTCCGGACCTCCGGCGGGTCACCACAAAGCGGGGACGGGGGCGACGCGGCGACCGTGTCGATTCCTGTCGACGCGGACGAGGCACTGTCGCTCCGCGAGCTCGCGCGGCGGTGTGGGGAGCGACTCTCGCGCTCGGACGAGCCGGGTGCCGACTCGAGCACCCGGGACGCGACCGGTGTGCCCACGTCGAAGAACGACGGCGCGGCCAGCGTCGTGGTGGAGTACGACACGCTCGCCGGCACACCCGACCCCCGCCAGCTCGTCATACGCATCGCGCCCACCTGCGAGGGGCTCTGGATCGACGTGGAATACGGCCGCGGCCCCGCCGCGCCCACGCGGGCGCGTTGGATCGGCGGCCACCTGCACACACTCCTCGAGCGAGGGCTCGAGCGGCCGGACGTTCCCACGAGTGGGCTGGGGATGGTCTCGGATGCGGAGCGCCGCGTCCTCCTGGGGGAGTTCAGTGGTTCGGCGACGGATTATCCCGGGGACGCGGCGGTCCCACGGCTCTTCGGGGAGATCGTGGATCGCTTCGCCGATGCCGTAGCGCTGGACGACGGCATCTCCACGACGACCTACCGCGATCTGGATGCAGCTGCGAACCGCCTGGCCCACCATCTCCGGCGACGCGGCGTCGGACAGGGTGACAGCGTCGGGCTGCTGCTCGAACGCACACCCCGACTGGTGACGGCCGTCCTGGCCGTTTCGAAGCTGGGTGCGGTCTACGTTCCCCTCGATCCCTCGCATCCCGCGGAGCGCATGGCGTTGCTGCTGACCGACACGGGCAGCCGCATCGTCCTGACCGTTTCGGCCCTCGTCGACCTCCTTCCGGCCGACCTGTGTCGCTCCGGCACGATGGAGGCCCGGGACGAAGACGCCGAGCGCTCCATCGGCACGCTGGTCCTGGACGGGCTCGGCGACGCGCTCGATGGAGAGCCGGCCAACCCGCCCGACGTCGACGTGGACGCGTCGGCCCCGCTGTACGTCATGTACACGTCGGGCTCCACGGGAACGCCGAAGGGTGTGGTGGTTCCCCACCGTGCCGTGGTCCGTCTCGTCCGCAACACGAACTACGTCTCGCTCGACGCCGATGAGTGCGTGCTTTGCTACGCCCCGCTCTCCTTCGACGCCTCGACGTTCGAGATCTGGGGCGCCCTCCTCAACGGGGCGCGCCTTGCCGTGGTGCCGCCGGAATTGCCGTCGCTCGACCAGCTGGGACGCTTCATCGAGGGACGTGGCGTCACCACGCTCTGGCTCACCGCGCCGCTCTTCCATCGCATGGTCGACGGGCAGCTCCACCGGCTCGGCGGCGTGCGTCAGGTGCTGGCCGGAGGCGACGTCCTCTCGCCGCGGCACGTGGCGAAGACGCTCGAGGAGCATCCCGGGATCCGGGTGATCAACGGATACGGCCCGACGGAGAACACCACCTTCACCTGCTGTAACGTCGTGACCTCCCCGGACGACGTCACGGACACCGTCCCGATCGGACGTCCCGTGTCCAACACCCGCGTCTACGTGGTCGACGAGCATCTCGACCCCGTCGGCGTGGGCGTGCCCGGCGAGCTTCTCACCGGTGGTGACGGACTCGCTCTGGGGTACCTGGGCCGTCCCGAGCTCACCGACGAGCGCTTCGTGATCGACCCGTTCTCCACCGAGCTCGATGCGCGTCTCTACCGTACGGGCGACCGGGTCCGATTCCTCGCCGACGGTCGGATCGAGTTCCTCGGCCGCCTCGACAATCAGGTGAAGATCCGGGGATTCCGCGTCGAGCCGGAGGAGGTCGAGGTAACGCTCGCCCGACACGAGGGTGTGGGGCAGTGCGCCGTGATCACGGCGGTTCGACGCGGTGAGAAGATCCTCGTCGCATACGCTTCGCCCGCACCCGGCTTCGACCTCGTCTCCGCCGACCTGCGCCGTTTCCTCCGAGAGTCCGTCCCCGAGTACATGGTCCCCTCGGCCATCGTCATCCTGGACCGGCTGCCCGTGACCCGGAACGGGAAGGTGGACCGATCCGCGCTGCCCGACTTCCGTGAGGAGCTCGGCGAAGAGGCCGCACCTGCGTCGCCTCCCTCGACCGAATGGGAGGTCCGCCTCGCGGAGGTCTGGCAATCGCTGCTCGACGTCGAGTCGGTCGGGATCCAGGACGGATTCTTCGACGTCGGCGGCAATTCACTGCTGGCCCTCCAGATGGTGGAGGACCTGAGAGAGCGCTACGGCGTGTCGCTCACGGTGGCCGGGATCTTCCAGTACCCTACGATCCGGTCGTTGGCCGCCCACCTGTCGGGCGACGGCGGAGAGCGCACCGCGGCCGCGCGGGAGCACGCTCGCATTCAGAAGCGACGCGAGGTGGCCGGAGCCGCGGCCGGAGCGGAGGGCATCGCAGTCGTAGGCATGGCCGGCCGCTTCCCGGGCGCGTCGAGCGTGGAGGAGCTGTGGGAGGTTCTGTGCTCCGGCCGCGAGACGACGATGTTCTTCCTCGAGACTCCGGAAGGGCTCGATCCCTCCATTCCTTCGGAGATCCGCGACCGCCCGGACTACGTCGCCGCCCGAGGGATCCTCGAGGGAGCCGATCGTCTCGACGCGGCACTCCTGGGGATCAGTCCCAGGCTCGCGCAGGTCACCGACCCGCAGCATCGCGTCTTCCTCGAGATCGCGTGGGAGGCGCTCGAGAGCGCCGGGTACCCACCGGGCGCCATCGAACAGGTCGTGGGCATCTACGCGGGCATGGGCTACAACAATTACTTCCCGCGCAATGTCGCTCCGCACCGCGACCTGGTGCACTCGCTGGGCGAGCTGCGCGTCCAGCTGGCGAACGAGAAGGACTACGTCGCCATCGCCACGGCCCACAAGCTCGATCTCAAGGGGCCGGCGGTGAGCGTCCACACCGCGTGCTCCACGTCCCTCACGGCCGTCGCGCACGCCTGCCAGTCGTTGATGCTCGGCCAGTGCGACATGGCGCTCGCGGGCGGCGTGGCGGTGACGGTCCCGCAACGTAACGGCCATATCTATCAGGAGGGAGGCATGCTGTCCGCGGACGGCCACTGCCGGCCCTTCGACGCCCGCGCGACCGGGACCGTCTTCAGCGACGGGGCCGCCGCCGTGGTGCTGAAACGGCTCCCCGACGCGGAGCGGGACGGCGACACCGTCTACGCCGTGATCCGGGGCGTGGGCATCAACAACGACGGCGCGAAGAAGGCCAGCTTCACCGCTCCGACCGTGGACGGGCAGGCGGCTGCGATCAGCATGGCGCTGGCGCAGGCCGGCTGGGACGCCGACTCGGTGGGGCTCGTGGAAGCACACGGTACCGCGACCCCGCTGGGCGATCCCGTCGAGGTCGAGGCCCTGACCCAGGCGTTCCGGGTCACGACGGATCGCTCGGGCTTCTGCGCGCTCGGCTCGCTGAAGAGCAACGTCGGCCATCTGACCGCCGCTGCCGGCGTCACCGGGCTGATCAAGGCGGTGCTGAGCGTAAACCGGGGCGTCATCCCGGGCACCCTCTTCTTCGAGACGCCCAACCCGGCCATCGACTTCACCGACAACCCGTTCTTCGTGAACAGCGAGACCGTGCCGTGGCCGGACGGTCCGGGCCCACGGCGGGCGGGCGTGAGCTCCTTCGGAGTGGGCGGCACGAACGTCCACGTGGTTCTCGAGGAATACACCGACCCGCGGACGGCAGCCGCTGACGCGGGACCGCAGCTTCTCCTCCTGTCGGCACGAACGCCCACCGCCCTCGATGCCGCCACGCGACGACTCCGCGACCATCTCTCCGAGACGCCCGAAGCTCGGCTCCCGGACGTGGCGTACACCCTCCAGGTAGGTCGGAGACGCTTCAAGCACCGGCGCTTCGTGGTCGCCGACGACGCGACAGAGGCGGCGGAGCGCCTCGATCGGCTCCCCGCGAGTCACGCGGGCGACGCGGAGGCCACGGATCGGGTCGAAGGGCCCGTGTTCGTCTTTCCCGGCCAGGGCGTTCAGTACCCCGGCATGTGCCGGGACCTCTACGAGCGTGACGGCGATTTCCGCGCCGACCTCGATCGATGCGCGAGCATCCTGCATGCCTCCGCCGGGATGGACCTTCTCTCGTTGATGTTTTCCGAAGGAGACGCGGATGAGGCGGCGGCGGCGCTCGCCCAGACGTCGGTGACGCAGCCGGCGCTGTTCAGTGTCGGATACGCGTTGGCGCGGCTGTGGATGCGCTGGGGCGTGGAGCCGAGCGCGATGGTGGGCCACAGCCTGGGAGAGATCACGGCCGCGTGTGTCGCGAGCGTGCTCACCCTGGAAGACGCCCTCGAGCTGGTCGCCGCACGAGGAAGCCTCATCCAGGCGCTCCCCACCGGCGCGATGCTCTCGGTGCAAGCGCCGGCGGACTGGGTGAGCGAACGCCTGCCGGACGGCGTATCGCTCGCGGGGGACAACGCCCCGGGGCTGGTCGCCGTGTCCGGCCCGACCGAGCTCATCCACGACCTCGAGGCCGCCTGGAGCGAGCAGGGGATCCGGTGTCGGACGCTGAAGACCTCCCACGCCTTCCATTCGTCCATGATGGATGCGGCGCTCGAGCCCTTCCGCGAAGTCGTGGAGCGACTCAGCCTCTTTCCCCCGGAAATCCCGATCATGTCGTCGGTCACTGGAGCGTGGCTGACGGCCGATCAGGCCACGGACCCGGAATACTGGGTCCGCCACATCCGCTCCACCGTGCGGTTCGGCCCGGCCGTGTCGTCCCTGAGCGAGGCCGGGCACGACCTCTTCCTGGAGGTCGGTCCACGGTCCTCGGGCAGCGCGCTCGTGCGCCAATCCATCGGTAGCTCGGGCACGGCGGTTCCATCGATCGAGACCGGTCCCAAAGACAGGTCGGAGTGGGAAGCCCTGGTCCGGGCGGCCGGCCGTCTCTGGGTGCAGGGCTGTGAGCTCGATTGGCGCGCCGTCCACGCGGGGGCCGAGGTCCGTCGGGTCGCCCTGCCGACGTACCCGTTCGAAGGAGCACGCTACTGGATCGAGCCCCCGGACGCCGCGGAGGCTCCCATGCCCGCCAAACGAGAGGCGGCCCCCCTCGCCGGCGCGGCGGTTTCCGCATCGCCTCGCCCCGGCGCCGCGGAGTCCCTGACGCCGCAAGAGGACCTGGTGCGCCGTCAGCTCGACGTCATCAGAGCACAGCTGGGCATCATGGCCGGCCCGTTGCGGGCCCGGCCGGCAGAGAACGGACGCACGCCACAACCCAACGGCAACCTTCACACGAGCAGCGGGACATGAACACCGACCGCACCACCCGGATCCTTCAGCGCCTGCGCAACCTGGCCTCCGAGCTCTCCGGCTTCGACGAGGAGGAGCTCCTCCCCGAAGCCCAGTTCGTAGAGTTGGGGTTGGACTCCCTCTTCCTGACCCAGCTGAGCCAGGCGTTCAAGGATGAGTTCGGCGTCGAGATCACCTTCCGTGACCTCCTCGACGAGCTTCCGAGCCTGCAGGCCGTGGCGGACCACATTGCCCGATCTCTCCCGGAGGAGGCTCCGGCGGAGCCGGTGACGCCAACCGCGTCCGTGGGCGAGCCCGCCGACGACGCACCCGCAGTGCCGGCGCCGCCGACTCCGTCGTGGCCGGCGTCCCACCCGGACGCGGCCCTCCCGATCCGGATCGGCAAGCCTCTCGACCCGGCTGCGGCCGGCGCGATCGGCGACATCATGCTCGAACAGCTGCGCCTCATGACCTGGCAGCTGGACCTGCTGCGGGACGGAGCGCGAGTCCCGGCCGGCGAGGAGTCGGCCATGCCCATGGCCGCGGTGGAAGCCGCAGCGCCCGCCTCCGTCGTCCGCGCGGACGACGGCGCGCGGGAGAGCGGCGACACCGATGAAGACGGCACCTCCGGGATGACCCGGGAGATCGCTCTCTCGTCCGGCCCACCGCGGGGGGCAGCCAAGCGCGACGACGGGCGCATGACCCCGCACCAGGAGAAGAAGCTGAAGGACCTCGTCCAACGCTATGAGGCGCGCACCGCCGGATCCAAGCGGCTGACGCAGGCCTATCGCAGTGTGCACGCCGACCCACGGACGGCGGCCGGATTCAATCCGCGCTGGAAGGAGATCGTCTATCCTCTCGTGGTCAAGCGCTCGCTCGGCTCGAAGCTCTGGGACGTCGACGACAACGAGTACATCGACCTGCTGAACGGTTTCGGCCCGAACATGTTCGGATACTCGACGCCGTTCGTTCTGGACGCCGTCCGCGCCCAGGTGGAGCGAGGCTTCGAGGTGGGTCCCCAGACCCCCCTGGCCGGAGAGGCCGCGGCGCTGCTGTGCGAGCTGACCGGCATGGATCGGGCGACCTTCGTGTGCACGGGATCCGAAGCGGTACAAGCGGCGATCCGAGCGGCCCGAACGCACACGGGGCGCACGCGGATCGTGATGTTCGAGGGAGCATACCACGGGAACTTCGATGCGGCGCTCGTCCGTGCCGTCAATCGGCCCGGACGGTTGCGCACGCTGCCCGGCGCACCCGGCATCCCGGCTCACGCCGTTGAAGACGTCGTGGTGCTTCCCTACGGCGAAGAGGATTCGCTCCAGGTGATTCGGGATCTCGGCGATCAGATTGCCGCCGTGCTCGTGGAGCCGGTGCAGAGCCGGCGTCCGGATCTCCAGCCCGGCGAGTTCCTCCGCGAGCTTCGAGCCATAACGCGAGAGCACGGCTCCGTTCTCATCTTCGACGAGGTGGTCACGGGATTCCGTAGCCACCCCGGTGGCGCGCAAGCGGTCTTCGGCGTCGAAGCGGACCTGGCAACGTACGGAAAGGTCATCGGAGGCGGTCTACCCATCGGTGTGGTGGCCGGCCGAAACCCGTTCATGGACGTCTTCGACGGCGGCATGTGGGCGTACGGAGACGACAGCTTCCCCGCCGCCGGCGTCACCTTCTTCGCGGGCACGTTCGTCCGGCACCCGCTCGCCATAGCGGCGGCGCACGCGTGTCTCACCTACCTGAAGGCCGCGGGCCCGTCGTTCCAGGCCCGGCTCAATGAAGCGACCGCCCGGCTGGCAGGTCGGTTGAACGACCTCTTCGAGCGCACCGGCACGCCGCTTCGTGTGCCCCATTTCGCCTCGATCATGTACATCAGACCGGAGGGGAGTGCCGGCCCCTGGGCCGACCTGTTCTTCTATGTGTTGCGTCTACACGGGGTCATGGCAGCCGGCGGCTATCCTTCCTACCTGACCGCCGCGCATACCGACGAGGACATAGACCGCGTCGTGGACGCATTCACGTCGGCGGTCGAGGAGATGCAGGAGGCCACGTTCTTCCCCGAGCCGCTGCGTGAGGGGAACGGGATGGGACATCGCCTCCCGGCCGCCTACGACGAACCGGCCCGTCCGGCACCGGAACCTCCCGTCGAAGGGGCGCGGCTCGGCCGGAGCCCCGACGGCTCTCCAGCATGGTTCGTCCCCGACCCCGAGCAACCGGACAATTACCTGCTCGTCTCCGGCCGGGAGGTGCAAGGATGAGCGCCGTTCCTTCGGACGCGCTCCGTCTCGCGTCCATCGACTACGACCCCTTCGCCGGGGGCGAGATCCTGACGACCGCACCGTCCTCGGAACCTCAGAGAGAGGTGTGGATGGCAGCCCGCATGGGCCCCGAGGCTTCGTGCGCCTACAACGAGTCGTTTACCCTGTCTCTGCGGGGAGACCTCGATGTGGAGGCGCTGCAACGGGCGCTCGGCCTCCTCTCCGCCCGCCACGAAGCGCTGCGTACCACATTCACGCCCGACGGCGCGACGCTCTGCGTTTCCGCGGAAAGCTCTCTCCGTCCCGAATATCTCGACCTCCGTAGTCTCTCCCCGGACCGCCGCGATGCACGTGTGGCCGACCTCGTCCGCTGGGAGGTGGAGGAGCCGTTCGATCTCGAGCACGGGCCGTTGGCCCGCGCGAAGATCGCGCGCCTGGAGGACGACCTACATCACCTCGTGTTCACCGCGCACCATATCGTGTGTGACGGGTGGTCCACCGCGATCCTGATCCGCGAGCTGAGGGACCTCTACCGGGCGGCGCACGCCGGCTCCGACCCTCCTTCGGACGCCGCGCCTCGGTTCTCGGCCTATGCTGTGGAGCAGGCCGAGCGCCGCGCGACGTCCGGCGACGAGGAATACTGGATCCGGCAGTTCGAGGGATCGGTACCGGTCCTGGATCTCCCTGCCGACGGAACGCGGGGTGGAGGACGGACGTTCGCCTCCCGTCGTTACGAGCACGTGATCGAGCGCGAGCTCGTCGCCGCGCTGAAGAAGACCGCGGCCGCCCATCGGTGCAGCTTCTTCTCACTCCTGTTCGCGGGCTTCACGGCCTATCTGCACCGCCTCACCGGAGACGACGACATCGTCGTGGGCGTCCCGGCCGCCGGCCAGTCGTCGCCGGGTTGGGGGGCGCTCGTGGGCCACTGCGTCAACTTGTTGCCGATCCGCACCGTGATCGACGGAGCGCGGCCGTTCAACCACCACATGCAGCGTACGCGCGGGCTCGTCCTGGACGCGTTCGAGCACAAGGACTACACCTTCGGAAGCCTGATCCAACGTCTCCCGATTCCGAGAGACCCGGGACGTGTGCCCCTGGTGTCGGTCATGTTCAACCTGGACCGAAGCCTCGGCGACGAGCTGGCGTTCGATGGATTGGACGTCACCTTCCGCTCCAACCCACGGCATTTCGAGAACTTCGAGTTGTTCGTGAACGCCGTGGAGCGCGACGGAGCTCTGGTCCTGGAGTGTCAGTACAACCTCGCCCTCTTCTCGAAAGAGACCGTCCGCTCGAGGTTGGCCGGCTACGAGGCGTTGCTCCGGGCGGCGGCAGAGGACCCCGAGCGCCCGCTGTCGACTCTGCCGCTGATGTCGGACGAGGAGCTGGACCGCATCCTCGTTCAGTGGAACGACACCGACGAGCCGGCACCGCACGACCTGTGTCTCGACGAGCTCTTCGTGGCGCAGGCCCGACGCACGCCCGACGCCGTGGCGGTCAGGGGACGTGGTGGATCCCTGACCTACGCCGAGCTCGACCGCCGCTCCGACGCCCTGGCGCGCAGGCTCCGCGCGCTCGGCGTGGGACCCGGAACCCACACGGGCGTTGCACTGTCACGCTCACCCTGGCTCGTCGTCGGCCTCCTCGCGGTGCTGAAGGCCGGTGGCACATACGTGCCGCTGGATCCCGAATACCCGGCCCGCCGGATCGCCTTCATGCTCGAGGACTCGGGTGCGGGCACCCTGCTCACGGAAGCCGCGCTGGCCGACCGGTTCCCCGCGTCCGAAGCCCAGGTCGTGCTCGTGGACGACGAGTCCGCAACCCGGACAGACGACCTGGACGGAGCCGCCCTCGAAGAGAGGGACCCGGGTGCGCCGGCCTACGTCATCTACACGTCAGGCTCGACGGGCCAGCCCAAAGGGGTTCAGATCTCTCATCGCTCGGTGGTGAGCTTCCTCACCAGCATGGCTCGCGCGCCCGGCCTGGACGCGGAAGACGTCCTGCTCGCCGTGACTACGGTCTGCTTCGACATCTCCGTGCTCGAGCTGTTCCTTCCCCTCACCGTCGGCGCACGCACGCACATCGCCGACGAGGAGGAGGTGCGCGACCCGCGCAGGCTGGCCGATCTCCTGGAGAATGAGGGAATCACGGCCATGCAGGCGACGCCCGCCACCTGGCAGATGCTGGTGGACGCCGGCTGGCGAGGACGTCCGACCTTCAAGGCGCTGAGCGGGGGAGAGGCCATCTCGTCCGAGTTGGCGCGGGAGCTCGTGGCCAGGACGGACGAGGCGTGGAACCTGTACGGACCGACGGAGACCACCGTGTGGTCCACGCGCTACCGGCTCGGCAACGGCGAAAGCCTGCGAGGCTCGCCCCCGATAGGGCGGCCGATCGGCAACACACGTGTGTACCTCCTCGACGAAAGCGGACAGCCGGTTCCCATCGGCGTTCCCGGTGAGCTCCATATCGGAGGGGCCGGCGTGGCGATCGGTTACCTGAATCGCCCGGAGCTCACGGCGGAACGGTTCGTTCCGGATCCGTTCGCTCCGGGTGACACCCCTCGTCGCCTCTACCGCACGGGAGACCAGGTCCGCTGGACGGCGGACGGCCTCCTCCAGTTCGAGAAGCGCATCGACACTCAGGTCAAGGTTCGCGGCTTCCGCATCGAGCTGGGCGAGATCGACGCCAACCTCATGGATCATCCCGACGTCGTGACGTCGGCGACGCTCGCCTTCGCCAAGGACGCCGGCGACACGCGGCTCGCATCCTTCTACGTGGGCGCCAACGGTGCCGACGTCTCCTCCGCGGAGTTGCGCGCCCACCTCTCGGAGCGGCTTCCTCCGTACATGGTTCCACAGCACTTCACGCGGCTTCCGACGCTTCCGCGGACGCTGAACGGAAAGATCGACCGCAAGGCGCTTCGAGCCATGAAGCCCGACGACCGGAGCGATCGCCCGCCGTCGGTCGCACCTCACACGGAGACCGAGCGCGCGCTCGCGGCAATCTGGTGCGACGTGCTCGGGGTCGAGCGCGTGGGCGCCGAAGACGACTTCTTCGATCTGGGAGGTCATTCCATTCTGGCGGTGCGCGTTACCGCGCGTCTCGCCGAGGATCTGGGCATCGAGGTCTCGCTGAAGCGGGTGATGGCCACGCCCGTGCTCCGTGCCCTGGCCCATCATATCGAGACGATCCAGGGGCTGCGCGACGCCGAAGGCGCCGCCGCCGACGAGCCCGATACCTGGGAAGAGGTGGAGTTCTGATGATCCAGGAACTGGTGAGCCGTCTTCTGGAGCGAGGTGTGCGCCTCCGGGCGGAAGGAGAACGACTCTTGTGCAGCGCTCCCGCCGGCGTCCTGACAGCGGAGCTCCGCGACGAGATCGGGCGAAACAAGGAGGCGCTGCTCGCTCTGCTGCGCGAGGCCAGCGGCAGCGGGCGCGCTTCAGCGCCGGTTCAGCGGGTCTCCGGAGAGGGCCCCTGGATGCTGTCCACGGCGCAGGAGCGGTTCTGGCTCATGGAGCAGCTCTCGGCGGGCCAGGGAGTCTACAACGTTCCCGGCGCCTTCCGACTGGAGGGTGCCCTGGACGCCGATGCCCTGGAGGCGGCACTTCGCGCGTTCGTGCGTCGTCACGCCATCCTCGATGTCCGCTTCGAGGACGGGGCGGGTGGAGCCCGCATGCTTCCCGCCCACCTCGAGGAAGTGTGCCTCGAGCGGTTCGACCTCCGCGACGTTCCCGACGACGCCCGGGAGGCCGCCCTTCGCGACCTCCTCGAAACATGGGCGGAGGAGCCCCTGGACCTCGTGGCCGGTGACACGTTCCGGGCGCGCCTCGTCGCTCTGGCTGCCGAAGAGCACGCACTCTTCGTCGTGAGCCATGCCGTCGTCTGGGACGGGTGGTCCTTCGACGTCATGCTGAGCGAGCTGTCGTCACTCTACCCCTCGGCCGTCTCGGGCGTCACGGACGGAGTTCTGCCCGATCCACCCATTCAGTACACGGACTACGCGAGATGGCAGCGAGGCCGCCTCGCGGAAGGTGCCCTGGACGCTCAGCTGTCGTACTGGCGGACCCGGCTGGCTTCGCCCCGGCCGGTCGTGAGCTTGCCCACGGATCGCCCCCGTCCTCCGGCCACGTTCTCGGGCGCCCGACTCAACTTCACGCTCGACCCCCGGGTCGTGGCCACCCTGAGCGACCTGGCACGCGACGAGAACGCGACACTGTTCATGGTCCTCCTCGCCGCCTTCGCGGCGCTCCTTCACCGCTACACGCGCCAGGAGGACCTTACGATCCTCACGCCGGTGCGCGGCCGCGACCGCATGGAGCTCGAAGGACTCGTGGGGTGCTTCGCCAACATGATGCCCATGCGGCTGCAACCTTCGTCGTCCGAGACATTCCTGGCGCTGCTGCGGCGGGTCCGTGAGCACTGCCTCGACGCGTACGCCAACGCCGAAGCACCGTTCGACGTGCTCGCGGGCGAATTGGAGGGTGCCGGAGCAGAGGGGGCCGGCTCGCTCTTCCGCGTGACGTTCACGTACCAGAACACGACGGACCGCCCGCACCAGCTCGGAGAAGTGCGGATAAGCACAATACAGAGAGATCACCGCCACTCCTACTCCGAGGTCGGCCTCTGGGTGCGTGAGCGCCCCGGTCACGTGGACGGTGCGCTGGACTATCGCACCGACCTGTTCCGTGCCTCCACGATGGAGGGATTCCTGATGCATTACGAGACCGTACTCCGGGACGTCGCGGCCAAACCCCGCACCCGCCTGCGCGATCTGCTCGTGCACCCGGAGCCCTTCGACCGGCGCGCGGTGCGGTCCGGAGCGGAACGGACCGTGGCCGAGGCGCCCGCCCCACCTGCGCCGTCCCTGATGGATCTGCTGCGCTCGTGGGCATCGCGCGATCCCGGCCGGGTGGCGCTGGAAGCCGATGGAGCGACGCTGACGTACGGCGATCTCCTCGCCCGCCTCGGAGCCCCACAACCGGTGGACTCCGACGGAGGAACGGGGTTCGTGGAGAACGCGCCCGAGGCGAGTCCGCTCGATGCCGTCGTGTCGGCGCTGGCCGCGCTCCGCTCCGGCACGGGCTGTGGGCTCGACCTGACGGTACCGCCCCCCCTGGAGGACAGAGCCGTCGGGCGGACCCTCGTGGAGGTCGCCACGCTCCTCGAAGCCGGCGCTGACGACACGGTGCTGATCCCGGGCAATCTGTCGCGCCCCGCGATCCTCCAAGCCGCCCTGCTCCCGCTCGTGGTGGGCGCCCGAGCCGTCTTCGCCGGCGACCGCGCCGGGCTCGACGAATGGGAGCTCGCCGACGTGCTCGAGACCTCGCGGGCCACGATCCTCTCCGTGCCAACGCACCTGTGCGGGCGTCTGCGCGAGACGGACTGGGAGGGAGACGCCCAGCTGCGCGTCCTCTGTCTGGGTGAGTGCCCTCGTCCGGACGCGGCGGAGTGGCTGGCCGCGCGGACCGGGGGATCCTGGTGGGTGGACGGCCAGCCCGACGCATGCGTGTGGGCGCTTTGCGGACCGATCACGCGGACCGAAGCGGCGGGTGGGCTCGGACGGGTTCTCCCCGACCTCACGGCCCACGTTCTGGACGAAGAAGGCAGGAGGGTGGAGCACGGCGTGCCGGGAGAGCTGGCCATGGAGATCCACGACCGCCGCAGCAGCACCGGCCGGACGGTCATCCGGACCGGAGAGCTCGTGCGCGAAGTGGACGGCGAGACCCTTCATCGACTCGGCCGGATCGACGGCCGCGTGGCGATCGACGGGGTTCTCGTCGACCCGGCGAGCGTGGAACGTATCCTGCGAACGCTTCCGGCTGTACTCGACGCGGCGGCGTGCCCGACGACGCGCGCGGACGGAGATCGCCGTCTGCTCGCCTACCTGGTCTGGCGAGACGATGCGGATCGCCCGACCACGACGGAGTTGCGCGACCTCGTTCGGCGCCGCCTCGGCGAGGCTCACGTCCCGTCGGCGTTCGTACCCCTCGAGGAGATTCCTCGCCTCAGCGACGGTACCGCCGACCCCGAGTCGCTACCGAGCCCGTTCGACGACGACGCCCCGCCGGAGACCTTCGAGCACCTCGGACCGAGAACGTCGGAGGAGGAGTTGATCTGCCAGGTGTGGCGGGAGCTCCTGCGCGTGGAGCGCGTCGACATAGCGGACAACTTCTATACGCTCGGAGGCAATTCGTTGATGCTGATGCGGGCGGTGGATCTGATCGAGACCCGGACAGGCCGACGTCTCGATCCGAGGATCCTCTTCTTCCACTCGCTCGAGGGTGTGGCGCAGGCGCTCGCCGAAGCCGGCGGTGTCGCGCAGGAGAGCGTTCGCACGTGAATCAGCCCTTCTACTTCGGAGTCGGCGAGCGCAGGCTCTTCGGCATCTACACACCCCCTTCGTCCCGTCCCCAACGGCGAGGTGTCGTACTCTGCTATCCCTGGGGGCAGGAGTACGTTCGGGCCCACCGCTCCTTTCGTGTCCTGGCCGACGCGCTGGCCATGAAGGGGCTCCACGTGCTTCGCTTCGACTATTACGGCACGGGCGACTCCGCCGGCCAGGGACACGAGGTCGACCTGGACGGATGGTGTCATGACGTGGCGTCCGCCGTCGTCGAGCTGCAGAGCATCAGTGGCGTCGGAAGGGTGGGGCTCGCCGGCCTGCGATTGGGCGCCACCGTGGCCATGGCCGCGGCGGACCTGGAGTCTCACGTGAGACGCATAGGACTCTGGGACCCGATCGTGGACGGTCGAACGTACGTGGATGAGCTGTGTCACTCGGCACGTCGCACGGGTCACGAACGGACGGGATCGTCGCCTTCCGCGGATGTGTACCCCCCTCCGACGCACACGCTCGAGGTCAACGGCTTCCCGCTCACCACGAGGTTGATGGACGAGCTGACGAGGATCGGGCCCGACGCCTACACTGCGCACGGACCGCTCGGGGTCCTGTTGGCCGTGACCGAGCAGACGCCCCTCACCGACCTCCTCCGGACGTCGCTCGAAGGACGGTTCGACTCACGCATGCACTACGTCTTCCGTCCCGGTCCTCCGGCGTGGAAGCAGCAACTGGACTTCGGCTCGGGCGCCATACCGGCGGCGCTCATCGAGAGCCTGTCGTCATGGGAGTGGTGAGCGCCATGGTCTTCGAAGAAGCGCTTCGATTCGGCGAAAGCCACAGGTTGATCGGCATCATGTCGCGCGGATCCGACCTGAACGACGGTCCGCCGGGGGTGGTCTTCCTCAACAGCGGGATCATCCACAGAGTCGGCCCGAACCGGCTCTACGTGGAGCTCGCCCGCGGCATGACGGAGCGGCTCGGCGCTCATACGCTGCGCTTCGATCTCGCGGGAATCGGGGACAGCGGCGCCCCCCGCTCGACCACGCTGGCCGACAGCGTCCGCGACGACGTCACGGACGCGGTGGATCATCTGTGCGCCTCCACCGGAACGGATCGGGTGATCCTCACCGGGCTGTGCTCCGGCGCGGACAATGCGTTCACGGCCGCGCTTCGCGATCCGCGGGTGGTGGGGCTGATCCTCATGGATCCCTCCGCATTCAAGACGTGGGGGTTCCACGCTCGCCGGCTCTGGCAGAAGGCGACGAGCCCGACGAGCTGGCGGAACCTGTTCAGCCGACAGTCCGTGGTTCGGCGAGCCGTCCGCACGGCGTTGCGGCGCCTCCGGGGCCAGACCGCCGAGGAGGACGCGCGCCCCGCCAAGCCCGCCTTCTACGGCATGTCCACCCGCGACCAGGAAGAGACCCGCCGGGGACTCGAGGAGCTCGTGCAACGCAGGGTGCGCCTGCTGTACGTGTTCACCGGCGGGCTAAGGGAGAGGTACAACTACGAGCGTCAGTTCGAGGACGCGTTCCGGCAGGTCGACTTCCAGGGGCGTCTCCGTGTCGCCTACTTCCCGGCGGCCGACCACACGTTCAGCCGGGCCCAGGATCGCCGCCAGCTCCTCGACAAGATCGTCGAGTGGCTCGGCCAAGACGGATGGAGGGGCGCGGTCGACGACCGGTGCCCGAGGCGAGACGCTGCGTTCAGAGATAGCCATACCGCTCCAGGCCGGGGCCAACCACGAATTCGATCTCTTGTGCCTGACTGGGACTGAGGTCCGGCGCCAGAGACAAGGCGCTGCCGGTCATCGTCCGCTCCGATCCCGTTCGTCGCAGGTGAGCCATCCGACCACTCGCCGTTGCTTTCGCGGCAAGATATGTGCTCACCGGATCCCTCCACCGTCGAACGCTCGCGACCTCGAGGGTTCGCGTTGGCGCGCCTCTTGTAGCGTATGCGGCGGAGACAGTCGCAATTCACCCTCCGAACCGTGCAACCAACCGAGTGCATCCCCCATGACCAGCTCCTCCGTAGATCGATTCCGCACCGGCGACGTCACACTGGGCGTCATCGGCCTGGGCTACGTCGGACTTCCCCTCTGCATCGAAGCAGCCGACAGCGGCCTCCGCGTTCTGGGCTTCGACGTCAGTCGGCGCGTCGTGGACGGCATCAATGCCGGCCGCTCGCACGTCCAGGACGTCGCCAGCGAGAGTGTGGCGGGCCTCCGTGGCCGCGGACTGCTCGAGGCCACCACGGACATGAGCCGCCTCGCCGAGTGCGATGCCGTGTCCATCTGTGTTCCCACACCGCTCTCGAAGACCCGGGACCCCGATGTCTCGTTCATCATCGCGGCGACCGAGGCTGTTGCGTCGGCGCTACAGCCGGGGCAACTGGTGGTGCTCGAATCCACCACCTATCCGGGCACCACCCGTGAGATCATGCTTCCCGCGCTGGAGAGCACGGGCTTGCAGGTGGGTGAGGGCTTCTTCCTGTGCTTCAGCCCGGAGCGCGTGGATCCGGGAAACCCCACATGGCACACGAAGAACACTCCGAAGGTGATGGGCGGTGTGACGCCCCGCTGCGCCGAGGCGGGTACGGCACTCTACGGTCGTTTCATCGATTCCGTGGTCCCGGTGTCGTCCGCGGAGGCCGCGGAGCTGACCAAGATCCTCGAGAACACGTTCAGAGCGGTGAACATCGGGCTCGTCAACGAGACCGCCATCATCGCGGACCGGCTCGGCGTGGACGTGTGGGAGGTGATCGAGGCCGCGGCCACCAAGCCCTTCGGGTTCATGAAGTTCCTCCCGGGCCCGGGACTCGGAGGTCACTGCATCCCGATCGATCCGCACTACCTGTCCTGGAAGATGCGCTCGTTGAACTACAAGACCCGCTTCATCGAGCTGGCTTCGGAGATCAACGCCGAGATGCCTCTCTTCGTCGTCGAGAAGGTCCGCAAGGCGCTCAACCGCCATTGCCGGTCAGTGAACGGTTCGCGGCTCCTCCTCCTCGGCGTGGCGTACAAGCCCGACATCGACGACGTACGCGAATCTCCGGCGCTCGACATCCTGAAGCTCCTGGAGGCGGACGGGGCCGACGTCCTCTTTCACGACCCGTACGTACCCATCCTCAAGGAGGACGGGCGGGAGATCTCGTCCGTGCCACTGACCGACGAAGTTCTCGCGGAGGCCGACGCAGTGGTGATCGTCACGGACCACGGCGCGCTCGACTACACCCGGGTCATGCGCTTGTCGAGCGCGGTGGTCGACGCGCGGCACGCGGTCGCAAGGTTCGCTCCCGAGTTGCTCGACGGCAGCCCGGACCGGTGGATCGTAAAGGTGTGAGGCGAAGATGCGGGAGGGGGCTCGAGCCCCCTCCCGCATCGGAAGAGCCCCCGTTCCACCCGAGGGTCAGCCTTCCGGCGTGAAGCCCGTCAACTGCAGGCTGCCGAACTGGTCTCCCTCCATCAGCGGCTGTGAGCACGACGTGTGGAAACGGATCGTCTGCAGGACGTTGCCGGCGCCATCGAGGATGGTGACGTTCGTGTCCGCATGGAGCCGAGGCTCACCCCCATTCGCCGCGTCGAGCGTGAAGCTTCCGTTCAGCGGCACGACCCCGTCGAAATAGACCTTGTCCTTGCCTCCCAGGACGGTGATGTGCACGAGGTCGGCGCCAGCCGGATCGCCCGCGCACTGCACCTTCGCCGGATCCTGGCTGTGGCTCGTTGCCGCACAGCTCTGGCCCGTGTAGGTCAGGGTGAGCGCACGAGGCTTCAAGCCCGTGCTGCAGTAGTCACAACTCCCGTCAGGCGGCGGCGGGATGGGACACAGCGCTCCACCCTTCACGCTCGCACCGGCCATGACCGTGAAGCTCCCGCTCACCAGCCCCGGCCCGATCGGCCGCGAGCAGCTCACGTGAATCGTCGTATTGAGCACCCCGTCCACGCGGACCTCGATGTCCGCGCCCATCTTCCCGTCCTTGTCCGCGCCCTTGAACGAGAACTCCGCACCGGCCTCCACCCAGCCGCTGAACAGCACCGGTCCACCCTTCTTGCGGACCTCGACCGTCCCGGCGGGACCGTCGTTGCGCAGCGTCAGCTCGCTCACGCCTCCGTCGCACTTCCCGCACGTCCCCGGAGGAGGCGGCGGCGGGATGGGGCACAGCGCTCCACCCTTCACGCTCGCACCGGCCATCACCGTGAAGCTTCCACTCACCAGCCCCGGCCCGATCGGCCGCGAGCAGCTCGTGTGGATGGTCGTGTTGAGGACCCCGTCCACGCGGACCTCGATGTCCGCGCCCATCTTCCCGTCCGCGTCCGCGCCCTTGAACGAGAACTCCGCACCGCTGTCCACCCAGCCGCTGAACAGCACCGGTCCACCCTTCTTACGGACCTCGACCGTCCCGGAGGGACCGTCGTTGCGCAGCGTCAGCTCGCTCACGCCCCCTTCGCACTTGGCGCAGGGCTCGGGGAGCGGCGCACCCTCGTTGTGGAAGTAGATCTCTCCGGCGTTGTCCCAGCTCACCGAGATCGTCACCTGGTCGACGCCTCTGATCGAAGCACCCGTCCAGTCGGCATACGTCCTAGAGAATATGTAGGCGACCTTCACACCGGCCGGCAGGTCGACCTCCTGAACCGTTACCTGTACCTCGGGGGCGTCGGGGGAGGTCGCCGCCCAGACGAACGTACACTCTCCCACTGCCAGACTCACCGTCTCCCCCTGGAGGAGCGTGCCACCGGTGGCCGTGACGTGGAACGTGTAGTTACCCTCTGGACCCTGGTTCTTGCACAGCTTCACCAAGCTGGAGCCGCCATACGGGTCCGTATAGTTGGGCGTGGTGCCCCCTACGTCGGGCTTGTCCGGGAACAGCACCTCCCGCTCGCTCGTACAGCCAGCAAAGAGAAGCGTGAGAATCGCCAGGGGGCCAAGTACCACCGCCCTGGCAAAGGTAGCGTGTCGCATGACGACCTCCTTGGCTCGTTTTCATGGGACTGCGACAAGCCGTTACGCAGCATATACCGAACCACGCAGGGCAGACGGCTAACGCATTGCTCATCCACCAGTTAGGTGATCCCGTCCCAGAGGGCGGCATATCACCATGCCAACATCTGCGGCGGTCATGTCACACACGGATCCGGGGTGCTACTCCGGAGCGCGCAGCATCACGTCGCTACATTCCGCCCAGGCTCTTGGAATCCCAGCCGCCGTCCTGTCACATGCGGCGTTGGCGTCAGCCCCGCGCCTCAGGTACGGCGTTTGCTGTATGAGGCCTCATATCCTCGAAGCGCATCCGGCGCTCCGAGGCGCGAAGAGGCCAGGCGGGTGCCCCGGGACCCACAGCCCAGGAGGACCCGATGAAGAGGCAACTCGTAGTGCTGCTCGCGGCGAGCCTGGCCGGAGCCTGTACCGAGTCGGCTCCGACGGATGTCCGGCATCTCGACCTGCCGACGCAGGCGGCTCCGATGGAGAAGGTGGACGTCTGCCACGTGGACGGGCAGGGCATCTACAGGCTCATCAACGTGAGTGCGAACGCCCTGCCGGCCCATCTAGCGCATGGCGACGCGCTGCCGGGCGACGTGCTACCCGGCGACCCACCGCAACGCTTCGCGGCGGACTGCACGCTCGAAGACGTGACGTTGAGCGCCGAGCCGGGCGGGATCACCAACTCCACGGGGAACCCGGCGGTCCGTTACCGCTCGTTCGGTAACACCGGAGGAGACGAGATCTACCTTGGCGTGCAGGATCTCGGCAGCGCGGCGAATCGCAGCGCTGCTCAGTTCACGTGGACGAAGCCCGGTACGTACGACATCGAGGTGACGCTGGCGTCCGGCGTCCTGAGCACGACCGTGTCCGACGGAGTCTCGACGACGCTCACCTATGGGTCGTCGATCGGTGGGCCCGCTGCTCCCTGCACGGCGTGGGACGCTCTCGAGGTTCTGGTGCTCAACCGTGATGCGGGTACCACCGTCAATCTGAACGGCCTGACCGTCGACGGGATCCCCGTCGACCAGGACTTCGTAGGCGGCTCCTCGTTCGCCACGGGCACGTGGACCGTCCCCTACGCGTTCGGAAGCGACTTCACGATCCGTGGACAGATCGAGCTCTCCGGAACGTTCTCGACCAGTCAGGAGTTGTCCAAGGTTCAGCTCGTGGTGGGCTGCACCTGATAGCGTCCACCCCCACCGCTGTCCGCCCCGACGCTTGCCGCCGGCCGGGGTGGCCTCTAGGCTGATCGGCATCGGGTCCCGGTGACGTCACCGGGGCCCGGTGCTCCCCGACCCGAGCAAGGAACGTCCCATGAGCGCCCGGCCTCACCGCCTCATGCACCGCAATGTGCTCCTGTCCCTGCCCGCGCTGCTTCTGGCGGCTCCGGTCGTGTCCGCCCACGCCGTACCCGCTCCGGCTGCCCGGGTCCTGGCGGACAGCGTGACCGCACCGGGCTACTTCCGCTACCCGGCCCTCCACGACACGACGATCGTGTTCACGGCCGAAGGCGACCTGTGGACCGTCGGCATCGGGGGTGGAGAAGCCAGGCGCCTGACCACCGGCCTTCGTGAGGAGCGGGACGCGGCGTTCTCCCCGGACGGGCGTACCCTGGCGTTCACGGCCTCCTACGAGGGTCCGGACGAGGTCTACACGATGCCGGTGACGGGCGGCGTCCCGATGCGCCGAAGCTGGGACGGCGGCGGTGCCACGGTGGTGGGTTGGACGCCCGAGGGCCGCATCCTCTATGCGACGCGGCACTACTCGACGCTCCCCAACGACCAGCTCGTCGCGCTCGACACGGCTACCGATCGGCGCACGGTGCTTCCGCTGGCCCAGGCGTCCGACGGCGTGTACGGCCCCGCGGGCAAGGCCCTCTATTTCACGCGTCTCGCGTTCCAGGGAAGTCATACCGATCGCTACAAGGGCGGAAGCGTTCAGCAGCTCTGGAAGTACACGGCCGGGACTCCGGAAGCCGTTCCGCTGACCACGAGCTACGCGGGCACCAGCAAGGACCCGATGCTGTGGCGGGGACGGATCGTCTTCGCGTCGGACCGGGACGGCGTCATGAACCTCTGGTCGATGAACGAGGACGGAGGCGATCTGAAGGAGCTGACGCACCACCGCATCTACAATCTCGAGTCTCCGTCGCTCTCGAACGGCCGCGTGGTCTACCAGTACGGAGCGGATCTGAGAGTGCTCGACCTGTCCACCGGTCAGGACCGCACGGTCCCGATCGAGCTCGCATCGGACTTCGACCAGCTCCGTCCTCACTGGGTGCACGATCCGATGCGCTACCTCACGGCCGTCCATCTCTCCCCCACGGGAGACCACGTCGTCCTGACGGCCCGCGGACAGCTCTTCGTGGCGCCCGTCGGACAGGGACGGTTCGTCGAAGCCACGGGCGCGAACAGCGTCCGCTACCGCCGCGGGCGCTTCCTGCCCGGCGGTGATTCGCTCCTGGCGCTCTCGGACTCGACCGGCGAGGTCGAGATCTGGAAGCTCCCGGCCAACGGAGTCGGGAAGCCGCGCCAGCTCACGCACGACGCGACGACGCTGCGGTGGGACGCCGTGCCCTCTCCCGACGGCCGCTGGATCGCGCACTACGACAAGGACCACCGGCTCTTCGTACTCGACACCTCGACGGGACATTCACGCCTGGTCGTCCACTCGGACCACGGCGACCTGTCCGACCCGACCTGGTCGCCCGACTCGCGCTGGCTCGCGTACGTCGAGCCCCTCGGCAACGGGTTCGAGCGCATCGCGCTCTACAGCGTGACCGACCATACCACCACGCCCGTGACCACGGAGCGCTACGACAGCTACTCGCCTACGTGGGGCCGCGACGGGAACTGGCTCTACTTCCTCTCTGACCGGCATTTCGTCTCGTCGGTCGGGTCTCCGTGGGGCGATCGACAGCCGGAGCCCTACTTCACGCGAACGACGAAGCTCTACGCGATCGCCCTGCGCCCCGGCCTGCGCTTTCCGTTCCGCCCGGACGACGAGCTCCACCCGGCGGCCGACACGGGCGCGACGTCGACGCATCATCCGAGCGGATCCGAGGCCTCACGGAGCGCGCGAGACAAGGCTTCCACCACGCCGCATGTGGACATCCGGCTTGCCGGCATCCAGGACCGGTTGGAAGAGGTGCCGGTTCCGCCGGGCAACTACCGGAGCCTGTCGGCGGGAGACGGTATCCTGTACTGGCTCTCCTCGACCGACGGCCCCGCCCGGTCCGTCTCGCTCGAGGCGCTCCGGATCACGAATCACGAGCCCAAGCCCGTGTCGCTGGTCGGAAAGATCCGGAGCTACGAGCTCTCCGCGAACGGCAAGAAGCTCCTCGTCCGGAAGGGGAGCGACCTGTACGTGATCGCCGCCGGCACCAAGCCACCGACGAAGCTCGCAGAGGCCAAGGTCGACCTGAAGAACTGGATGCTCCGCGTCGACCCGCGTCGTGAGTACGTGGAGATGTTCAAGGAGGCCTGGCGGCTGCACCGGGACTACTTCTACGACCCGGACATGAACGGGGTCGACTGGCCGGCCATGGAGAAGAAGTACATGCCGCTGGCCCTGCGGGTCACCGACCGCCAGGAGCTCTCCGACGTGATCGGCCAGATGGTGGCCGAGCTCTCCGCGCTGCACACGTTCGTGCGCGGAGGAGCGATGCGGCCCGGACAGGACACCGTGGCGGTGGCGTCGCTCGGAGCACGCCTGGAGCGGGACGCGGAGGACGGTGGCTACCGCGTTACTCAGGTCTACCGCGCGGACCCCGACCAGCCGGATCAGCTGTCTCCCCTGGCACGGCCGGGCGTCGGCGTGAAGCGGGGCGACGTGGTCGTGGCCATCGACGGCGTACCGACGCTGTCCGTGCCCGACTACCGCTCCCTGCTGCGCCGCAAGGCCGGCAGGCAGACGTTGCTCACGGTCCGGCCCGCGGGAACGAAGACGCGTCGCGAGGTCATCGTGACGCCGCTCACCGAGGGTCAGGCCTCGAACCTGCGCTACGACGACTGGGAGTACACGCGACGCCTCGAGGTCGACAGCCTCAGCCACGACTCCATCGGCTACGTGCACCTCCGGGCCATGGGGTCCTCCGACATCGCAGCCTGGGAGCGCCAGTTCTATCCAGTCTTCACGCGTCAGGGTCTCATCATCGACGTCCGCAACAACCGCGGTGGCAACATAGACAGCTGGATCCTCGAGAAGCTGATGCGGCGCGCGTGGATGTACTTCAAGCCACGTGGTGCGAAGCCGACCTGGAACATGCAGGAGGCCTTCCGCGGACCGATGATCGCGCTCATCAACGAGCACACGGCCTCGGACGGCGAGGCGTTCAGCGCGGGCTTCCGCAGCTTGGGACTCGGCAAGCTGCTGGGCACACGCACGTGGGGAGGCGAGATCTGGCTGAGCTTCGACAACGTCCTGGTCGACGGCGGGATCGCGTCGGCGGCCGAGCTCGGCGTCTACGGCCCCGAGGGCCAATGGCTCATCGAGGGCCATGGCGTGGACCCCGATATCAAGGTGGACAACGCGCCGCATCGGACGTTCGAAGGCCAGGACGCTCAGCTCCGAGCGGCGGTCCAGGAGCTGCGCAAGGAGATCCGGGCCCACCCGAAACCCGTGCCGCCCGCGCCGAAGTATCCCGACAAGAGCGCGGCGGGCAACGGAAGAAAGGGCGGTGGATGATGCGGGCCCGGTAATGCGTCGCGAGTGTGATGCGGGCCAGCACCTTGACGCGCGCACCCTCTCTTGGGTATACCGCTAGCTGGCCCTTCCAACCCGCTCGCCTTCCAGAAGGGGATCACGTGTGAACGCACGATCAGACGTCGCCGTCACGCCGGCGCGCGAGCTCACCATCCGGGGTCTCATCCTCGGCGTCGTCATCACCGTGATCTTCACGGCGGCGAACGTCTACTTCGGCCTCAAGGCCGGCATCACCTTCTCCACGTCGATTCCGGCGGCCGTCATCTCGATGGCGATCCTGCAGATGTTCCAGGACGCGACGATCCAGGAGAACAACATCGTGCAGACGGTCGCGTCGGCCGCCGGCACGCTGTCCGCGATCATCTTCGTGCTGCCGGGTCTCATCATCGTCGGCTGGTGGACGGGCTTCCCGTTCTGGGAATCGTTCCTCATCTGTGCTTCGGGCGGAATCCTCGGGGTCATGTACACGATTCCGCTCCGCCGCGCGCTCGTGACCGACTCACCCCTTCCCTATCCCGAGGGCGTCGCGTGCGCCGAGGTCCTGAAGGTCGGCGCGGGCGAGGGAGAGCGCGACGCGAGCCAGGCGGTGGAAACCAGCGGCGCCGGTCTGAAAGCGGTGGTGTGGGGCAGCATCGTGTCGGCGGTCTTCTACGTCGTCGTGCAGACGAAGATCTTCGCGAGCGACGTCGCCCAGTACTTCCACCTGGGTGGCGACAAGGGCTCTGCCACCGGCTTCGATTTCGCCCTTTCGTTCGCGCTGTTCGCCATCGGCCACCTGGTCGGCCTCTCGGTGGGCATCGCGATGCTGGTGGGCGCGCTCATCGGATGGGGATGGGCCGTACCGCACTTCACGGCGCTGCACCCGGTCATCGGTGCCGCCGCGGACGTGGCCCAGGGCGGCTGGAGCCACTACGTCCGCTTCGTCGGTGCGGGCGCGATCGGCATCGCCGCCATCTGGACGCTGGGCACGCTGGTCCAGCCGGTCATCAAGGGCCTCGCCGGCGCGCGTGCCGCCTCGCGGGTGCGCAAGGCCGGACAGGGCGACACGCTCCCGCGCACCGAGCAGGACATCTCGATCGGCATGGTCGGTCTGGTGTCTCTGATCTGCATGATCCCCGTCACGTGGCTGTTCTGGCATTTCAGCAGCGTCAGCGGACTGGGCTCGGAGGGCCTCCTGCTGAGCATCGGCGGCGCCATCTTCGTGGTCGTCATGGGCTTCCTGGTATCGACCGTGTGCGGCTACATGGCGGGCCTGATCGGCTCGTCCAACAGCCCGCTGTCCGGCATCGGCATCCTCGTCGTCGTGGTCGCCGCGCTGCTCCTGGTCCTCGGCGTGAAGGCAGTGATGCCCGCCTCGGAGGGCAAGGCGCTCGTCGCGTTCGCGCTGTTCGTGACGTCCGTGGTGTTCGCGGTGGCGTCGATCGCCAACAACAACCTCCAGGACCTGAAGACGGGGCAGCTCGTGGACGCCACCCCGTCCGCTCAGCAGTGGGCGCTGGTCATCGGCGTGCTCGCGGGCGCCGTCATCATCCCGCCGGTGCTGAACCTGCTCAGCCACGCATACGGCTTCCTGGGTGCTCCGGGCGTCGATCCGGCTCGCGCGCTCCCGGCTCCGCAGGCCGGCCTGATCTCCGCGCTGGCCCAGGGCGTGATCCAGAACAACATCGACTGGAGCCTGATCGCCATCGGCGGTGCCATCGGGGCGGCGTCCATCGTGTTCGACTGGGTTCTCACCAAGGCCACGAAGTCGTGGAGCCTTCCCCCGCTGGCCGTCGGCCTCGGTATCTATCTTCCGACATCGACCACGCTGATGGTCGTGGTCGGTGCCGTGGTGGGATGGTGGTTCAACCGCCGTGCCGACCGCACGCCCTCCACCGCCGAGTCCACGAAGCAGCTGGGTGTGCTACTTTCGTCGGGCCTCATCGTCGGCGAGAGCCTGCTGGGTGTGGTATTCGCCGCGTTGGTTGCATTTTCAGGTAAGAGTTACCCGATCGCTCTGGTCGGCGAGGGCTTCACGACCGCGTCGATCTGGATCGGCGGTCTCGTCTTCGTGGCGACGGTGGTGGTGATGTACCGCTGGATCGAGCGTCTAGGACAAGCATAGGCGGAAGAACTCGTGGCTCGAGACAAGAAGGCACAAGGAAGCGGCACCCGCACGAAGGCACCCGGCTGGGCGAGCTGGGTGCTCGTGCTCGTTGCCCTGGCGCTGGTCGCGACGGTCGTCCTGGCCGTGAAGCACCGGACTGCCACGCGTGAGGCGGCGGCCGCCGCGGACCCGGACACGGCCACGCAGGCCGTGCCGGACTCCATGATGAAGGAGTTCGAGAGCATCCCGCCGGCAACCTGGGCAAAGGCCGGCACGAAGGGTGCCACCATGCCGAGGTTCGTCGGCGATTCGCAGACGGCCAACGGGAAGCCGGTCGTGCTGTACATCGGGGCGGAGTACTGCCCCTATTGCGCCGCCGCTCGCTGGTCGGTAATCGCGTCGCTGTCGCGCTTCGGAAAGTTCTCAGGGCTCAGCCTCAGCGAATCGTCGGTGCTGGACGTATTCCCGGGCACCCCGACCTTCTCGTTCTACGGAAGCCACTACGAGAGCCCGTACATCGAGCTGCAGACGGTCGAGCTGGAGAGCAACAAGATGGTGGGCGGGGGGCGTTACGAGCGTCTGCAGACACCGGATTCGCTCCAGGATGCGTTGATCACCAAGTACGACCAGCCTCCCTACGTGGCGGGAAAGGCCAAGGGCGGCATCCCCTTCATTCTGGTCGGTGGCCGCTACATGTGGAGCGGCTCGCCGTTCTCGCCCGAGCTGCTGTCCGACTGGACCCAGGCGGCCGTGGCCGCCTGGCTGCCCACGGGAACCGGTGACGCCGCACAGGCGATCCTGGCGAACGGAAACGCGATCACCGCCTCGATCTGCGCGGTCGACGGCAACAAGCCCGCCGACGTCTGCTCCGAGCCGGTGATCCAGAAGACGATCGGAGCGCTGCCCAGCAAGGTGCCCTGATGTCACTGCGGTCGTCCGACCGCCTGCGGCTGGTCCTCACGACGCTCGGCCTTGCCATTGCAGCGTATCTGACGCTGCTGCATTACGACACGAGCATCCCCCTTGTGTGCGGAAGGGGCACGATCGTCGACTGCGAGACGGTGCTCTCCAGCCCGTCCTCGACGGTGCTGGGCGCTCCCGTGGCACTCTGGGGGCTGCTCTGGTTCGGCGTCGCCTTCGTGCTGGGGGTGCTGACGGCTCGAGCTCCGGGAAGCGGCCGGTCGGGGCTTCGTACGGCGGGGCTCGCCTGGACCTTGATCGGAACCGGCGCCGTCCTCTGGCTCGTGTACCAGGAGATCGGCGTCATCGGCAAGATATGCGCGTGGTGTACCGCCATCCACGTTCTGGTGCTCACGCTGCTCGTCGTGCAGGTGCTGGAGAAACGTCCGGTCGAGGAGGGCGCTTGATGCGTACGTTCACGCGGTCGGGGCCGCGCACCGCGCTGCTCCCCTTTCTGTGCGCCGGACTCGCGGCGTGCGCGGCGGGTCCTCGCTCACCGCGTCCGACCCCTCCGGCGGCGCACACCCGCGACGAGACCGCACGACCCGCATACCTCGACACGTCCCTTCCCATCGACGTCCGCGCCCGCGCGCTTCTCCCACGCATGACGCTCGCCGAGAAGGTGTCGCAGATGCGGTACGACGCGCCGGCGGTGCCACGACTCGGGATTCCCGCGTACAACTGGTGGAGCGAGGCGCTGCACGGCGTCGCACGCGCGGGCAAGGCGACGGTGTTCCCCCAGGCCATCGGTCTCGCCGCGACGTTCGACGACTCGCTCATGCACGGGGTCGCGGTCGCCATCTCGGACGAGGCACGTGCGAAGCACGCCGCCTTCGTGCGCCGGGGCCGGCGGGACATCTATCAGGGCCTGACCTTCTTCGCGCCCAACATCAACATCTTTCGCGATCCCCGTTGGGGACGGGGACAGGAGACGTACGGAGAAGACCCGCTCCTCACCTCGCGCATGGGGGTCGCCTTCGTGCGGGGCATGCAGGGCGACGATCCTCGTTGGCTCAAGACGATCGCCACGGCGAAGCACTACGCCGTGCACGACGGCCCCGAGCCTCTGCGGCACGTCATGAGCATGAACCCCGACATGCAGGACCTGTGGAGCACGTACCTGCCGGCGTTCCAGGCGACCGTGCACGCGGGCGTGGGATCGGTGATGTGCGCTTACAGCGCGTTCCGCGGCGTCCCGGACTGTGCGAGCGATGCGTTGCTCGGCACGTTCCTGCGCGGCAGCATGGGCTTTCGCGGCTATGTGGTGAGCGACTGCTGGGCGCTGAACGACTTCTACAAGACCCACCACTACACGGACACCCAGGTGAAGGCGGCGGCCCTCGCCGTGAAGGCGGGGACCGACCTGAATTGCGGGGACACGTACCCGAAGCTCGTGGACGCCGTGCACCTGGGGCTTGCGACGGAAGCCCAGGTGGACACGGCGGTGCTGCGGCTCCTGCGCGCGCGCCTCCGGCTCGGGCTGTTCGCGGCGCCCGGCACGCTGCCCTGGGACACGATCCCCTATTCGGTCGTGGCCTCGCCCGCTCACCGCGCGCTGGCGCTGCGCGCCGCGCGCGAGTCGATCGTGCTCCTGAAGAACGACGGCACGCTGCCGCTCTCTCCCTCGCTGGGCACCGTGGCGGTGATCGGCCCGGATGCGCGGGCCTACGACGTCCTGGTGGGCGAGTACAACGGGACGCCCGTCGACCCGAGCTACCCGGCCGACGCGATCGCACGACTGATGGCCCGGCACGGAGGGCGCACGATGTACGCGCTGGGCAGCGGCCTCGCGAAGGGCGTGCCACGCTACGTGCGGATCCCGTCCGACCGACTCGTGCCGGCCGAGGGTGACGCGAAGCACGGGGGCCTTCGGGGAGCGTATTTCGGGAACATGCGGTTCCGGGGCGCCCCGGCGTTCACGCGCACCGACAGCACGATCGACTTCCGGTGGCTGGATCACACGCCCGTAACCGGGATGCTCGCGGACAGCTTCGCGGTCCGGTGGACCGGGCGGATCGTCGCGCCCGTCACGGGAACGTACCGGATCGCCTTCACCGCGATGAACGGGGCGAAGGTGTGGTTCGAGGACTCTCTCCGCATCGACTTCCGCGACCGGCACACACCGGATACGCACACGTTCGACGTAGACCTGGTGGCGGGGCATTCATACCCGCTGCGCATCGATTACATCAACTACGGGCCGAACCCCGAGGCGCATCTCGCCTGGTCGGTGCCGGGCCGGGACCTGGCGGGCGAAGCGCTCGCGGCGGCACGAAAGGCCGATGCCGTCGTGATGGTGCTCGGCCTCTCACCCCACCTGGAGGGCGAGGAGAACAACGTCGAGGTCCCGGGATTCGACCGTGGCGACCGTACGACGCTCGGGCTGCCCGCACCGCAGCTGGAGCTGTTGAAGAACGTGACCGCGCTGGGTAAGCCGACCGTGCTGGTGCTGATGTCGGGCAGCGCCGTGGCGGTTCCGTGGGCCGCCCGGCACGTGAACGCGATCGTCCAGGCGTGGTACCCGGGCGAAGCGGGTGGAGAGGCCATCGCCGACGTGCTCTTCGGTCGCGCCGATCCGGGCGGACGTCTGCCCGTCACGGTCTACCGCTCCGTCCGCGACCTGCCGTCGTTCGAGAACTACAACATGGACGGCCGCACGTATCGCTACTTCCGGCGTGCCCCGCTCTACCCGTTCGGATACGGGCTGAGCTATACGCGGTTCACGTACGCGAACCTACGCCTCCCCGACCGGCTGACCGGTGGGCCGGCCGACAGCGTGAAGGTCGATGTGACCAACGCGGGGACACGGGCCGGCGACGAGGTGGTCCAACTGTACGTCGCGCACCCCGGTGCGCCGTTCCGGGTGCCGATCCGCGCGCTGAAGGGCTTCCGGCGCATTCACCTGGAGCCCGGCCAGACGCGGATGGTCCGGTTCGCGCTCGACCGCGGCGCCCTCGGAGTCGTGGACCCGGCCGGCAAGACGGTCGTGCCGGAGGGCCCGGTCACCATCTCGGTGGGCGGGGAGCAGCCGGGCCAGGAGGTCACGGCCTCGACCACAGGCGTCCTGGAGCGAACGAGCTCGATCCGTCCCCGTCCCTGATCAGGTTTCGGAGAGCTTCTGCACCCGGACCCTCCAGACCTCGGGCCCGTCCTCCAGATAGTGGAACTGGAAGGCGTCGTCGCCGCGCGTCGCCTTGAGCGTGTAGTACATGCACTTCGGATCGTGATCGACGGTCAGCTCGAGCGTGCCCTCGACCGCGAGCCCCTCGTACGCATCCATGATCCGCTCGAAGCGGTCCTTCGGTTCCACGGGCCGCACGTCCAGCGAGCTGACCCCGTTCATGAGCGGGCCACCGCCAACAGATGGACGAGCGATGGCTCGGAGGTCCGACTGCCGCACCCCCATCCGCCGCGGCGGCCCAACCACCGCTGCCAGGCCAGGCGGTACCGGCTCGAGCTGGGCGCGAGAGCCACCGTGCCGGTGTAGCCGTGCAGCGCGAGACGTCCCATGGCCTCACCGATCCCGCGGCCTTCGTGCAGAGAAGCCTCGGGACCGCCTCCGAGCAGGCGGATATGCCGGAGACGCCCTTCGAGCCGCTCGAGCAGCCGGTCGGCGGTCTCGTTCACGGCGCCTGCGGCGGGCTCGGCGTCCCATGCGACGTCGATGTCCGCTCGAGCCGCCAGCTCCGCGTCTTCCAGCGCACGAGCACCACGCACGACGATCGCCACGCTCGTACCGTCCTTCGAGATCCGGCCCGCCCGCTGAATCCGGAAGCGAACGTCACGATCGCCGTCCAGCAGCAACGTCGCGCCGATCGCCCGGGCCAACGACGCCAATCGATCGTCCCGGTCACGAGAGGACGCACGGTAGGTCGCGATCTCGAGAGACCCGGCGTTCGCGCTCTCGACACCGATCGTGGGCCCCACGCCGTCGGCGTAACGGTCGACTCCGTGGCCGTCACCGTCTCGCAGCTCCACGGCGTCGAGTCCGCGGCGCGCGCACGCTTCGAAGAGCCCGGAAAGCGTGGCGTCGGGGGCCGCGCTCGAGCAGAGCGTGAGACGCATCAGTCGGCGCTCCGCGAGATCTCGACGCGCCACACGGACGGTCCTTCCTCCAGGTATTCCCACCCGAACTGCCCGGCGTGCTCGTATTCGAACTGGTAGCGTAACGGGCGCGGGTCGTGATCGTTCACGAGCACGAAGGACTCGCCTGGAGAGAGGGCTGCGAACGTCTGAAAGATCGTCGGGTGCTTCTCGCGCGGCGGAATGACACGCACGTCCAGCGTCTTGATGTCGGGCATGGCTCGGTTTACTCTCGTCTCTGCGAGCGCCATCGCTCGTGGAAAGAGGACGTTGTTCTCGAGGTGGACGTGGCGGTGGAGATCGCCTTCGAACTCCTCGAGCGTCGTGTACAACGCGCGGTAGGAGCCGCAGGCGTCTCGGGGAGCGCGATAGCCGCCGGCCAGGTCGCGGATCCGCCGCATCAGGCTCCCGGCACGATCGTGCTCGGCTTCGAGCCCGGAAAACGACATGTCCGCCCGATTCGTCGGAGCGAACGCTTCCGACGTCGGGTCGGCCTCGAGGGCCGCGATCTTCGGAAAGGCGTCCGATTCTTCGGACTCCAGGTGCTCGCGCAGCTCCGTCGACAGATCGCCGATCAGCGACTGGATCGTGTTCAGCTCGGGGTGACGGTCACCGTGCACACGGGAGACCTTGTCGGCGAGCCGCTCCAGAGCGGGCAGGGTCTCACGCACGTAACGGTGGTGGACCTCGATGATGTAGCGCGTCAGGAATCCGAGATTCCACGCGCTCGGGTCGGGCCACCGCCCGCCGCTCGGGACGCCGCTCGCGAACGCCGCTTCCAGATCCGCCACCGAGACCCCCGCTTGCTCGCAGGCGACCCGTACGGAGCGGTCCCCGCCGCAGCAGAAGTCGATGCCCAGGCGCTCTAAGACGACCGCACGGCCGTAGTCCTCCGCTACGACCTCACCGACCGTGCGGTCTCCCAGATTCGCTTCGACGGTGCTTGCCATCGCTCCAGACCTCCGACGGGGAATTCGCTGCACGCCCCAAGGTCGAGAGACCCGAGCCTATTGTCAAGAGTATGTTCATGTTTATTGTGCGCCCCGCCTCCCTCAATACCGCTCGCCTTCCTCGAGGCCGAGCTTCTCGACCCACAACGCAAGGAGCATGCGGAGGTCGTCCCCGACATCGACGGTGGCGTCGTCGACCGGATCCAGCTGATCGAGCACCTCGAAGCTGAACGCCTCGGCACCGTCCCGATCCCAATCGCGCTGGAGATCCCGACTGGGATGCGCGTGCGTGCGCAGCTGCATCCGAACCCGGTTGAGCATCGCCGGAGCATCAGGACTCGAGCCCAGCAGCGTTCGCCCGGTCGGCGTGTGGCGGACCCGGTAGACGCCTGCCGGCCGGGGGGTCTCCTTGTACTTCCGAACCATCTCCTTACGGTCCACGACCCCTCCTCGACGCCGAAGCGGCGCGCATGACGGGACCCGGATGTCCGACTTCGTCCACCCGGTCGGGTCAGAAATATATGTGGACCGTCGCGCCCCCAGCACCGAACCCGAGGAGGTGGAGGGAGCTTCCCTGCTTCTCGGTCGACGTCGCCGACCCGATGCGGCTCGTCACCTTGTCGGCCCGATGCGTGTAGCTGACGACGTTCAGATGGTACTCGGCCGAGATGCTCAGCTCCGGGAAGAGGAAGAACTCGGCCCCGAGGATCGCGTTCGCACCGACCGTCACGCCGTCGTTGGACCCGCCGTTCTTGATCTCGGTCAACGTGCCGGCCGGAGCGGACGCCGCGAGGGCCGGCTGCATGTCGGACCAGGCGGAGAGCACGCTCACGCCCATGCCTGCGTACGGGCGGGCGCGCGGCGTCAGCGTTCGCATGTACTTCAGGTAGTCGGCCGCCACATCCACGACGGTGCTCCACTGGCTTCCGTCGGAGCCCAGGCCACCGCCGTTCCAGGGCGTGGTGGACCTGTTGTACCCCAACTGCACGCCCATACGCAACGCCCGATCGTGCGACATGAAGTACGACGCGCTGAGTCCACCGCCCACACCGGCGCCTTCCAGCCCGAAGGAGCCGAGCCCTCCGAACGAGAAGTTGACCGAACGGCTACCCGCATGCACCGCGGGCGCGACCTCCTGTGCACCGAGCGGCGCTGCCAGCAGCCCGAGCAACACGCCGATCACGAGCGTCTTCTTCATCCCTTCCCCCTTTGGTCTCGGATGATGATGCCGGAGCGAGCCCGGCAGATACGCCATCCGGGGCCGGCGTCGCCGAACCCGGGAAAGGCAGGATCGCCGTTCAGGCTCGCATATCGGAGAGATACGGGCAGGAATGGAGAGATCGGCACTCGTCCGCGCCCGGTCAGCGCGGCATCATGCAGCTCCAGCGGATATAGTGCGCGCGCAGGCCGTGGCCGGCAAGACCTTCGCTCGGCGTGGCAAATCCCGCGTGGCCCGGGGTTCTCGACCTATCGCGCGGGCGAAACGGACGTCCGACGTCGGACACTCCGCACGATCATCCCACCGAGGACGGCGACGACGACCGTACCCGGGAGCACGGACGTGATCGGCGGCCGCCCCCCGTACATCAACGCCGTCCCCACGATGGTCGTGGTCAGCGCATCCGCCACCCACACCGCTGCCGCGACCCACGCCCATCGGACGCTCCGCCAGACGGCCCAGGCTGCCACCGCAGCCAAGAACCCCAGCAGCAGCCACAACCCGGACAACTGACGGCTGGTGGGCCCCGCCCCCAGGTACCATTGGCGTGCGGCGTTGGCAAGGCTCACGCCGGCGATCGTGGTCAACACCCACACCACCCCACGGCCGCTCCGCGTCCGATCGCGCTCCTGCCTCGTCCCCATCTTCTCCGCTCGCTCCTGCACGGACGTGGATTCACCTCATCGCTCTGCACAGTACGCGATTCACAGGTGCGGAGTTGCGGGTCTTGCGGTCCGTTCGACGGTGTGTCGTCCAAGGCCAAAGGGCGGCCCTCCGCAGAGGACCGCCCTTCTCCGTCACGAGGAGCGCACTTCGGGCTCAGCCACATCCCCCCGAGACGTTCGGATTGTTGTCGATCTCCTGTTGTGGGATCGGGAAGCTCACATCATTCCCCTGCGTCCCGGTCGGATACAGATCGACACCGTCCCGCGTGTAGTACCTGCGGAGCGTAGCCTGCCGGTCCGTGTTGAGCCACAGTCCCGAGGCCCGGGCCCGGGCCATCTGCGGAAGATCGGTCGCCAGGTTTCCCGTGAAGTCCACGGGTGCGAACGCACCCATCGGGAGCCCCGGATTCATGGCCATCAGCGGGTTCACGGTCGGATTGGCCAGGAGTCCGTTCACGCGCGCCTCGGCCTGGCCGACCTGCCCTGCACGCAACTCCGCCTCCGCGATGTCCATCTGGGCCTCCCAGCCGGTCGCCACGGGCAGCGACACCTCCGGAGCGTCGTAGACGAGCTGCAGCGCCACGCCGACTCCGATCTCGACCGCTTCGTAGCCGGGCGGGTCGTCGACGAGCAGTCCCTGGGCGACCCATTCATCGAAATAGGGCCAGCGCTCGTTGTGTCGATTGCCTGCCGTGCCGTCGCCCACAGTCCAACGCAGCACGAAGGGGGCCACCCCCCACGTGAACGCGTGAACCAGATTGTACTGCGAGCTCTGGTTGGACGAGTACTCGGCCTCGAACACGAAGCTCGCCGGCACCGATGCCACGACCGAGGCGGCTTCGGCGTAGCGCCCCAGTGACATCAGCGCCCGGGCCTGCCCCACTCGCGCCGCCGTGGCGATGTCGCTCAGCCCGTATTGCGTGGCCAGACTCTGCGCCTCCTCGAGACGGGCCAGCGCCGATTCCATGGCCGCCTCGGGCGTCAGCGGCTCACCTTTGGGCTCCAGGACCACGGCGCAGTATGCCTCGGCCATCATCGCCCGCAGGTATCCACCGTACAGGCTGGAGAGCGCGAGCCCTTCCTTCAGTGCGTCCTGCACTCCGGAGTAGTCCGGATCGTCCACGGCTCCGGCCCATGCGGCGCGGTTCCGGTCCGCCGACTCGCGAGCCACATGGAAGGGTCCGAAGAGATCGTCCTCCAGGGTCCCGTTGTTCGGGTCCAGCTGAACGTTTCGCTCGTCCACGTCGATGCGCGTAGGAAACGTGCCGGCGAGGATCATCTCGTCGGTGAAGAGTCCGGCATAGATGGCATAGCTGTCGAACGCGCTCTGGAAGTCTCCGACCATGCCGGCCACCGTCGCGGGTACCGCCGCGGGGCCCGCCGCCTGGTCGGGCGTGACGATGTCGGGGTCATCGACCTCCAGCATCTTGTCGATGCTGCATCCTGTCGCGGCCAGAGCGAGCAGGGCGATCCACGTCCACGCCCGTCCGGCACGAACATGCTGTCTGTTGTTCATGGGATTCCTCCCTCGTCGCCGTCAGAACGTGAACGTGAGTCGCGTGGTGAACCGGGAGCTCTGGGGCAGCGTCCACAGTTGCTGGCGCACCACCTGTCCGGATCCGGCGAAGTTCGCCTCCGGGTCCGTGCCCGGATACTTGGTCCACGTCAGCAGATTCTCGCCGGCCACGGTCAGCGTGGCCCCGGACGCGCCGAGACGACCGATCCAGCGACCGGGAAGGTCGAAGTGCACGGACACGTTGCGCAGCTTGACGTAGTTCGCGTCGTAGATGAACGGTGCGTCCGTCCCTGCGGCGGCACCGGCGTCCTTCCTCTTCGCGTCGTTGGTCGGGTTTCCGTTCGCATCCACCGCGAAGATCGCCGGGCAAGCGCCCCACTGATCACCTCCTCCGAACAGACCGCAGCTGAACGCTTCGAGGCCGTTGAGGAGCTGGTGTCCACCCTGGTAGTCGAAGAGGGCGAAGAGCGTCACACGGTCGAACAGCCGCAACCCGCTCGAGACCGAGCCCTCCCATTTCGGCGTGGGCTGACCGAGGTACATCCGGTCCTCGGCCACCACCGCCTGTCCATCGGGCCCGATGGTGACGGGCCGGTCGTAGTAGGCGCCGAACGGTAGCCCCTGCTGGTGTCGCTGCGATCCGAACACGATCGGCTCGGGCAGCTTCGTCACCTTGTTGTCCAGCGTCGCCAAGGTCCCGCGCAACGTCCAGCTCAGGCGGTCGGTGTGGATCGGGTCTCCCGCCAGGGCGATCTCGAAGCCCTTGTTGGTGATCTCGCCGACGTTGACGAACCGATCGCCGGGAAACCCGAGCGAGAGCGCGTCGGGACGCGCGACCACGGCGTCCTGGGTCTTCTTGTTGAAGTACGTGAGCTCGGCCGACAGCCTGCCCTTCAGCAGAGACAGGTCGAAGCCGACCTCGATTTCCGTCCCGGTCTCCGGCTTCAGCTCCGAGTTGCCGGGCCGATTCGCCGTGAACCCCAGGATGTCGCTGTTGCGGAACGCGACCGGCGTCACGCTCAGCAGCGCCAGCGCGTCGTTGGCACCGGGCTGCTTGCCCGACTGTCCCCAGGCACCGCGGAAGCGAACCTGGTCGATGAAATCCGGGAACTTCAGCCGTTCGCTCATCACCCAGGAAACGCCCACGCGCGGATATGCCTTGGTTCCCAGATCGGCACCGAACGCACTGTTGTTGTCGAAGCGTACCGCAGGCGTCACGAACAGCTCGTCGCCGAGCTCGACCTGCTCCTGCACGAAGAGTCCGAGCGTCTTCACCTTCACGAAGGCGTCCGTGGCCTCGTTCTCGACGGAGTTGCCCACCGAAGGCGATCCGGCGGGGAAACGGCGGCCGGTGGCCGCCGTGATGTCGGTCTGATCCCGGTTGAACTGGAATCCCACCGTCGTGATCGACTGCAGGTTCGGCCGTATCTGGAAGCGGGCCGCCGACGAGGCCTCCAGCGTGAGCGTGCTGGCCGTTCGGTCGGTGCGATCGATCTGGCCCGCCGAGTAGCTGCCGAAGGGTCGATCCGGATCGACCGGGAAGATGTTGCGGAGGCGGCTGGTGTACTGGTCGATGCCCACCGTGGCACGGTTGGTCATCCACGACAACGGCTCCCACGTGGCCGTCAGGCTTCCCGTGTACCGCGCCGTGTTGTCGGTATTGACCAGGTTGAGGATCTTGTCGTTCGAGTTCTCGGTGGTCACGAAGTACGGCGAGTCACAGAACGAGTTGGTCACGCCCGCGAGGTCCGCACCCGTTGCCCTGGCGTACTCGTAGGCCACGTAGCACGTCTCGATCGGCGTACCTCCCGTCGTAGGGTCAGCCCGCATGATGTGGCCCAGCCACGACGTGCCGAGGGCGTTGCCCACCAGGCTGAACAGGCTGTTGTCGTTCGTGGGGAGCTGCGCGCGGACGTTGGCGAATCCGTTCGACACGCTCACGTGCAGGTTGTCGGAGATGGACGCGTCGAAGTTCGCCCGGGCGTTGTAGCGCCGCATCCTGTCGCTTCGGGTGACACCCTGCTGGTCCGAGTAGTCGCCCGAGATGAAGTACGTGACGTTCTCGTTTCCACCCCGTACCGACGCACCGTAGCTCTGCTGGTAGCCCGTCGTGAAGGGGCTGGGAAAGAACTGGTCGCCCTGCAGGAGGCTGAACGTGTAGGTCGTGTCCTTGACCGCCTCCACGCCGGTGAGGACGGCCAGCCCCACGCCGCGCGCCGGGCTCCACGCCATCGACCACCAGTCGGTCGGATCCCACGTCACCCCCTGCTCGGTGCGATACGTCCACACCGTGCGGTCGGCCAGCCCGCGCTTGGTCGTGATGCGGATCACCCCGGCGGATGCTTCGGTGCCGTATAGTGTGGCCGCCGCCGGACCCTTGACCACCTCGATCGAGGCGATGTTGTCCGGATCCAGGTCGTTGAGGCGTGTGAAATCCTGACCGCCCGCACCCGCATCGATGCCGTTGCTGTTGTCGATCCGTGCGCCGTCGACGTAGATCATGGGCGTGTTGTCCAGACCCAGGCTCGTGTTGCCTCGAATCTTGATGGACGACGCCGCCGCGACCGAACCGGAGCTCTGCCGGATCGTCACCCCCGGAACCTTCGACTGCAACAGCGTCATGAACGAGGCTTCCGGGGCGCTCGCGAGCTGATCCCGAGCGTCGAGCACCCCCACCGCGTTCGCCACTTCGCGTGTCCGTTGTTGTCCAACGGCGGTCACCACGAGCTCGTCCAACGCGATGGCGCTCGTGGCGAGTCGGAAGTCCTGCGTCACCGTCTGGCCGGCCACCACGGTGATCCGGGCCGATGCCGAGGCATAGCCGATCAGCTCGACCCGCAGCTCGTACTCACCGGCAGGAACATTGACGATCAGGTACCGGCCTTGATCGTTGGAAGGAACGCCCCTGCGGAGCGTAGGAATGTGAACCTGTGCCAGGCCGAGTGCGCGGCCCGAGGCAGCGTCCGTGACCGTGCCGATCACCGTCCCGGTGGTTTGGGCAGATCCTGCCCCGGGCATCGCCCAGAGTATCGCCGCGACGGCGGCGAGCCCGAACCGTCGGACAAGATGGTTCGCTCCCATGGATGCACCTCCCGTGCTCGAGTGGACGACGGTCCGAGTCGGCCCGCCGGAAGGGCGAGCCGGACCGACGGGGCAGGCCGACAAAGAACGGCCCAAGGAGCAGGAGAGTGCGTGGCCGTGGCGATGGGGTGGGAACCCCCACCCCGGACACCCCGGAGGCAGGCCACAACGAGGGCCACTGGGGCAGAAGGGCAATCACGCTCGGGTTTGGAATCCGGTACCGACGTCCTCGGAAAGGACGGCGTGTACTCTACGCAATCTATACGCCGTCGCGGGTGAGGCGTTACCCCGCGGAGCCGTCAGTTCATGCTGGGATCGAACGGCATCCGGGACAGCATGTGGTACTCCGGTCCCTTCCGCTGAAGCACGCGGCTCCACAGGAGCTCCGGAGCGTCGGTGAAGACGTCTTCCTCGCGCGCGGGGTCCAGGATCCAGGAGCCCTCCTCCATCTCTCCTTCGAGCTGACCGGCCCCCCACCCCGAATACCCGGCATACACCCGGGCCCGCAGGATTCCGGAACGAACATCCTCCGAGATCTCACCGACGAGAAAGCCGATCGAGCCGAACACGAGGACGTCGGCCAATTCAGGGTGAGCGAGCTCGGCGAGGAGCACCGGGCTGGACGGCTGCACCGGGCCACCCTGAAAGAGCGGCTCCCCGGCCTCGAGGAGTGCGGCTAACGGCGGAACGGCCTCTTGTGCCGTGAGGTTCAGAGGCCGATTGAGGACCACACCCAACGCCCCTTCCTCATTGTGCTCACCGACCAGGACGACCGTATGGCGGAAGTTGGGATCGTACAGGCCGCCGCTGGAGATGAGCAGGCTGCCTCGCAGGCTCTCCACGATGCCCCCTCGTTTCGGTCGTTCCAGTCTCCGAAGGCTCTCTTCGAACGTAGAAGGTGGGCCGGCGTCGCGCTACGCCGAGCGCACGCCCTCGTTCTGTCCTACTTTGCGCGCAGGACGCCGGGCCGGGAGCGGACCGGTCGGCTCGCCAGTAGCACTCCGGACCGCCTGTAGGCAGCGGGCCCGACACCATCCTCTCCGGGGGGACTCCGTGCTGGTCGACGCAACGACGGTTTCCGACCTGGAGGTCTTTCAGGACGCCGACAATCGCGGGGGACTCCTCGGGCTGATCGACCACACGGACACCCACGTGGGCCACGTGGCGCTTCGCCGGCGACTCGAGCAGCCGCACTCCGACGCCTCCTCGATCGTGGAAGTCCAGAAGGCCGTCGCCTTCTTTGCGGACCACCCCGCCGTGCTCGCCGTGACCGACGACGCGCTCGAGAAGCTGCAGCGGTACCTGGACTCGAACGTCGTGCTGTCGCGCTCCGGTGTCCGGACCCTCAGCGCGGACCCGCGGGTGCGATTCCACTACTTCGACGGACGTCTGGTGTCCGGACGAGCGGAATACTCCTACTCCCTCCATGAGGGTGTTTCCGATCGCCGCCTCGGTCTCCAGCTTTTCGACCAAGCCCGGATTCCCGAGCTCATCGCTCGGATCGGCGGTGCTTGAGCCGACGCACCCTCACCTCCGCCCCAGCACCCGGCTCGCCTGCGCCTCCACCGCGTCCAGCTCCTTGCGCAGCTCACGGTACCGGTCGATCGCGTCCTGCCCGATCTTCTGGTCCGCGCGAACGGTCATCCCGCGCAGGTAGGTGATCTGGTCCTCGAGCCCCGGCTTGCTGTAGCGGATGGGGGGTGTGATCAGCTTGTCCGCCACCGGAGCCAGACGCCGCTTCGTCCGAGCGCTCCCGGCCTCCATCGCCTTGCGCACCCGGGCCACCAGCGCCTGCACCTCCTTCACCATCGCCTCCATGCGCCGGTTGTGCTGGTACTGGTCCACGAGATCCTCGGCCGAGACGCCCCCCTTCCAGACCCGCGGGTCGATCAGCACGTGGAACGATCGCGTATACGGCGTGCCGTCCACCGTCAGGCGCGCCTGGTAGCGCCCGGGCGGCACCGTGATGCCGTCGGAATCACGTACGTTCCACACCATTCGGTTGAAGCCCGGCTGGGTGGTGACCACCGGAGGAGGCGGGCCGCGTCGGCCGAAGCGTCCGCGCCGCGGGCGAGGCGGAGTCGCGCTGCTGTACGCGCTCACCCGGTGCCCCACAGCGTCCAGGATCTCGACAGTCACCGGGCCGGACGGCGCCTTCGGGAGGTAGTAGTCGATCATCGGGCCCAGGAGCTGCGGCTTGACGTTGGTGCGGTATCCGTCCCGCGGCCTGTACAGGTGCACCGCGGAGGTGGTCGTCTCGGGCGTGATCTGACGCAGCGAGCTGATGTCGTCGATCATCCAGATCGAGCGGCCCTGGGTGGCGACGATCAGATCGTTGTCGTGCACCTGGATGTCGTTGATCGGCACCCGAGGGAGGTTGAGGTCGAAGGGTTGCCAGTGGCCGCCATTGTCGAAAGAGATGTACATACCGAACTCGGTGCCGGCGTAGAGCAGTCCCTCGCGGACCGGATCTTCGCGTACAACGCGGGTGGGTGTGTCGCCGGGGATGCCGTTCGTGCCGTCGGTGAGGCGTGTCCAGGTCCTGCCGTAGTCGTCGGTCAGGTACAGGTAAGGCGCGTAGTCGCCCAGCAGGTAGCGGTACACGGCGTAGTAGGCCGACCCGCGGCGATGGTGCGACACGTCGATGAACGCCACGCGGCCGCCCGGCGGGAGGTCTTTCGGCGTGATGTCGGTCCATGTGGCACCGTCGTCCCGGGTGATGTGGAACGGGCCGTCGTTCGCGCCCACCCAGATGACACCGGCCTGGTGCGGCGACTCCGCGATGGCGTAGAGCGTGCTGTAGAACTCCTCGCCGGTGACGTCCCGGGTGATGGGGCCACCGCTGACGCCCTGCGTGCCCGCCGGGTGGGCCGTCAGGTCCGGAGAGATCCGCTCCCAGTGCACCCCCATGTCCTCGCTTCGGTGCAGGTACTGGGACCCGTAGTAGATGATGTTCGGATCCCAGGGCGACGTCTCCATCGGTGAGACGCGCTGGAAGCGGTAGATGAGGTCGCTGGCCGGATTGCCGTAGAGCGACTGGGCTCCGATCCAGTACTGCTTGGACTGGCCGGTATTGAGGTCCATGACCTCGAACTGCCCCTTGCACGAGCCGTACACGATGTTCGGCTTCGTGGGGTGTGGCACGACCGGGCCCGTCTCGCATCCCGGCCCGGGCCATTCGTCCACGTTCCTCACGCCCCCTTCGGCCACGCTCGAGAGGATGTGCGTGCCATCGTCCTGCTGCGCGCCGTACAGACGGAAGGGAAAGCGGTTGTCGACGTGGATTCCGTAGATCTCCGCGGTGGGCTGGTTCATCTGGGTCGACCACGTCCTGCCGCCGTCGAAGGACACGTTGGCTCCTCCGTCGTTGGCCTCGATCATCGTGTTGCCGTCGTGCGGGTTGATCCAGATGTCATGATTGTCGCCGTGCGGGGTCCGGAGCACGGTCAGCGTCTTCCCCGCATCGGTCGACTTGAAGAAGGTCTCCGCCCCCATGTAGACGACGTCGGCGTTGCTCGGGTCCGCGCCCAGCGCCGTGTAGTAGAACGGCCTCTGGATGATGGCGGGCGTGCTGTTGACGAGCGTCCAGCTCTCTCCGGCATCGTCGGAGCGGTACAGCCCGCCGCCGGGCTTGGCTTCGACGAGCGCGTAGATCCGCTGCGGATCGGCCGCCGTCACCGCCAGGTTCGCTTTCCCGACGAGGCCGTGGGGTAGCCCGTTCGTGATCTTGCGGAAATGCTCCCCGCCATCGGTGCTCTTGTAGAAGCCGCCCTCGTGCGATCCGCTGATGATCGTCCACGGCTTGCGCTCGAGGCGGCTCATCCAGGCGTAGACGACGCTCGGATTGCCCGGCTGGAGCTCCACGTCCATGGCGCCGGTGCTGTCGGACACCCAGAGCGTGTTGTGCCACGTCTTGCCGCCGTCGGTAGTCTTGAAGACTCCCCGGTCGTGAGAGGGCTTGAAGATGTCGCCGATCGCGGCCACCCACACGGTGTTCGGGTCGTGGGGGTCGATGCGCAGCTCGCCGATCTGGCCCACGTCGCGGAGACCCGCGAACGTCCAGGTCTTCCCACCGTCGACGCTTTTGTACACGCCGCGGCCCGTGGACACGTTGCTGCGTACCGCGTCCGAGCCGGTGCCGTAGTACACGACGTTCGGGTCGGAGTCGGCCACGCCCACGGAGCCGCTCGACCCGAGGGGGACCTGTCCGTCGGTGATCGGGTGCCAGCTCCGGCCGCCGTCCGTGGTCTTGAACAGCCCCCCGGACGCCACGCCCATGTAGAACGTGTTCGGCTCCGACGGAACCCCGGTGACCGTGGTCACCCGACCGCCCTGGTTCGGTCCCACGAACCGGTAGTGCATCCCGTGGAAGAGCGCGGGATCCACATGCAACATCATCGGGACGCTCTGCGCGGACGCGACGATCGGGGTCGCTGCGAGCAGGACGGTGGCGAGGGCTCTGGGTGCGCTCCTGAACATGATGCTGGGCTCCGAGAACGAGGCGGGGAGGGCCCGACGGCCTTCCCGGCGATTCGACTGCGGAAAGGCAGGGGTCAGAATGCAGCCCTCACGAAAGGCCAGCAAGCGCGCCACGCGAAGGCGACGTTCGATTGACGCCTCAAATCACGCTCCGTTCACGACGGTCTCACGCACCGGGAGAAGCTTTCGTCCGTGGTCCCGAGACCGGCGGGCGGCAGGCTCGCGGCTCCCGGAGCCCCCTGTCCACTCCTCCCAGCGAGGTCGTACATGTCCAAGCGTCCACATCACAGGAGTGTGTGGTCGAGCGCGATCTTCGTGCTCATCGTTCTGATGGCGTTCACCGCCGCCGTCGCCCTGGCCGCACCAGCACTCTCCAAGCGGTTGAGCGGGATCCCACTCGAGCTCTTCGAGGTCCTGCTCGCAATCGTTCCCGGCGTGGGTTGGCTCGTCTTCTTCTACGATCAGGAGCGACGAGAGCCCGAACCCAAGCTCTATGTGGCAGGCCTCTTCCTGCTGGGCCTGGCACTCGCCGGCATGGTGGCCGAGCCGTTCATCAACCGGGTCTTCGCCGTGCGCTCGTGGATGTACGGGTCGCCGGTTGCGATGCTGGCCGCATCGGTGCTCGTGATCGGCGCGACGCAGGAATTCCTCAAGTTCGCGGCCGTCCGCTACACCGTATACGACTCACCTAAGCACTTCGACAAGCCGCTCGACGGTGTCATCTACGCCACGGCCGCCGGGCTCGGCTTCGCCACCTTCCTGAATCTGCACTACGTGCTGGGACACGGAGGCGTGGACCTGCGCGTCGGCATGGTGCACATGACGGTCACCGCGTTCGCCCAGGCGAGCTTCGCGGGACTGCTCGGAGCGTTCCTCGGGCACGCCAAGTTCACGAAGGGCAGCGACACACCACTGCTGGTCTCCGGCATCGCGGCGGCCGCGGTCATGAACGGCCTCTTCCACTTCGCGCTCGGCAAGGTCGACAACCAGGGGCTCACCTACAACCCGTGGAACGGGCTGATCCTGGCCACCCTCGTGGTGGGTGCCGTCTTCGTCGTGCTCGTGTGGCTCATGCGCAAGGAGCGGGAGGAGGAGGAGCACGAGCTCGTCGCCGAAGCGAAGCACTACTACCTGCGTGAAGACGGTCCGATGGTCGCGCTCGTCATCGTGCTTCTGTTGTGCGGAGCGGCGGCTCGCCACAACCGACTGAACCGGACGGTTCGTTATACCGCCGCCGGCGTGGCCGTGGCGCTTCCGTCCGGCTGGTTCGAGGAGCGGGAGGACAGCACGGGCCTCGACGTACGCGACCCCACGTCCGGCTCCACGTTCTCGACGCAGATGGTGGTCCACCGTGCACCTCTGGCAGAGGCCGACCGCAATCAGACGCTGGGCAAGCTGGCGCTGAGAAGGACCGTGCAGGCCAGCCGCACGCTGCCGTTCTTCGATCTCCTCGCGACCTCGAGCGTGAAGGTCGCGAACCACCACGCCGTTCACCTCCAATACGTGTACGTGGCGACGCCCGGAGGCCCCGGCGTGCTCAATCAGGACATCCCTGTGGTGGTGCGTGCGGACGAGTACCTGCTCGTGGACGGCCACGACCTCGTCACGCTTCGCTACGCCGCCGACAACGCGCTCTACGACCGGGGGGGCGGGCCGCTGCAGCGCATTCTCCAGACCGTTCAGCTGAACCATGCCGGGAAGGGGGCCTGAGATGACGCGCTCGATACTTCACAGGGTCAAGACGATCCTTCGCTCCACGAAGACGGCCGGTCAGGAAGCGCTGGCGTGCGCCGTCCTCACCGCCGTGGCCTTCTCGGCTCCGGGCCAGGCGGCCGCCCAGCAATCCCAGGGTAACAGCATCAGCCACGATGTGTACGGCGTCGTCGCCTTGGTGCAGGTGGATGATTCCGGGAACGTGGAAGGCCTGGGATCCGGGACCGTCATTTCCCGGACCGGCCGCATCATCACGAACTACCACGTGGTGGGCAGCACGACCACGGGTCGACTCGCAAACTCGAACGGCCTGGTTGCCGTCCTGTTCTCGCCCAGCGAGGATCGCCCCGCAAAGCTCGTCGGCTATGCGAAGTACCTGTTCGGCAATCCCAATCTGGACCTCGCGGAGCTGCAGTTCGTCGCCGACAGGAACGCCAACCCCGTCAACACCTGCCAGAACATCTTCCCGGTCGCGATCCCGCTCGGCAACTCGGACAAGCTCGACATCGGCGACCCGCTGAGCATGCTCGGTTATCCCGAGACCGCAATGGACCTCAGCAAGGGGCTGGGCGGAGTCTACATCACCTTCACTCCGGCCCGTGTGAGCGGGTTTCAGACCGCCGGTGACGCGCGCCAGTGGATCCGCACCACGGCACCGGTCTCCCACGGGAACTCGGGCGGCGCAGCGCTGAACGCGCAGGGACAGCTCGTGGGCGTGCCGTCTGACACCTACATCACACCCGGGAAAGAGGCCCATCAGAACTACGAGAAGATGGGCCTCATTCGCCCCACCAACTTCCTGCCCGCCGCCTGGTTCAACAACGATTGCTCACTGGGCTCGCTGGCGTCCGGATCGTCCTCGGGGAGCTCGGGGGGCAATGCGAGTCCGGACAACTCGGGGAGCACAAGCGGCTACGGGAATTCGGGCAACGCCGGTGGATCCGGCGGCTATGCGGAAGGCGGCCAGGGCGGATCCGCGGGCGAGGCGCCTGCGAGTGGCGGCATCCTCATCCAGGGCAGAATCGTGGATGCCGATACCGGCCAAGGCATACCCGGGGCGTTGTTCGCCGTCATGCGGCCGGGGTGGAAGGAGAGCGACGGGCTCTACACCGAGTACGCGCTGGCCCATGGCACGGCCGACAGCGACGGCCGGTTCACGACCGGCACCGGCGTGAAGCCCGGCATGACGTACCCGATCGTGATCCTGGCCAAGGGGTACGGCAAGACCGACGGAACGCTGCCGATCTCGGCGAACGCCGCCCCGCTGGTGACGCTCGACGAGCCGATCTCGCTGTCACACTGAGCGGCGAGGTGGACGGCCGGGGGGGCGCCCCCCCCGCCGTCCCTGCTCCGGAACGGGCGCCTCCTAACCCCACGCCCCCAACAGCCGCCGCACCACCACGATCTGGGCGAACGCCGCCCGGGTGGTCACGCTCGACGAGCCGAACTCGGTGTCACACTGAGCGGGGAGGTGGACGGCGGGGGGGGCGCCCCCCCGGCCGTCCGTGCTCGGGAAGGGCCGCCTCCTACCCCCACGCCCCCAACAGCCGCCGCACCAGCACGATCTGGCCGACATGGTAGGCGGTGTGATCGACCACGAGCACGACTTCGCGGATGTTCGTCTGGCCCGAGCCCCACGGCACGGTGGCGAACAGGTCGAATTGCGGATCCAGCACCAGCGCCCTGAGCGCATCGACGTCCGCGTGATACGCCGCGATGCTCTCGTCCCACGCCTCGGGCGAAGGCGGCGCGGGCGTGCGCGGCCAGTACTCGTCCGGCCATGCGCGTGCCTCGTAGTGCTCGTCCCGGCAGAAGTCGAGGATGTCGCGTTGGGCCAGGCGGATATGCTCCATCAGCTCCCAGACCGAGTGGGGAGAGCCGTCGGGGCGCACACCGCGAGACTCCGGATCGAGGTCCGCGATCGCCGAGTCGAAGCGCGCGTGCGCCTCCTGCCAATCGAGCGTCTTCGCGAGGAATTCGCGCAGGGGGTCGTTCATACGGGCCTCCGGAAATGCCGGCACACACGTGCCGGCCGTTCGTCAAGACGTCTACCGGACGATGTGACGCACCGCCGACGCTCGGCAAGGCGAGGCTGCGGCCATCTCCTCCTCACGCTCCGTCGGCCGCCCGTTCCAGCTCGGAGATCACGAGCTTTTTCATCTTCAACATCGCCTCGGTGGCACGTCGTGCGCGGTCGCGGTCCGGGTCCGCCAGCAGCTCCGGAAGCCTCTTCGGCACGACCTGCCACGACAGGCCCCACCGGTCCTTCAGCCAACCGCACTGGCTCTCCGAGCCGCCGTCGGTGAGCGCGTCCCAGAGCCGGTCCACCTCGGCCTGGTCCTCGCAGGCGATCTGGAACGACACGGCCTCCGTGAACGGAAACTCCGGGCCTCCGTTCAACGCGACGAAACGCGTGCCGGCGAGCGTGAACTCGACGGTGAGCACCCCGCCTGCCGGACCGCTCGGCGTGTCGGCCGCCGAGCGGCTCACATGGTCGATCCGGGAGTCCGGAAGCAGGGACACGTAGAACCGGGCCGCTTCTTCGGCCTGTCCGTCGAACCACAGGAAGGGCGTGACCTTCTGGAGCATGGGAGGGTTCCTCTTCTGGTTGGAGGCGTGGACCCGGGCCAGACACGAACTGCTGGCTCGAGCCCCGAGCGCGGGGCATGTTGCGTCGTCTGACGATACCCCAGCATCGACCAGCCGGTCGGGAGGGAGTATGGGCTCCTTCATGGGAAGGAACGAGATACCCGCGGCCTCTCCGCGCCTTCTGGCCCGGATGACGGGCCTCCTCTATCTGATCGCCTTCGCTGCGGGGATCATCGCCCAAGGGTTCATCAGCGGCAAGCTGATCGTAGCCGGCGACGCGGCCCGGACCGCGGCCAACATCCTGGGCCACCCGAGCATGTTCCACGCGGGCTTCGCGCTCTACATGATCGAGATGGCCGCCCAGGTCGCGATGACCGCTCTGCTCTATGTGCTCCTCGAGCCAGTGAGCAGACCGCTGTCGCTGACGGCGGCGTTTCTGAGCCTCGCCGGGTGCGCCGTCAAGGCGCTGGACCGGGTCTTCTATCTCGCGCCTCAGTTCGTGCTGAGCGGGACGCACCCCATGGGCGCCTTCGATCCGACGCAACAGCAAGCGATCGCCCTCCTCCTGCTTCAGATCAACGACCTGGGGGCAGGGATCGCCCTGGTGTTCTTCGGATCCAATGCGCTCGTGATCGGCTACCTGATCGTGCGTTCCACCTTCCTGCCGCGAATCCTGGGGGCATGGGCCATGCTCGCGGGTCTAGGGTGGCTCACGTTTCTGTCGCCAGGGCTCGGCGAGCGCCTGTTCGTGTATATCGGAGCGTTCGCCTTCCTCGGGGCGATGGCGCTGATCCTCTGGCTTCTCGTCTTCGGCGTGGACCAAGAGCGTTGGAGGACGCAGGCGAGCGTCGCGTTCGGTGAGAGGGCGGAGGTCTCGTGCAAAGGATGATCCCATGAAGCGTCTTGTCGTCGCTGCCTGCCTGCCCGCGCTTCTGCTGGTGCTCGCACCTCTTTCCGCGTCGGCCTCGTCCGGGCCGGTCCACCTGAAGGACTATCGTGCGCTCGTGCGCATCGAGTCGCCCCGGTTCTCGCCGAACGGCAAGGAGATCGCCTTCCTCACGGTGCGTTCGGACTTCGTGCACGACCGCTACGACGCGACGCTGCGCGTCATGGACCTCGCGAGCGCGAAGTCGCGGGTGCTGGTGCGGGGGATGCGGCACCTCGAGATGCCACGCTGGTCGCCGGACGGCCGAACCGTCGCCTTCCTCGCGAGCGTCGGTGACCGCCCGGAGGAGATCTACACGGTGCCCGCCACTGGTGGCACGCCGAGAGAGCTGGGCGACGCGCCCAACGGCGTCGAACAGTTCGCATGGGGTCCGAACGGAGAGACGGTGGCCTTCGTGACGCCGGACCCGTCGCCGCTCAGCGCGAAGGACCGGCGCACGCACCACGACCTCTTCGAGATCCACAACGACGACTACCTCACCCAGGCGCCGGCCGTGCCGTCGCACATCTGGCTGCTCTCGGTGAAGACCGGAACGGCACGCCAGCTCACGCACGGCGCCACGAGCGTGCTCGAGGCGGCGCCGCCCTTCGGGGGCGGAGTCTCGGCGCCGGCATGGTCCGCGGACGGCCGGTGGATCGTCTACACCCAGCAGGCGGATGCCGACGACAGCGATACGGACCGGACGCGCATCGTGGCCGTGAACGTGGCGACCGGCCAGGAGCACGCGCTCACGGACAAGGTGAGCTACGAGTACACGCCGCGGTTCGCGCCGAAGGGTGACACGGTCGCCTGGCTGTATCCGCACGGGCCGGGGCCGATCAGCGCGATGGAGCTGATCGTCGGCTCGCCGACGGGAGAGACGACCCGCGACATCAGCGCCGACCTGGACCGAAACCTGTTCGCCAACTTCGCGTGGCTCCCCGATGGAAGCGGCCTGGTCGCGATCGCCGACGATCACGTCGGTCGTAACCTCTACCTCCAGCCCCTGCACGGCAAAGGCCGAGCGCTCGACCTGGGTGACCTGAACCCCCTCTCCGTGGCGGTGTCCGCGCAGGGCGCGCTCGCCGTCGTCGCGGACGGAGCGACGCAGGCGCCCGAGTTGTACCTGCTGCGGACGGCGAACAGCCACCCGACGCGCCTGACCGAGGTGAACCGGCGCTTCGAGGAGTACACGTATCCGCGCAGCGTCGAAGTGCGGTGGAAGGCACCGGACGGCCAGCCGAACGACGGCATCCTGACGTATCCGGACGGCTACCAGGCCGGCACGCGCTACCCGCTCGTGGTCTTCAGCCACGGCGGCCCCGAGGCTGCCGCCACCGAAGGGTTCGACACCGGAGAGATCGGCCCGCTGCGCGACCTGTTCGCCGGAGAAGGGTACCTCGTGTTCGAGCCGAACTACCGCGGAAGCTCCAACCTGGGAAGCGCCCACGAGCACGCCATCTACCGCGATCCCGGCAACGGCCCCGACAGTGACGTGATCTCGGGCATCCGGATGATCGAGAAGCGGGGGATCGTGGACGAGTCGCGCATCGCGGCGGTCGGTCACTCGTACGGTGGCTACATGACGGGCTGGCTGATCTCGCATCAGCACTTCTGGAAGTGCGCCGTGGTGGCGGACGGTGCGCTCGACTGGACCGAGGAGTACGAGCTCTCCGGCGCGGGAAACCTGGCGTGGACGCGCGACTCCATGGGCGGCAGCCCGTGGGACAAGGCCAGCGCCGAGCTGTACCGGACGGGCTCGCCGATCACGTACGCCGGTGACATCACCACGCCCACGCTGATCTTCTCGGGCACCGCCGACGTGACCGTGCCGATCACCGAGTCGTTCGCGCTCTATCACGCGCTCGCCAGCCGCCACGTACCGGTGAAGTTCATCGGGATCCCGGGTGGACATCACTCGCCGCAGGACCCGGTGCACCGCGAGCTGTACTATGGCGCCTTCAACCAGTGGGTCGTGCAGCACCTCGGGAGGTGAGCCCCCCATTCAGGGATCTCGGACCCCGCCACCGGCGTAACGGGACGGTACGATGACCGCACAGGATCCGAAGGACCCCGGCGCACCGACGCTCGGCCGGCGAATCGCACGGACGGCGGCGATCGCCTTGCTCGTGCTCCTCGTCGGCGTCGGGGGCTGGGTCGGCTATCTCCAGCTCAGCGGCAACGTCCACGCGGTCGTCGCCGGACAGTTCTACAGGTCGGCCCAGCTCGACTCGGCCGAGCTGGTCCATGTGATCCGGAAGGAGGGCATCAAGTCCATCCTGAACCTGCGCGGACCCAGTCCGAAGGCGTCCTGGTACCGCCACGAGATCTCCGTGTCGAAGGAGCTCGGCGTCACCCACTACGATTTCGGGATCTCGGACCGGCATTTCGTACCGCGCCCGCGGATCGACAGCATCCTGGCCATCATCCGCAGCGCGCCCAAACCCATGATCGTCCACTGCAAGGCGGGCGCGGACCGAGCCGGACTCGTCTCCGCGCTCTACGAGCGCGTGATCCACGGCGAGCGCAAGAAGGTGGCCGATCGGCAGCTCTCCTTCCGGTACGGGCATTTTCCCTGGCTCGGGAGCAAGACCGTAGCCATGGACCGGAGCTACTGGGCCTACGTGGACAGCGTACCGGCGCTACGCGGCGACAGCGCAGGCCGATGAACGCGAGGGGCCCGGAGGAGCTATCTTCTACTTGTTCTCATCCTCCATCAACGACGTCCCGTGCGACCCATGTTCTTCCGCCGCAAACCCGCTGTGGAGCCCCCCGTCGTCCACGCCGAAGACGACGACTTCGACGAGCTCATCCACCAGCCCGGCATCACCGTCGTGGATTTCTGGGCACCCTGGTGCGCACCCTGCAAGATGATGGAGCCGATCCTGGGCGAGATCGCCCTGGAATGGGCCGATCGCGGCGTCCGGGTGATGAAGGTGAACGTGGACCGGGCTCCCGGCCTGTCAGGCATGTTCGAGATCCGATCCATCCCCACCGTGATGTTCTTCCGGGACGGTGAGCCTCTGTTCGAGATGGTAGGTCTCGTCGCCAAGCCGGTCCTCGAGCGAGAGCTGGCGGAGCTTATTGGAGGGCCCGGCCACGACGCCGAAGGTGCGCATTGATCGAGCTTCAGCTGCTGGGTACCCTCACTGTAAGCAGCCCCGAGCTGTCTCCCATCGCGCCGACCCGGCGACGCGGCCCCCTGGCCTTGCTGGCCCTCATCGCAAGCGCAGCGCCCGAGGGCGTCACGCGCGAGGAGGCCATCGCGCTCCTCTGGCCCGACAGCAATCCCGAACGGGCGAACAAGAGCCTCGACCAGACCCTCTTCTGGCTGCGACAGGATCTGGACGAGGACCTCCTTCTGCCGGGATCCGAGAGCGGCCTTCGATTCGACCCTACCAAGCTTACCGTCGACCTCTGGGCCTTCCGCGACGCCCTCGACCGAGGGGCGCCGGCGGACGCGGTGGAGGCGTACGGCGGCCCGTTCCTGGCTGACTTCCTGATTCCGGGACTCTCAGACTTCTCTCGTTGGGTGGATGCGGAGAGGGAGACGGTAGAGCGACAGTACTCGGAGGCCCTCGACACACTCGCGCGCGCGTCCGACACGGAGCGTCGGCAAGAGGAAGCTGTGGAGGCGCTTCCCGACCGGGAGTCCCCTGCACCGGTGAAGGATGGTCCGAACGAGACGTCCGCCCATCGGGGCCGGAGGCCCACGACGCTGGGGCGATGGTTGCTCGGAGCCGCCGCCGTCGCGGCGATCGCGATCGTGCTGAATCGGTCGAGGATTCTGCACGGCGCCGGCCACCAGGCGCCCGCATCCTCGGCCCCCACGAACGTCGTCGTCCTCGGGAGCGGAATGAAAAGTCGTGCCGGACGGGACGTCTCCAATCGCCTCGTATCGTGCCGAGGAGCGGCCTGCCCGACGGGGAGTCTGCCACAGAATGCATACGTCGTCGCGATGAACGGTGGCTATGCGCCTCCCGTGGCGGGCACCCGCTTCATCGCTCCGGTTCAGAACGGGACGACCACCGCGGCGCCCGGCTACCCGTGCTGCACGACGGCCACCTTCGAGAACGACTTTACGCTTCCGCCGGATGCCGTCTCGGCCACGATTTCCATCAGTGTGCTCGCCGACAACCGGGCGACGGTGGCCATCAACGATATGGAGTTCGGCCGACAGCCCGACAGCACTGCTACCGCCAACTTCGCGGGACCGCGACAGACGTTCACCACGACCTTCGGGCCGGAGCCGAGCGGTCGCAACCGGCTCAGCGTGACGTTGTGGGACGGCGGAGGCTCTGTGGGATTGGAGTACAATGCCGTGGTGACCTATGTGGTCGCCGGAGATACCGCCAAGGCGGAACGCCCTCGGTAGGGTTCGCTCTCTCACGGTAGGACGGGATACGAAAACGGCCGGCACGAAAGCACGGAGCCCCCGGCCGATCGGCCGGGGGCTCCATTCGCTTCGCTTGCGCTGCTGCCGGACTACTTCCGCTTCCCCTTCTTCGGGACGGGGCGGACGCTGTCGCATCCCCTGATGTAGACCCCTCCGGTCGTGATGGCGGTGAGGCACGCGCTCGTGCTGGTCGCCGTCAGGCCCAGGGCGTCGGTGTCGAACTGACCCAGGTAGTCGGTCACACCGTCATCGTTGACGTCCGCGAAGTGGGCGTGGTGCGCGCCCGTACCGACGCCGGCCGGCCCGAACTTCACGGTGGACGGGTCGATGGTGGCGGCGTCGAAGCCGGACGTCGAGTACACGGCCACCGGGGTCAAGCCACCCGAACCCAGGTTGATGGGATTCACGTCGCTACCGGGCTTGATGTCGATGCCCACGGCCTTCGGTGTCACCTTCACGTCGACCGAGGCGGAGCTGGAAGCCCCGTCCTTGTCGGTCACCGTCAGCTTCACCGTGTAGGTACCGGGCACGAAGTAGGTATGCGAGCCGCCGACCGGATGCGAGCCCGCGGCCCCCGAAACCGTGCCGGTGACCGGGCTACCGTCACCCCAGTCGATGCTCGTCGCCCACGGCTCATCTGCTCCGGGGTCGGTGAAGCTCCCGTTCAGCGTGAAGCTGGCCCCGGACTCGATGGTCGCGCCGGAGCCCGCGCTCACGGACGGTGCGACGTTCTTCACGGCGAGATCGAAGGTGGTGGTCGTCGTGTTGCCGTGGCCGTCGTCCGCGGTCACGGTAACCGTCTGGCTCTGGCTCGGACCGTCGGTGGTCGGGTAGCTCCACGACCAGGTGCCGTCGTTGTTGTTGGTGATGGCCCCCACGGAAGCCGACAGCGTCACGGCATCACCGTCGCCGTCGGACACCGTGCCCGTGTTGGCCGCAGTGGAACCCTCGTTCACGGCGACTGAGGTGTTGTCCGCGGCCACGGTCGGTGCGCTGTTCGCGGCCGGGGGCGGAAGGACCTTCGTCTTGTCTCCGCCGTGGTCGATGTACGATTGGTAGGTCTGGAGGAGGAACTTACCTCCGGCCAGGCCACCGCCGTCGAAGATGAGGAAGGTCAGCGTTGCCGACCCGTTCAATTCGAGCGTGTACGTGTTCTTCGAGAGATCGGTGTTCTGCACCCCGACGAGCTTGTCGTTCAGGTAGATCCAGGAGCAGTTGTCGGCGAGGAGTTGGATCACGTAGCTACCCTGCCCCGAGACCGTCGTCGTGTACTTGCTCCAGTTGTAGTAGTTGCCCCCTCCGGCATCGTTCGTGAAGTAGTAAGGAGCCTCGGGTAGCGAGGCTTCGGTGTTGGTGGACCACGCGTTGATCCAGGGCGCGTAGAAGTAATCGCTCTGCCACGGATGGGAGACGACATAGGCGGGGTGTGGATTGACCCACCGCGGGTCGTCGACGGTGATGGCCGGAACGGTCGTGCACATATCAGCTGCCCAGTCAGGGTCCGTGCCACCGGGCAGTGGGTCGTACGCCGTCACGTTCGTGCCGCTCGTGTATGTGCTCGGCGACTCCACCTGGACGAAGTCCAGCATCGGCCCCCCAGCTCCATTCGCAGCGCCGCCGGCCGTGAACTGCAGGGTCGCGGACGATCCTGTCGCCGTGACGTCGAAGGAGTGCGCATCCCACCTCATGTTCGAGGCGCTCTCGCCCGACTGGCCGGCGAATGTGAACGTCTGGGTCGTCCCCCCGAAAGAGACCGCCACGGTTACGCTGGCCCCATTGAGGATCGCGTAGTTCTCCGACAGATCGAAGGAGACGCGGTATGTGACGCCGGCCTCCGTGGCCACGGTCTGGCTGATGCTGGTGTTGTTCAGGTCGAGGACCTGCGAGCCATCCGGCACGCCCGTGAAGGGAGTGCCGGGCTCGCCGCTCTGCACGTCCACCGATCCGTCGGTGGTCCAGCCGGGGAGCTGGCTGCCCGTGAACGTCAACCAGGGGTAGGTGCTCGTGCTCGGAATCTGCGGGTCCTCAAAGCTCCCGTTGGTCACCAGTTGGCTGCCGGCGATCACGTCCCTGGACGCGGAAGGCACGAACGGCGCCGCCGGCTGCACAGGCGGCGCGGTCGGCTCCTGGCCGCACGCGGCGACGAGCGCCAGGAGTGAGAGAACTGCGATACGGTGCTTCACGGCTACGCTCCCGGGCCATGGGCAGGCCCACCTGAGGGGAAGGCTGGCGACTACCCTTCCACGCTCGGGAGCGGCACCGTGCGCGCCAATACAACCTTCGCACAGTCCGCCTACTACTTTCGTACAGTCCGGATAGAACTTTCGGACAGGAGCCGCGGCCCTCGTAACGAGACCGTCACGCTCGATGGCGTCGCCCTAGATCCAGCCCCTCTCGCGCGCCAGAAGGCTGAGCTGTACCCGGTTGGCGACACCCAGCTTGGTGAAGGCGTTGTGCAGATGGAGCTTCACGGTGCTCTCCGCGACCCCCAGGTCATTCGCGACCCGTTTGTTGGACTTCCCGGACGCGACCTCGAGCACCACGTCCATCTCCCGACTGGTGAGACCGTCGGCGGTGGAGCCTTCGTCCCGCTCGAGGAGCTCGGCGGCCCGGGCACCGAGGGCCGGCGGAATCCACCGTTCCCCGGCCGCCACGGCGTGAACGGCGTCCACCAGCACGGTGGCCGCCGACTCCTTGAGGACGATCCCGTCGACCGCGCTCCTCAGACACCGCATCAGAGTCGCATCATCCAGGGTCGCCGTGAGGATCACGGTCGGCACGCGGATGCCTCGCTCCCGTAGCAGCTCGTGGGCCTCCAGGCCCGTGCACTGGGGCATGGCGGCATCCATGACCAGAACGTCCGGCTCGTGCATCTCGACGGCCTCCAGGACTTCGAACCCGTCGGTGCAGAGCGCGGTGACCTCCAGCCCCGGCTCCAGACCCAGGAAGGCCTGGAGGCCCTGGAGGACCACCGAATGGTCATCGGCAAGGACCAGGCGCAGCGTCATCCTGCCCCCTCCTCGGTCAGCGGAATCCGTACCAGCACCCTGGCTCCCTCCGGCCTGGAATCGATGGAGATGTGCCCTCCGACATCCTCGACCCTGTGCTTGAGGCTCAACGGACCGAGCCGCTTCTCCTTCAGCTCGGTATGGTCGTACGTCCCGAGGAACGGAAAGCCGCGGCCGTTGTCCGAGATACGGATCGTCACGTCGCCTCCCTCGGTCGCCACAGCTACCCGAACCTCCTGGGCCTGGCCGTGCCGGGCTGCGTTCACCGTCGCCTCCTGGATGATCCTCAGGATCCTGCGCAGTGGCTCCGGCGGGATCTCGCCCACGATGCTCGCATCCAGAGAGGTCCGGAGCCCCCAGACCACCCCGACCCGCTCCAGAAGTGCCACGATCCGCTCCGAGGTACCGAGGTTCTGGTCCGACCATGCATGGCTCTTCCCCTTGACCTCGTCCACGTACAAACGCATTTCCTGCTGCTCCGCGGCCACGCTGTCACCCAGGGCTTCCAGAACCTTCTCGGCAGCATCGGGGTCGCTTCGGACGAGCTTTCGAGCTACGGCGATCTGAAGGCCGGCCCCCGTGAGGGTCTGGAGCACCCCGTCATGCAGCTCCATGGCGGTCCGCAGGCGCAACTCGGCCATCTCGCTGCGCAGCAGCGCATCCTGGTGGCGGGCCTCCTCTGTCCGGTCGTGGCCCACGGCGTACAGCCTTCGACGGGGGCCGACCGCGACCGACCAGCGCATGGGCACGTAGTTGCCCTCCGCGTCTCGGATGCGCGCATCGAGGTCGGTGATCGAGCGACCTTCCATGATGGGGCGGACTCGGGCCCTGATGTACGGCCGATCGTCGGGGTGGACCCTCCCGAGCAGCCGACGGCCGACCAGCGTTTCGATGGGGTACCCGAGCACCCGCTCCACCGACGGACTGATCACCACGATCCGGCCCCTGGGATCCATGATCGCCAGGATGTCGCTGGAATAGCCGAAGAACCTGGCGAGCTCCCCCTCGAGGGGCTCGTCGGCCACCTCGATCGCGTCACTCGGGGCCTGCTGGGAGGGCTTGGCTGGTGTCACGGTGGGACAGGGGCGAGCAGTTGTATCCAGACGACCGGTGCCCAAAATGGGGCACTCCGGAGCTTCACGGAAGAGAGGCGCGCCCGGCACCTCGCGCTCGGCCACCCCAGATCGCGTGCTTTCGCGCCCGCGCGCAGCCGGCCATCTTCCGCGCGCCACAACCGAACCGTAGCCGGTGATCCCGATCGATGAAGAACCGATTCGCCAAGTGCCTCCCGGGCCTGATGTTCCTGGCATGCATCCTCCTTGCGGCGCCGACGCGAGCCGGCGCCCAGACCACCGACCGGAAGACGCCGCTCCAGCGGGCACCTCACGTCACACACGCCCACATGCTGGGCCTGTACCGTCGGGTCCATCGAGCCTTCCTGCGGCTCGAGCCCCAAACCATCCGAAAGGCCGACGGCTACATCCCCCACGACTATCTGATTCCGGCGGGATACTACACGCAGATGTGGGACTGGGACGGCTTCTTCATCGGCTCCCATCTCGCCGCCCAGAGCACCGCCAAGGCCCGGTACCTCGAGTGGTGGGTCCTGGATTTCGCGAAGGCGGTCGACGACAGCGGCTACGTGTCGGGATGTATCACGCCGCGAGGACCCAGGCCCGTATTCGGCAAGTTCGCGATGAAGCCGTTCCTGGCGCAGGGGGCCTTGCTTGCGTCACGCCGGCTCGGTGACTTCCGCTGGCTCGCGAAGATCTATCCACGGCTGAAGAAGGTGATCGCCTACCGCGAACGCACCCAGTTCGACCCACGCTACGGGCTCTTCTACTGGGACAACGCCGGAGAATCCGGCGTGGACAACAGCGTCGTGCTCACGAACGCCCCCACCGACCGGGGGGCCATTCTCGCCGCGGACATGAACACATGGGCGCTCCGGGAGGACCTGAGCATGGCCGTCATCGCGCGCCACCTGGGCCGCGAGGCGGATGCGGCCGCCTTCGAGAAGAAGGCACACGATCTCCGGACGGCGATGATGCGGTACCTGTGGTTCCCCCGGGATCATTCGTTCTGGAACATCCGGAGAGACACCGGCAAGCCGATCAAACGCGTGAGCTTCCAGAACTTCGTCCCGCTCTTCCAGGGACTGCTGCCACGGAAGGAAGGCCGCGCCATGATCCGCAGGTACCTCTGGAACCGACACACGATGTTGTCGGACTATGGGCTCCGCAGCCTGTCCAGGCAGGATCCCGCCTACAACAACCGGAATGTCATCGTGCCCTACTCGAACTGGCGCGGCCCGATCTGGATCAACGCCAACTACCTGTATTCGGTGATGCTGGTGCGCTACGGCTTCGAGCAGCAGGCCAGGGAGCTGGCCTACATGATCGGAACGCTCGTGCTGCGGGACGTGCGGGCGAACGGCTCCATGCACGAGAACTACGACGCCGACACGGGCGCGCCCCTGGCGCCCACCGCGAAGCAGTCGGGCGGCACGTTCAAGGGCTTCGTCGGATGGGACCTTCTGGCCGAAGACATGCTCCGCGGTGCGGTGACCGGCCGGTGGATGATGCTCCGGGTGAAGTGAGGAGAGCCCGTCCCTGCACCGGCTTGCCCGAACCCATAGGCGGGCTGCACATTACCTGAGAGGGGAGCCCCCCCTCTTGGCAGGTAAGCTTCCATGATCGGCAGCACATTCGGCCACTACCGTCTTCTCGAGAAGATCGGCCAGGGCGGCATGGGTGAGGTGTTCCTGGCGTACGACACCTCCCTCCAGCGGAATGTGGCCCTGAAGTTCCTCCCTCCGACACTCGCCGCCGATCCCGAAGCGCACGAGCGCTTCCTCGTGGAGGCCCGCGCCGCAGCTGCCCTATCCCATCCCAATGTCTGCGTCATCCACGAGGTCGGTGAGGCCGAAGGCCGACCGTTCATCGCCATGGAGTACGTGGAGGGGGAGACGCTCAGCGAGAAGATCCGGGCCGGGCCGCTGGGACACGACCGTGTCCTTTCGATCATGACCCAGTTGGCCAGCGGTCTGGAGGCGGCCCACCGCGCCGGCATCATTCACCGGGACATCAAGAGCGGCAACGTGATGGTCACTGGCCGGGGCCAGACGAAGATCATGGACTTCGGGCTGGCGAAGATCCGTGGGGGACCCGCGCTGACCAAGACGCATACGACGATGGGGACGGCGGGCTATATGTCCCCGGAACAGGCCGGCGGAGAAGATGTCGACCAACGCTCGGACCTCTGGTCGCTGGGCGTCGTGCTGTACGAGATGCTCACCGGGGTACTCCCCTTTTCGGGGAAGGGAGAGCCCGCCGTCATCTATCACATCCTCACCGATCCCCCCAGACCCTTCCCGGACCTGAAACCGCCCGTACCGCCCGAGCTCCGGCGGATGGTGGCCAAGGCGCTCCAGAAGGAGCCCGGCAAGCGATACCAGGCTGCGGTGGAGGTCCTCGAGGATTTGCGGAGATACCATGAGACGCTGGGGGCGGAAGCTGCGAGCGCCGTGAACCTCCAGTGGTTCACCAGTCGCCTGCGGCAGGCTAGAATCGCGGTCCCCACAACGGTCATGACCATCGCTTTGGCCGTGGGCGCGTACGGGCTCTCCCGGCACAGGACGCGCGTCCGCTGGGCCCGGGAGGTGGCGATCCCGCAAATCGGCCGGATGGTCGAGCAGAACGACACCTGGCGGAACCTGGTACGGCCGTACAGGCTGGCCGAGCGGGTCGAGGCGGTGATGGGCGACGACCCCGAGCTCACGGCGCTCTTCGCCCAAGTCTCCCGGAAAATCGACATCGTCACGGACCCTCCTGGTGCCACCGTCTCCTACAAGGAGTACGTGACGCCGGACAGCGGATGGGAGGTGCTCGGCACCACACCCATGAAGCAGGTCCGCGTGCCCATCGGGATCTTCCGATGGAAGCTCGAAAAGCCAGGATACGGGACCGTCCTGGCGGCTGCGGCCACGTGGAGTATCGGGGAGGGGGAGGCCATGATATCGGGACACGACCTAGTCCGACGCCTGGACCGGGTCGGGAGCCTCCCAGAGGGAATGGTGCGGGTGCTGGCCACGAAGACCCCCCTCGGCACGCTCCCCGACTTCTTCATCGGAAGGCATGAGGTAACGAACCGGGAATACAAGGCCTTCGTGGATGCGGGCGGCTACCAGAACGAGGAGTTCTGGAAGGAGCCGTTCGAAGAGGCGGGGCGAGAGCTCACCTGGGAGGAAGCGCGCCGCGCATTCGTGGACCGTACGGGCCAGCCTGGTCCTTCCACGTGGACGGGTGGGGACTACCCCCGCGGACAGGACGACTATCCGGTGTCCGGCGTGAGCTGGTTCGAGGCAGCGGCGTATGCGGCATACGCCGGCAGGAGTCTTCCGACCGCTGAACACTGGGAGGTCGCCAGAGGAGGCTACACCCCCACGATTCAGTGGCCCCAGCTCGGAGGGTTCGGCGTGTTCGCCCCCTTCGCGAACTTCGGCGGCTCGGGTCCTGTTCCGGTGGAGAGCCTCCCCGGGATCACGGCCTACGGGGCGTACGATATGCCGGGGAATGTGCGTGAGTGGTGCTGGAACGAGACATCGGCCGGAAGAGTGATCCGCGGCGGGGCGTGGGAGGACAACACCTATGCGTTCGGAAGCGAGCGGCAGGCTCCCCCGATGGACCGTTCGCCCAGGAACGGACTGCGCCTGGCGCTCTATCCCGATCGAGCCGCCCTGCCCGACGCCGTCTTCGGGTTCAGGGAGCCGGAGCTCACCTTCGACGCTCGAGGCCACAAGCCGGTCACCGACGCCGCGTTCGCCATATACCGCGAGCAGTTCGCCTACGACCCGAAGGAGCTGGACGCCGAGGTCGTGTACCGAAGGAAGGACCCCGAAGGATGGACCCACGAGCTGGTGAGCTTCGCCGCGGCGTACGGCAAGGAGCGGGTTCTGGGCCATCTCTTCCTCCCCGCGAACGCCACGCCTCCCTACCAGACCGTCGTCTATTTCCCCGGAGATGCCTCCGCCTGGATGCCGTCCAGTGAGGCTCTGGAGGACTACTACGAGTTCACGATGTTCCTCTCGTTCCTGGTGAGGAACGGCCGTGCCGTCTTCTATCCAGTCTACAAGGGGACGTTCGAGCGGGGCGGCCCGGACTTCGTGTCCCTTCTCCAGGATCCGGAGAACTGGAATACGCACGCCTACACGGAATGCCTGATCCAGATCGTCAAGGACCTCCGGCGCAGTCTCGACTACCTGGAAACCCGCTCCGACATCGACGAAGAGCGGCTGGCCTACTACGGCATGAGCTGGGGAGCGGCCATGGGGGCGATCATCCTCGCGGTGGACGATCGGTTCGAAGCCAGCGTCTTGATCGCGGGGGGACTCGTTGGCATAGGACGTCCCGAGGTCTCCGATCTGACCTTCGTAACCCGAGTCAGGACCCCGACACTGATGTTGAACGGCAAGTACGACGTCCTCAGCCCGCCGGAGACCTCCTCCCGACCGATGGTCGAGTTCCTGGGCACCGCGCCCGAAGACAAGCGCCTGGTCCTCTACGAGACCGACCACATCCCTCCCAGGACGGAGTACATCAAGGAGACCCTGGCCTGGCTGGACGAGTACCTCGGGCCGGTGAAGCGGTAAGGCTGGGGCCGAAGGGCGCACCTGGGACGCCGCTGCCCCCGGAGAGGAGCGCTCCCGCCCGTACGCTCAGGACTCCACGCGCCGCTCCTCGCCCTCGAGCTTACCCGCCACCTCCCGACGGCTCTTCACGCCGAGCGCCCCCATGACCGCTTCGGTATGGTGCCGGGCCGTGGCGGGGCTGATACGGAGCCTCTTGGCGATCTCCGCGTTTGTGGCACGCTCCGCCAGCAGCGTGGCGACCTCGGCCTGACGCCTCGTGAGCCGGTGACGGATCCGGATCTCCTCGAGGCCGGGGTTTCCGCGGCGCTCCTCCTCCACCAGGACCACGACGGCCGGCGCGCCCGCAGCTCCGACGCCTTCGGCCGGAGCGACCCGGCATGCCCGCAACGTCAGTCTTCCGTGTCGCGTGCGACGCCAGTGCTCCGGTGACCTCAGGGCGCGCATCCAGGCGCGTACCGACAGGGCCGCCCGAGCGACCTGCCGCGCGCATCGGCGGACCAGGTGGGGACCGGCGGCCTCGAGCAGTCGCGTAGCTTCCGGGTTCTCGTGCAGCAGATGCCCGTCCGCCGAGTACACCATCACCCCGGCGCCCACCGCATCCACCGTGGTTTCCAGCGTGGCGCGGTGCGCCTCGAACCGCTTCACGATCCCCATCGCGGCGGCGAGGGCGGGACGCAGCACGCGAAGGATACCCAGCTCGCGCCGGCCCAGGCGACGTCCGTAGCGTCGATCCACGTGAGCCAGAAGGATGGCCGGCCGCTCTTCACCGGGCACGGCCGCCGCGGTCCAGGTGGGACCGAAGGCGCGCATGGGCACGATACACTCGTTGTAGTACGCCGACCGGTACAGCCACGGCAGATCGGCACCCCAGAGCTTCGCACGATTGCCCACCCCGAGATGGATCATGCGCGTCGAGTAGTTCTTCACCTTGTCGAGGTAGGGAATGAAGTCCGTGGTGTACGTGCGTACCAGCTGCCGATCGATATCGCTGACGAAGAGCTCGTGCCCTGGGTGGGGTGCCTGGAAGGAGAGCATGTCCGCTCCAAGGAGTGGGCGCAGCACATGCATCACCCCGTGTCTCCACTCGTCGAAATCGTCATGGTCCAGCGGGTTGAGCAGCACGTCGAGCACTCGCTCCACGCCGTGCAGGTCCTCGCTGCGCCGCGACCGGCGTCGCCCGATCACGCCGTGACCTCCCCGACGGTCGCTACGAAGGCCGAGACCGCCTCCACATAGGCTTCGTGCTCCTCGACATAGGGGAAGTGGCCACTGCGCTCGAACACCACGTGGCGCGCCTCGGGGATTCCGGCAGCGAGGATGTCTCCGCCGTGCTCCACCGGCATGATCCAGTCGTCCGCGCTCGACAGGACGAGCGTGGGTACCTGGATGTCACTCAATCGCTCACGGACGTCGTAGCCGGGCAGGCAGTGCGCGTTCGCGTGGTTGAACGCCGCCGCGCACGGTCGGAGGTGCGCGAGCATCCGGGATCCGAGGTCGGGATCGTACCGGTGGAAGTAGAGCGGGAGAATGTCTCCGAACCCTTCGGCGAACGCATCGTCGTCGGGGATGGGCTCGGTGAGCAGCTCCCGCACACGCTCGAGCATCTTCGCCCCCCCCCGCCGCTCGGCGTTCGCCAGCACCGCTTCGGCGTGGTGCATGGCGGGAGCGGTGTTCGACAGCACCAGGCCCGATACGCGGTCCGGGTGGCGCAACGCATACTCGAGCGCGAGAAAACCCCCGTAGGAGTGGCCGAGCACGATGACGCGCGGTGTGTCCAGGGATTGCCGCAACGCATCGGCATCGTCTACCCAGGTGGCGTGGCTGTATCCCTCGAACGACCGGGGGCGCTCGGACCGGCCGTGGCCGCGGTGGTCGTAATAGACCAACCGACACTCTTCACCCAGAGGATCGAGCCAGGGGCGGAAGAGCGTATGGTCGAGGCCCAACCCGCCATGCAGGGTGAGCAACGTGGGGCCGGCACCCAAGGTGACGGCGTACAGATGCGAGGAGATCGGGGGCAGGTCCGACATCGACGTCTGTCAGTGGGGGGCGGGAGGGCCGCTCGGCCATCAGGTGGTGCGCGTAGGCCACAATACATGAAGAGAAGCCCTCGTGTCCAGGGCCTTCCCGGTCCAATGCCCACCCGCATGGGCACATGGGCAGTTTCTTCCCATGTGCGTCCCGCGGTCTGTTGGCACATTCGTCGCGCACTGGATTCTCCCCCTGCCCTCTCGGAGACCTCATGCTTGCCAAGTCGCGGTTCCCCCTGCTTCTCTCCCTGATGTTCGTCGCCGGCTGCGGCGGGTCGGACGGAAATCCCACCGACCCGGGCGACACCACCCAGTCCGTCGCCCGTATCCAGGTGACCCCCGGCACGAAGACGATCAGCTACGGCGATACGCTGCACCTGACCGCTTCGGCCTACGACAAGGACGGCGCCGAGGTCTCGAACGCTTCGATCAGCTGGACCTCCCTGAGCCCGGACATCGCCACCGTGGACGGGTCCGGGAATGTGACCACGGTTGCGCTCGGAGACGTCACGATCGTGGCGTCTTCGGGCGATGCGCAGGACAGCGCCTCCATCTCGGTCGACTATGCTCACTTCGCGCTCCAGGCGAGCCAGCCGAGCGGCCAGCCGTTCCAGCTCCTGCCCCTGACGCTTCCGGCGGGCGCGCCCGCGCTGCAGACCGGGCAGACGCTCACCGCCACGCTGGGCTCCGACTCCGTCACGCTGGTCGCGACGTCGGCGACGGAGCTCGCTCTCGAGGTCCCGGACATGGCCCCCGGCGATTACGCGCTCAGCGTAGCCCTGGACGACTTCTCGCTGGGCGAAGGGCAGATCACCGTGCTGGCTGCACCGGTGGTCACCGACGCCGATGCGGTCGTGAACAGCGTAACGAGCGAGGTGTCCGACAGGCTCGACTCGCTCTCCTCGGTGGGCAACGCCTCCGCCACCGACGTGCAGGCGGCACGCACGGCGGTGACATCACTCCGGGATTGGCTCAAGGTCGCGTCGGCCGACGACCGTCTGACCCTCGCGAAGATCATCTCGGCGAACACGGCAGCCCTGGCCGTCTCGCCCGTGGCACCCGCGAATCGAGGGCCTCAGCGCATCGACACATACAAGAACAACGAGGAAGTCGACATCGCCAACGTGCTCGCCGCGACGCAGCAGCTCATGGCGTACAGCCTGGCGAACGACCTCGGCCCCTGCACCGATGGCGGATTCTCGTCGCTACCGTGCGGCGTGCTCTCCGCGAACGCGATGCTCTTCGTGCACACCATGCTCGCCTACGCGGTCTCCGTCCGGCGCCTGGCCAACGAGCCGATCCTCCCCACCGGCAACGTTTCCGTGAAGCCCGCCCTCGACTCGACCGCGGTGGAGCCACTCGACTTCACGGACGGAGCGGCCGTTCCGTTGACCGTCACGGCCGAGCACCGAACCGTCGCCGCGACCGATCTGGCCTCCACCGGTACCGCGGGCAGCATCGCATCGACGGTCCTGATGTTCTCCGACACCTGGACCTCCTTGCAGGACTGGCTGGCGCAGGTCGAGCAGCAGCTGAGCTACCCGGTCACGCTCACCGACACGCCGCCGGCTCTGGCCAGCGAGTCCACGACCGCCATGCTGACCCTGAACGGAGACTACCTCTCCCTGGACGGAACGGACAATTCCGCCGTCGCCTGCTCGATGACGAACGCGGCAAAGAGCGTCGTCCTTACCTGCACCACCGACGAGCAGACCGACCAGGACTTCAACTTCGGCCTGAAGTACGACAATCAGGCCTTCTCCGCGACCGTCTCGGTGGCGGCCGTGCTCCATATCGCAGTGGATCCGTGCGCTGAAGCCACCACGTTGACCCTGGATGGTGGATCGGTCGCGGGCGCGCTCACGGACAGCGACTGCGTCGACCCCGGGCGGCCGGGCGCCGCCGACGCCGACGTATCCGGTGCCTACGATACGTACGTGCTGAGCAGCACGTCACCGATGAGCGTCCGCTTCGACCTCAGCTCGCCGGACTTCACGCCGATGATGGACCTTCTCACGGCCTCGGGCACGTACATCGTCGACGACATCGGCGTACCCGACATGACGACCCGCGTCACCCTGCCCGCAGGCTCCTACGAGGTCCGCGTCTACGCCTCGGACGGGAAGACCCTCGGGAGCTACACGCTCTCGGCCACCTCCGACCCGAACAGCGAGAATGGGTGTGGACGGCATTACTACAACTACTTCGCCGGCAGCGTCACCCACGGCGGGTCGATCTCGGCGAACGATTGCCAGAACAACGTAGGCTCGCCGCTACTGCACTGGGACGGCTACTTCGAGTGGGTCGAGGCCGGGCAGACGGTCAAAGCGACGGTAAAGATGAGCGGCCCCGGCACGCTGTCGCTGTGGGAGCCGGGTGACAACAATCCCAAGTACGAGGATTACACCACCGCGGGATACCACACGCTCACGCGCACCGCCACGGCGACCGGGTGGTTCTCGACCTACGTCCTCGCCAACCCCTCCAACAACGTCTCCTACACGCTGACCGTCGACAACGCCGGCGCTTCAGGCGTTGCGGGTCGACGCAGCGCGCCCCACACGCCGGCGCGCAGTCCCCTTTCGACCCATCCACGCTAGGTCGGATCGTTTCGGTCGAAACCGCTTCGACGAGCGTTTGGGGGAGGGTGGCGACGCCACCCTCCCCCTCGTTCGTCTCAGCTCCGGTCACCCGCGAAGGTCGACGATCCACCGCAGGTGAGGTCGTCGGAGGTGTAGGTCCAGACCGACGTGCCCTCGAAGTGGTTCCCGCCCGCGTCGATGAGCACTCGGAGCTGATCGCTCACGGCGCCTCCGTCCTCTTCGAACGACCCGGACCACTCCACCACGCTGCCGTCCACGGTGCCCGAGTACGCGGCTCCGTCGACGGTCACCGTGATGTCCGCTCCGTCCTGGGCGATGTCCACGGTGTGACTGTACGTCGACCCCACGTCGTCCTCGCATTCGTTCTTCAGCACCGTCTCCACGACCTTCCACGAGCCGTCGACGTTCTCGATTCGCCCTCCCTGCAGCCCGTACGAGCTGAACCCGCTGATCCAGCCGGTGACCTTGTGCGCCACGGTATCGACCTCCACGGACTCGACTTCCTTCCAGGACGACGAAAGAGCCTTGTAGAGTCCGAGCGACGCCTGACTCCGGCCGGACGGCACGTTCGCCGGATCGTAGGCGACGGTCAGCGCCACGGGGTGCGCGAACGTCAGCCCGTCGGGGCCGAACGTGTACGAAGTGCCGGACACGAGATCGGACGAGGTCGGAAGGCCCGAGGCCGGGTCCACCGTGATCTGCACGCTGTCGCTCAACGCTCCCTCCGGTATGTCGAGCTGGACCTTCCCGGAAGCCCCCACCAGCGTCCCGCCGACCGATGTGACGGTACCGATCACCGTCCCGGCAGACTGGCCGTTCCCGTCGTTCCCACTGTCGCCTCCACCGTCGTTTCCACCCCCCAACTGACCTCCGGCGTCGGAACCGCCGGGGTCGGTGGGACCTCCACCGCCACCACATGCCAGACCGAAAAGGAGCACCGGCAGAAAGAGCGTGGCGAGTCGCGCGTGTGTCTTCATGGAACCGTCCTGGTCGGGAGGATCTCGATCGGGGCTGCACGCCCACCGGCCCAAGATGAACCCGCGACTCGCGGCTCGGCATGGGACATTCTTCCCCATTTCGCATCCGCACGGTTCCCGGAGCCTCTGCAGCCCCGCGGTCGTGCGCGTATGACCTGCGCCATGGATGCAGCCGGTGACGAAGTCGGCCCCAACGCCCTCCGGATTGACACCCGCCCTCGGCGCGACCGACCTTTCCAGGATGGCACCGACGGAAGGGATGACCGAGCTCCTGCACCGAGCCGCCGAGGGCGACAAGGAAGCGTTCGACTCGGTCTTCTCGACGGTGTACGAGGAGCTCCACCGCCTCGCCCGAGGGCACCGCCGCCGGTGGCAGGGCAACCATACGCTCGACACCACCTCCCTGATCCACGAAGCATACCTGAAGCTGCTGAAGCAGGATGGGGCGTCATGGAACGACCTGCCTCACTTCCTCGCCGTGGCGGCCCGCGCCATGCGTCAGATCCTGGTGAACTACGCCGAGCGCCAGCAGGCGGCCAAGCGGGGCGGCGGGCAGGAGCCGCTCGCCGTGGACGAGTCGATCTACATGGACGACGGAACGGCGGAGGAGATCCTGGCCCTCCACGACGCCCTGGCGCGCCTCGAGGCCCGGAGCGAACGCCAGGCTCGCGTGCTCGAAGCACGATTCTTCGGGGGATTCACCATCGAGGACACCGCCAAGCTCCTGGGCCTGTCTCCCGCCACCGTGAAACGGGACTGGGCGCTGGCCAGCGCCTGGCTCGTGCGTGACATCGAGAGCGCGACGCGCTGACGCCATGAGCGACCCGCGCTGGGATCGGATCGAGGCGGTGTTCTCCACGGCCATGGGCCTGCCGCACGACGAGCAGGAGGCCCTGGTCGAGCGGGAGTGCGCCGACGATCCCGATCTCCGCGACGAGGTGCTCGCGCTGCTCCGACGGGTCCCCGCCTCGGAGCGCTATCTGTCGGGCCTGGCGGAGCGGGCGGGCCTGCCTTCGGCCGCTTCCGAACCCGGAGATTTCGTGGGTGGCACGGCGGGCCCGTACAGGCTGGTCAAGCTCCTGGGCCGGGGTGGCATGGGAGCCGTCTACCTGGGAGAACGGCGGGAGGACGGCTTCACCGTTCAGGCCGCGGTGAAGCTGGTGGCCACGGGAGCCTGGTCCGCCGCGAACCGGCGCCGCTTTCTCGAGGAGCGGCGCATCCTCGCCACGCTGCGCCATCCGAACATCGCGCGGCTCTTCGACGGGGGGTTCACCGACGACGGTACACCGTACTTCGTCATGGAATACGTGGAGGGCCTGCCCATCCACGAATACTGCGATCGCCATCGACTGACGGTGACTCAGCGCGTGGAGCTGGCCCTACAGGTATGCCGGGCCGTTTCCTACGCGCACCGCAATTTCGTGATCCATCGGGACCTGAAGCCCACCAACGTCCTGGTCACAGCCGACGGGGACGTGAAGCTCCTGGACTTCGGCATCGCCCGGGTCCTGCAGGACGGGGGTGGCGATGTCCGCACGTCCACGTACCACCCTCACCCCATGACGTTGGCCTATGCGAGCCCGGAGCAGGTCCGGGGCCAGGCGCTCTCCACCGCCACCGACGTCTATGGTCTCGCGCTCCTCATCTACCGCTTGATCACGGGTCGCCACCCCTACGAGGTCCCCGAGGGGTCGTACGCTCGAGCCGAGCGCGTCATCTCCGAGACGGACCCCACGCCCCCTCACCTCTCGTTGCGGACGTGTCCCGGGACCGACGAATCCCCGCAGATCGAAGCCGACGACACGGCGAGCTGCGAGGAGCTCGCCCGCCTACGTCGGGCGAGCCTCCCGGCGCTGCGGCGCCAGCTCTCCGGAGACGTGGGCCGCGTGCTGCTCAAGGCGCTCCGCAAGGAACCGGAACGCAGGTACCACACGGTGGGCGAGCTCGCCGACGATCTGCGGCGGGCGCTCGGCGGGCTGCCGGTCTCGGCGCGGCCCGACACGCGCTGGTACCTGCTTACGCGTTTCGTGAGCCGACATCGGGTAGGCGTGTCCATGGCCGCCCTCGTCACCCTGCTGGCGGTTGGGGTCACGGGACTGGGCGTGCGCTACACCCTCACCACGCGGGCCCAGGCCGCACGCATCGCCGAGGAGGCGGCCACCACCCAGCAGGTGACGGACCTCCTTCTGGACATCCTGGGTCTGGCCGAGCCGGGGGAGGGCTCGGGAGACACGCTCACGGTGCGAGCGGCCCTGGAGCGGGGCGTCGCCCGACAACGGGACATGCTGTCCCGGAGGCCGCGTCTCCGAGCGCAGATGCTCGAGGTCATGGCACGAGCGTACGTCGGCCTGGGAATGGAGGTGGAGGCCACGTCACTCCTTCAGGAAGCGCTGGCCCTTCGCCCGGAGACGGGCGAGCTGGGCGACACCGTCGTGGCCCACACGCTCCTGCGCCTGGCCCACGCATACGCGGCTCGGGGTCGGTTCGACGAGTCTCTTTCCTTCGCACGTCAGGCCGACCACCTCATGAGTCGCATCGGCGCCGATTCTACCCAGATCGCGCTCGCGCTGGCCGTGGAGGGCACCGCCCTGTCACGGCTCGAGCACGCGGACTCGGCACGAGCCCTGTCCGGCCGGGCCCTGGACATCCTCCGGCGTCATGCGGGAACCCAGGACCCGCGCACGCTCATGCAGGCGCTGGCGTACGCGACCGTTCTGCGCGTGGACCAGGAGCCCGATTCGGCGGAGGCCCTCTACCGCAGCATCCTGGCGCGCGTGGCAAACGCCGAGGACCGCGGTGGCAAGATCGGCGCCCAGACGCTGAACAACCTGGGCTATCTCCTGCGGCACAAGGGCGAATACGCCGACGCGGCCACGCTCTACCGCAAGGCGCTGAAGGAGTACAGGGCGTGGATGACGCCGACGGAGCGTCTGACGACGCTCCAGAACCTGGCGTCCGCGGAAGCGCTGCGGGGCGACTCGCTGGCCGCTGCGCGGGCGCTGGAGGAACGGCTCGTGTATGCGCGAGTGAGCTGGCCACGCGGGAGCTGGCGCGTCGGAGATGCGGCGCTCTCCGTGGGTCGCCTGTCGATGCTGCGAGGGCGATACGGAGAAGCGGAGCCCTACCTGCGCGAGGCCCTCAAGTCGTTCACACGGATGCTGGGCCCACATCACGGCTGGACCGCGAACGCGGAGAGCCTCCTGGGATCGGACCTGGCCCTGCAGCAACGCTACGACGAGGCCGAGACGCTCCTGGTGGGCGCCTGCGACGAGCTCCTGTCCGGCCCGGGACCCCGCGATCGATGGACGGTGGCTTCGGTGCGTCGGCTCGCCGATTTCTACGACATGCGCGGCCGCCGCGATGAGGCCGCACGTTACCGCGCCATGATCCGGAGCGACTCCTGAACCTGTGGGCGGGCGGACACCGGGCCGTGCCCCGGCGCCGCCCGCCGCGCTCCTACCAGATCTTGCCTCCGGGGCAGACCTTGGCGTCCTGCCACTGCTTGCCGCACCACGACCAGTCCTGCGCGTCGGCACCTCCACGGATCCAGCTCCACCCTTCGCCGTACGCGTTCATCTCCAGATCGATGGTCCCGTCCGGACGACCCGAGCAGCTCTTCGGCCAGAGCCAGTTGCATCCCCTGGATTCCGAGAGGCGCTTCTCCACGTCGTTGGGCACGAGGTCGGCATCGGCGTCGTAGTTCTTCATGTAGCTGGCCAACCCGGCCGCCTTGGCGGCTTTGGGGTTGAACGTTCCCCACCACTGGTGGCGCTCCTTCTTGTGCTGGCCCTCATGGCGCACCAGCTCGGCAAAGCAGTCGATGCCCTTGGACGAGCCACCCCCGTACGCCGCGTTCCGCCGAGCGCACGAGCTTCCGTATGCCCGATCGGTGAGGTAGACCACATCCTCGGCGTAGTCGTACTGGCCCTGCACCCGCTCTCCTTCCACGGTCTCGGAGATGCGCTCGGGCGTGTAGCTGGGCGTCTCGCCGCTGCCGGCCCGGGTCTGGTCCCAGTAGTACATCCAGTTGGGCAGCGATCCCGAGCCGCCGTGGTTGAAGGCCACGGGGGTGAAGAATACGACCACGGATGCCGTGTCCGTCTTGCCGCCGGCGCTGACCTTGATGACCGTGGGCCCGAAGTCGTCGTTGCGGTCCGGAAGACCGCGGTAGGTGAAGACCGCCGTATCTCCGGCCGCCTGCACCAGGGCCTTGGACGATCCGATGTCCGCCATGGACCACTGCAACGGCTTGTCGCAGTCGTCCGGCTTGGCCACGGCACGCGCGGTCACCTTGAGGAACCCGGTCGGGGAGCCATCGAAGGACACCTGCTTGCCGGGCGAAGGCGAGGTAATCTCCACCGACTCCACGCGGCACGGCTCGTCGGGGCCGGCGGCAGCGTCGTTCGGAGGGCCGCGCTCCACGCCCACGTCGAACCGATTATTCGCCGACTCGTAGTTCTCGCTGCGCACCAGAATGGGACACTTGCCCCCCCGCCCCTTCTCGCACTCCCACACCCAGCTCAGGTCGCCCCCGAGGACGGTGATCTCGTACTGGGCGGGCATGAGGTCCAGCGGCGTGCAATCGGGCGGCGTGATCATACCGACCTTCTGGCCTCCCTTGAAGCTCACGTGGGTCTCCCGGTATCCACCCGATCCCGACATGCCCGGCTTGGGCTTGGCCGGATCGAAGCGCGGGTTCCGCCTCGCCAGGCACGGTCCGGTGAACTTCCCCTGCACATACGTGCTCTGGTCCTCGGAGAGCGTCTGCGCACCGTCCTGGTGCGTCCCGTCCACGTTCATGTCGCCTGTGATCTTGGACAGCAGCGCTTGTGACTCGGGCGACCCGTCGGCCAGGGTCTCCGCCATCTTCTTGTCGCCGCTCAACGCTCCCACGGCGACGGCCCATTCCATGGCCGTCTCCCCGTCTCCCGATTTCATGGATGGATCGGCCCCGGCCTGGAGGAGCACCTTGGCAGCCTCCACCTGGTTCTCGATGGCCGCCATCATGAGCGGCGTGACCTGCCCCTTCCCCACCCGCTGGTTCGGGTTGGCGCCCAGCTCGAGGAGGAGGGTCAGCTTGTCCGTATCCTTGTCGCTCAAGAACAGCGCCAGGGCCGGCATCCCCATGGACCCGTTCGCATCGGGATCTCCCCCGAGCCGCACCAGGAGGCGCGCCATGTCCGGGCGGTTGTTGCCCAGCGCTACCATGAACGCGTCACCGTCGATGGGCGCGCCCTGCGCCACCAGGGCTCTGACCTGGGTGGAGTCTCCACGGCGCAGGGACTTGAGGAGCTTCCCGGTCAGCACCTGCCGATCCTTTCCGGGCTTCCCGGCCTTTCCGGCCTGGGCGAGGACCGGACCGGGAAGCGCGGTGGCGAGGAGGACCGTCACGAGTACCAGGATGACGCGCCGCATGGGCCCCGTCCCTAGAAGAGTCCGCAGGAGAGCTTGCCGGTGATGTCGACCTTCTGGCCGTCGTCGTTCTTCAGGCCTGAGGCCGTGAACGCCACCTCGACCTTGTGCAGGCCCAGAGCGTCGGTGCCGGCGTCCTTCACGGTGGCGGTGCCCGGACCTTTCATCCTGCGAGCGAAGACACCCTTCGGCGCACCCTTCAGGCCTTCGGGAAGCGTGACGGTGAGCTTGCCCTCGTGGGTCCCGGGCTTGGCGCCCTGGAACTCCATGTCCAGATACCACGCGCCGCGGGCCGCGATGTTGAGCTGGCCCTCGCCACCCTCGGAGCACAGCACCACGTCCTCGTCGTGCCCCTTGCCGGTGAAGTCTCCGCTCACGGTGTACTCGACCCAGGCATCGGAGGCGGACTTGGCCGCGGAGGCCACCTTCGCCACGGCTTCGGCGACGGACGGTGCGGCACCGGCTTCCCGGATGTCCGCGGTCTTCGCATCTCTTCCGCCGCAGCCCACGGACACAACGGCCAGGGCCAGCAGGATCGTGACAGTGCTCTTCATGGGATTCATGCCTCCGTCTCGACGACGTGGGTGTTGGCGAATCGGTCTCCAAGGCGACGGCCCTGGCCGTCGGTGATCACGAGGACCAGCTCCACGACGCCCAGACCGAACGCGATGAAGAAGACCGGGATCAGGAGGATCCAGCCGATGAACGGGATGAACGTCAGGAACTGCCCCAGCCCACCGAAGGCCAGCGGCCAGTTGCGCTTGATCGAGTCGGCCAGGTCGGTGGGCTGCTCGTCGGCGGTGAGGGGTCGGATCTTCATGAGCTGCTTTCCCAGCGATCGGTGGTCCATGAAGCTCAAATCCAGGCCGTCGCGGACGAGCCAGTAGGCCATCGCGGCCAGCCCCCCCACCCACGGGACGAAGCCCACGACGAAGGTGATCACGGCGTCGATCACCGCTGCGATGATGCGCTTGCTCAGGTCTGCTTTCGGTGCTTGGTCCATGGGAGATGTCTCCGGTTCTTCGCGGACGCGGGACGATGGGGAAGTGCCGATGGCCGGATCAGCGCATGAGGTCGGAGAGCTTCTTCTCGGTGTAGCCCGCGGGGATGCGGAACTTGGCCGCAGGCACGGGCGAGCGGTCGATGCCCAGAAGCTCCTCGAGGCTGTACGCGGTCATGGCGTTGTCGCGATAGACCTGGACCTTCACGGGAAGCTTGCCTTCGCAGACGGCGTCCTGGAGCTCCACGACGTCTCCGTCGTCCTCCTGGTCGTCGCCGTTCATCGCACCGATCTGCTTGGCCATGCGCTCCATGGTCTTCCGGAGCCCCCATGTGTCCTCCGCGCACCACCCCACGGCGATCTCCTGATCGGTCATGGCCTCGTAGGCCGACGCCTTGATGCCGTTGATGGTCTCGGTCTTTCCCAGGGCACGGACCTTGGGCTTGGGTCCGGCAGCCGCCGCCTCCTCGGCCTCGGAGGCCTTCTTCACCTCGTCGGGATCCAACCCCATCCGCTTCACCATCTCGTCGGCGCGGCGCTGCGACTCGGCTGCCGAGGCTTTGACGGCATCGGCGGAGATCCGGATGAAGTAGCGCCCCTGGGGGTTCACCATGGTGGTGACCCCGGATGCCACGTCCACGATGGCCCAGGTGCCGCCTCCGGCATCGTAGCGGACCTTGTCTCCCTTGATGTAGACGGTCACCGCCTCCGGCCGGTCCATGGCCAGCTCGACGAGCCGTTCCTCCGGCATGCCGAACAGTCGGGCGGCCGTGGCCCGGAGCCAGGCGGGACCTTCATCGGACTCGCTCAGGCCGTCCGGATGGACGATGTCGTAGAGGGCCTGGTCGTCGATGTCCATGGAGCGCTGCTTCAGCGTTCCTTCGAAGGTCTGGGCGCGGACCAGGGCGGGGAGAGCGAGCAGAGCCAGTGCGGCCAGGGAGATCGTCCGGTGGACGCGCATGTGTTTCCTCCAGGAGGGGGAGGGTCCGGGAGATGGGTACGCCATCCTGGAAACAGGAAAGCGGCCCGGATTGGCTCATGAGCTCCGCAGAGCTCCGGGAGCGGCGCCCGGAGCGCGGCCCTGGCCCCCGCTCCGGCACCTTGACGTGTTTCTTATCGTCGGTGAGGGTCATGGAGGAGCGGTGCGCAACTCGCCGGTGGAAGCGGCGGCGATGCGCGGCGGCTTCATCCAGCAAAGACAACCTGGTACGAGAAGAGGTATAGATGACCAACGTCGAAGCCTGGGAAGCGGGCAGGACGTTCAGTGAATTTCTGGAAGCGGCGGAAGCGAACAGGAACCTGTGGCTGGCCATGGCCGGTCGTGTCGTGCCCGACGAGGAGTCGGTGGAGCGCATCGCGGCCGTGGAAGGGCGCTGGAAGCTCCTCGTGCTGGCCGACGACTGGTGTGGCGACGCGGTGAATACGGTGCCGGTGATCGCCCGCCTCGCCGAAGCGACCCCCAACGTCGAGCTGCGCATCGTCGGTCGCGAGGAAGCGCCCGAGGTGATGGACGCGCACCTGACTCATGGCTCTCGCTCGATCCCCGTGGCCATCCTCCTGGACGAGGACGGTGCGGAGCGGGGATGGTGGGGACCCCGGCCCCGGGAGCTTCAGGACTGGTTCGAGAAGACAGGACGAGGTCTCGACAAGTCCGAGCGGTATCCCCGACTCCGGCGCTGGTACGCCAGGGACAAGGGCGTCACCACGTGCGTGGAGATCGCCGAGCTCGTCCGGTGCGGCGCTCTGGGCATGGGAGAGGGATACCGCGGGACCAAGCCCTGTGGGGACGCCCAGGCCGCGTGAGCCACCCCGACTACTGGAGCTTCATCAGGCGCGTGTTGCCCAGATAGCCGAGCTGCATGACCCTCATGTACTCGATCGCGACCCTCCGGATATCCTGCGGGTGAACCCGGCGTAGCTGCGTCACGTACTGGTCCGCCAGCCGATAATCACCGAAGTAGAGCTGGGCTCGGGCGAGGGCCTGCGCCTGCGCGTCGTTGGTCAGATCCTGCGCGAGCTGGTCGATGACGAACTCGTCCAGATAATAGCGCAACACATCGCCCGGCACGTTCGACAGAGTCTGCAACCAGGTGAGCTCCTTCAGCATGAGCTCGTAGACCTTGGCTGGATCCGCACTCGTGGCGTACACGGCGGCCGTGGGGATGGCATTCTCCTCGAAGGAAGCGGAGGCCGTGTACGAGAGGGAGCGCTCCACCCTGACGACGTTGTGCAGCCGGCCGGAGAGGAGGTTCGTGGCAACCTCGAACGCGAAGTACTGCTCGTCCGTGGGCGGCGGGCCGATGACGTAACCGAGCAGGTAGTTGGTGGGAAGCCGACGATTCTCGAAGGCGATTCTCGGGGGTCGCTTCGGCACCGGGGGCGGCAGGGTCCAGGTGTAGGCGCCGGCCGGCAACGTACCCAGCGATCCAGCCACGAGCGCGGACACCGTGTCGCGGTCCACGTTGCCCACCACCACCAGGAGCATCCGTGACCGGACCAACTCCTCCCTGGCATAGGCGCGCAGGTCCCCCACGTGCAGGATGCTCAGGGACGGTACCGTGCCCAACGGGTTGAGGATGTAGGGGTGGTCCGCGAAGGCGGTCCCCCAGGCCAGCGCGTACACGTGCTCGTCTGGATTTCCGTTGCGCCGGCGAGCCTCGCTGATCATCTCGCCGCGTGCACGGCCGACGGCGGCAGAGTCCAGCGTGGGGGCGACGACGCCGGGCACCCAGGCGGCCCACGAGGCTCGGAGATTCTCGCTCAGCGTCTGGAAGCCGGTCACGGTCCAGTCGTGGCCTGCGTAGAGGATCGAGCGCGCACCGGCATCGGCGAGCGCCTCCCTGTGCTCGATTTGCGCGGTGCGCATCAGCATGGCCTCGACGCCCTGCGTGCGGGGCTTCAGCTGACGGCTCCCCCCCAGGAGGTACAGACGCACCGAGACGATGTCGTTCCGATTCGTCGTGCGCTGGATCACACGGACGCCCGACGCGTCGTACATCGTGGTGAGGGTATCGCCCGTCGGAGAAGCCGATGTGACAGCACCGGACGCACGGGCCGGTGCACCGACGAGCACGGCGGCCGTCGCCAACAGCGGCACGACGCTTCGTCTCACGCTCATCGTAGTCCCTCCTTCCGCTCGAGGTCGGCTCGGACCGCGGCCGCCATTGTCTCCGGTACGATCACGCCGATCACCCGGGGCTTGCCCTCCAGGTAGGTACGCGCGACGCGGACCAGCTCGGCGTTCGTGGCACGGTCGACCTCCCCCGAGAGGTCGAGGGCCTCCCCCCGCGCCCACAGCTCTGCCATGTACGGTGCCAGCGTGGCTCGTCGCTCCAGCACGAGCGCCCGATCGAGCTCCCGGAGCTTTTCCCGAGCGATGTCGGGACCCTTCAGATACCCCTCGATGTTGTTGAGCGTATCCGCGAGGAGCGTTGCCGCCTCCGAGGCCCGCTGCGGATCCGTCGAGCCCTGAAAGACGAGGGTACCGGCCGAACGGCTCTTCTCGAAACCGCAGTTCAACTCGCGGAACGGTCCGTTCACCACCATGTCGCGCAGAAAGGGAGATCCCTGTGAGCCGAGAAGCTCGACCAGGGCGTCCATGGCCTTCACACCGGCGGAGTCGGACGTGAGCCCGGGGCCCTGAAGCTCGATTCGGATCGTGGCCTCGGTGGCATCCGATGTGGTTACCATGACCCTGGACCGGGCGAGGGGAATCATGGAAGCGGGTTTCGTGCCCGCAAAAGGGTCCTCCGCGCGTTGCCACTTTTCGAAGCGATGGGCCGCCTCTTTGAAGACGTCCTCCGTATTCACGTCTCCGGTGACGATCAGGGCGGCGTTGTTGGGAACGTAGTAGCGGTCGAAATACGCCTGCAGTCGATCGAGCGTCACCTGCCTCACGGATGTGCTGTCCCCGCCGACGTCCTTGCGGTACCAATCGCTCCCCCAGAGATCCCGGCCCTCGGCACGCCGCAGCTCGCCCACCGGATCCGAGGCGTCGCGAGCGAGCTCATCGAGGACCACCGGCTCCTCGTCGTTCAAGTCGCGCTTCCTGAAGACGGCGCGGCTCACCAGACGCGCGAGCTGCTGGATGGCATGACCGGTATACCTGGACGGGAGCATCATGAAATAGAAGACGACGTCCTCTTCGGTCTGCCCGTTGTACACGGCCCTCAGGGAGCTCGCGTCCTCGGCGAACTTCGACGGGTTCCCCTTGTAGGTGCGGAAGAGCATGTGCTCGTACAGGTGGGCGATCCCCTGCTCCCCCGGTCGCTGCGTGAACGCTCCGTTGCGAACGGCGACCAGCACCGTGGACAGCGGGACCGCGTGGTCCTCCAGGACCATCACCCGGAGACCGTTGGCCAACGTCGTGTCGCGCGGTCCGGGGGGACTCTGAGCGGATGCCGCGCTCCCCACGGGTACGCAGAGCGCCGCGGCCCAGAGGGTGATGGCGATGAGCGGGGCGCGGCCCCGGCAGAGGAGCGAGGGCTCCGAGTGGGATGCACGCATGATTTCCCCTGAATGCGCGTAGCAGATATCCGCAGAGCGGGCCGACACGGGCGGGGGGGCAAATCGGAGCACGATAGGACGACCCCGCAAACCCCACAAGTGGGCCGGGCCGCCGGGCCTGCGCTGTTGGTGCGCACATTACGTGCACCGGGCATCTCCCCCGGGCTCCCGGCAGGATCCTTGCTGCGGGGAAACATTTGTAGTATGGGTCCTCTTGCCCATCCGACCCGTTTTCCGCCATCGAACGTGACGGCAAAACCCGCCCAGGGGGGTGCAGGCGTGAGACCGTGGCGCGACATCATCAGCTCCGAAGGCTGGCAGAAGATCATCGGCCGGCACCAACGGAGCTCGCTTCAACGCACGTCCCCGGCTTTCCGCCGTCAGATGGAGAGCTTGAAGAGCCTGGGGACCATGATCGCGGCCTATCACAGCATTCCCAAGTCGAGCCTGAATCACCTCGACAGCCGCATGGCCAGCCTCTTCCAGATCGGCCACCGTGCATGGAGGTATCTGAAGGAGGAGCGCGTCAGTCCGAAGGCGGCCGCGAAGAGGTCGGTTCGCAGAGACGCGTGGGACAGGTCGTTCGGAAGCGGTAACCCGTTCGATGAAACGCTGGAGAGGAACGTACTGACCTTGTCCCGAAGGGCCGAGCGCAAGCGCAAGTACCTCGCCGACCTCAAGGCCCTATACTCGGACAAGGACATCCGCACCCCCGCAGGGTTCATCAGGAAGCTGAACGAATACGATCCCGGCGACGACGAGGAGTTCGCCACGCTCGCCCGCAACGTCGTCCTCGAGAAGTGGGATCCCGGTCACCGGCCCATTCGCATGGAGGGGGGATGGAAGCCGGGCATGCCGCTGACGAAGTATCTGAACGACCAGCGGGACAACGTGGCGGGACTGTCCGCGGATCAGCTCAATCAGTACATGGAGCTGATGCTGGCGAAGTGGTTCATCGAGGAGATCGACACCCCTTTCTTTCTCTGGCTGGAAGACCAGCCGATGTGCCGGGACGACGTGAAGGAACGGGGAATGCTGAGCCAGGTCGGCTATGCGCGCAGCGACCAGGGGGATGCCCCGGACAAATGGGACAAGCTCAAGCTCGTCGTCTTCGACGGCACGGGCCTACTGAAGATGGTCCCCGTGACCAAGATGAACGCGGTAGCCGAGATCGCCGACACGAGCGATTACCGGAGTGAGAAGGCCGCGGACGGCCGGGCCGCCTACGTATGGTCCGAAGGCAAGGAGCTGTTCGTCGCGGAGCATCGCGGAAAGTACTTCCATCACTCCACGTTCGTCTCGGGCAACAAGGTCCGCTGCGCGGGCATGCTCCAGATCACGAAGGGCAAAGTCGTATACGCCGACAACTTCTCCGGACACTACCGGCCGGGCCAACCGCACTTCGAGAAGTTCGTGAAGTTCCTGCATGCGAAGAACGTGTTCGACGCCAAGGCGTCGCTGAATGTCGCCGGCCTGGGCAAGGTGCAGAACGTGAGCGCCTTCGCGACGGACGACCCGCTTCAGTACCTCTACAAGACAGGGTTGCTGAAGAAGTAGGCGCGACGCTCCTGCCGCGGGTCAGAAGCTGGCGCCCGTCCCGCTCGCGAGCCCGAGCCCGTTCCGTGCCTCGGTGAGCAGGGACGCGAACGGGGGTTCCGCGTTCGCGAGATACTCCACGGCCAGCCGGAGGGTCGTGATGGCGGCGGAGTGGTCGCCCTCCTCCAGCTGGAGCCACCCCCGCCTCACGAGCGCATAGGGCAGAAACGCCCGGTCGTACGGATACGTGTCCGGGAACGTCTCGTACCAGCGCAGGGCATCGGTGCTGCGCCCCATCTTCCGGAGCAGGTCGGCCCTCAGGAGTCGCTCGTACGCCAGAGGATAGCTCACGAGGCTGGGAAGAACGCTGTCGGCGGGCAGGCCTGGACCGGAGAGGGCTTCGAGGGCGGGCTTCGGCTCCGTGGTCACACGATAGATGGCTCGGGCCCGCAGGTACCGCCGGTACGAGGAGACGAAGGCCTGGTCCATCCATGTCTGTTGCTTCAGGCTGTCGAAGGCCGGAAAAGCCAGATTCTCGCCGGGCCGCGGGACCTGCGTCAGATACTCGAGGAAGAGCCTTCGATGCGCGTAGATGGCGTCGGCGTTCAGGTCGAATCCCGTGGGTCCGATGAGGGGATCTCCAGCGTGCGCGCGGAGCAGGCTGTCCGCCGCCGCACGCGCGGCGGGACCCGGGTGCAGGAACGGAAGCAAGGTGAAGCAGGCCTTGAACTCGTCACGGCGGGCCGGGTCGATCGTACCGACCGAGTCGAGCCACGCGTCGGCATCGGTGGGGCGCCCACGAGCCATGGCCGCCGCCGCGTCCCATAGATAGGGCTCGAGCTTGTCGCTCTTCGTGTGGACCGCCCGGGTGAGGTCCGCCAGGAAGGCGTCGACCCGGTCGGGCTCGACGGTAACCGACGCCAGCACCTCCATGACCTCGATCACGTCTCCGTCGTCGAGCCCCTTCACGGCCCCCTTCGGAAACGGCGCCCCGGGATCGAGGACCGCTTCGAGGACCGTGCCCATGGCCGCATCCACGGCGCTCGGATGCTCCGCGCTCAACGTGCCGTGGAGCTCGCGCACGGCCTTCAGGTCGCCGCGCATCCCCGCCAGGCGCAGGAGGTGCACGAGCGCCGCCTGGTGGCCCGGGACCAGTCGGAGCAAGCGCTCGAACTCGGGACGAGCCTCGGCCGGCGGGATGCCCAGGGTGGGGCCCCAGTGAAACTCCAGATCACCCAGCAGGAGGAGCGCGTCGGGGTCTTCGGGGTCCTTGGCGAGGATCGCCTGGTAGATCTTCCTCGCTTCGCCCGGATGGGCCAGGGCCCACACCAGGCGCTGGATCCGAAGCGGTGCGGACGGAGCGAGCTCTTCCGCCCGCTGGAGCGCCGGCTTGGCGATATCCGGCCAGGCGAGCCAGTCAGCCGTCACGGCCAGGCGATAGAAGGCCTCGCCGTCCAGGGAATCGGCTTCGGTGGCCTTCCGGAACCTGGCCTCCGCGGCCTTGTAGTCGCCCTGCTGGAAGAGATGGCGGCCCTTCGCCACCATGGCGGCCACCGTCGGATCGGGACGGTGAACAGCGTGTCCGGAGCCGAGGAGGAACACCACACCGCAGACACCCACGGCGAGCCCCCCCACACCCAACGTCCACCTCAAGCGGCGGTGGGAGTGGGGCGCCTGCTCGACCCGAGCGGCCCCCGCCACGGCCCGACCGGAGTCCACGGGAGTGGGCGCCGGTGCGGAAGCTTCGACAGTCTTCTCCTCACCGTGTCCTGTGTCCGGGAAATGCTCGGCGGGCCCTTCCCTGAGCTGTCCGATCAGCTCGACCGTCGCCTCCGAAGGGGGCATGTCCAGGGCCTGTCGGAACGCCTCCACGAATGCGCCCGCCTCCTTCAGAGCCTGCCCCCGGCGGCCGGATGCGGCGAGGGCGCGGAGCCTGAGCCGCAACGCCTCCTCCTCCAGGCCCTGGACGCGCAAGGCCCCGGCGCCCGCCTCGGCGGCACCGTGGGCGTCGCCCGCGTCGAGCATGGCTTCGCCCTGCTGAAGGACCGTGGAAAGCGTGGCATGCTCCAGCTCGGCGCGAGCCCCGTCCAGCCACGCCATGTACTCCGAACAGCCGTCCACGTGGAAGCCCGGAAGGAGGGGACCGCCGTAGACGTCGAGCGCTCCGCGCCAGTCGCCTGCCTCCAAGGCCCGGCGCAAGCGCACCACGTCGGAGTCCACCGCGGCCGAATTCAACGCGATGGCGTGGTCCGGCCGGGTCCGGATCGCGTCCCGGCCCAGGGCGGAGCGAAGACGGGACAGGGACACTCGCAGGGAGTTGGACGCCCGCGTCTCGTCGCTCTCCGGCCAGAGGAGCGCTCTGAGGATTCCTCTGCTGACGAACCGGTCCGGAGCCAAGGCCAGATACGCCAGGAGCGCGAACGGCTTCGCCTGCCCCAGAGCCGTCTCCAGGGGCGCCCCGGAGGCGTCCAGCAAGGTGATCCTTCCCAGGAGTCTGAGCGTCAGGCGCGGCTGTGCCAACGTGCGTGCGATCCAGCGGAGGTTCGGCGCGAGTCCTCACGACATCAAGGCCGAAACATACGCCAAGCCTGCCCGCTCCGCT